>CABVAZ010000005.1:0-95958 GCA_902496445.1 uncultured Prevotella sp. | reverse complement strand
ACGCTATTGGATAAAATGATAAAGAAAATTCTGCTGTAAAGCAGATCAGTAAACTTTCACTGAGAGTGTAAAGCTCTTCAGAAAACAAGAAAAAAATTGTACACCAATTCAGTAATAATTAACCAAACAGTGTGAAGTAATATCAGGCCTAGTCATCCTCTAAAGCAATATAGCTGCTTTTACACTCCAAAACAGGCACTTTTGTCCAGCAAAAAGGGTGTTTTTGCAAGGCAATAGTGCCTGTTTTGATAATTTGATATGAATTCATTATCCCCCTTGTAACCATCCGCAAGCAATAGGCCAATGGTTATCCCATGCTGTGACCGTGCCTTGTGCCGGACTCATAAGCTTATAAACAAACCTAAGATTCATTAGAGACAAAGGGTGTCACGTCGCTCCCTAGGCACCAGGACGGCAACCCTCCCACACAAAACGCCATAACCGCGTCCCTACAAGTTGGACAAGGTTATGGCGTTTGTTGCTTATTAACCGGTGTGCGGACACCCTAACGAGTATCACTACCTTGGATTAAGGCCACGAAAATTTACTTCTTGATGTTTGGTTCCTCCAGTCCGTAATGCTTCTTCTTATCCTCTGCCTTGAGCATCAGGGCGAAGATGAGGGCGAGCACGCCAAAGGCTGTGAAGATAACCATAGGCAGCGTGTAGTCGTAAGTCACCACATTGCCCGGTCCTACGTGCTTGCAGAACTTATCGAGCACCACGCCAATGAGCAAAGGCACGCCCATGAGGCCCCAGTTCTGCACCCAGAAGATGAGCGAATAGGCTGTTCCGAGCTGCTTCTCAGGAATAATCTTAGGCACCGAAGGCCACATGGCGCTGGGCACAAGTGAGAAGGCTATGCCCAGGATAACGGTGAGCACAACAGCTATGATCCAGTTGTCGAGGAACGGCAATGCGAACACCAGGTGCACGCCAATGAGCATGAGCGAGCCCAGAATCATGATGCTGGCACCCTTTCCGATGCGGTCGTAAACGTAGCCGAAGAGCGGTGTGAGGAACAAAGTACCCAGAGGCAGCAAGCTAGGTATGGAACCTGCCCACGTGGTAGACACGTGATACTTCTGCACCATGAGGTCGGCGGCATACTTCAGGAAGGGGAACACGGCCGAATAGAACAGCACGCAGAGTATGGCGATGAGCCAGAAGCCCTTGTTCTTGATGATAGGTATGATGTCAGACACCTTGAAAGGCTCCTCAGCTTCCTCTTCGCTAGCCAGCTGGCTGTCGAGCTTACGATCCATGAAGGTGTAGATGAACATACTGATGAAGCCTATGCAGAGCAGTATGAGGCACAGCAATATAGGAGCTGCCACGCTGTGGAAGGCGTTGGCGATGGGCACTGTGATGAGCATGGCCAGCATGGTTCCGATGCGCGCCGTGGCCATCTCCATGCCCATGGCGAGGGCCATCTCCTTGCCTTTAAACCATTTCACGATGATCTTGCTCACCGTTATGCCGGCCGTCTCAACGCCTACGCCGAAGATGGCGAAGCCTATGCTGGCATAGAACACCATAGAGTGGATGCCCAGAATGGTGTCGGTCATGTTACCGATATATCCGGCTATAGCCGCGTATTTGATGGCACAGCCCACCACCATGACGATAGATGAGGCCATACCTGTGAAGCGCACGCCCATACGGTCGAGTATCATACCGCCGAAGATAAGCATGAGCAGGAAGACGTTGAACCATCCGTAGGCGCTGGTGAAGATGCCATACTCAGACGATGTCCACAGCAGTTCTTTCTCAAGGAGGGGTTTCAGGGGGTCCATGACGTCGGACAGCACGTATCCGCACAGCATCACGAAGGCCACCATACACAGCGCCGTCCATCTCATGGCGGTGCTGTCATTCAGTTTCTTTACTATTTTTTCTGTCATTCTTGTGATTGTTTGTCGTCTCTAAAGATGTGTTACAATTTTCAGCCGGCACGGCTTACTTCTGTTTGAGCCAGCGGTCGAGCCAGTTGAAGAAGGTGCGCTGCCACAGAATACCGTTCTGGGGCTTGAGCACCCAGTGGTTTTCATCGGGGAAGATGAGCAGCTCTGCGGGTATGCCCTTCATGCGGGCAGCGTTGAAGGCGCCCATGCCCTGATTGGCATTGATGCGATAATCCTTCTCGCCATGTATGCACAGGATGGGCGTATCCCAGTTGTCTACAGCCTTATGCGGACTGTTGGCATAGGTCTTGCGGGCGCGCTCGGTCTGGTCTTTGTTCCAGTAGGCGTCGTCATACTCCCAGTTGGAGAACCATCCCTCCTCGGTATCGGTGTACATCGATTCGAGGTTGAAGGCTCCGTCGTGTGCGATGAAGCACTTGAAGCGCTTGTTGTGATGGCCTGCGAGGTAATAGACGGAGAAGCCGCCAAAGCTGGCACCCACAGCACCCATGCGGTCGCGGTCTACGTAAGGCAGGTTGTTGGCTGCGTCGTCGATGGCCGAGAGATAGTCGTTCATGCACTGTCCGGTCCAGTCGCCGCTTATCTCCTCGTTCCACTCGCTGCCGAATCCGGGCAGACCTCGACGGTTAGGCGCCACGATGACATAGCCGTGGGCAGCCATGATGGAGAAGTTCCAACGATAGCTCCAGAACTGTGATACGGGACTTTGCGGGCCTCCCTCACAATATAATAAGGTGGGATACTTCTTATTGGCATCGAAATGCGGTGGTAGGATAATCCATACCAGCTCTTTCTTGCCGTCGGTTGTGGCCACCCAGCGCTGCTCTACGGTGGGCAGAGCGAGCTGCTTGAAGATATGAGCGTTCTCATCGGTCACCTGGAAAGGCTCTGCCGTCTTCTTAGAGCCTAGCGCCAGGGTGTAGATGTCGTCGGGATGCAGCATAGAGTGGCGTGTGAGCAGCAGCTTAGGCTGACGGCCCAAGAGCTGCACAGAGCCGTAGTCGAACACGCCGTCGGTGAGTTTTGTCACCGTGTTCTGCTTGCCCAACTTGCTCACTTGGTAAACCATCTCGGTGGCATGCCACACTCCGATGAAGTAGATGCTCTTAGAGTCAGCGCTCCAGCAATAGTCATCCACGTTGCTATCAAAATTTCGGCTGTCTACAACGTAAGTCTTCTTGCCCGTTTTGAGGCTCATCACGCACAGTCTGTTAAGGTCGCTCTCGTAACCATCGCGCCTCATGCTCTGCCAGGCAATGTATTGTCCGTCGGGAGAGAAGCGTGGATTGACGTCGTAACCCACCATCATGTCGCCCTGCTGATGGTTTACGGCCTGCTGGGCGAGCGACTTGGTGTAGTCGATGGCCGGCTCCTTATATCCTTCGGGCTTGCAGATGTTGCGCGTAGAACCTGTCTGCGTGTCGTAAAGATAGATGTCGGCGTCGGTAGAATTGGCGTAAGCCACGCCCTCCTTCTTACGACATGTGTAGGCTATGGTCTTAGAGTCGGTGCTCCAGTCCAGCTGTTCCACGCCTCCGAAGGGCGCCATGGGGCTCTCGTAAGGCTCACCTTTCAGTATGTCGGTGCCCTCTCCCACTGTTCCGTCGGCCGCTATGTCAGCCACGAAGGGATGAGGGATGCTCTCCACGTAGTGGTCCCAGTGGCGGTAGTTCATATCCGTCACCAGTCGTCCGGTGGCCTTAGGCAGGTCGTCGGGGTTCTTCTTGATGCTTCCGTGATAAGGTATGCTCTTCACCAACACCACCTTCTTGCCGTCGGGCGAGAGCTTGAAGCCCTCTATGTCGGTGGCATCGTGCGTGAGCTGTCGCCTGTCAGAGCCATCGGGAGCCATGCTCCAGAGCTGGCTGTTGGTGAGAAAGAAGATTCTCTTGCCGTCGGGCGACCATGCGGGGTCGGTCTCGTTGTCGGCCGATGTGGTGAGCTGGCGGTTCTGCTTGCCGTCGGCTGAGGTGACACATATCACCTGATGGCCCCTGTTCTCGGCCACGCTGTAGTAGCCCACCTGGTAAACGATGCTCCGTCCGTCGGGTGATGCCTTGGGACTTCCTATGCGTCCCATGGCCCAAAGCGCCTCAGGTGTCATGAGGTCGCTCTTGAGTTGTATGTTACTCTTACCTATATTCACTTTCTGTGCTGCGCAAGGCGTGGCCCCGAGTAAGGCCATCGCCATGACTAAAGTCTTGTTCATTGCTTAGAGTCCTTTCTTTTTACGGTTCAGTTCCTCCTGCTTCCGCCTGAGTTCCTGCTGCTGTTGCTGCTGCATTTGCTGCAAGGCCTGCATACGGGCAGCCAGTCCTGAGGCTTTCTTGGGGTTCTTCTTGTTCTCTGCTCGTTTGGCTTCGAGTATTGCCAAGAGCTTCTCATCGTTGGTGGTATGCCTGAGAGTGAACATGATGGCAGCCGAGAAGATGAGCGAGATGAAGTAATAGAAGTTAAGACCTGACGAGTAATCGTTGAAGATGAAGAAGAACATGAGGGGCATGAGATACATCATCCACTGCATCATCTTCATCTGATCGGCCTGCTGACCCACCATCTGGTCTTTCTGCAACTGCATGGTTATCCAGCTGTATATGAGTTGTGCCAAGACGAAGAGTACGCAGGTGAGGCTCAGGTGGTCGCCTATGAGCCAGAGGTTGCTGTTCCATTCCACGAGCGGATCGTAGGTGCTGAGGTCAGACATCCACAGGAAGCTCTGACCGCGCAGCTGTATGGCGTTAGGCACAAAGTTGAACATGGCAATCCAGATAGGCATCTGTATGAGCATGGGCAGACATCCTGAGAGCGGGCTAACGCCATATTCGGCATACATCTGCATCATGGCCTGCTGCTTTTGCATCTGGTCTTCGGGCTTGTCATATTGCTTGGTGGCCTCGTCGAGCTTGGGTTTGAGCACGCGCATCTTGGCAGAACTCATGTAGCTCTTCTTCACCATGGGGTATGTAATGACCTTTAATAGCAAGGTGATGAGGATGAGTACCACTCCCATGGGGAACCATTTAGACAGCCAGTCGAACACGTAGATGGTGAACCAGCGGTTGATGATTCTGAAGAGCGGCCATCCCAAGTACACCAGGCGCTGCATCTGCAGGTCCTTGCCGTAGGTGCTTTCCTTCTCAACACGCTGCAAGAGGCGGAAGTCATTGGGCCCGTAGTAGAACTCAAACTCTGATGGTTTCTTGCCTTGGGGGTCGAAGAAGGTCTTCATCTTGGCCTCATACTGCTTGAGATAGAGGCTTCCCTTGGGCTGGGGTATGCTGGTGAGCTGGGCGTTGGCATCGAAGTCGTAGCGCGGAATCATCACAGCCGAGAAGAACTGGTTCTTGAATGCCACCCACTCCATGGGGTCTTCGATGGGCTCGTCGCGCTTTTCTGAGGTCTCGCTCAGATAGTCTGTGCCGCCGTCCTGCTTCTTATAGGTGAGCGTGGCATAGCGATTCTCGAAGGTGAAGCCTTTCTCCTGCTGGCGGCAGTGCTCTCTCCAGTCCACCGACATACGGTTGTAAGAGGGTGAGAAGAGCTCTGCCATGCCCTGAGCCCTCATCTGCATGGTGAGCATATAGTCCTTGCCCAGCTTGTAGCTGATGACGATGGCCTTGCCGGGAGCGGCCTGCGCCGTGAAGGTCACGGTGCTATCGGTCACGCCGGAGGGCTTAAAGTAGAGGTCTTGCGTCATGACGTTGAACTCCTTAGCCTCTAGGGTGAAGTTCATGCCCACGTCTTTCGAGTCGAAGAGCGTCACGTCGGGCGCGTCGTGGCTGCCGTCCTTAAACTTAAGGTTATGGCCCTTATAGCCTTTGATGACGGCCTTGCTCACCATGGCACCTTTACTTGAGAGTGTAAGGGACAACTTATTGTTGCTCAGAGTGATGAGCTTATTGTCGCCACCCAGTGCGTTATGAAAGAGAGCTGCCGTGTCTTTGGCGGCCTGCTCGCGCACCTTGGCCTGCTGGGCCATGAGAGATGTTTCTTTTTGCTGCTTCTTTACAGCCGCGATAGAGTCACGCACGAATTGCGCCCGTGCCTCGGCCTTCTGCTGCTCGGTGGGTTGCGACCACCATGAGAAGCCTATGAGTACCGCGGCGATGAGCACAAAGCCGATGATAGTGTTCTTATCCATTTACTTCTGTGATAGTATTCTTGATGATTATTGTTTCTTTTGATTGGCTATGGCCGTCTTCACGAAGTCGAGGAACAGTGGGTGCGGCTTGAGCACCGTGCTCTGATATTCGGGATGGAACTGCGTGCCTATATACCACTTCAGACCTGGTATCTCCACGATCTCTACGAGGTCGCTCTCCGGATTCTTGCCCACGCACATCATGCCATGCTTTTCAAACTCCTGCTCAAAGGCGTTGTTGAACTCGTAGCGGTGGCGGTGGCGCTCTTGTATGTGTTCTTTCTTATAGATGTCTAACACCCTGGAGCCCTGCTTGAGCACGCACTCATAGGCACCGAGGCGCATCGTACCGCCCATGTTGGTGATATTTTTCTGCTCCTCCATGATGTCTATCACGTTGTGAGGAGTCTTCTCGTCCATCTCACGACTGTTGGCATCGGCATAGCCCAGCACGTTTCTGGCAAACTCTATCACCATCATCTGCATGCCAAGGCAGATGCCGAAGGTGGGTATGTTGTGCGTGCGGGTGTAGTGGGCGGCAACTATCTTGCCCTCTATGCCTCGCTGTCCGAAGCCCGGGCATATCACTATGCCGTCCTGGCCCTTGAGCTTTTCGGCCACGTTATCCTCGGTGATGTTCTCTGAGTTGATGAAGGTGATAACCGTTTTATGGTCGTTATAGGTGCCGGCCTGCGACAAGCTCTCCCTGATGCTCTTGTAGGCATCCTGCAGGTCGTATTTTCCAACCAGTCCGATGTGCACCTCTTCCGTTGCGTTGCGCATACGGTCGAGGAATGTTTTCCACGGACCCAGTGCCGGTTTCTCGCCGATAGGCTCTCCGCACTTGCGCAGAATAGCCTCGTCGAGGCCCTGGTTCTGCATGTTGACGGGGACTTCGTAGATGCTCTTGAGGTCTTCGCTCTGTATCACGCAGTCGAAGTCTACGTTGCAGAAGGCAGCCACCTTCTTGCGTATGTTGTCGTCCAGATGCTTCTCTGTTCTGAGTACGAGCACGTCGGGCTGTATACCCACGCTCTGCAACTCCTTCACGCTGTGCTGTGTGGGCTTTGTCTTGAGCTCGCCTGCAGCCTTGAGATAGGGTATATAAGTAAGGTGTACGCTCACGGCGCGCTTGCCCAGCTCCCACTTCAGTTGCCTGATAGCCTCGAGGAAGGGCGCGCTCTCTATGTCGCCTATGGTACCTCCTATCTCTGTGATGACGAAGTCGTAGTGATACTTCTGCCCCAGGAGCTTGATGTTGCGCTTTATCTCGTCGGTGATATGCGGCACCACCTGTATGGTTTTGCCCAGATAGTCGCCCCGGCGCTCCTTGTCTATGACGCTCTTGTATATTCTTCCGGTGGTCATGGAGTTGGCCTTGGTGGTCTGAATGCCTGTGAATCGCTCGTAGTGTCCGAGGTCCAGGTCGGTCTCCATGCCGTCTACGGTCACGTAGCACTCACCGTGCTCATAGGGATTGAGCGTGCCGGGATCGATGTTAATGTAAGGGTCAAACTTCTGGATGGTGATGTTGTAACCTCTTGCTTGCAAGAGCTTACCGATGGAAGACGAGATGATGCCCTTTCCTAATGAGCTTACCACGCCTCCCGTAACGAAGATGTACTTAGTTTCAGCCACGATAGTTATAAGTTTTATTTAAAAGAAGATGGGGCCCGCGCCTCATCCTATCCGATTATATATAATGGTGCAAAGGTATGAAAAAAAAGCGAAACGTTGGCAATAACGGCCACATTTTTAGCCTTTCATGTCAATCTGCTCACCTGCGAGGCCGTGTGCCTGCACTTGGGGCGGGCGGGTGCTGCCACTCTGCCGCCCCACCCAGTCAGGCGTTTTGCCAGCCGTTGATGAAGTCGGCAGCCTGCATACGCCTCTTGCCGCTCTGTTGCAGCTCCAGCACCTGCAGCTGCTCGTCGGCACAGTTGGCATAGAGCTTGCCGCCGTCTACCTGCATAGAGCCCGGCTCGCCGGTGGCCTTGCGCTGCGTCTTGGCCGTCTTAAAGATTTTCAGCACCGTGTCTTTGCCCTTGCGGTTGTAGGTGGTCCATGCTCCGGGATAGGGCGACAAGCCGCGAATGAAGTCGTACACCCGCTTCTGCGGCTGCTGCCAGTTGATGCGGCAGGTGTCTTTGAAAATCTTGGGCGCTCCGTGCAGCTCCATGCCCTGGGCCAGGTTGTCTTGCGGTTCAGAGGTTATGGTGCCGTCGCCTTGCAGTATGAGGTTGATGGTTTCTATGGCAGCCTGCGCTCCTAAGCCCATCAGGCCGTCGTAAACATACTCCACGTCGGCGTCGTCGGGTATGGCGAAGCGCTTCTGCAGGATGATGCGGCCCGTGTCTATGTCGTGATCCAGGAAGAAGGTAGTAACGCCCGTCTCCGTCTCGCCGTTGATAACGGCCCAGTTGATGGGCGCCGCTCCGCGATACTGGGGCAGCAATGCGGCGTGCACATTAAAGGTGCCGAAGCGCGGCATGGCCCACACCACTTCCGGCAACATGCGGAAGGCCACCACCACCTGCAGGTCGGCGCGATAGCCGGCCAGCCGGCTCACAAAGTCGGGGTCCTTCATCTTCACGGGTTGCAGCACCGGCAGGCCCTGCGCCAAGGCATATTGCTTCACCTCACTCTGATGCAGCTGGTCTTGATGACGGCCCACAGGCTTGTCGGGTTGTGTCACCACAGCCACCACATTATAACCTCCTTCCACGAGGGCGCGCAGCGTGCCTACGGCAAACTCGGGTGTGCCCATAAACACGATGCGCAAGTCTTTCTTATCCATATATTCTGTTAACCTTGTCTGTAATTATCTTTTTGCCTCACGATAATGGCCTTTTTGCCTTGCGAAATAGGCCTTTTCGGCGTGCGAAATAGGCCTTTTCGACTAACAAGAACGGCCCTTTTGCCATCAGAACAGTTGTATCTTGTATCCCACGGTGAGCATCAGGGCGTCGTTGCGATAGTCGCCCAGCACCATCTTAGCCTTCTCGCTGTGCGCCATACGCCTGAAGGCTATGTCGTAACGCAGGTCGGCCTGCCACTGTCCCCACTCGTAGGTAACGCCCACGGGGAAGCTCAGGTCTTGCGAATGCATCTGGTCTTTGATGTCGGTATGGCTGCCGCCCAATGTTGCCTTGGCGCTCACCACGCGGGTAGCCCTTACTCCTGCGAAGACGCTAAGGGGCTTGGTGTGAAGCGGATACCAGTGAGCCAGCAGATTGGTGTCTATCAGTCCGAACGAATAGTCGTATTTCTGTCCACCGTAAGGCACGTTGGCGGCACCCTGATTGAGATAGTCTATGCCGATGGTCACTGAGAGTCTGGGCAGCATGACGCCCTCAAAGTCTACTCCGGCACGCACGCCGGGATGCATGTCGCCGCTATAGGTGATGTTAGACACGGCCAGTCCCACATGCGGAATGACGTACATGTCCCACTGGTTGTGCACGGCCTGCGGCTTGGTGTCTTGCTTCATGTCGTTTAGGGTCTCCTTGGCGGCCTCTGTTATTCGCTTCATCAGCGACTGCTTGTGCTGTGCCTGCGCCGTGAGCGTCACGGTAAGGGCGAGCAACAAGCTCACTGCTATTTTCTTGCTCATAAGGACTTATGTATAATTAACGTTGCAAAGATAGTTATAATTTTGTGCCCATGCAAATGTAAAACCAATAAATAACGCCTTTTTAGGGGGCTGAGACAAGCGTCGGGGCGGGTGCCGGGCATTATTTCTTTCGGCTTTTTGCGGTGGTTACGGCTATTTTCATTAACTTTGCACATCGATTATGCAGCGATATTTCATATACCTATCGTTCGACGGAGCTGCCTACCACGGATGGCAGATACAGCCCAACGGCGTGTCGGTTCAAGAAAAACTTGAACAGGCTCTCGCCACTTTGCTGCGCCGACCCACCCCGGTGACGGGGGCCGGACGCACAGATGCCGGCGTGCACGCCCGCATGATGGTGGCTCACTTCGACGCTCCCGAACCCCTCGACGCCCCACAGCTGGCCTACAGGCTGAACCGCCTGCTGCCGCAAGACATTGGCGTGAGCCGCGTGGTGCCCGTGGCCCAGGACATGCACGCACGCTTCTCGGCACGCAGCAGGCAATATCAGTATCGCCTGCACCTATATAAAGATCCGTTCTTGCGGCACTATTCTACGGAGATACATTACAAGTTGGACTTCGACTTGATGAACGCGGGAGCTGAGAGGCTCATCGGCACGCGCGACTTTGCCTGCTTCTGCAAGGCGGGGGCCGACTCTAAGACCACCATCTGCCAACTCACACACGCCCGGTGGGTGGAGGAGGCGCCCGGACAGTGGGTCTTTACTATAGAGGCCAACCGCTTTCTGCGCAACATGGTGCGCGCCGTGGTGGGCACATTGATAGAGGTGGGGCGCCACCGCATGACGCTGCAAGACCTAGACCGCGTGCTCGAGGGCGGACGGCGCAGCGACGCCGGCGAGAGCGTTCCGGCCAAGGGACTGGCTCTGACGAATATAATATATTGACTTGTAACAGGATAAAACAAATAAACGTATGTGGCTTTTACTGGCTTTTCTATCGGCTACGCTGCTCGGCTTCTACGACTCGTTTAAGAAGAAGTCGCTCACGGGCAACGCCGTCATCACCGTGCTGTTTCTCAACACGCTTTTCTCTACACTCATTTTTCTGCCCTTCATCGTGCTCTCTTACAGCACCCACTGTCTGGACGGCAGCATCTTTCACGTGGCAAGCGGAGGATGGGAGATGCACAAGTGGATTGTGCTCAAGAGCGTCATCGTGCTCACCAGCTGGACGCTCAGCTACTTCGGCATGAAGCACGTGCCCCTGACCATCTACGGTCCCATCAATGCCACGCGCCCGGTGCTGGTGTTGCTGGGCGCCATGCTCATCTACGGCGAGCGGCTCAACGTGTGGCAATGGATAGGAGTGCTGCTGGCCGTGGGCTCCTTCTTCATGCTCTCGAGAAGCAGCAAGCGCGAGGGCATCAACTTCGAACATAACGTTTGGATATGGTGCATAGCGCTCGGAGCCCTCGTAGGAGCCGCCAGCGGACTGTATGACAAGTTTCTTATGGCTCCGCCTGCCAACGGTGGCATAGGTCTGGATAAGATGATGGTGCAAAGCTGGTACAACTTCTATCAGATGATTATGATGGGCATCGTGCTGCTCATAACCACCTGCAAGCCCTTAGGGCACCGGAAGGACGGCAAACAGCTGTTACCTCAGACTCCGTTTCACTGGGACTGGTGCATCATCTTCATATCAGTGTTTCTCTCGGCGGCCGACTTTGTCTACTTCTACGCCCTGTCGCTAGACGGCGCCATGATATCCATCGTGTCGATGATACGGCGCGGAAGCGTGGTGGTGAGCTTCCTCTTCGGAGCCATCTTCTTTCATGAAAAGAACCTCAAAGCCAAGGCTTTCGACCTGGCCATGGTGCTCCTGGGCATGGTGTTCCTGTATATAGGAAGCAAGTGAAAAACCTTATAATTCTTAAAAAATAGAACATAAGGCGCTTAATATGCATAACTTTTCGTACATTTGCAACGAATTCGAAACATTATAGACTATGGCACAAAACATATTCAGGGGGCTGGGCATTGCCCTCATCACACCTTTCAGAGCCGACGGCTCAGTGGATTACGACGCGCTAGAGCGGTTGGTGGACTTTCAGATTAGCAATGGCGCAGACTTCCTGTGCATCCTTGCCACTACGGGCGAGGCTCCTTGCCTGACGAGACAGGAGAAGGACGAGATCACGGAGGTGGTGAAAAGGGTGGATAAAGGCAGGGTGCCCATTCTGAAATACTGCGGAGGCAACAACACCATGGCCGTGATAGAGGACATGAAGAGCACGCCATGGAGCGGTATAGACGGTATTCTGTCTATCTGCCCTTACTATAATAAGCCCTCGCAAGAAGGTCTTTATCAGCACTTTAAAGCCATTGCAAAAGAGGCTCCGCTGCCTTTGGTGATGTATAATGTGCCCGGACGCACCGGCGTAAACATGAAGGCGGCCACCACGGTGAGGCTGGCTAAAGACTGTCCTAACATCGTTGCCGTGAAGGAGGCCAGCGGTTCGCTGGAGCAGGTGGACGAGATTATCAAGAACAAGCCCGACAACTTCGAGGTGATAAGCGGCGACGACGCCCTCACCTTCTCCATGATAGCAAGCGGCGCGGTGGGTGTTATCTCTGTGATAGGCAATGCCCTGCCCAAGGAATTCTCGCGTATGATACGCTTGGAGTTTAACGGTGAATATGCTCCGGCGCGCAAGATACACCATCAGTTCACCGAACTTTATAAGCTGCTCTTTGTAGACGGCAACCCAGCCGGCGTGAAGGCACTGCTCAACGATATGGGTATGATAGAGAATGTGCTGCGCTTGCCGCTCGTGCCTACCACCATAGAGACCAAGCAGCAGATGGATGGCATCCTGAAAGGCCTGCGCATATAAATGCTCTTTGGGGTGCCTGGACGCACCCCAAAGGTTAACATGTTCCTACACAATATCGTAGATTCGATTGTCTGGAGGTACGTAAGACTCTGTTTTTCATATAATCAACTTATAAAAAACGATGCAGGGCACAGCCTCTTAGTGCCCGTTCGCCATAGGAGGGGCGCCGTACTGGGGCCCAGTTTCAAACGACACATGGGTGATTGGCGTATCAACTCCCATCGCAATTGAACCGTTGGCGGGTTTTGGTACCCAATTATAAGCATAACCAATTGATAATTATTCGCTTGTACGACGCTTGCGGACGCTCGAACGAGCGTCCCTACTGTTGAGTGTGGTTAGGGTGTTCGATGATTGTGCGGTGGGTGGACATTGAGAAACGGGCACCGAGACGGCCAGCCTCCTACGCCCAACAATATAATTACATCCTAAATGTAGGGACGTACCTTGGTGCGTCCGCAAGCGGAGGGACGCCGGACCGGGGTCCAGTTTCAAACGACACATGGGT
This sequence comes from uncultured Prevotella sp., assembly GCA_902496445.1. Taxonomy (GTDB): domain Bacteria; phylum Bacteroidota; class Bacteroidia; order Bacteroidales; family Bacteroidaceae; genus Prevotella. Next base: position 82,907 of record CABVAZ010000005.1, on the reverse strand, counting down.
GATTGGCGTATCAACTCCCAACGCAATCGAACCGTTGGCGGGTCTTGGTACCCAATTATAAGCATAACCAATTGATAATTATTCGCTTGTACGACGCTTGCGGACGCTCGAACGAGCGTCCCTACTGTTGAGTGTGGTTAGGGTGTTCGATGATTGTGCGGTGGGTGGACATTGAGAAACGGGCACCGAGACGGCCAGCCTCCTACGCCCAACAATATAATTACATCCTAAATGTAGGGACGTACCTTGGTGCGTCCGCAAGCGGAGGGGCGCCGGACTGGGGCCCACAAACAGGCCTTCTAGCAACGATTATCAGTTGTTGTAACCCACCCTACCCTTGCTTGCGCTAACGCTCATCGTGCGTTAGCGAACCTGAGTAACATGTTTATGCCTACTGCACACCTATTGTCTTGCGGCAGCCCCCAAAAAATGCGAAAAGCCTATTTATGCTTTATAAGGTGCACAGAATGATCGATGCACGATGGAAGATCGTCGGGGAAGTGCGCCACCATCATCAATGTTTTGTTTTGTCTTCGGCAGAACGTGTCGATAATATCCTTCACCAGCTGACGGTTTATACTGTCTAGTCCGTGCAAAGGCTCATCGAGTATGAGCAGCTCGGGGTCTTTCACAAAGGCTCGGGCAAGCAATACAAGCCGCTGTTCGCCACTCGACACCTGCATGAAAGAGCGGTCGGCCAGATGCTCAACACCCAACATACGCATCCAGAAGCGGCACCGCCCGTAATCCTCCTCATGTGGACGAACATATAATCCCACGCTATCGGTGAGGCCACTGGCCACGATGCGCAGACAAGGCATGTCACGCTGATAGGCCCGGTGCATCTCAGGCGACACGTATCCTATGTGCTTCTTGATGTCCCAGATGCTCTCGCCACTGCCCCGCGGCTTGCCGAAGAGCACGATGTCACAGGCATAGCTCTGCGGATTGTCAGCGCAGATGAGGCTCAGCAGGGTAGACTTGCCTGCCCCATTCTCACCGCTCAGCGCCCAATGCTCGCCCGTATGCACGGTGAAACTCAGGTCTTTCAGTATGGTGCGCTGTCCATAACGTATGCTCACATGGTTGAGTTGCGCCACAACATCAGAATGATATTGCTTGCTATTCGCAGGCAACGCCAGAATCTCTTGCTCTCTTTGATGGTCTAGCACGTGTGTGGGCACGGTGTAGCAATGCGACAGATAATAGTCACGCGTCACTTTTGGCATCACCCTCATGCCCCTTACCTCCACCACATGCGTGATAAACTCCGGAATGTCTTGCGCCCTGCTCACCACAAGGATGAGCTGCACGCTGCCCTCGGAGGCTAGAGTGGCTAGCAAGACACGTAACTGTTGGCAGGTGGCAGCGTCGAGTCCGATGAACGGATTGTCGAGAATGAGCACGCGAGGTTGTGCAAAAAGCATGGTGGCAAGCTTGAACTTACGCAATTCGCCGCTTGATAACAGAATGAGATACTTATCGAGCAGCTCGTCAAGATGAAACATGCTGTATATCTTCTGCCGCATAGCTTGCCTCTCTGGCGTATCTTCACCGGCCAACAGATAAGCCTCCTCAAGGCTCTGTCGCACGGTGGGCATGCTCTCGTCTATCTCTTGCTGCTCCCAACGTTGCTGCAAGAAGTAGGTGCGGTCGGCATCCGTGCCGTAGGTATCACGGAACGTTACGTACCTGATGTTGTCGCTTGCGTAAGCTTTCTTGCTGGGCGCGAAGTCATATCTAGGGCTTTGTCTGAGCAGTGGATGGCGACCCGTAAGCATGTCGATGAGCATACTCTTGCCCGCGGCGTTAGGCCCTACGACGGCAATATGCTCGCCATCGAGGCTTTCAAAGTCAACGGGCTCGGCCAATCTCCACCGCTCCATGCGTGTCACTCCCTGCTTTATACGAATTATCTTTTGCATCTTCTATTAACGATTTGGTTACAAAATTACACATAATATCGCAAAAAACAGAAAGACTATAAGTATTTTTTCTTATGAGGACATTTTCTTAAACCCATAAGAATCATCTTTTAAGAAGCAAGAAAACGCGCAGAACCATCTGGTAAATAATATTTTAGCAAAGCATGAAGCAACGGACATCATATTGCTAATATTCAGATAGTTAAGCAATACTTATCTTCTCAAGTCATAGAAACAAAGAAAAGAGCATCCATCCGTAGGTTGAACCATCGGAAAAGTGCTCTTTTCAGTATCGTTGTTTCTATCTAATAGCTCTTAGACTACACGCTTATCTCGCCCGCGATGTTACGGTCCATCAGCGTGCGAATGATGTGCACGTCCTGATAACGGCCCTGCAAGCACATCAGTTTTGTTACCGCTGCCTCCACCGTACTGTCGTGTCCGCTTATCACTCCGCTCTTGTGCAGCTGGTAGCCCGTGTTATATCGGTCCATCTCCACGCAGCCGCTCAAGCACTGACTGATGTTCACCACGAGCACGCCACGATAGGTTGCCTCCTTCAGCAGGCGTGCCAGCCACGGCGTCTGGGGCGCGTTGCCACTGCCAAAGCTGCGCATCACGATGCTGCGAAGCTCGGGCGACTCAAGCACATGGCGTATGATGCTCTCCTGCAAACCCGGAAAGAGGCTCAGCACAACAATGTTGGAGTCGATGGCCGTGTGCGGTATCATGGGCTTGGTGAAGTCGGGCTTGCGTATTTCATGCTCATGAAAGACCAGGTTGACGCCCGCATCGCAGAGGTGGGGATAATTGAACGAGTCGAAAGCATTGAAGCCATCGGCGTTCTGCTTGGTCGCTCTGTTGCCCCGGATAAGCTTTCCGTTGAAGTAGATGCACACCTCCGGCACCATCGGCGTGCCGTCTTCGTGGCAGGCAGAGGCCAGCTCCAGGCTGGTCATCATATTTTCCTTGCCGTCGGTGCGCAGCTGTCCGATGGGCAGCTGACTACCTGTCAGAATGACGGGCTTGGTGAGATTTTCGAGCAAGAACGACAGTGCAGATGCCGTATAGGCCATGGTGTCGGTGCCATGAAGGATGACAAAGCCGTCATACTCGTCATATCTCTGCGAAATGATGCGCACCAACTGGGCCCACTGACGGGGCGAGATGTCAGACGAATCGATGGGCGGCGTAAACTGATATACGTCTACCTTGGTAGGCAACTGCTTGAATTCAGGCACGTTATCCATGAGATGATTGAAGTCGAGAGGCTCCAACGCACCCGTGTCGGGGTTATGCCCCATACCTATGGTGCCACCTGTGTAAATGAGGAAAACCTTGCCCGTGCGCTGGAAGCGACAGGGCGATGAACTGGAAGTATTTTCAGTATACGACATCGTTTGCGTGAATTTAAGTGCAAATATAGCTTAAAAAAATGTTCCCTCCAAAATTTTTTACTACATTTGCAAGTAGAAAAGAAACAGAACTTCTTAAAACGTTAAATCAATATGAAAAAGTTTATGGATGAAAACTTCCTGCTTGAGACTGAAACAGCGCAGGATCTTTTCCACAATCATGCTGCCAAAATGCCTATTATTGACTATCATTGTCACCTCATTCCGCAGATGGTAGCTGAGGATCACAAGTTTAAGAGCATCACAGAGCTATGGTTGGGCGGCGACCACTACAAGTGGCGTGCCATGCGTACCAACGGCGTTGACGAGCGCTACTGCACAGGTACGGACACAACCGACTGGGAGAAGTTTGAGAAGTGGGCCGAGACAGTGCCTTACACCTTCCGCAATCCTCTGTATCACTGGACGCACCTGGAGCTCAAGACAGCCTTTGGCATCACCAAGCTGCTCTCACCTGCCACGGCAAAAGAGATATACGACGAGTGCAACGAAAAGCTCAAGCTGCCTGAATTCAGCGCACGCGGCCTGATGCGACACTACAACGTGGAGTGCGTGTGCACCACCGACGACCCTATAGACGACCTGCACTGGCACAAGGTTTACCGCGAGACACGCAAGGACGGCGACGCCCTGATGATTCCGGCATGGCGCCCTGACAAGGCCATGAACATAGAGAAGGAAGGCTTTGCCGACTATATGGAGAAGCTGGGCGAGGCAGCCGGCGTTGAGGTAAGAACCTTCAACGACATGGTGGATGCCCTGCAGAAGCGTCATGACTTCTTTGCTGAGAACGGCGGAAAGCTCGCCGACCACGGTGTGGAGGAGTTTTACGACGACCCATATACCGACAGCCAGATAGAGGTGATATTCGAGAAGGCCATGCGCGGACAGCATCTCTCCGTAGAAGAGGTGCGCCAGTACAAGCACGCCTTCCTCAAGGTGTCGGCCGAGATGGACTATGATGCCGGCTGGACACAGCAGTATCACTATGGCGCTATACGCGACAACAACAGCATTATGTATAAGAAGCTGGGTCCTGACACGGGCTTCGACTCTATCGGCGAGTTTAACACGGCACGCGCCATGAGCCACTTCCTCGACGAGCTCAACAGCGAGCACAAGCTCACACGTACCATACTCTACTGTCTGAACCCCTGCGCCAACGAGGTGATTGCCACTATGCTGGGCAACTTCCAGGATGGTTCAGAGCCCGGAAAGATACAGTTCGGTTCCGGCTGGTGGTTCAACGACCAGCTCGACGGCATGACACGCCAGATGAACGCCCTCTCCGTGCTGGGCCTTCTGTCTCGTTTCGTGGGTATGCTCACCGACTCTCGCTCCTTCCTGAGCTATCCTCGTCATGAGTATTTCCGCCGTTTGCTCTGCAACCTGCTGGGCAATGACGTTGAGTCGGGCAAGCTGCCTGACGACCGCGAGGCCCTCGGACGCATGGTAGAGGATATTTCGTACAACAACGCACGCCGCTACTTCAAGTTCTATTAAATCATTCAAGGGACGCTCGAACGAAGCGAAAGCCTAGACGATGCCGCCCCATGGCAACATAGCTGTAAAACATCTTATTGCGCAGACCCTGCCAACCCACCCGGGAAGGCCATGGGTCTGCGCATTGTTTTGCGGGCTTATGAAGTGCGTTGACGCTCGCATCCGAGGCAGCACTTGCCCCTTGTGGCCGTTTACGTGGAGCGCGGCAAACCGTGGGCTAAGGAATATAATGAGCTGATAACCCATAGAATGCGTTTCATGAAGGCACGCCCAAGAGCGCAGAAGGACTCGCTCAAGGGGCCCTGCACCCCAATCGGCCATCAACAAGCCTTGTATCATCGGGCGGATAGCAAATGCTCTCCAACGCCTATTTTTCGGGTATTCTCCGTGCTTCATGGCGAGCGGAGGCACGATAAGTTAGACGCTACGATTTTGAGTGTAGCCTTTTTGGCGTTCAATAATGCCTATTTCGCACGCCAAAAAGGCCTATATTGCAAGGCAAAAAGGCCTATTTCGAAACGCAAGAACATACGGCTTATAGAACATCCACGCTCCAGGTGCGCCTGCCACATCCCTACCCCACATCCCAAAAAGTAGCCAGCATCATCCATCAACGGCCGAGTCCACCCTCCCCAGTGCCCCTATCCCACAACAAGACTTGCACGCAGCGGCCGAAAGGAGCGCCACCCGGCAAAACACAAGCCCAATGAAGGCACTCAGGCAAGAATAATCTTGCCAAACCATACTTACAGTCATAAAAGGCGGAACAAAAATTAGTGTTTGTTTGTCAATATCGAAATAAATCACTATTTTTGCAAGCGTATATACGAATTGCGCAAGAAAAATGAAAAAACTATTGTTCTCACTATTGGTGATCGCCTTTACGGTAGTGTTGGGCGGATGCCAGAGCAGCAAGCAAATCCCTTATTTCACTAACATCGACTCCATTAGCTTGGAGGCCTCCAGAGGATTGTTCGATGCCAAGATCATGCCTAAAGACATGCTCACCATCACCGTACACACCACCGACCCCGCTGCGTCGGCGCCCTTCAACCTGGCCGTACAAAGCTCTGTGGGCTCAGGCGGAAGTCTCTCGTCAAACACTGGTAACCTGCAGGGATATCTGGTAGACAACGACGGCTTTATCAACTTCCCCATCATAGGCAAGATACACGTGGTGGGACTCACCAAGACGGAGTGCGAAGACCTTATCAAGAGTAAGATACAACCCTATCTGGCTCGGACGGAGAACCCCATCGTCACGGTGCAGATGAGCTCGTATCGCATCACGGTGCTGGGCGAGGTGAAGAGCCCCGGCGTTATTCCCGTGTCGCAAGAAAAGATGTCCATACTCGAAGCCATTGCCTCGGCAGGCGACCTCTCGCTCTACGGACGCCGCGACAACGTGCTGCTGATACGCGAAGACCAAAGCGGTGAGAAGCATAAGGTGCGCCTGAACCTGAACGACGCCAACCTCATCAACTCACCTTATTATTATATGCAACAAAACGACGTGCTGTATGTGCAGCCCAACAACGTGCAAGCCAAGAACTCAGCCTTCGGACAATCCACCTCGCTGTGGTTCTCACTGGTGGGCATCGTGACCTCCGTGGCCTCGCTGCTGGTTAACATCCTGCGCAACTAACGGCGTTGCTGCATTTACACCTTATTATATATATAGAATAAAACATCACAAAAAACGAATAATATATGTGCGGAATTGTAGGTTATTTGGGTAAACGTCAGGCTTATCCCATCCTTATCAAAGGACTCAAGCGTTTGGAATATCGTGGTTACGACAGCGCAGGTGTTGCGCTGGTCAACGACGATGGCAACCTGAGCGTGTATAAAACGAAGGGAAAAGTAGCCAATCTGGAACAGCTGTGCGCAGACAAAGACCTTAGTGGAACAACCGGCATAGCCCATACACGCTGGGCAACCCACGGCGAGCCATCGGCTGTGAACGCCCACCCACATTACTCTGAATCAAAAAATCTGGCCATCATACACAACGGCATCATCGAGAACTATGCCGAGATAAAGAAAAACCTGATGGAGAAGGGCGTGAAGTTTCGCTCTGACACCGACACAGAGGTGCTCGTACAGCTCATTGAGTACATTCAAGTAAAGAAGAACCTCGACACGCTGACGGCTGTTCGCGTGGCCCTGCACCAGGTGATAGGCGCCTATGCCATCGCTTTGCTCGACAAGCGCCAGCCCGATCAGATCATCGCGGCACGCAAGCAGAGCCCGCTGGTGATAGGTATCGGCGACAACGAGTTCTTCTTGGGCTCTGATGCCAGCCCCATCGTGGAGTACACCGACAAGGTGGTGTACCTGGAAGACGGCAACATCGCCCTGATGAAGCTGGGTCAGGAGCTCAAAGTGGTGAGCATCCTCAACGAGGAGCAAGACCTGCCCGTGCAGACAGTAGACATCAATCTGGGTCAGATAGAAAAGGGTGGCTACCCCCACTTCATGCTGAAAGAGATTTTTGAGCAGCCCGAATGCCTCACCAACTGCATGAGGGGCCGTATCAATGCCGATAGAGACAGGGTGACGCTGAGCGCCATCATCGACTACAGACGGCAGCTGCTCGACGCTCACCGCATTATCATCGTGGCCTGCGGAACAAGCTGGCACGCCGGACTGATAGGCAAGCAGCTCATAGAACACTTCTGCCGCATACCCGTAGACGTGGAGTATGCCTCTGAATTCAGATACCGCAACCCCGTGATAGAGAAAGACGACGTGGTGATAGCCATATCACAGAGCGGCGAGACGGCCGACACACTGGCCGCAGTGGAGCTGGCCAAGCAAAAAGGAGCCTTCATCTACGGCATCTGCAACGCCATAGGCTCAAGCATACCACGTGCCACCAACACAGGCTCTTACATACACGTGGGTCCGGAGATTGGCGTGGCGTCTACCAAAGCCTTCACAGGTCAGGTCACGGTGCTCACCATGTTTGCCCTCGCTCTGGGCGAGGCCAAGGGCACCATCAGCCGCAAGGACTATCTCGAAACGGTGAACGCGCTTAGCGAGATACCCGACAAGATACGCGAAGTGCTCAAGGGCAACAAGCAGATAGAGCAGATGGCACGCGAGTTTACCTATGCCCGCAACTTCCTCTATCTGGGTCGTGGCTACTCTTACCCCGTGGCTCTGGAGGGCGCGCTGAAGCTTAAGGAGATTAGCTATATACATGCCGAGGGCTATCCTGCTGCCGAGATGAAGCATGGACCCATCGCCCTGATAGACTCAGACATGCCCTGCGTGGTCATCGCTACAAAGGATGCCATGTATGAAAAGATACTCTCCAACATAGAGGAGGTGAAGGCACGCCACGGAAAGGTGATAGCACTGGTGACAAAGGGCGACTCCACCATAGCGAAGATAGCCGATGAGGTGATTGAACTGCCCGAGACCATAGAATGTCTGGAGCCTCTGATAACCACCATACCCCTGCAGCTGCTGGCTTATCACATTGCCGTTTGCAAGGGCAAAAACGTAGACCAGCCCCGAAACCTGGCAAAATCAGTAACTGTTGAATAACCAAGGAGCGTCAATGGAAAGCAAGATACATGAGGATTGTGGCGTTGCCGTGATAAGACTTCTGAAGCCTTTAGACTACTACCAGCAGAAGTACGGCACGTGGATGTATGCCCTCAACAAGCTCTATCTGATGATGGAGAAGGAGCACAACCGCGGTCAGGAGGGCGCTGGCATAGCATGCTGCAAGCTCAACACAGAGCCCGGCAACGAGTATATGTTTCGTGAAAGGGCCGAAGGGTCTAACGCCATCACCGAGATATTCGGCACCGTGCAGCGCAAGTTTCGCGACCTCACGCCCCAGCAGCTGGCCGACGCCAAATGGGCCAAGGCCAACCTGCCCTTCGTGGGCGAGCTCTACTTGGGCCATCTGCGCTACTCCACAACAGGCAAGAGCGGCATAACGTACGTGCATCCCTTCTTGAGACGCAACAACTGGAAGGCTAAGAACCTCTGCGTGTGCGGCAACTTCAACATGACCAACGTGGATGAGGTGTTCCAGAAGCTGGTGAAGCAGGGACAGTGCCCACGCATCTACAGCGACACCTATATATTATTAGAGCTCATGGGCCATCGTCTCGACCGCGAAGCCGAGCGCAACTATCGCGAGGCATGCAAGTTGGGATTGAAAGACACCGACATCACACACTACATAGACGACCACATGGAGATGGCCAACGTGCTGAAGACCACCCTGAACCAGTTTGACGGAGGATACGTCATAAGCGGTATCACAGGCTCGGGCGAAACCTTCACCATGCGAGACCCATGGGGCATAAGGCCCGTGTTCTACTATCGCAACGACGAGATAGTGGTCATTGCCTCCGAAAGGCCCGTGCTGCAAACCACCTTCGACCTGGAGTGCGACGACATCTGCGAGCTGCAACCCGGCGAGGCCATCATCGTGAACAAGCACGGACAGTGCAAGGTGCAGCGCATATTGCCGCAAAAGGGCGACGCGGCCTGCTCGTTCGAGCGCATATACTTCAGCCGTGGCTCAGACAGAGACATATATCGCGAGCGCAAAAAGCTGGGCGAGCAACTCGTAGACCCCATTCTGAAGGCCGTGAACTATGACACCGAGCACACCGTATTCTCGTTTATACCCAACACGGCCGAGGTTGCGTTCTACGGAATGCTTGACGGCTTTAAGCAATATGTAAACGCTCAGAAGATAAAACGCATAGAGCAGCTGGGCCATATACCCACTCATGAGGAGCTGGAAGAAATTCTCTCAGCCTATGTAAGGTCAGAAAAGGTGGCGTGGAAGGACATTAAGCTGCGCACCTTCATCACAGAGGGCAACTCAAGAAACGATCTTGCCAGCCACGTTTACGACATTACGTACGAGAGCATCGTGCCCCATCAGGACAATCTGGTTATCATAGACGACTCCATCGTGCGCGGCACAACGCTCAAGGAGTCTATCCTGCGCATCCTGGACCGCCTGCATCCGCATAAGATAGTCATCGTGTCGAGTGCGCCGCAGATACGCTATCCCGACTATTACGGCATAGACATGCCCCGTCTGGAGGAGTTTTGCGTGTTCCGCGCTACCATAGAGCTCATCAAGGAGCGCGGTATGTACGACCTGGTAGACGACACCTACCGCAACTGCCAGCTGGAAGTGGCCAAGAAGACGGGCCCCATACGCAACTGCGTGCAGGCCATCTACGAGCCCTTCAGCGTAGAAGAGATTAACCGCAAGATAGTAGAGATGCTGCGGCCTGAGGACATGAAGACCCCGGTAGACATTGTTTACCAGTCTATCGAGGGCCTGCACAAGGCTATACCCGACCATAAAGGCGACTGGTATTTCACCGGCAACTACCCCACACCGGGTGGTATGCGCCTTTGCAACCAGGCTTTCATCAACTACATAGAGAAATATTACCAATACGAACAGAAATTCTAAACACGATATGCGAAACGTTACATTAGTCTTGAGTGATGGAACTAAGTTCCATGGAAAATCTTTCGGATACGAGAAGCCCGTTGCCGGAGAGGTTGTTTTCAATACGGCTATGATGGGATATCCTGAAAGTCTCACCGACCCTTCCTATGCCGGGCAACTCCTCACCATGACTTACCCGCTCGTAGGCAACTATGGCGTGCCGCCACTCACCAAAGACGACAACGGCATAGAGCGCTTTATGGAGTCTGATCGCATTCACGTCTCGGCGCTCATCGTGGCCGATTACTCTGAACAATACTCCCACTGGAATGCTCAGCAGAGCCTTGCCGACTGGCTGAAGAGCGAGAAGGTGCCCGGCATAACGGGCATCGACACGCGACAACTGACCAAGGTGCTGCGCGAACATGGCGTGATGATGGGGCAGATAGTGTTCGACGACGAGCCCGACAACATACCGCAGGCACAGTATGAGGGCGTTAACTTCGTGGATAAGGTGTCGTGCAAGCAGGTGATACGCTACAACGAGGGAGCCGGAAAGAAGGTGGTGCTCGTAGACTGCGGCGTAAAGAACAACATCATCAGGTGTCTCATCAACCGTGGCGTGGAGGTTATCAGGGTGCCCTGGAACTATGATTACACATCGATAGAGTTCGACGGACTCTTCCTGGCCAACGGTCCCGGCGACCCTGACACATGCGCTCCGGCCGTGGAGGTGATACGCAAGTACATGAGCCAGGGCACAAAGCCCATCTGCGGAATATGCATGGGCAACCAACTACTTGCCAAGGCAGCCGGCGCTACCATCTATAAGTTGAAGTACGGACACCGCTCGCACAACCAGCCCGTGCGCCTGCTGGGCACTACAAACTGCTATATCACCTCGCAAAACCATGGCTATGCCGTAGACGCCAAGACACTGCCCGCCGACTGGGAAGAGCTCTTCGTGAACATGAACGACGGCTCTAACGAGGGCATACGCCATAAGAGCAACCCCTGGTTCTCCAGTCAGTTCCACCCGGAAGCGTGCTCAGGACCGGTAGACACCGAGTTTATGTTCGATAAGTTCATCGAGACGCTCAAGTAACCTTTATCTCCTTACACTTTCAAATATAATCACTTAAAAATGAAGGACGCTAACATAAAGAAAGTATTGCTTCTGGGTTCAGGAGCGTTAAAGATAGGTGAGGCCGGCGAGTTCGACTATTCTGGCTCACAAGCCCTCAAGGCTCTGCGCGAAGAAGGCGTAAGCACCGTGCTCATCAACCCCAACATTGCCACCGTGCAAACATCAGAGGGCGTGGCCGACCAGATTTATTTCTTGCCCGTGCAGCCCTATTTCGTGGAGCGCGTCATACAGAAAGAACGCCCCGACGGCATTCTCCTCTCCTTCGGAGGGCAGACAGCGCTCAACTGCGGAGTGGAGCTTTACAAGAGCGGAGTGCTCGAAAAGTATGGCGTAAAGGTGCTCGGAACACCCGTCGAGGCCATCATGAACACCGAAGACAGGGAGCTCTTCGTAGAAAGACTGGACGAGATAGGCGTTAAGACCATCAAGAGTGAGGCCTGCGAAGACATTCAGGCAGCACGAAAGGCTGCCCGCGAGGTGGGCTACCCCGTCATCATACGCGCCGCCTATGCCCTGGGCGGTCTCGGCTCAGGCTTTGCCGACAACGAGGAAGAGCTGAACCGCATCTGCGAAAAGGCCTTCTCCTTCTCGCCGCAGGTGCTGGTTGAGAAGAGCCTCAAAGGCTGGAAGGAAATTGAATACGAGGTGGTGCGCGACCAATATGACAACTGCATAACGGTGTGTAACATGGAAAACTTCGACCCGTTGGGCATTCATACGGGCGAATCTATCGTCATCGCGCCCTCACAAACGCTCACCAACTCAGAGTATCACAAGCTGCGCGCACTGGCCATTAAGATAATTCGCCACATAGGCATCGTGGGCGAGTGCAACGTGCAGTATGCCTTCGACCCCAAGAGCGAGGACTATCGCGTCATAGAAGTGAACGCCCGCCTGTCACGCTCATCTGCTCTGGCCTCTAAGGCTACGGGCTATCCACTTGCCTTCGTGGCCGCCAAGCTGGGCATGGGCTACGGCCTGTTCGAGCTGAAGAACTCGGTTACCAAGACCACAAGCGCCTTCTTTGAGCCCGCGCTCGACTATGTGGTGTGCAAAATACCGCGTTGGGACCTTTCTAAGTTCCGCGGAGTAGACAAGGAACTGGGCTCCAGCATGAAGTCGGTGGGCGAGGTTATGGCCATAGGTCGCAACTTCGAGGAGGCCATACAGAAGGGTCTGCGCATGATAGGCCAGGGCATGCACGGCTTTGTAGAGAACAAAGAGCTGGAGATACCCGATATAGACACCGCCCTGCGCGAGCCTACCGACAAGCGCGTGTTCGTCATCTCGAAGGCCATGCACCGCGGCTACACCATCGACCAGATACACGATCTCACCAAGATAGACAAGTGGTTCCTCTATAAGCTCAAGCACATCATCGACATAGACGAGGAGATGAAGAAGCAGAACATCAACACCTTGTCTAACGACTTGCTGCGCACGGCAAAGGTATATGGCTTCACCGACTTCCAGATAGCACGCGCCGTGGGCCTGGAAAAGGAGATTGGCAACATGCACAAGGCTCTGCTCATCGTGAGAGACAGGCGCAAGAACGCTGGCATACTGCCCGTTGTGAAGCAGATAGACACGCTGGCGGCCGAATATCCGGCACAAACCAACTACCTATACCTTACGTATTCGGGAGTAGCATCAGACATCACGTTCTCCAACGACAAGCGTTCGGTCATCGTGCTGGGCTCAGGTGCCTATCGCATAGGCTCGTCTGTGGAGTTCGACTGGTGCGGCGTGCAGGCCCTTAACACCATTCGCAAGCAGGGATACCGCTCCATCATGATAAACTATAACCCCGAAACGGTGTCTACTGACTATGATATGTGCGACCGACTCTACTTCGATGAGCTGACGTTTGAGCGCGTCATGGACATCATAGACCTTGAGAGTCCACACGGAGTGATAGTGTCTACGGGCGGACAGATACCCAACAACCTGGCCGTTTACCTCGACCAGGAGCGCGTGCCCATACTCGGCACACAGGCAAAAGACATCGACAACGCCGAAGACAGGGCCAAGTTCTCATCCATGCTGTCGCGCAACGGCATCAACCAGCCCGAGTGGAGCGCGCTGACCAGCATGAACGACATCGATAAATTCATTGCGCGCGTGGGCTTCCCCGTACTCGTCAGGCCCTCGTATGTGCTCTCCGGAGCCGCCATGAACGTTTGCTCTAACGAGGAAGAGCTCAAACGCTTCTTGCAGCTGGCTGCCAACGTGAGCGAAGACCATCCCGTTGTGGTTTCAAAATTCATCGAACATGCCAAGGAGATAGACTTCGACGGCGTGGCCAACAACGGCGACATACTGGCTTATGCCATCTCCGAGCACATCGAGTTTGCCGGAGTGCACTCAGGCGATGCCACCCTGCAACTGCCACCACAGAAGCTTTACGTTGAAACAGTGCGCCGCATCAAGCGCGTGAGCCGCAAGATAGCTGCCGAGCTGCACATCTCCGGACCGTTCAACATACAGTATATGGCTCGCGACAACGACATTCTTGTCATAGAATGTAACCTGCGTGCCAGCCGCTCCTTCCCCTTTGTGAGCAAGGTGCTCAAGCTAAACTTCATCGAGTTGGCCACTAAGGTGATGCTCGGAGTGCCCGTGGAGAAACCCTCCAAGAGCCTCTTCGACCTCGACTACGTGGGCATCAAGGCTTCGCAATTCTCCTTCAACCGTCTGCAAAAGGCCGACCCTGTGCTGGGCGTAGACATGAGCTCAACGGGCGAGGTGGGCTGTCTGGGCGACGACACCAACAGCGCTCTGCTCAAGAGTATGCTCTCCGTGGGCATGCGCATACCTAAGAAGAACATCCTTCTCTCTACGGGTGGCGCCAAGCAAAAGGCCGATATGCTCGATGCCGCAAGGCTCTTGCAGTCTAAGGGCTACACCCTTTACGCCACACCGGGCACAAGCAAGTATCTCACAGAGAACGGAGTGCAGAACACACTGGTGCATTGGCCTTCAGAAGAAGGACAACAGCCCCAGGCTCTCGACATGCTGCACGAGCATAAGATAGACCTTGTGGTGAACATACCCAAGGACCTCACGCAACGTGAGCTTACTAATGGATATAAGATAAGGCGTGCTGCCATCGACCTGAACGTCACTTTGGTGACCAACTCCAGGCTGGCAAGTGCTTTCATCTCGGCGTTCTGCGCCCTGAAGCCCGCTGATCTTGAGATAAAATCATGGGCAGAGTATAAGTAACGCACGCTTATTATATCATACCAATACCCTTACAGGCACTCGTGAGAGTGCCTTTTTTTATGCCTACAAAATATTTAACAGTTTTTCAATGTTTGTAATTTACTGATTTATAATAGGTTAGAAAAAAGTTACAGAAAGGCCGAAAAAAAACTCAAAAAAATGTATCGGCGTATCAAAAAAATACTTACCTTTGCAGTGTTTTAATAAACAAATGATTGTTTTACAGATTTAAAAAGCAAAGAAAATGAAGAAATTAGTTTTGATGTTCGTAGCTGTTGCAGCTATCTCTTTCGCATCTTGCGGTAACAAGTCTAACGCTAACGCCAACGCTGACACAACAAACGTTGACACAACTGAGCAGACTACTGACTCTGCTGCTACAGATTCAGCTGCTGCTGACTCTACAACCGCTCCTGCTGACAGCGTAGCTAAGTAATCAGCTCGAACTGAAAAGAGAGAAAAGACCGCTGGATTCTCAATGAGTCCAGCGGTTTTTTGATTGATAATAACTAAGAAACCGAATAACATGAAGAAACTTACTACACTGGCGGCATGTGCATTACTCGCCCTGACGGCACACGCCCAGAACATTCCATGGCTCAAGAACGTCAAGCTGTCGGGATATGGCATCACGCAATATCAATACACGGGCGAGAAGAACAGCAAGTCTAATACGTTCAATCTACGCCTGGCGCGTATCAGCCTCGACGGCTATGTGCTCAACGACTGGTACTGGAAAGCACAGATACAGTTCAACGGCAACACCTCAACATTGAGCAACAGCCCGCGCGTGGTTGACCTCTTTGCTGAGTGGCAGCACTACTCTTTCTTCAAGGTAAAGGTGGGTCAGTTCAAGAATCCCTTCACTTTTGAGAATCCCATGCACCCCATCGACCAGGGCTTCATGAGCTACAGCCAGATCACAACCAAGTTTGCCGGCTTCAGCGACCGCTCTGGCAAGCACGCCAGCAACGGCCGTGACATCGGTATACAGGTGCAGGGCGACTTCCTCAAGAACGCTGCCGGACGCAACCTACTACACTATCAGGTGGGCGTATTCAATGGTCAGGGCATCAACGTGAAGGATGTAGACCAGCAAAAGAACCTCATCGGAGGCTTCTGGGTAATGCCTGTAGCGGGCATGCGCCTGGGTTGGTTCGGCTGGACGGGCTCTTACGCCCGCAAAGGCACGTCAGAGAGCGAGGGCATCACCTCCACCACACTGCGCAAGCTGCAACAGCGCCGCTACGCATTCTCGGCCGAATATGTGAAAAACGACTGGACCTTCCGCTCTGAATATGCTCACAGCACGGGCGAGGCATTTGCCAAGTCGCTCGTCAATACCAACGACGCATCGTCTAAGGACATCACCCTGAGCAATCTGGGCAGCAAGTCGCAGGGCGTTTATGCCCTGGTCATCGCTCCTATCGTGAAGGATAAGTTGCATGCCAAGGTGCGTTATGATATGTATCAGCCCACGGGCGATGCCTCACAGATGAAGACCTACTACGAGGCCGGCCTCGATTACGTCTTCGCAAAGCGCATCAAGCTCTCAGGCGAATATGCTTACGTGAACGACCGCTCGCTGGCCAATCCCAACTATTCGATGGTAGACGTGCAGCTCAGCTTCCGCTTCTAGCTACACGTCAGTCACCCATTCATGAGCACAGACTGGCAGCCCTGACGGGCCCCATGAATGGGTGAGCTTCTTCACCACCCCACCCTCCTTATCCCTCCTCATTCTTTCCCCTTTCTCAAAAGCATCTTTTAGCAACGCAAAATAGGCATTCTTGCGTTGCGAAATAGGCATTCTGAGCACGCAAAAAGGCCACTTTCAGAAAGAAGATCGCCTGTCCTTATTACGATAGTAAGACAAATCTGTAGATAAAAAAACGGCCAAAAATGTTACTAAAGATTGAAAATCAGTTTGATAACACAGTTTTAACATTTTTTATTTGCGTATCAAGTGAAAAATAACTACTTTTAGCCTGGAATTATGAACTATCGACATTCCGGCCCTATAGGACATCACGCAGCAGACAGCGTGAGCAAGACCAAGAAGCCTGTGCGTGGCGAGAGCGCGAGCGCACCATGCTGTGGATGAGCCAATGATTAGGGGTGATGAATGCAGGCTAGACCCCGGCTTGCTGACAGAGAAGCAGAAGAGGGATGTCACACTATCATTTGAAACATACCAACATGCCTAAACCAACTGCCAAAATCAGTATTATCTACATACTTGCTTTGCTCCTCAACCTGCTTTTGGGGGGCTGTTCTTCCTCAGAGACCTATAAATATAAGATAGGTGTATCGCAATGTGTGGGAGGACTATGGCGCGAAAAGGCCAACACCGAAATGCTTTCGGCACAACACCTTTACGACACGGACGTGAAGGTAACCATAACCAACGCCGACAACAACACCCAACAGCAGCGCCGACAGATAGACAGCTTGCTTAACAACGGCATAGACCTGCTGGTCATCTCGCCCAACGAATACGAGGCATTGTCGCCTTGTGTAGAGCGTGCCTATAGCATGGGCGTGCCTGTGATACTTTTTGACAGGAAAACATCATCGCAACATTACACCGCGTTTATAGGAGGAAACAACATAGAAGCAGGCCGGGCCATGGGTCAATATGCCGTAAATCTTTGCAAAGACAGCCTGCATATAGCCGGAAGAAAGCCCTCTGTGCTTGAAATTACGGGCCGACTGGTGATGTCGCCAGACCGCGAACGCTACATAGGCTTTTCAGACGTGCTGGCCAAACATCCTGACATAAACTTCCATCATGTGGAAACCAATTGGTCAGAACAACAATCATACAACGTTACAAAACAGTGGCTCAAGGCAGGAAAGCCTCTTGACGTAGTATATTGCCAAAACGACAATGCCTCGTTAGGAGCCTATAAAGCCGCACGCGAGATGAAGAAAGAAAAACAAATACGCTTTCTTGGCACCGACGCCTTGCCTGGTGAGGGCATAGAGGCTATACAACAAGGCAAGCTGGATGCCAGTTACATCTATCCCACACATGGCGAAGAAGTGATAGAGCTGGCCATAAAGATATTAGAGCACAAGCCCTATAAGCGCGAAAATATTCTGCAGGGCTATGTTGTTACACCTGGAAACGTAGAGGATATAGCCCTTAACAGCCATGCACTGATGAAGCAAAACAAATATCTCATCACCATACAAAACAAGCTTGAGAACTACCTCGGACTATACCATGCCCAACGCACGGTGATACTGGTAGGCATATTGGTGGTGGTGATGCTCATCGTGGCTGTGCTGCTGGCATGGCGCTCCATCATAGTGATACGCCGCGCCAACCGCCGGATGAAGGAGATGAGCAAGGAGCAAACACGCTTCTACACCAACGCCAGCCACCAGTTGCGCACCCCGCTCACCCTCATAGACGGACCTTTGCGCAAGCTCTCAGAGAGTAACTCCATCAAAGAGTCCGACCGGCAGCTGCTAGACATCGCCCTGCGCAATGCCCATCAGCTGGCCACACAGATTTCTGACGTGCTGCATTTTCAGCAGGAGATGCACCGTATGCAGGCCGACAACGTGGCGGCCGACAAGGCTACAGAAATCAGCCGTAAGGCTGTGCAGGACGGACAACGGGCACTGGTGCTGCGCGAACGAGGCACCGAGCTGGCCACCGTGCTCGTGGTAGACGACAACGAAGATATGCGCCATTACGTAAGGTCATTGCTCATAGACCAGTATTATGTGCTCGAGGCACCCGACGGAAAGAGCGGACTGAAGCTAGCACAAGAGAGTTTGCCCGACCTGATACTCACCGACGTGATGATGCCTGTGATGAACGGTCTGACATTTTGCGCCCGCATAAAGTCTGATCCGCTCACCAGTCACATACCGGTGATACTGCTTACGGCGCGCAGCTCGGAGAACCAGCTCGCCGAAGGGCTGAACAAGGGCGCTGACGCGTATCTCACAAAGCCCTTCAACGCCAACGTGTTGTTGGCTCAGATAGAGAGCTTGCTGAGCAACCGCAGAAAGTTGAAGCTTGCTTATGGCAACACTACAGATGCTGACTATACGCACAAAAACAGTGAGGAAGAAGAGAGGCTGAGCCCGCCAGACATGCAGTTTATGAATGCCCTGCGCCAGTCGGTAAAGAAAAACATGGGCAATGCCCAACTCAAGATGGACGACCTGGGAGCCGACATGGGCATCAGCCGCGTACAATTATACCGCAAGGTGAAGGCTCTTACAGGCCTTTCGCCCGTAGAACTGCTCAGACAGATGCGACTGCAAAAGGCATATAACCTCTTGCTAAGAACAGACCATACCGTAGCCGAGGTAGCATACGAAGTGGGCTTTGGCACACCCGGCTATTTCTCTTCGTGCTTCAAGAAACAATTTGGCAAGTATCCCACCGAAATAAGAAACCATAATGATACAGAAGAAGACACCGATAATCTGGCCCAATGAGCATCAGGAAGCATGAAGAAAAGCTCCTTGCCCGACTGACAGGTAGTGCCCTCAGTAATCACAAACCACCCCAACGCTTGACCAAAGCACTTAACCACAACCCTAAGCCGGCACTTTCTGAACATCAATACATGTTTGCATGCAAAAAAAAATGGCATTGACAAGACTGGATAACCTGACATAGCAATAGGAACATGACAATACATGCTTGCTAAGAAATGAGTTTCAAATATGATTATTCCCCACATGCAACAATATTAAAACAATCTGCGCACACCATCACTTGTCTGAATCAATCGAGGAACCTAAGCTACACCTACTTTCTAAACTATATATATAAGAATTGTTGCATGTATCAAATTTTATATTGTCTGAACGAAATTTAGGTTGATATAAGTCAAATTACGACTTATCTTTGCACCAGGTAATCTAAACGAAAGCCTACTATTACACATTATAACTTAAATTCATTTCGAATGGAACATTTTAGAAAAGCATTGCTCAGTATGGCTCTTGTCACAGTGACATCTGCCTCATGGGCACAGAATGGCTTGCTCCATGGCACGGTGACCGACGAAAACAACGAGCCTATCATTGGTGCAACCATCATGGTTCAGGGCGAAAAGGCAGGTGCCGTAACCGACTTGGACGGCAAGTTCTCTATTAGCGCCCCAGCAGGAACAACACTCTCTATTAGCTACATTGGCTATTCCACCATGCAGGTAAAAGCATCCGACGGCATGACCATCCACATGAAGGAGAACGCCAAGGAACTCAACGAGGTGGTAGTAACAGGTTATACCACGCAGCGCAAGGCCGACCTCACCGGTTCTGTAGCCGTGGTGAACACCAAGGACTTGCAGACATCGTCTGATCCAGACCCCATGCGAGCCCTGCAAGGCAAGGTGCCCGGCATGTCGATTACCACAGACGGCTCGCCTATAGGCACCGGTACGGTGAGAATACGTGGTATCGGCTCGTTCAACTCATCACAAGACCCTCTTTATATTATAGATGGTGTGCCTACAAACATGGCTCTCAACTCGCTCAACATGAACGACATCGAGAGTATGCAGGTGCTTAAGGATGCCGCCTCGGCCAGCATCTACGGTTCAAGGGCATCTAATGGTGTCATCATCATCACCACAAAGAAGGGTAAGAAAGGCGATAAGATTTCGGCTAACTTCTCATCTAACCTCACAGCGCAGTTCTATACCAACCAGTCGAAGATGAAGGTGTGCAACTCTTCGCAATATCTCACGGCACTGGCTCAGGCTGCTCTGAACGACGGACTAGACCCCGTGGCCTACGCAAGCAACTACGGCGTAAACCTGAACGCTGCTTCCGGTCTGCCCATCAGGGTGTTCAACCCCGCCACAAACGAATATGTAGACTATACGGCAGGTGGACTTTACAACGGATTTATCAACCAGAGGCAGACCATGCCGTTCTCTGACACCGACTGGGTAGACGCTATTTCGCACACAGGATTTACACAAAACTACGACTTGTCGCTCTCTCATGCCAACGACAAGCACAGCGCCATGTTCTCTGTAGGCTATAAAGACGCTGACGGTATTCTGAAATACACCTACTTCAAGAACCTCTCCGCCAGGCTCAACACATCGTGGAACCTCAACAAGATACTCACCGTGGGCGAGAACCTGGCTGTGACTTACTCTACGCAAGTAGACTGTCATCCTATGGAGAATGCCCTCAAGATGCCGCCTATCGTGCCCGTTTATGAGGCCGACGGCACCACATTCGCCGGTCCTGTAGGCTCTATGTCAGACAGAGAGAACCCCGCCAGAGAGCAATATGACAACAGAGACAACCATCTGGACTACTGGAGAATATTCGGAAACGCCTTTGTTGAACTCCGTCCGGTAAAGGGTCTGACCCTCAGGTCAAACTTCGGACTCGACTTCAAGACCTCGTTCATCAACGGGCTCGTACATACCTACAACTCAGACGTGGTGCGCAACAACATAGCCAAGACCACCCTGTCTAACAACAACGAGACTAACTGGGTGTGGTCTAACACGGCTACGTATAAAACAGACATTGCCACCGACCATCATCTGAGCGTTTTGCTGGGTAGCGAAATATCCAAGCAGAGCGTCATAGACTTCTCTGCCTACTCTGAGGGCTACGCGCTTGAAACCGTAGACTATATGTGGCCTAACGCCGCAACGGGCACTATGAGCAACAGCGGTGCCAAGGTGGGCTACCGTCTGGCCTCGTTCTTCGGCAAGATAGACTATAACTGGCGCGACCTGCTGCTCGCTTCGTTCACGCTGAGAGAGGATGGCTCGTCACGATTTGGTAAGGAAAATCGCTGGGGTACCTTCCCTGCCGCATCTCTGGGCTTCCGCTTCTCACAGCTCTTAAACCTCAACTGGCTTGACGATGCCAAGCTTCGTCTGTCATGGGGACAAACAGGTAACCAGGCCATCGACAACAACGCGCAGTTTGGTTTGTATGTCGTTGACTACGGACTAGACCGCGTTACGTCAACAGCTTACGACCTCACGCTGCAAGGCTCAGGCACTTTCCCCTCAGGCTATCGCGCCATTCAGCTGGCCAACCCACATCTTAAATGGGAGTCGGCCACACAATACAACATCGGTTTAGACTACTCGCTGTTCAGAAACATGCTCTACGGCTCGATTGATGCCTATATCAAGAATGTAAAAGACATGCTCATCAACCCCGCTTTCCTCGGTGCTACCGGCGAAGGTGGCAACCAATGGCAGAACGGACCATCACTCCGCAACTGGGGTATGGAGTTTGCGCTGGGCTTCCGCAAGAACTTGGAATGCGGATTAGGCATTGACGTAAACGGCAACCTGAGCTTCTTCAGAAACAAAGTGACCTATCTGCCTTCTTCAACAACAGGTGCTTACGCTCACACAACCACCCAGAACCTGGTGGAGGCCAAGAAGCCTTACGGCTCTATCGTGGGTTATGTGGTTGACGGACTGTACAGGACACAAGAAGAAGTGGATGCTTCCGGACAACCCAACGCACGCTTGGGCGGCCTGAAATACAGAGACATGAATGGCGACAAGAAGATTACAGATGCCGATCAGACATGGATTTACAACCCCGTACCCGACTTCACCTATGGCTTGAACATTGGTCTTTCTTACAAGGGATTTGACTTGCACATGTTCTGGCAGGGCGTTGCAGGCCAGGATGTGTACAACAATCAGAAGTTCCAGACCGACTTCTGGGCAATCACAGACCCAGGTTCTAACAAGGGCAGCCGCCTGCTCGACGCTTGGAACACCAACAACACCGAGTCGGGCATACCTCGTCTGAGCACCATGAACCGTGCCGATGAAGGTCGTGCGTCATCCTATTTCGTTGAGAACGGCTCTTATCTGAAGCTCAGAACACTGCAGCTGGGCTACAGCTTCCCCACTGAGCTGTTGCGCCACCTGCGCATGAGCAGCGCAAGAGTATATCTCTCAGGCCAGAACCTGCTCACCATCAAGAGCAGCAGCCTTACTTGCTCAGACCCCGAAAACCCGGATTGGAACTACCCTCTGGCTACTTCCCTCTCATTCGGACTGCAAATCGGATTCTAATATTACCTATTTGATAAATGAGAAGCAAAATGAAAAAGATAAAAATATGTGCTATTGCACTCGCAATGGGCTTATCCCTGACTAGCTGCAACGACTTCCTGGATTATACGCCAACAGCTGTCGTTGACGAGGACAAGGCTATGTCAGAGCCCGAAGATATGGTGAACAGCGCCTATGCCATGCTTGGCGACTGCTGGTATTCATATCCCTTTAACCTTTGGCCCTACGGCGACCTGGCTTCAGACGACTGTCTGAAAGGTGGCGGAGGAACCGGCGACACAGGCTATCATGACATGGAGGTGTGGTCATCACTCACTTCTACACGTGGCGAACTCGACGAATTGTGGTACAGACTCTTCTGCGCCGTGTCGCGTTGCAACCGTGCGCTGGTGTCACTCGAAAAGAACGGCGATGCCAAACTGGGCGCCGACCTCACCACAGAGCGTGAGGCTGAGGTGCGTTTCTTGCGCGCTCACTTCTATTTCAAGCTCTTGCAGGTGTTCAGACAGGTGCCATGGATAGACGAGAAAGTATATGAGGACAAGGCAACCGAAAAGACTTCCAACACAGAATTCACCTACGAGCAGCTCTTCCAGAAGGTTATCGACGACTTCCAGTTTGCTTACGACCATCTGCCAGAGACACAGTCAGACGGCGGACGCGCCAACAAGATTGCCGCTGCAGGCTATCTGGCAAAGTGCTACCTCACTCTTGCCTGGGGCGACGGCTATGAGGCAACCGACGGTCCTGACCATATCAACAAGCAATATATGCAGAAGGTGGTAGACTATACGCAGGTTGTGAAAAACTCTAAGTACGATTTCATGGAGGATTATGGCGATATCTTCCTGCCGGAATACAAGAACAGCAAGGAAAGTATATTTGCCGTGCAGTGCAGCGACTACTCGCAAGACCACACAAAATATGGTCGTGCCAACTGGTCTAACTTGCTTAACGGCTGCTGGGGCATCTGGTCATGCGGCTGGGACTTCCATAAGCCCTCACAAAACCTCGTAGACGCCTACAAGACTCGCAACGGTCTGCCTGAGTTCGACGACTATGACAAGACCAACGACCATCCCGTTAACGGCAAGCCCAACGCTCAGAAGTGGGATCCGAGATTGTTCCACACCGTGGGTATGCCCACATTCCCCTACAAGTATGAGAGTGAATACACCCTCACCAAGAATAATTCGCGCACACCTAACACCTACGGCTACTACACATCGCTGAAAGAGGTGCCGCAACGCTCTAAGGGTGAGAGCTACAACCGCCCATGGCAGGCCTTTGCCATGAACGATTATGTGCTGCGTTACACCGATGTGATGCTCATGCGTGCCGAGGCTCTCATCGAGCTCGACCGTCTGGAGGAGGCCCGCACCATCATCAACGACATACGTCAGCGCGCTAAGAACTCCATACAGAAGCACATAGAGTATGCTGCCGACCAGTGCGACATCGCGCTCTATCCTGAGTCTTACTTCCAAGACAAGGCCACAGCACGCAAGTGCCTGCGCTGGGAAAGACGCCTGGAGATGGGCATGGAGGGCAGCCGATTCTTCGACCTGCGCCGCTGGGGCATCGCTTCTGCTACGCTCAACAATTTCTTCAAGACCGAGCAAAACGATGTTTACGAGGGACAGCACTATGCCGAGTATTACAAGGACGCTCACTTCACACCCGGAAAGAACGAGTTCTGGCCCGTACCTTACAACCAGCTTTACTACAAGCCGGGCCTCTATACGCAGAACAAGGGTTACGACAAATAAGCAATTAATACTATAAACGTAGAAGAAAACACACTATGAAAAGAATTGTTTTCCTGCTTATGGCTATCCTATTGCAAGTAGGCGTGGCATGGGCGCAAACAGACGGC
Organism: uncultured Prevotella sp.; assembly: GCA_902496445.1. GTDB lineage: Bacteria > Bacteroidota > Bacteroidia > Bacteroidales > Bacteroidaceae > Prevotella. The sequence continues at coordinate 58,313 of CABVAZ010000005.1, read as the reverse complement.
CACCTGCCGGTAAGCATTTTGTCGGCGTCGCACGCTATGATGCGGCTTCAGACTGACAAGCACTATCTCCTCATACCCGTTGAGGAGAAAGAGAGCGACTCGAAAATACGCATCATCAAAGATGGCGTATGCCTCGAAACTCTCAATGTCAGGGTGGCAACAGGCAAGGCCGACTACTTTGTTCCTATCGATCTGACACGCTACGGTAAGGGCAGCGTGCTGGTAGAGATGACCTTCAACGGAAGCTATCGCACCGTGGGTAACATAGAAGACTATAGCTGCTGGAAGCTCATAAAGCTGAGCGACACCTTCGACACGGCCAACCGAGAGCAGTGGAGACCCATCTATCACCACACACCTGTGTGGGGATGGATGAACGACCCCAACGGCATGTTCTACAAAGACGGCGTATGGCACATCTATTATCAGCACAACCTTTACGGCTCTATATGGAGTAACATATCTTGGGGACACTCCACCAGCACCGACCTCATACACTGGAAGAACGAGCCAGAGGCCATATACCCCGACGCTCTGGGCCTTGTGTTCAGCGGCTCTGCGGTGGTTGATGAGGGCAACAATGCCGGATTCGGAAAGGATGCCGTGGTGGCTATGTACACATCGGCTGATGCCAGTCAGACGCAAAGCTTGGCTTACAGCACCGACAATGGCAAGACCTTTAAGAAATATGAGTACAACCCGGTTGTTACATCCAACGTGCCCGACTTCCGCGACCCCAATATGTTCTGGAACGACAGCACAAAAGAGTGGAACCTGGTGATTGCCGCAGGACAGAAAATGAATTTCTACAGCTCTAAGAACCTCAAGGACTGGCACTTCGAGAGCAGCTTCGGCGAGGGCTACGGATGCCATAAAGGCGTGTGGGAGTGCCCAGACATGCTGCAGATGGCCAACGGCAAGTGGGTGCTGATATGCAACATCAACCCCGGAGGGCCTTACGGAGGCTCGGCAACACAGTATTTCGTAGGACACTGGGACGGTCATACCTTCACTTGCGAGAGCAAGCCCGAGACAACCAAATGGCTGGACTATGGCAAGGACCACTATGCTACGGTAACCTTCAGCGGTGCTCCTAACGGACGCCACGTGGCCCTGGCATGGATGAGCAACTGGCAATATGCTGCCGTGGTGCCCACCAAGCAGTTCCGCTCTGCCAACTCTATTCCCCGCGACCTGGACATCTTCAGCTACAACGGCGAAGACTATGTGAGCGTTAAACCGTCACCTGAGGTGCTGGCTGCATTCAAGCGCAAATCAGCAGGGCTTGACGATGCCTGCCTGATAGAGGTGAGCCGCCTGCGTCCCAACGCCACCATAGAGCTGTCTAACGGCAAGGGCGAGCGTGTGGTGATGCGTTACAACGCGCAAGAGCAGTCTTTCTCCTTCGACCGCATGAAAGCCGGAGAGTCTGATTTCAGCGATGTGTTCCCCTGCGTGACCATGGCGCCCACACACGGACGTGTGAACAAGGTGCTCATCTTCATAGACAAGAGCAGCATAGAGGTGTTCGATGCCGACGGAAAGTTTGCCCTCACCAATCTGGTCTTCCCCACAACGCCTTACAACCACCTGTCGGTGAAGGGCGGCAAGGCCAAGATAAGCAAGATGTAATCGGCATTTTCTACACACGTTTCCATTCATAAATATTGTTTTAAGGGCTCTGGAGACCGGCTGGTTTCTGAGCCCTTAAACTTTTTTATAGCACTTACACAATCACAGCTATAGCATTAGTCTTCAATCTATTAGCACATTCTCTTAAACCACATCTACAAGGCTTCTACGCTATCGCATTTACGGCACCTCGCAAAACCATGCATTTTGCCTGGCAAAAGTGCCGTTTTCGGCTCGCGAAAAGGCCGCTTTGGCATGGCAAAAAGGCCGTTTTTGAAAATTCAACTTTTCCACCTTTGGTTTTCAGACCATCCCCACCCCTGTCTGATAAAGCTCTCTCACACCGAATGGCAGCGATCTGGCAATGCATTTTAGCGCCGTTTTCTGGCTGCATTGACCTCTGGTTAAATCTCAGGAACCCGCCTAAAGACAAAAAGACGCGACGCAATATGCGGCTAACACTTGCACATTTACAATAATCTTTGTATATTTGCACATCAGAAGAAGTCTTTTAACAGCAATTTCTTAGCACATGAACAGCAAGAACGACATACAGTTTGACGTGCGGTGCAGTCATTGCGGCAAGCCCTTTGCCATCGTGGCAGAGCAAGGGCGCACGCTCAAGGCCCGGTGCCCTTATTGCGGAAGCGTGATGACCATAGCCACTCCCCTATTGGCTCAGCAGCAGGCACAACCCGCCATGCACCAGCCCGAGCCCCGGCGCAGGCCGGAAACACGGCGCGAGCAGGACGATACGCCCCATCTCAAGAAATGGACCACGGTGGTGTTTGTCATCGTCTTGGTGCTCGTCATCCTGACGCTCATCACGCTATACATCATCTTTACTTCGCTCTCAAAGTAAAATAAGGGCTGCAAGAATGGCTTTTCCGAGAAATTTGACGTATATTTGCAGAAAACAAAATAGATAACAAACATGAAACAAACAAAGATAGTATGCAGCATCAGTGACCGCCGCTGCGACGTAGAGTTTATTCGCCAGCTCTTCCTGGCAGGCATGAACGTGGTGCGGATGAACACGGCTCACGCCACGCCCGACGGCATCAGACAGATAATAAGAAACACACGTGCCGTGTCGCCACACATAGGTATACTCATAGACACCAAGGGGCCGGAGGTGCGCACCACAGCCGTTGAGCAGCCCATACACTACAAAACGGGCGACGTGGTGAAGATTTTCGGACGACCGGAGATGGACACCAGCCACGACATCGTGAACGTGTCTTACCCCGACATAGCCAAAGACGTGAAGGCAGGCGACGACCTGCTCTTTGATGATGGTGCCATCGACATGCGCGTATTGGAGAACCAAGGCTTCATGCTGGTGGCTCAGGTGCAGAACGAGGGCGACCTGGGCTCGCACAAAAGCGTGAACGTGCCGGGCGAGCACATCGATCTGCCCGCGCTGACCGAGAAGGACAAGCGCAACATCTTGCTGGCCATAGACGAAGACATCGACTTCATTGCCCACTCGTTTGTGCGCAGCGCAGCCGACGTAAAGGCCGTGCAGGACATCCTGGATGAGCATCACTCTGACATAAAGATTATCTCTAAGATAGAAAATCAGGAGGGTGTAGACAATATAGACGAGATTATAGAGGCCTCTTACGGCATTATGATAGCGCGAGGCGACCTGGGCATCGAGGTGCCCATAGAGCGCATACCGGGCATTCAGCGCTCCATCATCAAGAAATGCATCAAGGCCCACAAGCCCGTTATCGTGGCTACACAGATGCTGCACACCATGATAAACAACCCAAGACCAACACGCGCCGAGGTAACCGACATTGCCAATGCCATCTACTCACGCACCGACGCCCTCATGCTGAGCGGTGAGACGGCCAGCGGAAAATATCCCTTGGAGGCCGTACAGACCATGGCAAGGGTGGCTGAGCAAGCTGAGCAAGACGCACATAAGGAGGGCGACGTAGACATACCGCTGTCCGGACACAACGACCAGCGCGAGTTCCTGGCCAAGAGTGCCATAGAGTCTACCGAGCAACTCAACGTGAAGGGCATCATAACCGACTCTTATACAGGCCAGACGGCCAGAAACCTGGCTGCCTTCAGGGGGCCTAACCCCGTGCTGGCCATCTGCTACTACGACAAGCTGCAGCGTTGGCTCAACCTCAGCTACGGCATCACGCCTGTTTATCAGAAGGGGCATGTGAGCAATAAGTTCCTCTTCACGGCAGCCTTGCGTATGCTCCGGCAGAAAGGTTATGTAACCAACGACGACAAGATAGCCTATCTGAGCGGCTCGTTTGGCGAGGGCGGAGGCACTACTTTCCTGGAAATCAACAAGGTAGAAGACGCTCTGAAGGACACTTATCAGTTCCACCTGCCTGATGAAGGCGTAACCGAAAGCATATAGAAGAGGTATAAAGAGGATATAAAAGCATACTTATGGCTTGGGTTGTAGGTTTTCGGGCCTTGCAGCCCAGGCCATAAACGTTTATATGAGCAGCACGGTTACGCGGCTACTTGCCGCATGACAGTGGGCTCTGAAGGCCCTCATTCGTGGGCATAACCCTTAAACGGCAGCGTGCCTTCCACCCATCCACCCTGCTTCCTGGCCTGGGCGCCATCCTTGAGCTGTGGATTAGACACTGAGAGCCCGATGAGCCGGATGGGCATACGGGCGTAATCTGAGCCGGAAAGCAATCGCTTGGCCAGTGGCAAAATATCTTCCTTTCGGCTGAGAACCTTGTCAACCGTTGCCGAACGAGTGATTTGCGTGAAGTCGCTAAACTTTATCTTTAACGTGAGCGTATAGCCTTCAAAGTGTTTGTCGGCTATTCGCTTTATCAGTTCGAGCACAATATAATAAAGTTCCATGATGATTTTTGTCTTGCCTTTCAGGTCAGTAAGGAAGGTCTGCTCGCAACCAATAGACTTGCGTATGCGCACGGGCACAACCTCACGAGGGTCTATGCCTCTGGCAAAACCATAGTAAATGGCTCCCGCCTTGCCGAACACCTGCTGCAAATGATGTAGCGACAACTCTCTGAGCTGGGCACCGTTAGACACTCCCATGGCGTGCATACGCTCTGCAGTCTTGGCTCCCACGCCCCAAAACTTCTCTATCGGGAGATGGCTGATGAAGTCGAGCGCCTTGTCAGGATGCACCACAAAGAGTCCGTTGGGCTTACGATAGTCGCTGGCTATCTTGGCCAACAGCTTGTTATAGCTCACTCCGGCCGAGGCGGTGAGATGGGTCTGCTCGTATATCTTCTGCCTTATCTCCTTGGCAATGTCTACGGCCAGGTCTATATGAAACTTGTTTTGCGTTACATCCAGGAAGGCCTCGTCTATGGAAATAGGCTCTACCAGGTCGGTGTACTCATGAAATATGTCTTGTATCTGCCCCGACACCTCTTTATATTTGCTGAAGTTGGGGCTCACGATGATGAGCTGCGGGCACAGCTTCTTAGCCCTTGCGATGGGCATGGCAGAGTGTACGCCGAAGGGACGCGCCTCGTATGAGGCAGTGCTCACCACGCCACGGGGTCCGTCGAAGCCCACGGCAAGCGGCAGGCCGCGCCATTCGGGATGGTCTCTTTGCTCTACCGAGGCAAAGAAAGCATCCATATCGATGTGTATGATTTTCCTGTATTCCATGCCCGAGCAACCCACCTGAGGTCCCTAATCGGCAACAGCAGGCAGACTACCGGTCAAGATAGTAGAGCGCAGTGCCTATGGCCGTGCAAAATTCACTGTATTTAGGAATGATGAAATGTACGTCGTAGAGCTTCTCCATCATGGGAAACACATACTTGCATTGCGGCAGCAAGGTGAGATTACCGATGAGCACAAAGTCGCGTATGCCACTGTCGAGCGAGCTGAGAATGGTAGCCGAGCCCACCGTTTGCAGCACCATGCATATCAGTCCCAGCGCTATATCCTCGCGACTGGCATTGCCCTGCGCGTTGGCAAAGAGGCTGGCCGTAGCGTCCATGGGCAGTCCGGGCAGCGGATGAGCTGAAATGTCGCCTATGAGCAGATTGATATGAGAGATGTCTCCCTTCATTGCAAGACTTGTAATCTCCATAACATCGTCGGTCTTAAGCAGCAGGCGGCTCAGCCCGTTGAGCGTTCCACCGCCTATGCCGATACCTCCTATGTGCCGGATATCCTTGCCGTCGCACATCACAAGCGATGTTCCGGTGCCCATCGACACCACTATCATCTTGCTTAAGTTAGACTCAAACTGCGCGCCCAGGCCGTCTGCTATAAACTCGGGGGCCTTCTCCGTGGGCAAACCATAGATGGGCTTGTCTATATAAGCCGACCCCACGCCTGTGAGCATGACCTTTTCGACATCCGAAAGCTGTATTTTGTTATCATAAAGATACTTTCCAAAAGCGCCGTAAAGCGATGTGATAGGGTCAGTAGCCTTAATGCGCAGGGGCGAGACAACCTTTCCGCCGCGTATGCCAACTATCTTGGTGGTAGAGATTCCCACATCTATGCCTATTGCTGTCTTCATAATTATAAGCTATTTTGCGCTGCAAAGATAGCAGATTTTGCAAAAAAAACAAAATTAATTTTGGTATTTATCTGAAAATGAGTAACTTTGCAGTCCGAAAATAAAAGCATAAGCGGTTCAAGAAGTTTATATACATTATTAAATATAATATCAGAGATATGACTAAAGCAGATATCATCAACGAGATTGCCGGTACAACGGGCATCGGAAAGAAAGACGTTTCGGCTGTTGTAGAAGCCTTTATGGACACTATAAAAGACAGCCTGCTCGAGCGCAAGCAGAACGTTTACCTTCGTGGTTTCGGTAGCTTCATCATCAAGCATCGCGCTGAGAAGACGGCTCGCAACATCTCACGCAACACGACAATCACCATCCCAGCTCACAACTTCCCTGCATTCAAGCCGGCCAAGAGCTTCGTGGAGAAGATGAAAGACTAATAATAAACAACAATAAAGATACAAACAACATTTTAAAATTTTAAAGCTATGCCAAACGGAAGAAAAAAGAAGGGACACAAGATGGCTACGCACAAGCGTAAAAAGAGATTAAGAAAGAACAGACATAAGAGCAAGTAAGCCCCCTATAAGGCTGAAAGCAGAGTCTGGCTTATATCTTTGGGGCGTGTCTTCGCATAAGCTCCTTTCCCTGGGAGTGCGATGACAGGTCCCGTTTTTTTAGGAATCAAGTAATAAGAACATGACAAGCGAAGTAATTATTGATGCCCAACAAAAGGAAATATCAATAGCATTGCTGGAAGACAAGCGTTTGGTGGAATACCAAAACGAACCGCGCGCTGCTAGTTTCTCTGTGGGCAACATCTACATCGCAAAGGTAAAGAAGCTCATGCCGGGCCTGAATGCCTGCTTTGTAGATGTAGGTTATGAGCGAGATGCCTTTCTTCATTATCTTGACCTAGGCAGCCAGTTTAATTCATATACCAAGTATCTCAAGCAAGTAGAAAGCGACCGCAAGAAGCTCTACCCTATCTCAAAGGCCACAAGGCTGCCCGACATCAAGAAAGACGGCAGCGTACAGAACACACTTTCTGTGGGTCAGGAAGTGCTGGTACAGATAGTGAAGGAGCCTATATCAACAAAAGGTCCCCGACTAACGGGCGAGCTGTCGTTTGCAGGCCGCTATTTGGTTCTCATACCCTTTAATGACAAAGTGAGCGTTTCCTCCAAAATAAAGAGCAGCGAGGAAAGAGCGCGCCTCAAACAGCTCATTCAGAGCATACGGCCTAAAAACTTTGGCGTCATCGTGAGAACCGTAGCAGAAGGCAAACGCGTGGCCGAGCTCGACGCAGAGATGAAGGTATTGCTGAAAAGATGGGACGATGCCATACTGAAAGTGCAAAAAACGCAACAGCGACCCCAGCTTGTATTTGAGGAAACAGGCCGTGCCGTGGCCATGTTGCGCGACTTATTCAACCCTACCTACGAAAATATTTACGTTAATGACGACGAGATTTGCACGGCCGTACGTCATTATGTGTCACTCATAGCCCCCGACAAGGTGGATATAGTGAAGAAATATAACGGCAAGGTACCCATCTTCGACAACTTTAATGTAACAAAACAAATCAAGTCTAGCTTTGGCAAGACCATCAACTATGGGCATGGATGCTACCTCATCATAGAGCATACAGAGGCCATGCACGTGGTGGATGTGAACAGCGGTAACCGCGCTAAGGAGAACGGACAGGAGCAAAACGCACTGGATACCAACCTCGGCGCAGCCGACGAGATAGCCAGACAGTTGCGTTTGCGTGACATGGGAGGCATCATCGTGGTCGACTTCATAGACATGAACCTGGCGGAGGACAGGCAAATGCTTTATGAGCGCATGTGCAAAGACATGCAAAAAGACCGCGCACGCCACAACATTCTGCCGCTAAGCAAGTTCGGACTCATGCAGATAACACGCCAGCGAGTGCGCCCCGTCATGGATGTTAACGTTGAGGAGTCTTGCCCTACATGTTTTGGTACAGGTAAAATCAAGTCCAGTATATTGTTTACTGACCAACTGGAAAGGAAAATTGACCGTCTAGTCAACAAGATTGGCATCAAGAAATTCTACTTGCATGTTCATCCTTACGTTGCTGCCTACATCAACCAAGGCGTTGTTTCGCTGAAGCGCAAGTGGCAGATGAAGTACGGATTGGGCGTGCATATCATTCCTTCACAAAAGCTTGGCTTTTTGCAATATGAGTTTTATGACGGCAAAAAGCAATTTATCGACATGAAGGAAGAGATAGAAACGAAGTAAGTGAAGGGGGCCTCAGGTGAGAGCCCCTTTCTCTTTATCCCATGGCTATCGGGCTTAGGGCTCGCCTTACCGGCGCATCCGCCGGAAGCATCTACCATTGGCGCGCTATGCCATAGCCCTTTCCCAAGCCCGAAAATATCAAGATATTTTGTCAGTCTTAAGAATATTCTTTACCTTTGCAGATAGAAGTGTTGCGTTGCAGCCCCAATCCTAGCACCCGGACGGGCAAAGAAGAGCAGGCAGAACGAGCGCGTCACTTGCCAAAGAGACAGGCGACTTTCTGCTGATGGTATATATATAATAAGGTGTAACACCCTTCCATACTTCTCCATCACGTTAAGGAATGACGGCTAATAAGGTTGCGGCGATAAGTAAGAACGCGTAGTTTATGATGATGGATAAAAAAATTGGATTGTTCATTATAGGCCTTTGGCTGGCTCTGAGCTATACATGCGGAGCCGAAACTAACGACAACGAGCTAATCAGAATAGCGTCATGCAGCGACGAATATATTCTGAAAGAGGGCGAGAGGCTTATGAATAAGGGCGACATGAAGGCTGCCTTGCTGCGCTTTGAGCTGCTCAATGCCCGCGCGCAGCAAAACAAGCAGGTGTATGCACAGAGCCTTCATGACGCCGGACTGGTTTATTACACCCGATGCTCGTACTCAAAGGCAATGGAATGCTACATGAAGAGCCTTGAAGTGTGCGAGCAAATCAACTTCAAGAAGCTACTACCCTATCTCTATAAAGACATTGCCAACGTCTATTCCATGTATCATGACTACGTGCAGAGCAGCCAACTATACAAGCTCACACTGCGCATGGCCAAGGAGCAAGGCAACATAGAGCTGACCAATAAGATGCTCAACAACCTGGTGTTTGCCTATACGCCAACCACCCCCATCAGCCAGTATAAGGCCTGGTACAGGGAGATGTGCCAGAACAAAGACTCACGCCCGCGCTATCCGCTAGACCTGCTCATGGTGAGCGGTACGATAGCCGGCTACGAGAAGAATTATCCCGAAGCCATCGATAAGTTCAAGAAGGCGGTGGCCTATGCCAAGAACAAGCACCTGGACATCATGATGCTGGTGTCTGCCTATGCGTCGCTGGCCGACGCCTATGGCAGCAACGGCCAGACCGACTCGGCCATCTACTATCAAAAACTCAACTTGCAGATAGCCAACAAGCAAGGCGTAGCTGCCCTGAAGATTAACGCGCTGAAGTCGCTTGCATCGCTCTATCAGGGCATCGACAGCCGCAAGGCACAGGAGTGCAAGTCAGAATATCTGCTGCTCAACGACTCTATCTTCAACGTCAACGCCCTTTCTGAGATACAAAACACCTATTTCTTTCATGAGATGGACAAGAAGCTGAACACCATCAACCATCTCAGCAAAACCAACCAAGCCCACTTACGGCAGATAACCATGCAGCAACGATGGATTATAACGCTCGTCATCTGCGCCCTACTCTTCCTATTGCTGCTGGCTGTTATCTTTCGTCAGAACCGCAGACTCAACAGCGCGTATAAGTATCTCTTTGAGAAGTCGCAGCATAACATGGCACACAAGGAGAAAATATCCAAGCAGCTGCAGAGCCTGAACGTGCCCGAAAACAACCCGAAACTCACAGATGAGGCAATAGCAGCCCCTCAGCAAGAAGCCGGAAGCATGGCACCCGCCATGACTGAAAGCGCGGATGAGGCAGCCGAAGCGCCTGACAAGACCAGCATGCCACCCACCGACAAGGGCAAGGCCATACTTACGCCCCAACAGCAAACCACGCTACTGGCCACCATCCTCGACATCATGGAGCACTCTGAGGTCTTCTGCCAGTTTGATTTCGGCTTAGACAACCTAGCCACACTGGCCCAAAGCAACTCACGCTATGTGTCGCAGGTCATCAACGACGAATATGGTGAAAACTTCAGAACGTTTCTCAACGAATTCAGAATACGCAAGGCCATGACACGAATGAACGATCAAGAGCATTACGGCAACTACACCATCAAGGCCATAGCCGAGAGTGTGGGCTATAAGTCGCAGGCTAACTTCATCAACGTATTTACTAAAATAACGGGCCTGAAGCCCTCCACCTACCTCAAGCTGCTCAGAGAAGAGCGGCAACATGAACCGACCGACTAGCACGGTCCTGCCTGCCCCTGAGCCAAAACCCACGTTTCAAGAAAGCAAAAGCATGGGTTTTAGCCTCCAAAAGTGCCTCTTTGGGAAGCCCAAATAGGCACTTTTGATTGATGACATAATGCCGGCCATAAGCGCCAAAAGGGCACAAAAGAACACAAAAAAGTTACTATTTCATGAATAAGTAACTAGAAAAGGAACTTTTTGAGTATTGTTTGAGATTATTTTAATAATTTTGTATCGAACTAATAATTTTAATTAACTACCATGTTATAGCTTATGAATAAACGAAACTTTTACCCACTAATCACCTTGGCAGTTACATCCTTATTAGGCGCAGGCACTGTCTCGGCACAGCAACTCACCAAGAGAGTAGTGAAAAACCAAGCCACACAGCCCACCATACGCATGGCACAGCAGAGCGCCCAGGGCCCAAGCATAAGGCGCGTTACCAATCCCTTGAGCTACGGCGACTCTGTTACGGTGCTCTACGAGGACTTCTCCAAGATGCCACAAGGCAGCATCGGCAATCCCGACACATCCGTGGAACTCACCTCCGACTCCATTTCTAAATATCCCGTATGGATAAACCTGAAACCGGAATACACGCACCAGCCCGGCTGGGGTGGCCATTACATCTATCCGGCAGGCGGCGTGGTGTCTACATCGGCAGGCGATGGCGGCAATCTAGACACGCCTATGCTCGACTGTTCCGGCAATCAGGGCGTGGTGTTCCTGGAGTTTAAGGCCCGCACAGACGACAACGCGCAGCCCCAGTCACTCATCGTTGAGGGGGCAGAGACGCACAACATGTCGCCCACATGGGACTTCCTGGGCACCGGCGTAGCCTCAGACATCACGGCGGAGTGGAAGACCTATACCTTTAGTTATTATGGCGCAGGACCTTACACCATGTTCAACATCGTCAGACAACAGATGACTCCGGACGACGTGATAGACAGAGTGTACATCGACGACGTGCGCGTCTACACCATCAAGCCGCACATCCAGATGCCAACAGCCTGCCCCTACACCGACTATAAGGGCAACAGCTTTGTGGCACACTGGACGAAAGTGAAGGACGCTACAAGCTATAAGGTCAACGTCTACACCAAGACGCAGTCTTATGACGGCTCTACCACAAGCAAGACTTATTTCAAACAAGACCTAGAAGTGACCGACACCCTGGCCACCATAAGCGGTATCACGTCGGGCGAAACCTATTATTACACCGTGCGCGCCGTCAATGCTAACGGTCAGGAGTCGTTCGAGTGCCCCGAATATGAGGTGTTCGACCTCAAAGCTCCCGTGCTGCAGAAGGCTACCATCAAAGACTCCACCTACAAGGCAGCATGGAATGATGTGCCCTCTGCCGAGCGTTACAACTATTGGGCTTACTTCCTGCGCACCGCAACTGCCGATGGCGAGTTCACGCTGACCAACGAACCGCTTTCCGGCTTGCAGATGACAGACGGGTCAGACATCACTTGGACGATAGACAATCCCACCTATTACACTTATGACAACTACATCATTCAGCCCGCGTCACAGGCCGGATGGGATGCCAAAAACGGCATACCCTATCCTGATTGCTTAGCCGTAGACGGCTGGCAATACATCTTCAACCACACCGACGCAGGTCTCGTGTCACCCGAATTCGACCTCTCAAAGGACGGAGGAAAGCTGACCGTGAAGATGCAACTCAGGGGCGACAAGGGCGATGTGTGGTACAACGACGGCAGCAAGGAGACCCGTTTCACGCGCTGCGCCGTGGCTTTGTTCAACTGGGACGAGCAGTTGGGCGACTACAAGCAGTCCGAACTGTATTACACCGACAGCATTTCGCCTGAAAAGTTCAACGATTACACCATCCAACTCACAAAAGGCTCTGCGCGTTCTAAGATAGGTATCTACGCCGTTTGGGCTCCCGCAAACCTCTTCATCAAGAATCTGGTGGTCACACAGAAGTATAAAGCAGGCGAAAGCTTCGTCGATCCGTTTGTCTTCGGACGCTGGCTTGAGACCACATCCGACAGCGTCGTGGTGCCCAGAAAGGCCTATGGCTGCCCCATCTCTCACAAGGTGAGCGCTGTGAAGACCAATCCTCAGACCATGAAGATAAAGGAGAGCCTGTTCTCAGACATCGAGGTCATAGGCACGGTAGATGCCATCCAGAGCGTAGGACTGCAGAAGGCGTCTGTCCTGGTAGAGAATGGCAGGCTGCTGGTCAACGGCAACGGTCCGGTGAGCGTCTACACCTTAGACGGCAAGCTGGTGTATAGCGGTCGCACAGACAGAGGTGCTCTCGCCCTGCCCTTGCAGCGCGGAAGTTACGTAGTGAAGACAGCAGACAACTCCGTAAAGGTAGTTTTCTAGTCTTCTGGCGACATTCCCTTTGATAACCCGGCAGGCCTTGCAGCCTGCTACATCCACTAATTACTTGCCGGACGCGCGCCTTCATGGGCCATCATCACCCAGACGCGAGTCCGGCAATAGCCCCAAACATTATCCAATCATAGCATTATGAGGCATCTTCTACACTTTCTAAGTTCAACCCTGGCTCTTCTTATGATAGCCCAAATGGCTGTTGCGCAAGTGCACCGCAATCAGTTGCCACCCGGCACCAAGCATGTAGCAACGCAAAAGCAACCCAACAAGACCGTAAACCTGAACGAAGACAAGGGCGTACTGATGTATGGCGCAACGGGACAAGACGCCTTTGGCCCGCTGCACTACGTGTCGTTCTACAGCAAGAGCGCCAACAACCTGCATTGGATAGCCGACATGGACTCCGAAGATGACGGCCTTCACATCAACCGTTTGCGCTGTGGAGCCTTCTGCGGTGACAAGTATTATGGCTATAAAGTAAAGATGTTCACCTATACGGTAAGGCCTTTGGCTTTCGTTTCAGTAGACTTCAGCAAGGGCCAACCCACTGTCATCACCGACTATACGGGCTCTACCGACGACTTTCTTATCTATGAGATGGCCTATGACTATAGTCGTAACACCTGCTGGGCATTGGCCTCAAATCCCGACGACTATAATCTGAGCGACGTATATAAGATAAACCTCACCGATGGAAGCTCGGTTAAGGTGGCCTCTCTGAGCTTCTACGCCTGGTGCATGGCCGTAGACTACGACGGAAATGCCTATGTCATAGAGAGCAATGCCGACAACACGGGCTCTTATCTCACACAGCTGAACCCCGACAACGCCTTTCAGGTGATGGGGAGGAAGGAACTTAAACTAGGCGGACAGCCCATCTCGGCCAACTATGTGCACACCATGGAGTTTGATCACAACTCTAACGTGCTCTATTGGCTAGGTACCAGCAACGACCAATACCAGCGTGTGTATGCCATCAACCCTAAAACGGGCAGCGTGACAAGGAGAGCGAGCTGCTGCAAAACATTGTTGTGGGTCTGTACATACCCTTCCAGGGAGCCGACAGCAGAGAGGCAGCAGGCAAGGTGACACAGCTCAAGGCCACAGCGCCTGACGGCAACGAGCAGACAGCCACCCTTACATGGACCAACCCCACCGTTAACTGGCGGGGCGACGCACTCACTGAGTTTAAGGAAGTAACCATTAGCCGCGGCACACCGGCCCATGTAGTGGCCACGGTGCCAGGCAGTGTGGGCCAGCAATGCACATGGGCCGACAACGAGCCGGGCACAGGCATCGTGACATATTATCTCACTTCCTACAAAAAAAGCGGCGAGAAAGGTCTCACGGACAGCGTGAAAGTGTTCGTAGGCAGCGACACGCCGGGCAATGTAGAGAACCTTTCGGCATCGCTCGCGGGCAAGAACGTTGCCCTGACATGGGACCAACCGCTCACCAGCCACACCGGTAAGGGCTACGACAAGGCCTCGCTGAAGTATGACATTGTGCGTAACCCCGGCAACAAACGTGTCATGACAGACCTCACAGCAACGTCGTTTGTTGACGAAGACATGGGAGTCTTCGACAAATACACCTACACCGTGGTGCCTAAGAACAACGTCGGAGCAGGCGACAGCACCACCACAGCCCCCATTCTGGCCGGAAAGCCTTACGAGCCTACCTTCTTCGAGGACTTTGACAACGCTGCCAAGGCGGCCAAATGGCAGACGATAGACAACAATATGGATGGCAAGTCCTTCAGCTACTCGGGCGGAGGATTCGACGATTTCAAGAACTTCAGCATCTATCTGTCTGGCTATCATGCTCTTGACGACTACTTGCTGAGCCCGCCCGTGCACCTCTTGGCAGGGCAGGCCTACAGAGTGTCCATGCTGTCTAAGCTGGGTAATGAGAACGAAACCCACACCTTTGAGTTCACCATGGGCACAGACGTAACCGCAAAGGCACAGTCTAAGGTCATCAGCAAGCACGAGGACATCGTGGCAACCCACAACGGTGAGCTCAGAAGCTTTGCCGACGTATTCACACCCGATGCCGACGGCAACTACTACATGGCCGTGCACTGCCTCAGCGACGCCAGCAACTATATGTCTTACTTTGCCGTTCGCAACTTCAAAGTAGAGAAAGTATACCAGAACGACATGGCCGTGACGGCTGTCAAACTGCCTTCTGAAATCAGGCAGGGCAAGGAAGCCTACGTGGTGGTGACGGTGATGAACGCCGGACTGAACGCCCAAAACAAGTATAGCGTGCGCATTCTCGACGCCGCAGGCAACGTGCTGGGCTTCAAGGACATACAAGAGGCCATCCAAAAGCAGGCATTTCAGGACGTAAAAGTGCCTATTTTGGCCTCCGAAATAGGCACTTTGAGCTTGCAAGCACATGTATTTCTAGACGGAGATGAGAACGCCGAGAATGACACAAGCGCCATGATGACGGCCGAGGTGAAACAACCCGGACTAGACTGGAACGTGGTTTGCAAGAACGAAGATCTGAGCCAGTCTACCACAGAGCCCATGTCTATGCTCAAGCAATACTCCACTGTGCAGACCGTTTACACCGCTGCCGAACTCGGTAACAAAGACTGCAAGATAAAGGGCATAGCCTTCCAGTACACGCCCAACGACCTGGCTGAAGAGACAGAGCCTTTCAAAGTGAAGGTGTATGTGGGCACTACCGACGCTGAAGACCTCTATACCTCTTCCGAAGGATGGGTGGGCACAGATGCCCTGACCCTGGTTTACGACGGTCAGCAGACCATCAAGACGGGCGGACAACAGCTCATGGACTTCACATTCAGCACGCCTTACAGCTACGAACACAGCAAGAATCTGCTGGTGCAGGTATGGAAAGAGGGGCTGACCAGCAACATGTTCCCCGCCCTGTTCGACATCTACGGCGGCGAGAACTGGCAGAAGCTCAGAATGTTGAGATACAGTGGCAACGCTCCCTTCGACTATACGCAACAGTCATTCCCCGTTAACGGCAAGCCCGTGGCCTACTTCTCGATAGAGTATGCCACCGGCATCACGGCCGTGCCCGCACAAGGACGCACCCTGATAGAGGCTGTTGCGGGCGGTCTCTGGCTGCGCGACAAGGCGCAGAGCCTGAGCATCTACGATGCGCGCGGCTGCCGAGTGATGCGCGCCAGCAATGTTCAGGGCCTCGTAAGCACCCATCTGAGCCCCGGCCTGTATCTCGTCAGGCTGGTGAATGCGGCAGGACAAGTATCAACCATCAAAATGATGTTGGGCAAATGAAGAAGTTGTTCATAAGCTTTATTACCCTCTGTGCAGTGTCGGCCCTTACGCTTGTGGGGCTGCCTGCACAGGCTCAGGATGTGAGACTGGGCTATTGCAACGGCGACGAGCTGGGTTCTTCCATCCGGGCACAAGGAACTGAGAGTGACGACAACGAGCTGGGCGCCGCCATCTTCCTACCCAAGAGCTTGCTCAAGAAGTATGTTGGCGACACCATCTACCAGATAAGCTATGCCAATACCGACAAGGTGGGCTCGTCTATGACGGTTTTCATCAAAACCGACCTCTACAGCAGACAAGGCATTGTGCAGACAGTGAGAAACCATAAGGCGGGGTGGAACAACATCAAGTTGAACAAACCGTATGTCATAAAAGGCGATGAAGACATCTACGTAGGCTATATTTCATACCCCAATCATATTGAGGCTGACAACAGCGAAATACTCACTATGGAGTATCATCACGGCGGTACGCCAGGCGCAGACTGGTATGGTATGAACGGACAATGGTGGGTTACGAAGGTTGACCTCATTAATTATGACTTCTGCATACGCGCCTATGCCAAGGGCAAGAATAAGCCTTTGAGAGACTTAGGCCTTGACCGCGTGACCAACTACGACATCATCCGGCAGAACAAGCCCACCTCTATGCAACTGCAAATAACCAACTATGGAATGGAGCAAGTAGACGACTTCACCATCGAAGCCAGCAAAGACGGCCACACATTTCTCACAAAACAGATGTCGGACGTAGGACTTGCGCACAACGAGATGAAGGAAGTAGACATCAAGGACCTGCTGTTTCCGCTTGAAGGAAACAACAACTTCACCGTCTCCATTACCCAGGTGAACGGCGCAACCGACAACGATGCCTCCGACAACAGTAAGGATTCTTACGTTTATAGCGTGCCGGAGAACGCGCAGACGCAACCCCGCAACATTCTCTTCGAGGAGTTTACCAACGTGAGCAACAAGGAGTCGTACCAAGCAGACAGCATATATCAGCTGGCCGTAGGACCGCGCAACGACGTGGTTTGGGTGAAATATCATGTAGAGAACAAGCTGCCTGAGCAGTCGGCTTACGAGTGGTTTTATGACAACAACACCCAGTTCACGCCCTCTGTGATGCTAGACCGCATGGAGTTTGAAGACCTCACGGGGCGCGGACCGGCCTATTTCGTGCCTTATAACGAGTGGCTCAGCTACATGCTTCAGTCGTGCGCTACCATCCCAAGCTTTGCCACCGTTACGGTAGATGCCACACTGAACGACGCGCATAGCATGGCCAACGTCACGGCAAAGGTGACCAGCCAGGTAAACGAGATGCCCCATCAGAAGTCATTGCGCCTCACTCTGCTGGCAATAGAAGACTCTGTGCAGTTCAGCGAGGGCTTCCCTAAGGAGAACAACGTGGTGAGGAAGTTCATCAACGGGCCTTGGGGACAGCAGATAGACCTGAATAATTATGCCGACTCTGTTACTGCCAGCATGGCCATAGACCCTGCCTGGAACGCACATAACTTGCATTTCGTGGCCTACCTGAGCAGCTATGACAGCTCAAACCCGCTCAACTGCCCGGTTTATAACGCCGGGATGTGCAAGGTGAAAGTGGCTGACGGGCTCAGGCTGAAGGCCCTCAACACCGAACGGCCGCAACTGTTCTACGATGGCAAATCATTCTCTGCCAACGGCGGATATAAGGTTTTGGCCGTATATAACCAGTCAGGACAGCTGCTCAGCAACCAGCCGCTGCACGGAGGACTCTATCTCGTAAAGGTGGGCAATGGGCAGAATGTGCTTACGCTCAAGTATCTATTGAAATAATATGTTAACATTAATACATACCACATTTATGAAAAAAGCAATTCTCTTATCCCTTCCCTTCGGCCTGATAATGGCGACTATGCCCGGTACACGGGTGCAGGCGCAGGGACAGATGGTTGTGTACAGCAAGAGCAATCCATCGCCTTCGACGTGGCAGTTGGACCAGCTCATGTCACTACACTTCGACAATGAAAGGCTCTATGTGCAGCCCAAGACCATCGGTACCACGGCTTTCAGCCTCGCTGATGTGCGCTGCATTAAGTTCGCCGCAGTGGTCAACGCTCTGCAAACGCTCAATGCGGGCAGCGACAAGCTGGCTGCCAGGCTCAGCGGAGGCACCTTACAGGTAACCGGATGGAGCGGTGGCGCCACGCGGGCTGCCCTGTTTACGGCCAGTGGCACACAAGTTCTGGTGGCCGATAACTGGGCCGGTGAGCCGCTAGACGTGTCGGCTCTGCCCGCAGGACTCTACATTCTCAAGATTAAAAACTATTCGTTGAAATTTATAAAATGATGATTATGAAAAAGATAACCGCCCTTATTCTCTTATGCCTGGCTGTTCTTGGCCTTCAGGCACAGACCATTAACCGAATGATTGTACAGCCCAAGACGGGCTATCCGCAAGGCTATGCCATCGACGGAGTAGACAGTGTGTTCTTCGACAGCGTGTCTGACGACGTGGCAGCTGCCATAACCGTCAACAAGGTGAGCACCTCATCAGCAGGCGACACGCTGTGGGTGGCCATCACGCCTACGGCAGATTGCGCCAAGTTTCGCATCACCTGCGTGCCCACAGTGCGCGCCAATGCACTGTCATCGGCTGCAACTCTTCATGCATATATGGATAATGTGAAGTCCAACTATTATTATCAGGCATTCACAAACGCACAGATGACGGGCTTCGACCAGCCCTTTGAACCCGCTTCGAGCTACACGCTACTCTCCCTGGCATACGACAAATACAGCACGCCATGCAAGGTGTCGAAGGCTGAGTTTACCACGCCGGCCGCTCAGCTGGTGGGTAATCCCACCGTGGCTTGGGAGATTACAGACGCCACAACCTCTACCCTATCCATGAAATTTACGCCCAATGCCGACTGTAAAGGCTATGCCATCTGCCTCTTTAAGGCGGGTGAGGCGCAGCAACAGTTTGAGCAATGGGGCGCTATGTTCGGCTTCGTGAACATGGGCGATATGATTAAGCAGTTCAGCGGCAGGGTGTATGACAGCGAATACACCAACACCTGGACTGCCTTGGCACCCGGAACAGACTACGAAATATACATTCTGCCCATGGATGCCAACGGCAATTACGCCCCCATGGTGATTGCTTCGGCCACCACCAAGCAACTTGGCGGAACGGGAGAGGCCACAGTAGACATTTCGATAGGCAAGTATGTGTCTACAGAATATGGCAATTACCAGGAAGTAACCTATACGCCTAACGACCAGGCATCATTGCACCGCGACATTATTATCACCGAAGAGGGTTATAACGAGATGGGTGAAGATGGCGTAATCAGCTATCTGAAGACCGATAACCCGATGAATCCGTATTGGGACCAGTATGGTGTTGACGTCGCACAATGGAACGCCGACCCCAACACAACCTACTATGCTTGCGCCATAGCACGCAATCTGAACGGCGAATGGGGATCTCTTGCAAAGGTTAAGTTCACCACCCCGGCCATCGGAACCAGTGCCGCTAAGCCTGCGTATATCAGCAGCAGGAAGGTGGAGACCGGCATATCGTTCAACGGAAAAGGCTCCGGCAATGAATGCCAAATGGGCTAAGCGAGGCCTTACGCTGATAGAGAAATAACGCTGCGAGCACACTTGAGGAGAGGCTAATGGACCTCTCCTCATTTTAATATCACAATAACACAAACGAATATGAGAACAAACAAATTACTTTTTACGCTGTCCTTAGCATTGGCAGCAAGCCCTTTGGGCCTCCTTGCGCAACCGGGCAACGTGACCGAGAAGGGCAAGGCGTTGCCTTATAGCAATGCGCCCGCTGAGATAAGCTCAGAAAGTATGAAGCCCTCGGCAGCCTTGCCAAAGGTGTGGAAGGCCCCTTCCTTAGCTCCCAACCTGCTGTATGACCAGGCCGACGGGCAGGCTAAGGTGTGGGGATTTCTGCAATTCGACTACCGCTATCGCACCAATGCCGTGGTGAACTTCACCACCGACAGCCCCGCCACCTACTCTATGGTGTATGATTACAGGCAAGAGCTAGGCGTGTCAAAGGTAATTACAGCCGCCACTTTCGTGGGCAACACGCTCTATGGATATGCTTGTACCTATTACGGACCGGGCGCGCTGGTGCCTTATGCCGTGGGTACGATAAACCCGGAAACGGGCATTTTCAGTCCCATACGCACCGTAAGCATCGGCACCGGACTGCTTATCAATGACATGACGTATGATCCTGTGACCAAGAAGATGTACGGAATACAGTTCAACGAGAACTCGGAGACAGGCGAAAACTTCTCTAATCTGTACCGGATAGACCCTGGTACGGGGCAGATAGACAGCATAGGAAAGGTTGACTACCTGCTGTACGCCCTCTCAGCTGACGTAGACGGAACGCTATATGGCATAGCCCGCGACATGGCAAAGGACATGGCGGATGACAACAACTCCTTTCTTGTGAGGATACCTGCCCAGACCATCGCGGCAGGAAAGACCACGGCAGAGCGCGTTGCTCCCAATACGGTGCTCGGAGTGAACGTGTATTACCAGCAGAGTATGGAGTTCGACCGCACCACTCACAAGCTTTGGTGGCTCACGCAGAGCCATGAAGGCTACCCGTATATGGCTGAGATAGACTGCAAGACGGGCAAGATAAAGGCCAAGAGGCAACTCAACGTGCAGGCGCAAATCACCTCGCTGGCCATTCCTTATCAGATAGTCAACGCGCAGGCACCCTCTTATCCACAACGCTTAACGGCTACTCCAGCGGCCATGGGAGGCAATCAGGTGAGACTGACATGGGCAAATCCCAGCACAGACTATATGGGTAATGCCCTCACAGACCTGTCGGGAGTGCGCGTTTACCGTGACAATGAGCTCATAAAGACTTTTGACGGCGTTGAGAAAGGTGCCTCGGCTTCTTACTCTGACAACGATATCACGCAGCCCGGCTATTACACCTATCGGGTGCAAGGCTACAACACGTCAGGCGACGGCATATATAAAGAGGCCCGGCTATTTGTGGGTAAGGACAAGCCCGGCAAGGTTCGCAACATCGTTCTCACCACAAACGGCTCTACAGCCAAGCTTTCTTGGAACAGTCCGGCAACAGGATTGAACAACGGATGGTATGATAAGGCCTCGCTACGCTACAAAGTGGTGAGGCAACCCGACCGTAAAATCATTGCCGAATCCATCTCCGACAGCACCCTTAACGATGAGGTAACCAAGTATGCCGGCTACTCTTATCAGATTATACCGACCAACGCGCAAGGTCAGGGCGACACGATAACATCGCAGGTGGCGCAGTTCGGCCCCACGATAGAGGTGCCCTACACCGACTCTCTCAACACAGCGGCAGGCTTTAACGAGTGGATAGCACTCGACGCAAACGGCGATGGAACAACGTGGAACTATGATTCAGGCAACAAAGTGACCAATTACAACTACTCACTGAGCGCTGCCAACGACTACTTAGTGTCGCCGCCGATCGCCTTCGAGGACGGAAAATCATATCAAGTAAGATACACTTACTACACATCCAACTGGGTAACGGCCGATGATCACACGCCCATTATGGAGCGAATGAAGGTGTATTGCGGCAAGCAACCCACTGTTTCAGGCCTTAACAGCATGATAGAAGACCTTGGAGAGTTCCACACTGCAAGCGGAGACTATCTATATGGCAAGACACTCTTCACCCCCGGAGCCGGCAAGGGCTATGTGGCCTTCCAGGCATGTTCGGATGCTGACCATGGCATCATATACCTAAAAGACGTCAGCATACGCGAGTATAGCGCCAAAGACGTTAGTCTCAAGAGCCTGCATGGCAGCGCTACGGGCAACGTAAACACGCCTTACTCGTTCGGAGTAGATATTTGCAACGAGGGCAGCAAGGCTGCTTCGGGCTTCACCATCGAGATTCTCGATGCCAAGACAGGTGCCGTTATCGCGCAAAAGCAGATTACGGATAACCTGAATGCAGAGGAAACGAAGAACTACTCAGTGGAGTGGACGCCCACAGCTACCGGAAAATACAGCTTCACAGCACGCGTTAAGTTCGACGGCGACACCTATCCTATTGACAATTTAGGCACTCAGGTGGTCTATGTAACCGTTAGCGACGAGGCAGCACAGACTTGGCTGACCGTCAATCAGGACCATTCGGCCACGGGTATGGGCGGTTGGTACATCCCCTTCAACTTTGGTTCTAAGTATACAAAGATAGATGTCATCTACCTGGCAAAGGAAATGCAGCTCAAGAACATCAGGCTCACGGGTCTGCAGTTTGTATATGACACGCCCCAAGGCATGCCGGCAAGCGAGGCCAACGTCAAAGTGAGCATCGGAAATACCACTCAAGACTACATCATTTGCGACCCGAACGACAGCTATAACGTGCATTTTGTTGACGCAGACTGCTCTGAGGTGTACTCAGGAACATTCAGTCTGGACAGCGGAGCGGTGAAAAGCTGTCCGCTCGTCATCAATTTCACTACGCCATTCGACTATTCTGAGGGCAACATCGTGGTGAGATACGAGACCAATATGGAGTTGGCCAACCTGCTGTCAGGCGACTATCAGCCTTGGTATCACTATTGCAGCAACTATGACGACGGCGATCCGCAACGCTACCGCACGGCTATCTATCGTGGCAATACCAACACTGTGAACCCCAGCAAGGTGGGTTGGAACTACTGGACGCCTTACACCATGTTTGCATATACCACAGCAAGCGGTCTGCAAGGCGTGATGCAGCCGGTGAAGAACGGCTTTAACCTGATGCAGAACGGTAAAGCCCTACTGGCCAACAAGACGTTAGAAGCCATTGAGGTGATAGCCACTAACGGTGCAACGATGCGCAAGGCCAACCACACACAGCGCATAGACGTGGCCGGACTGCATGGCGCTTACCTGGTGCGCTACACACTTGGCGGCACTACTGCTACCGTTAAGATGATTATCAAGTAAGCTATTGTCCATGAGCGCATAGGCTCTGATGGCTCAATAGAGACTCAAAGAGAAAATAAAAGTCTGGATACAACTGAGCATCCAGACTTTTATTATATTCAGTCCCAACCCTCATACGGGTTGAAAAGACTATTGTATAACCTTAAACCTCACTCTGAACGAATGGGTATGTTCATCCCAATTCGTGCCAAGAAGCACAAACCGGCCTATCTGTGAGGTAGACCTGACATGCTTTCCGGCGCAAGGGCAAACATCATAGTCGCCTATGCGCACAAGGCGAATGGTGTCGCTCACGTTGGCTGGCAGGCGGTCTGCGCTCACGCCATCAGGCAGATGGTGGCGGTCTACATACTCATAGGTCACCGGCAAGTCTTCAGCAATGAGCCTGTTCATCTCAGTCTCGATGGCCTTCTCCTCTGTTCTGGAGGGCTTATGATCGAGGGTGAACGTCATCTTACTCTTCTTTCGCTCTATGTGGGCATTGCTGCTGCGCTGCGTACCAAACATTCTTATCATGAGCTGATTGAGCAGATGCTCTGCCGTATGGGCCGGTGGGAACTCGTCTTTGTTGTGTGCGTTGAGCACATAGCTGTTCTTATCCATGGTTAACTGGAATTTATATATACGTCCGGAATATCCTTTCACGTCTACCCTCACCTGACTGTCGCGCTTCAGCGCAAGCTCAGTTTTCTCGTTGGTAAGCAGGTCTGTGGCCACAAAATTCTTTTCCGGCAGACCTAAGAAGTCGAATGCGTGCGACGGAACAGTGACATCCAGGTTCTTGGGCCAAGCGGAGAAGTTGGCTATAACCAGCAACACCGTGTTCTCAAACTTACGCATAAAGACGAACTGGTCATGCGGATTAAACTGCGCCGACAGCCCGTTTACGTACATCAAGTCGAAGGTCTGGCCCTCGCTCACGGCCCTTTCGTCGTTGCAAATATTCAGAATCTTACGGTATATGGCCTCCAGGGCGCGCTGACTGGGCGTGAGTGCCTGCCTGTCGGCATACTCATGCTCAAGACTCTCAAGGCCCCAGTAGTCGAAGATGGTTGTCCGGCCGTCGCGACCGCTGAATCCTTCCTTATACATACCGCGCTCGCCCACCTCCTGACCGGCATATATCATGATGGGGTTCTGCTGAAAGAGCGCCTCTACTATCAAGGCCGGAATGGCCTTAAAGGCATCTCCGCAGAAGAAGTCAGACGCTATTCGCTGCTCGTCATGGTTCTCCAGGAAGTAGAGCATGTGGTCTTTGATGTCGTCGGTGCCCTGCCACTCTCTGGTGATAGCCGATGCCGGACGCTGCTGACAGATTATTCCGCGCAGACAATCGTACATGCCCACCTTGTCATAAAGGTAGTCGAAACCCGACTGTATGTAGCATCTGTACTTTCCGGGGTCGTACACCTCGCCCACAAAGATGATGCCGGGAAAAGCCTTCTTCACACGTGCCGTGGCGTAAGCCCAAAACTCTGCGGGCACCATCTCGGCCATGTCGCACCTGAAGCCGTCTATGCCTTTGCTGGCCCAAAACAGCAATATGTCGGTCATCTTGAGCCAAGTGTTGGGCGTAGGTATGAAGTGCGTGCTCCGTCCTCCGGCATCTGTATAGTCGATGCCATAGTTCAGCTTCACCGTTTCATACCAGTCGTTCTGCTGAGGATGCGAGTCGAAGCGGTCGTTGCCCGTGCACTTGGCGGGGCACTCGATGTAATCGGGCGTGCCATCAGGCACAGGCTGGCTCACCCCTTGCAAGTCTAGCGTCTCGCCGGGGCAGTAGTAGAAGTTGTTTTGTGGGTTGAAGTGCATCGACGTATCGTCATCTTCGCCCAGATCCTTCACTCCCTGCGGCTTGCAAATGCTCTTATATTGCCGCGCCACATGATTGGGAACAAAGTCGATGAGCACCTTCAGGCCCGCCTGATGAGTTCTTTTAACGAGCTCCTCAAACTCCTCCATGCGCCGGTCTACGTTTTCTGCCAGGTCAGGATCAACATCATAGTAGTCGGTTATGGCGTAAGGCGAACCCGCCTTTCCCTTCACCACCCTGGCGTTTTGGGTAGGAATGCCGTAGCTTGAGTAGTTTGTTTGCGTTGCGTGGCGTATGATGCCCGTGTACCACACGTGGGTGAAGCCCATGTCGTGAATGTGATTGAGCTTGCGTGTGGTTATCTGATTAAGCTTGCCGCAGCCATTTTCAAGCACAGAACCCCACTCTTTGCAAGTGAGGTTCGTGTTTCCGAAAAGGCGTGTCAGTATTTGATATATTACTATTTTCCTATGCAATTCCATGCACACTCACCGTCTTGTCTATTCGTCCTATCATTCCCTGCAGAGCCTTGCCCGGTCCACACTCCGTGAAGTCGGTGGCTCCGTCGGCTATCATGTTCTGCACGCTCTTCGTCCAGCGCACGGGGCTGGTGAGCTGAGCAATCAGATTGGCCTTTATCTCGTCAGGATTGGTGTGTGGCTTGGCGTCTACATTCTGATAAACGGGGCACTTAGGCGTGCTGAACTCGGTGCTCTCTATGGCAGCCTGCAGCTCATCTTTGGCGGGTTGCATGAGCGGAGAGTGGAACGCGCCACCCACTTTCAGCGGCAGGGCACGCTTGGCTCCGGCGGCCTTCAGCTTTTCGCAAGCCTGCATGATGCCGTCCTTGCTGCCTGAAATGACCAACTGACCGGGGCAGTTGTAGTTAGCTGCAACAACCACGTTGCCTTCCTTGCTCACCTCTTGACACACCTCTTCTACCTTCTCATCAGGCAGAGCGATGATGGCAGCCATGGTGCCGGGGTTCTTTTCGCAGGCTTTCTGCATGGCGTTGGCACGAGCTGCAACCAGCTTCAGGCCATCGGCGAACTTCAAAGCACCCGATGCTACCAGCGCAGAGAACTCTCCGAGCGAGTGACCGGCCACCATGTCGGGGGCGAAATCATCGCCCAGGCAAAGCGCTGAAATCACTGAGTGCAAGAAAACAGCAGGCTGTGTAACCTTGGTTTCCTTGAGCTGCTCGTCGGTACCGGCAAACATGATGTCTGTTATCTTAAATCCAAGAATCTCATCGGCCTCGTCAAAAAGCTTCTTAGCCAACTCGTTGTTCTCGTAAAGGTCCTTGCCCATGCCCACAAACTGTGAGCCTTGGCCTGGAAATACAAATGCTTTCATATTCAGTTATTTATATTTTGTTTTAAAGTAACTGCAAAGATATGCAATTTATTTGGTATGAGCAAAAAACAAACGGTGTAAAACGCTCGTGCCCCTGCACATAAGGCAAGATGTGTAAACAATGACTCATGAGAGTCTGAAAATCAGCGTTTCACGCCCGTTAGCATCATCTTACTATTCTACTTAAAAAGTGTCGCAACGCAGCCGAGGCGGGCCCGCTTGCCAAAAGTGCCTGTTTCGCAACGCAAGAATGCCTATTTTGCCACGCAAAAGTGCCTATTTCGCAACGCAAAAGCACTGCTTTTGCAAAATGCCTGTCTTGGCCGTGCTGACAGCACACGCAGTCTTGGCGCGCTATAGACCACAAAGAGAGCCAAGAAAAAGAAAAAGGCTGTGCCTATGGAATACCACCGACACAGCCTGCTATAAAGACTAATTACACTATAGGTATGAATTATAGCTTGCAGATTATACCCTCCTTAGACGACCGCATGAAGTTAACCAGATTGCGAATTTCCTTGCTATCAGGCACTTGCTGGTCTATCTGGAGGCAGGCATCAAACACAGATGTCTGACCATGGAACACCAGTCGATAGGCATTAGCTATATGTTTGAGCACCTTATCGCTTATTCCGTAAGCGCTGCACATCACGGTGTTGACGCCCCTATACTTCACGGGGTTGCCTCCGGCGATGATGTAAGGCGGCACATCCTTTGAGAACGTGGTGCCAGCCTGTACCATGGCACCCTCGCCAACGCGCGTTCCGGCGTTTTCGATGACCGATGATGAGAAGATGGCACCATTGCCTATCTCGCAGTCACCGGCTATCTTGGCACCGTAACCCAGCACGCAGCCATCGCCTATCTTGGTGTCGTGCGACACGTGCGAACCTTCCATGAGAAAGTTGTGGCTGCCTATCACGGTCTGACAGCCATGGTGTGTGGCACGATTGATGACCACATTCTCGCGTATAATGTTGTTGTCGCCCAACACGCACTCGCTGTCCTCGCCCCTGAAGTTGAAGTCTTGAGGCAACGCGGCGATGACAGATCCTTGGTGAATCTTATTGCCATTGCCCATGCGGGTGCCGTTCAGGATAGACACGAAAGGATATATCACGCAGTTGTCGCCTATCACCACATCGTCTTCAATATACACAAAGGGGAATATTTTGCAGCCATCGCCGATCTTCGCCTTAGGCGATACCTCAGCTTTAGGACTTATTTCACTTGCCATATTTTATGAGATAAAAACGTTAGACAATTATTAATTCACTCCGCCGCCAAGGGCATAGTAGAGGTTTACCACGGCCTGCATCTTGTAGTAGGCATCCTGCACGCTGCTTATCTCGGCGTTGAGCAGGTTCTGCTGCGCCGTGATGACCTCCAGGTAGGTGCTTGAGCTTTGCGTGTAGAGTTGCTTGGTTTGCTCTACATTGGCCTTGAGCACCTCTATTTGCTTTTCTTCCATGTCAAGCTTTTCCTTGGATGAGTTGTACAGCACAAGGGCATTGCTCACCTCAGAGCCTGCTGAGAGCACGCTGTTCTGCCATGTGTTGTAGGCTTGCTTATACTGTGCCTCGGCCACTCTCAGGCCTGCTATGAGCTGACCTTTCATGAAGATGGGCTGCGTGAGCGATGCTACGGCCTGGAAGAGCCATTTGCCCGGATTGACCAAACCGCCATTGTTGGTGAATGCACCTGTAGGCGATATGGTGAGTGAGGGATAGAATCGGCTGCGCGCTGTCTCTACATTATAGAAGCAGCTGGCCAGTGCCATCTCGTTGGCATGCACGTCAGGACGGTTGGCCAGCGCGCCTACGGCTATGCCATTGGCAAAGTCGGAGGGCAACGACTGTGCTTCCAGCGTGCCACGCTTGATGCCTTGCGCGGGCTCACCCATGAGCAGGCTGAGCGAATTCTCTGTTTCGCGTATCTGACGCTTCAGGTCGGTTGACTGAGTAAGCGCGCTGTAGTAAGCAGCCTCGGCACTTTGCACGCTGGTAGAGCGGGCCCTGCCATACTCCATCTGCAGTTTCATCATGTCCCACGTGTCTTTCATGAGCGAAGACACGTTGTCTACGATTTCCACTTGCTTGTCGAGCATGAGCAAAGTGTAATATAAGTTGGCCACGTTGCATATCAGTTTGGTCTTCACGGCCAGCTGATAGTCTTTCGATTGCAGCAGCGTGACCTGCGCAGCTTTCTTTTGTGAGCGCAGCGTTCCGAAGAGATCAACCGTCCAACTGGCACTTATGGGCAGCGAGTAGGCCTTGGTGGCCTCGGTGTGCGTGCCAAAGTGGGTGATGGTTCCCGAGGGTGAGAAGGCCAGACTGGGCAAGAAAGCCAGCTTGCTGGCCTTGAGCTGTGCCTCGGCTATCTCAACATTGAGAGCCGCATTGAGCAGATCGGGGTTGTTGCTCAGCGTCTTAGAGATGATGGCCTGCAGGTCGGGGTCGGTGAAGACACTCCGCCAAGGCAGGTTGCCAAACCCTGTGGTGTCATTATTGCTGATAAATCCCGAACCTGAAGGGTCGCGCACCACGCCCTGAGTCTTAGCCTCCGGACGCTCATAATTATCGTATAAGGAATGGTAAGCCTTGCAGCTGCCCAAGAGAACAGCTGCTGCGGCTACCACAATGATATTATAACTTCTCATAATGTCTAGTGTTCTACTTTATATTCTTCTACCGGACCATGTGCATATTGCTCCAGTTCCTTCTCCACATCGGCAGTCATCTCGTCGTCGAAGTGCAACGGACGATACTTCTCTTGCAACCATTCGAAGACGGCAAACAATGCCGGCACGATGAAGATCTGCACCAATGTACCGATTAACATACCGCCTACAGCGGCTGCGCCCAGCGTCTGGTTGCCGTTCTTGCCTACACCTGAGGCGAACATCAGAGGCAACAGACCGATGACCATGGCCAATGATGTCATCAAGATAGGACGGAGTCGGGCGGCAGCACCCAGAATAGAGGCATACTTGATGGCCATACCCGTCTGGCGACGCTCAAGGGCGAACTGCACGATAAGGATGGCGTTCTTGGCCAACAGACCTATCAACATGATGAGAGAAATCTGCATGTAGATGTCGTTATTGTGCCCAAAGAGATTGGTAAAGGCAAAGGCGCCGGCCAAACCGAACGGTATGGAGAGCACAACAGCCAAAGGCAGGATGTAACTCTCATACTGTGCACTCAGAATGAGGTACACAAATACCAGACAGAGTGCGAAGATAAGGGCTGTAGAGTTGCTCGACTCAGCCTCCGAACGGCTCAGGCCTGAATACTCATAGCCATATCCGTCGGGCAGATTCTTCTGCGCAACCTCCTCTATAGCCTTCATAACCTGGCCTGAAGAGTAGCCGTCATTGGCGTTCACACTCACGTTAATGGCCGTGAAGAGGTTGAAGCGGTTGATGTTAGACGGGCCGAACACCTTGCGCAACTGCACGAATTCGCTCACCGGAGCCATCTCACCCGACGCCGTGCGAACGTATATTCGGGTCAGTCCTTCGGGGGTCATACGGCTCGCAACATCGCCTTGCACCATCACACGGAAGAGCTTTCCGTAAGCATTGAAGTTAGATGCATAGAGTCCGCCATAATAGCCTTGCAGCACTGAAAGAACCACCTTGGGCGATATGCCGGCCTGCTTGGTCTTGGCAACATCCACATCCACCATGTACTGAGGATAGTTAGGGTTGTAAGAAGTCATGGCCTGCTGCACCTCAGGACGCTTGTTCAGCTCGGCGAGGAAGTTCTTAGTGATGTTATAGAACTTATTCAAGTCGCCGCCAGTCTTATCCTGCATGGTCATGGTGACACCGTTCTGAACGGAGAAACCAGGAATCATAGGAGGACCAAATGCCAGTATCTGCGCGTCCTTAATGGATGCTGTCTGCTTGTATATCATGCCCAACACCGAGTTCTGCTCATAGGGATTAACCAGCAGAGCCATGGGGTCGCCGTCCTTGATAGCGCGTCCGATGCGGTCGAAGAAACCTCCTGCACGCTCCTCAAAGGGTTTCAGCTTAATGATAAAGGTGGCCTGGTCAGAGCCTTGGCCTGCTATGAAGTTGTAACCGATGATGGCATTGCGGTGCAAGATGGCCGGATTGTTGGCCAACATCTTGTCTACCTCAGCCACAATCTGCTTGGTACGCTCTTGAGAAGTACCGGGGTTAGCCGACACAGTGACGAAGATGGTACCCGTATCCTCATCGGGCACAAGGCCGGAGTTGGTGAACTTCATGCCTATAACAAGTGCCACGATGCCCACAACAACGATAGCTGCCGTGATGAGACGGTGATTGAAGACATGCTCAACACCTTTTTTATACTTGTTAAGAGTGGTGTCGAACACTCTGTTAAAGCCGGCATGGAAACGCGCGATGAACGTCTTGTTCTTGGCATTCTCCTCTTCCTTGTGCGGCTTGAGCAGCATAGCGCAGAGTGCCGGCGACAAAGTGAGGGCGTTGACTGCCGATATGACGATGGACACTGCCATCGTAACACCAAACTCTCTATAGAATGTACCTGACGTACCGCCTATGAATGACACAGGGATGAACACCGAAGCCATAACCAAGGTGATGGATATGATGGCGCCGGATATCTCGTTCATGGCATCGATAGCGGCCACGAGGGCACTGTCATAGCCTTGGTCTAGCTTGGCATGGACGGCCTCTACCACCACGATGGCATCATCTACCACGATGGCAATAGCCAACAACAGGGCCGACAGGGTGAGCAAGTTGATGGAGAAACCAAACACCCAGAGGAAGAAGAAGGCACCAATCAGGGCCACCGGAACGGCTATCATAGGGATGAGCGTAGACCGTAAGTCCTGCAAGAACACATACACCACGAGGAACACAAGCAGCAGTGTGATGAACAGAGTCCTTACTACCTCGGCGATAGATGCGAAGAGGAAGTCGGTTACATCATACATAACAACGTACTTCATGCCTGGTGGCATCGTCTTCTGAGCATTCTCCAAGGCTGCCTTCACGTCGGTTGCGATCTGCGTAGCGTTTGATCCGGCAATCTGTTGTACCATACCCATGCAGGCCGGCACGCCGTCGTTAACC
The DNA here is from genome assembly GCA_902496445.1 of uncultured Prevotella sp. GTDB lineage: Bacteria > Bacteroidota > Bacteroidia > Bacteroidales > Bacteroidaceae > Prevotella. Next base: position 26,835 of record CABVAZ010000005.1, on the reverse strand, counting down.
AGGCTCACGTTATACATCAGCGAGCCAAGCTCTATCTTTGCCACATCCTGCAGCTTGAGCGTCTCGCCCGTTGTCTTGCTTGTCAGGATGATGTTGTCATACTCCAGAGGTGTAGACAGACGGCCTTTGTAACGCAGGGTATACTCATAGGCCATGTCGCTGTTCTCACCAAACTTGCCCGGGGCAGCCTCAATGTTCTGCTCAGCCAGCACGCCGACAATGTCAGAAGGCATCAATCCATACTCCTTCATCTTGTCCGGCTTCAGCCAGATACGCATAGAGTAATTGGCCGTTGAAGGGCTCGACACGTCACCCACACCGTTGATACGCTTCAGAAGCGGCACGATGTTGATGTTGTTATAATTGGTTACGAACTGTCCGTCATATCGTCCGTCAGACGTAAGGGCATACATAATGACGTTAGATGTCTGTCTCTTCGTCACCGTAACACCCACCTGCGTTACCTCGGCAGGCAGAAGGGCTTGCGCTTGTGACACTCTGTTCTGCACATTCACGGCAGCCATGTCGGCGTTAGAGCCTTGTTTGAAGTAGACAGTAATCATACACATACCATCGTTGGTGGTCTGTGAGGTCATATATGTCATGTTTTCCACACCGTTGATGCTTTCCTCCAACGGCACGGCAACTGATTTCATCACCGTCTCGGCATCAGCACCCGTGTAAGAAGCCTGCACCATGATGGTAGGCGGGGCTATATCAGGGTATTGCTCAATAGGCAGCGACAGCAGACCGATAGTACCCAGCAGCACCAAGATAATAGATATCACGGTGGAGAGTACCGGTCGTTTGATAAAATTGGTAAATGTCATTGTCCTAGATTTTTTGTTTCAGAAAATGATTATGGCCGCGACTTACTTGCTCTTCATCGCTTTGACGAAACCGCCGGCAGAGTTCTGCTGCTCGCTCAGCTGCTGAGCCTTCTTGATAGCGGCATCATACTGAGCCTCGGTAACGGGCTTTATCTTCATGCCATCGCTGAGCGAAGCCAGTCCCTTGGTCACGATGCGCTCGCCCTTGCGCAGGCCAGAGGTCACGATATAGGTCTTGCCGTCGTTCTGGTCGTTAACCTTTATCTCTGTGTAGTGCACCTTTCCTTCGCCGTCTACCTTATATACGAATATCTTGTCTTGCACCTGTGTGGTGGCATCCTGAGGTATCACGATAGAGTTGTTGTCGTTCTTAACAACCACAATCTGGCCTGCTCCGCCGCTTTTAAGCAGATGTTCGGGGTTGGGGAAGTGGGCAATGACTGAGTATGAACCCGTTGAAGAGTCGATAACACCGCTAACCTTCACCACCTTACCCATGTGGCCGTAGGTTGAACCGTCGGTCAGTTGCAGCTGAACAGGGGGATAATCGTTGATGGCAGCCGAAGTGCTGCCTGCCGCGCGCTGCATGTTGAGCACGTCTTTCTCAGTCATTGAGAAGAACACCTCCATGGTGCTGATGTTTGAAACGGTGGTCAATGCCTCGGCAGACGACGGACTTACCAGCGCGCCCACCTTATAAGGAATGTTGCCCACCACGCCATTGGCCGGGCTTGTTACGAAGCAATAGCTCAGATTCTCCTTAGCCGAAGCCAAAGAAGCCTGTGCCTGAGCCACGGCAGCCACGGCTGAAGCCACTGCAGAGCGTGCCTGAGCCAGACTGGCAACGGCCGTCTGATAGCTGTTGCGGGCCGACTGAAGCTCGAAACTGCCTATCACCTTATTCTTATAAAGGTTCTGGCTGTTGGTGTAAGTGAGGTGCGCGGTGTTGAGTTGTGCCTGGGCAGAGTTCACCGTGGCGCGGGTTTGCGTTACCTGAGCCTTTGCCGCGCTTACGGCAGCCTCGGCCTGACGCACTGCCTGACGGTATGTCTCGTCGTCGATGGTAAAGAGCAGCTGGCCCTTGGCCACTGCCTGACCCTCATGCACGCGCACGCTGGTGATGAAACCAGACACTTTCGGACGAATGTCTACATCCTGAATACCTCTGATAGTTGCGGGATAAGTGGTGCTAAGCGAAGCATTCTGCTGCCCGATAGTCATCACCGGATAGGCATCGCTTGTGGGTAGCGATTGCTGCTTCTTACCACATCCCGTTAGCAATACAGCCACAGCGGCTGCAACTAAAACGAAAGTCTTTTTTCTCATACCTACTTTATTATTTGTCTGAATATAATTTATACCTAAACTGTCTTTACCTCTTTAATGAACTGGTGCACTGCATAATAGTGGCTTATTACACGTTCTTGCATCGAAAACTAAACTTCCTGGTCAAGTTTTCAGTGTGCAAAATTAAGAATAAAATATCATAGATAAAAACATTGGGCTTCTTTTTAACATATATTAGTCAACATTTGGCAGGCTTACCAACCCTCATTCTTTGTTAAAAACAAAACTCGTTGCAAATCAATAAGTTGCGCACAGCAGCCTGATAGCCCGTTTGTTTGCAGAAACAAATAGTGTGTCTGTGCGCCAAATGTAAGGGTTTATGATTTTGTCATGATTTTACAACCATCCCGTTTGCCCCCCCTTCGATGTTCCATAGCCCGATTTAGCACGAAGAAGTCTTGGAGCAAAAGCCCCGAATGGGCACAAAGGCACAAGAAGCAAGCCGCTTCATGCAGCGGCACGACACACCGCAAGTAGACAAAACCCGGCTGACAGTCGTGGCACTACGACAAATTATCACTATCTTTGCACGCAAAAGACTCTTTGAAAGATGGATAATTTTGCTGCAATAGACTTTGAGACAGCCAACAACTATCGCACCAGCGTGTGCTCGGTGGGCGTGGTTACGGTGCGCAACGGGCAAGTAGCCGACCGGTTCTACTCGCTCATTAAGCCCGAACCGGAATATTACAGTTATATATGTACGCGCGTTCACGGTCTGACACGCGAAGATACGGAGGGCGCGCCCGTCTTTCCCGAGGTGTGGAAGCAGGTGGAGCCGCTCATAGAAGGGCTGCCCCTGGTGGCCCACAACAAGGCTTTTGACGAGAGTTGCCTCAAGGCAGTGTTCAGATGTTATCAGATGGACTACCCCGACTACCCCTTCTTCTGCACCCTCATACAGTCGCGCAGGGTGTGGCCAAAGGGCTCTCACACGCTGGATGTGATAGCCGCACGATGCGGTTTCGACCTTAGCCGGCATCACCATGCACTGGCCGACGCCGAGGCTTGTGCCGCCATAGCTCTCAAGATTTTATAAGCTGTCTGGCAATATGCTCGGAGCGAAAAGTCAAAAAGGGCCTTCTTGCAATGCAAAATAGGCCTTTTTGCAAGCCCAAATAGGCACTTTCGCCTTGTAAAAAGGCCGTTTTTGCAACTCGCTCTTGTTCAGTCTGTTAGGCAGGCACGCCCAATGTCTCTCTTAGCAGCGTCTTTTCACGGCCCGCAGCAGATGCTTGCTTGGGCGCCAAGCGGCATGGAAGAGGTCCTAGGATGTCAAGCCGGGCAAAAAGCCCTATATTATATAAGGTGTGCAAATAGCATGGCCGGATAACGTATAATTTCGTTAAAGCCTTGGGAATATCGGTGAAAATGATTAACTTTGCACCAAACAGAAAAGTCAATTATGCCAGAAAGCAAAATAACGACGCAACAGCAGTTTAAGGAAACTATAGAAGAATGCCGCTCACTCTTTGTAAAAAAGCTGCACGACTATGGCCCTTCATGGCGCATTCTGCGTCCCTCATCACTGACAGACCAATTACTCATCAAGGCCGACCGCATACGCACGCTCGAAATATCGGGCCATTCGCTCGTGGGCGAAGGCATACGTCCTGAGTTCATAGGGCTCATCAACTATGGCATCATCGGGCTCATACAGCTGGGAAAAGGGTTTGCCAAGACAATAGACATGAACAACGAGGAGGCCCTAAAGTTATATGATGAATACAGCAAGCAGGCCTATGAGCTGATGCTCAAGAAGAATCATGACTATGGCGAGGCATGGAGACAGATGCGGGTGAGCAGCTATACCGACTTCATACTGACCAAGTTGCAGCGTATCAAGGAGATGGAAGACCTGCAAGGGCAAACGCTTGTGAGCGAGGGAATAGACGCCAACTATATGGATATCATCAATTATGCCGTCTTTGGAGCTATCAGACTGAAAGATGCAGCAGCTTAAAATCATCATCATCAACCTGCTCAGGCTCGTGCTGGGTGCCGTGCTGGTGTTCTCAGGCTACGTGAAAGCCGTTGACCCCATGGGCACGCTATACAAGCTGCAAGACTATCTCACGGCGCTCAACCTGTCGGGCATGGTGCCGCAATGGCTCTTGCTGGTGGCCGCCGTGGCCCTGGCAGCGCTTGAGTTTTGCCTGGGCATCTTCATTCTCTTCGCTATTAGGCGGCGCCTGGTGTCGCGCGTCACACTGGCTTTTATGGTAGTTATGACGCTCATAACCATCTGGCTGGCCACCACCAACCCCATTAAAGACTGCGGATGCTTTGGCGACGCCGTCTATCTGACCAACGTGCAGACGCTCATCAAGAACCTGGTGCTCTTTGCCTGCGCCTTCATCATAGCATCATCGCCACTCAGCATGGTGCGATTCATATCGCGCACCAACCAGTGGATAGCCATCAACTTCACCATACTGTACATCCTGGCCACATCGGCCTATAGCCTTTACACCATTCCGCCGTTCGATTTCAGGCCTTATCACGTAGGGGCCAACATTCAGAAAGGCATGGAGATACCCAAAGGAGCTAAGCAACCGCAATACGAAACAACGTTTATACTGAAGAAGAACGGCGTGGAGAAGGAGTTCACTCTGAACAACTATCCCGACTCTACATGGACTTTCGTAGACAGTAAGACGGTGCTCACCGATGCAGGCTACGTGCCACCGATACACGACTTCTCCATCATGGACGGCGACAACGACATCACCAGCAAGGTGCTCAACGCTCCGGGCTATACCTTTCTGCTCATTTCGCCCGACTTGACGCATGCCGACGACAGCCACTTCGGCGATGTAGACCGCATATACGAATATGCCACCGAGCATGGCTACCACTTCTACGGTCTCACGGCAAGCACCAACAATGCCGTAGAGCGGTGGAGGGCGCTGACAGGAGCCGAATATCCGTTCTACACCATGGACATGACAACGCTCCAAACCATCATCAGGAGCAACCCCGGACTGCTGCTGCTCAAGCGCGGAACCATCATTGGCAAGTGGAGCCATAACAACTTGCCGGGCCAGCAAGAGCTCAGCGCGCCCCTGGAAAGGAGCAGCATAGGCAAGTTGCAGCCCCAAGACATGCGCAGAAAGACGCTCTATGCCATGCTGTGGTTCTTTGTTCCGCTGTTGCTGCTGGTATTGGCCGACCGCACATGGGCATGGACAAAGTGGCTGAAGAAGAAAGAAAGGAAGAACAAGATTTATCAACTTTTAAATAAGAACAACATGAGAAAGAAAATCGTAGCAGGCAACTGGAAGATGAACATGAACCTGCAGGACGGAGTGAAACTGGCAAAAGAGATTAACGAAGCATTGGCTGCCGACAAGCCAAACTGCGGTGTGATTATCTGTACACCGTTCATCCATCTGGCCAGCGTGGCTCAGGTGCTCAACCAAGACGTTGTGGCTCTGGGTGCAGAAAACTGCGCTGACAAGGAAAAGGGTGCCTACACGGGCGAGGTTTCGGCCGAGATGGTGAAAAGCACAGGTGCGCAATACGTCATCCTGGGCCACTCTGAGCGCCGTCAATACTATCATGAGACAGCTGAGATACTGAAAGAGAAGGTTCAGCTGGCACTGAAGAACGGACTGAAAGTAATCTTCTGCTGCGGCGAGACTCTCGAGGAGCGCGAGGCTAACAAGCAAAACGAGGTGGTGAAGGCTGAGCTCGACGGTTCTGTATTCAACCTCACCGCAGACGAATGGAAGAACATCGTGCTGGCTTACGAACCCATCTGGGCTATCGGCACGGGCAAGACAGCTACGGCTGAGCAGGCTGAAGAGATGCTGGCTTACATACGCTCTATCGTTGCAGACAAGTATGGCAAAGAGGCAGCTGAGGACACTACCATCCTCTACGGCGGCAGCTGCAAGCCCGCTAATGCTGCTGAGCTCTTCGCAAAGCCCGACATCGACGGCGGACTGATAGGCGGCGCTTCGCTGAAGGCTGCCGACTTCAAGGCCATCATCGACGCTTGGAAGAAGTAATAGCATCTGTGTGGAGCATCAGCTCCGATACAACAAGAGGGGCAAAGGCCGACAACAAGGGTGTGTGCAAGCCTTTGCCCCATTTCGCTTCGGCACTTGTAGCCATGACATGACAATGCTTAGGACAACATTAAACCTTTGATTGCCATATCCATCAAAATAGTGTGTAAGTAGAAAAGTAAATATGAGAAGAATAGCCATAACCGCTTTACTGATAATATGCGCGTGCCAATGCATCATGGCGCAGACCTTCATTCAGGGCATAGAAAAGCAAAACAAAGGGCAAGGTTCGGTAAGAGTAAGTCAAAGCGCGGACATAGACGCCGTGGTGAACGGCAAGAAAAGCAACAACAAAGCTAAGAAAGAAACCGGAAAACCCAACACTTCAAGCCAGCACACCACACAGGCGCACAAGCTGCAAACACCCAGCGTGAACATAAAACAGCAGAGCGCGCCCAGCTTCAGCCATAGCACTATACGCAAAGAAAACGTAACCAACACGCATGTAAGCGAACTGAAGACAACCAGACATAGAACGGCAACGCCTAACTATGATGATGACTATGACCCAAACATATTCTATAAGACGCTGCCCGACGGACGGACGGTGCGCATGAAGAGGGTGCTGGTGACCAAGAAAAAGGTCAACGGCTTTCGCGTTCAGGTGTATTCGGGAGGCAACACGCGCAATGCCAGGCAGCAGGCTGAGATAGCCGGACAGAAAGTAAAGGCCATCTTGCCCGACCAACCCGTTTACGTGCACTTCTATTCGCCACGGTGGATGTGCCAAGTGGGCAACTTCACAACGCAGCGACAGGCCGTTGCCGTACTGCGGAAGGTGCGCAAGATAGGCTTTAAGCAGGCCATCATCATCAGATGTAAGGTCACGGTCAACCATACAGAAAACGGTAACTGAACAGCATGAATCCAGAAACAGAACTCAGAGAGGGCTTGGATGAGCTCGCTCTACATTATCGCGAGATACTCAAACTGTTGGGAGAAAATCCCGAAAGGGAGGGATTGATAAAGACACCCATGCGCGTGGCAAAAGCCATGCAGGTGCTTACGCGAGGCTATACGCAAGACCCGCATAAGGTATTAAAGGATGCCTTGTTCGAAGAAAAGTATAACCAGATGGTCATAGTGAAGGACATCGACTTCTTTTCACTATGCGAACATCACATGTTGCCATTCTACGGAAAGGCGCATGTGGCCTATATTCCCAACGGATATATAACCGGACTGAGCAAAATAGCACGGGTGGTAGACATCTTCAGCCACAGGCTGCAGGTGCAGGAAAGACTAACCCAGCAGATAAAAGACTGCATACAAGACACCTTGCAGCCCCTCGGCGTGATGGTGGTAATAGAGGCTAAGCACATGTGTATGCAGATGCGAGGCGTTGAAAAGCAGAACTCCATCACCACGACAAGCGACTTCAGCGGGGCTTTTGAGCAGGCTAAGACACGGCAGGAGTTTATGAACCTGCTGCAAGGTGAGACAAAACGCATTTGAACATGCCCCAGCACGGGGCGCCACTTGCCACAAAAGGGCGCTCCCAGGCTAAGGCAGTGTAACATTAAACATTTAATATTAAGCTATATATGAAATTCATTTCATGGAACGTCAACGGACTACGGGCGTGCGTAGGCAAGAACTTTAAGGAGAGTTTTGAGCAACTTGATGCCGACTTCTTCTGCCTGCAAGAAACAAAAATGCAGGAAGGACAGCTGTCGATAGCCTTCGACGGATACGAAAGCTACTGGAATTATGCCGAGAAAAAAGGCTATAGCGGCACGGCAATCTTCACCAAACACAAACCCATGAGCGTGGCCCTGGGCATCGGTATAGAGGAGCATGACAAGGAAGGAAGGGTCATCACGCTCGAATATCCCAACTTCTATCTCGTCACCGTCTATACACCTAACTCGCAAGATCAGCTGCGCCGACTTGCTTACCGCATGAAATGGGAAGATGACTTTCAGGCTTATCTGCACAAACTAGATGAGAGTAAGCCCGTGATAGTATGCGGAGACATGAACGTAGCGCATGAGGAGATAGACATAAAGAACCCTAAGACCAACCATAAGAATGCCGGATTTACAGACGAGGAGCGCCAGAAGATGACGCAACTTCTTGCCAACGGCTTCACGGATACGTTCAGAAGCCTTTATCCCGAGCAGGTTACTTACTCGTGGTGGTCGTACCGCTTCCATGCAAGAGAGAAGAATGCGGGATGGCGAATAGACTATTTCTTAGTGTCAGACAGGCTCAAACCCGAGGTGAAAGATGCCAAAATACACACCGAAATCATGGGCAGCGACCACTGTCCCGTTGAGTTAGACCTTGATTTATAAGCCATCGGCCCTGCCATAAGCGGGGTATGAATACAACAATCCCAGGACATCTTCCGCTGAAGAGCCTGGGATTGAAGCGCTTATGAATATAATTTACTGTATCAAATTACGATAATGGCCGAGCGATTTCTGCGTTACGGTGCCGTCCTTATGCGTTATTGAGATGTAATCATACTTGGGTTCACCGTTCTGATAGTCTATCACGCCAATCGAACCATCGTGCATCAGCAGGGTGAAGTAACCCTCTCGCTTGCCGTTTACATAGTTGCAACGCCACTTCATCGAGCCATTGGGATAGTAAGTTGTTACATCTCCGTCAAGCACAGTGTTCTTGTCGTTGCTCAAATCTAGGAAGTTGAAACCTCCCTGCGCACGCAGCTTACCGTTCATATAGTAGTCTTGAAACACATCACGCTGTGTTTTTGACGTGCGTTCCTTAGCTAACAATCTGTAATAACTTGCAGATTCAGCGTTCTTAACCGACTTCATCTGGTAGTCATAATACAATGTATCTTTCGAAACAACTGTTGTTGTGACTGCCTCGTGGCCATAAATGGCAGACGAAACCATAATGCTCAGTGCTAGTAATATAAGATTCTTCATGTTGCTTAGGTCCTTTTTATTTTATTTTTGCGGTTGCAAAAGTAGCATAAATCCTGCATATTACCTAATATTTTAACACTCTTTGATAATAAAAAATCACCTTATTATCATTCGAAACAAAGTATGTTGCTTTTAAATCAAAAGTAACTTAAAAGTCAGACAAATACTTAAAAAGAGAAAGAAACAAGGGTTAAAGGCAACTGAAAAGGGCTAACTCCTTTACAAAATGTCAGAATTAGCCCTTCATATAGTCCATATAGCGTTCTTATATAAGCACTATAACTATCAATTTGGTTGTAAATATTTTATCCAAACCTAAATAACATGGGCACATTCACCCTTACCGGCACTGCCTTACCCCCCTTCTTGCCCGGTCTCCATGACTCTTGCTGACGCAATTGGTTTACTAATTGCCGGTCAATATCGGGTGAATAAGGGGCTATAACACTCATGTCTGACGGCGTGCCATCGGCATTTACAATGAATGACAGTATCACTTTCACCGTGCCGGAAGGATAGTTCACGCCCTCAGCAAGCTGCAGTCCTTTGACGCATAGAGTTGCCAATGCGGTGGTTCCACCAGGATAATCTGGGAAGGAATCGGGCAAAGCGCACACGCCAAGCAGGCTGTCTTCGCTGAAAGCATATAGCTTACACGAGTCTGAAGACATGCTCGTTACCACGGCGGGAGCATCAAGCAGCGCCTTTCCTTTCTTGGAAATGAAATAAGGAAGGTAGGTTCTGCTCACCAAAGAATAATTAGAATGGTCTTTCGGCCCGCCCAAATCAAACAAAAGCAACCCATCTTTCAGCAAGGCAAAGTCTTGTGGCACCTTGGTAAGGTCTATCTTCTCATAGTCAGACGGAGTCACAAATGAGCCGTTATCCAACAGCGTTTCGAAAGCTACTCTGATGGATTGGTCGGAGTTATGAAACAGTCTGTGCTGGTTGAAGATATCTTCCTGGCGGAGAATACGGTTGGCAGGAATGCTGAACGTGAATACTTTCTTGTCTGTACTCACTATAGAATCATCGCCCAATCGTTCCTGTCTGTAGGCCTCCAAGCTCACAAACCGACCCTCTTCATAGGCCAGAAGCGAGAGCTTACAGTCTAAGTAATGCATCTGCAAGGAGGGCTTGTCGGGCATCTTCTGCATCTCCTTGCCCATCGAAGCATACAGTTGGCGCAGTCCGGAGCTCAAGCTGGCCGCGTCACGATGAAACAAGAATGAGGTAAGCTCATGCTGCAAAGCCGGCAAAGGATTGCTCCCCAGTATCTGGGGCCACTCTAAATTCATGGAGGTAACCCACGCATTGTCTCCAGAAACAAACAATTTGTCGTTCTGAACATACCTCACAGAGTATCTGTGATAATCGCTCTCTTGAGCCGAAATGCCTAATGACGACGCCAGAAAAGCCAACAAACAGATAACCCATGCCGGCACCTTGCCCTTAAAAAGAAGAGATTTCATCGTTCCAACCAGTCGCTTAATTTGATATGTCCGCTATATCTTATAGGCTCTCTGTTCTGCATATAAACGTTCAGATAAGCCGTTCCGTTGTCAAAGACAGACAAGTCGAACTCATATCTATCCTCTTCATTCGAGGCATTAATAACGATATAGGTTTGGTTATCGCCTGTTCTCTTTGCCCGATAGCTCGTCATCCGGGTAGTGAAATCAAGTCCCAGTCCTCCGCCGTAAGGAATATTGTAGGCTCTTCCGAAGTAAGGCAGGTAGCAATCTATGGTGTCATTATGTATGGAGATGCCCCATTCGTGCACCAAAGTGCGTGGCATGAACCTGTTGGGAGACATCATATCCACGAGCACCTTATAATGCCTGTCATGCAAACGCTGCTTAACCTCGTTGGTTCTCAGAGCTTCCATCTGCTCTTTAGAGAGCTCATTACCATTTTGATCATAATATTTCTGTGCGCAGCTCATCAGCATCAGCACAGCCAACAAACTTAGAATAACCTTTCTCATAATGCTTTTTATTTGTTGCGAAGATAGCAAATAATTTGCAAAACGAGACTAATATCAGCGCTTATTTAACTTTATTATGTGAACGTGAAAGTTATTTTGAACTTTCAAGAGGTGTTGCCTTGGGCGCTTCCATCTTCTCTACCTTAGGTTTAGGCAACTTAGCCGATGAAGAAGAAGGCAGTGGATTGGGGTCAGAAGAGAGGTCGCTGTTCTCTGTGTTGCCCGCATCCGAGGCCGAAGCGCCCGACGAATGCGGCGCGTTCTCCGTCTCAGTGCCCAGGTCGTCGGCATCTTTTATGCCCTCACTAGCCTCATCTTTAGCGGCTCTTTCATCTGTTTCGGTAACCACATCCTCCTTCTTAGCCTTCGATTTGGGGAAAAGATAATCGCCAACAATGTCTACTGTGTCCAGTTCAGCCTCTCGTCTCACCTTATCCAGCTTGTCCTGATCATTCAAACTCGACGAATCATCAGTAGAGAATGCCACATGATAGATAATAGCCAGCAACAGAATAACCAGCAAGCCACATAACACCTTAAACCAGACAGTGTGCCTGAAGCCCTTGTGCATAGGGTCGCCGACATACTCAGTCTTCTTTACGAAATCCTCCAACTTAGACTTATCCATCATTCTACGGTATTTTTTATCTGAGTGCAAAGATACATATTTATTTCCAATCACAGAATAACGAGCCACGATAAAGTTGAGCCAGAGCTGCATCCGAGCCCTTACCTATATATTAATAAGGTGTAAAAGCTTCCCTAACATATAGCTATCATTACGGAAAGACCTTGAACTTCACTCGCCTAAGAACCTGTCCATTATTCTCAAAAAGCACAGAAAAGAGAACTTACAAGACAGCATTTAAAATTATTTAAGCATCCATCAGCCTTTATTAAGTTAATTATAATCACCTTGGGAGCCTACTTTGGCGCAAGCGAAGTCATCAAGCTCAAGAACAGAGACCCCGGTATCTTCAAGGGCGTATCTACTTACAACAACTACGTAGAGCAACACCCGGAGGCCGGATATGAGAAGATAGGCGTTTGGTTTGATGACAATTACTTTCTCGAACCCGATGACGACGGCAACGTGAACGGCGTTATCAAGGTCAAGGGCTTCCGTCCTTACGTGGGCTTTGGCATAGGCCGGGCTATTCCCAAACATCGTATGGGATTCCAATTCGACTTTGGCGCACAGTTCTGGGGCAAGCCTAAGGTGTATTGCCAAGGCCATGAAGTGTCTAAACAAAGCGAGTACGGATATGATGATGAAGATGGTGACTTCATGAAAATAGCCAAGAAGATTGTTGTCTATCCCGTCATCAACTTCCGCATTGTTGGCCGAATCATATAACAGCAGCTTCTTTTTCTTACATCTTATAACCAATAAAGCGGTGAGGGAATTCTTTTTACAGATTCTTTCACCGCCTTATCGTTCTGTATAAAGCGCCCAAATGGCTGCCCCGCCGGTGGTTACCCGCACAAACCGTCTTCCTTTCATCGGCTATCTGCCGTGCAACAACTATTCTTTCTCAGGCAAGACTATGGTGCGAAACCAGTCTTTCAGCACGCCCTTATAGCGGTTCTGGCTGTCGCTGCACAGCAACACCACCTGCCGACCATCCTTAAGCCTCGGTCCGAGGCACATGCCCTCATAGTTGGCAAGGCTATGTCGCAGGGCAGTGAGCTCCGTCTTCCAGTCGGCCACCAGCTGTTTGCCCTCGTGGCCCGGCCATATCCGGTACACCTTATTGCGCACCCACGCGCCCAACTTGAGCTTGGGCACGTAGAACTCACGCTCCAGAACCAGCAGAGAGCCGTCGCCTAAGGCGGTGAGCTCGGCCACGCCATGGGCATCCTCTGCCCCTTTGCCCACGTGGCGGGCCTGCGGTTCGTCAAGCACATAGGTGTAGTGAGCCACCTCGTTCAGGCTTCCATCCAGTTCCTTCAGCCTCAGATGCAGGTGCGCGTCACCCTTCAGAGGGCCCTCGTTGATGGTGAAGAAGTGGGCGGACAGCGTGTCATAGCACAGACTCTCCACGATACTGTTGCCCACGCCCAGCTCCTTATAGTCTGACAGCGTGTGACTTGCGAGCACCTTGCCACCATATAGCTCCATGATGGTGGCCGTTTGCTCATTGGCTATGTAGATGTGGCCGTTCTTGGGGCAATAGGCCACGGCCTCAATGTCCTCATTGCGCCCGCCATAATCGTTCCATCCCATGTTTTTAACAGAGAGGATACGACCGTCGGCATCCATATTTATCCTGAAGATATAATAGCCCGTGGCATTGCCCTTATCGGTTATCACGGCATAATCGTCGCCTCCTATGCACGTCAGCCCGCTGTAGTTGCCGGGCGGGATAGTGGTGAATGCCCTTTGAGGCAACAGCTTCACGCCCGACGAGATGTCGGAAGGCTGCGGCGCGCCTGTCCATACCACCGAGTCAGACACGCCATCCGCCTTAAAAACTTTTAGGCTCGTGCCGGCCAAGTAGGCCCTTGTGCCCATTTGTTGGGCATGTAAACTCAGGGCCATGAGCAACAGGCAACAGGTCAATAATCTTCTTATCATGCTATACGTATTTGTTTGCCGCAAAGGTAATAATAATCATTTGGCAAAGAAAAGTATTTTACTTTTTTAATGAAATCAAGCCGTTCAAAACCGGGCTATGCCCGTCTTGCCTCGCCAAACAGGCATTTTCAGGACGCAAGAACGGCATTTTCGCAACGCAAAACGGGCACTTTTACCATGCAAGAAGGCCATTCTTGGAAGTCGGTTTCAATCGTTTCAGCAACCAGTTGATATGCAACACGTTATCAAGACCCTGGCACCACGCCTTTTAGGATGTTTCTTTACCTTGCCTGCCCGATGTATTCGCATCGGCCAAAGTACGAAAACATTTTACAACAGAGCTCCGTCTTGCCCCGCCGGGCGAATGGGTTGACGCAAAAGGAGTACATATTTTCGACTTTATATCATGCCATATCAAAAAAATATATTACTTTTGCAACGCATTAGGTTTCACCCTCTGACGGGTGATGAAAAGGGAATCGGGTGGAAATCCCGGACAGTCCCGCTGCTGTAAGTTGTCCTTCAGGAGCGCAACAAGATGCCACTGAGAATTGTCGGGAAGGCGTTGTGAGCCGGACAACAGAGTCAGAAGACCTGCCTGGTGCATGTGTTTTACCATCGGGGTTCGAGGAAATCCTGAAGGAGAAAAGTAATATATCGGGTGAGATTACACTTTACAACCATCATCTTTTGTGTCTTAGCGCTTAGCGCGAAGGCGCAGAATGCCGTAACAGACAGTATCCAACAGCTGGACGAAGTAACGGTAAGGGCTCGTCGTATGCCGGTCAACGCGCTGTCAGCCAGTCCGGTGCAGGTCATCTCGAAGGATGAGTTGCAACTCACGGGGGCCACCGACGTAGGACAGGTACTGAAGTATATGGCCGGCATACAGGTGAAAGACTATGGCGGCGTGGGCGGCATGAAGACCGTAGACGCGCGCGGACTGGGCTCGCAACACACGGGCGTGGTGTACGACGGCGTGCAGGTGGGCGACTGCCAGACGGGACAAGTAGACCTGGGACGCTTCACCCTGGGCAACATACAGAGCATTTATCTCACCATAGGGCAGGACGATGACATCTATCAAAGTGCCAAGACGGCGGCCAGCGCGGCCGTGGTGCACATCAACACGCAGGCTTTCATGCAAGACAAGGGGCTCAGCGCGTCGCTGCTCACGGGTTCGTATGGGCTGGCGGGGGCGTCGCTGCTCAGCTCAAAGACGTGGGGCAGGTGGCATCTGTCGGCCTTTACCGACTACAGAAGGGCCGACGGCAACTATCACTTCAAGCTGAAGAACGGACTGCAAACCATCAGTCAGAAGCGCGACAACAGCGACTTGCACGACTGGCGCGGCGAGCTGAACGCGGCTTACAGCATCAGCAGCAAGCAAACCATCAGGTTGAAGCTCTACGGATACGACTCGCACAGAGGATTGCCTGGGGCTGTTATCTACGACAACCCATTGGCCAACGAGCGCCTGGCCGATAAGAACGTATTCGCGCAAATGGCTTACGAGAACGTGATGAGCGACCATCTGAAGCTCAAAGCAGCCGTGAAGTGGAACTATTCGTGGATGCGCGACAACGACAATCAGGCCGGCACGCCCACCATGAACCGCTATATGCAAAACGAAGTGTATGCCACCACCACGCTGTGGGCACGTCTTTGCGAGGGACTGAGCGGTGCCGTGGCGCACGACTTTCAGTATAATTATCTCTCCATGACCCTACCGTCATGCCCCTACCCCACGCGTTACTCGCACTGGACAACGGGCGCGCTGCGCTATGCGCACGGCTTTCTCACCGCCACAGCATCGCTGCTGGCCACCCATATACGCGAGAGCGTGAAGCTGGGCGAGCCGTCGGGAGGCTTCAACCGCCTGTCGCCGGCCTTCTCACTGGCCCTTGACTGTGGACGGGGCGTGCGCATCAGAGCCGGATATAAGGACATCTTCCGCACGCCAACACTCTCCGACCTCTATTATACGGGCGTAGGCCGACGCTCGCTCAGGCCGGAGAAGAACCGGCAAATGAACGTGGGCGTGACCTATCAGGCACACGACAGGCATAGCAGAAGCACGCTGCAAGCCACGCTCGACGGCTATTACGGCAACATAACCGATAAGATAGTGGCCGTACCGCGTATGTTTCTGTGGCAGATGATGAACGTGGGCAAGGCGCGCCAATGGGGCGTTGATGCCACGCTCAGGGGCATGGCAACGCTCGCCCACGGCTACAGCGTGCGGCTTACGGCGGCCTATAGCTACATGAACATCACCGACCGCACCAACAAGAGCGACGTTTACTATGCCGACCAAATAGCCTATACGCCCCGCCACTCGGGCAACGCGGGCATCACATTGGCCACGCCGTGGGGCGACATGAGCTATCATCTCATCGCCGTGGCACGCAGATACTCGCTCGGCTACAACATTCCGGCCAACCGCGTGGCGGGCTATGCCGACCACTCAGTGACCCTCTCACGCCCCTGGCAGCTGGGGAAGGTGAGGCTAACTACCAAGCTCGACGTGATGAACATAGGCGGAAGAAACTATGAGGTGGTGAGATATTATCCCATGGCAGGCTGCAACTGGCGGCTGGGCATCACACTGGACATGTAAAAGACAAATATTTTCAAACAATTTAAAATTATATCATCATGAACAAAAAATTATTATCTTGGGGTCTCATCCTGGCCACGGCATTCACCTTTACGGCTTGTAGCGATGACGATGATGAGCCACTCACCACCATCGACTATGCCAATTACGCACATCTCATCTTCACGGCAGGTGCCGGAAACTATAATGCCAACAATGGCACAGTGGGCGCATTAGACGTTGATGCCAACGGAAATTACGTCTATACCGACATTTATCAGGCCAAAAACCAGAAGGGAATAGGCGACGCACAAGACGTGCTGCCCCTGTCAAGCGAGGTGTATGTGGCTTGCACATCATCGTCTAAGATAGAGATTCTCAACAATGAAGGCGCGCTCATCAAGGCCATTCTGAAGCCCGGAGTACAGTTCCGATACCTTGCTACCGACATGAAGAACGTGTATGTATCGGCTTATAACGGCTATGTTTACAAGATTTCGAACCATCAGATAACCGACAGTGTGAAGGTGGGCGGTAATCCTGAGGCTATGTCGGTGGCCAACAACAAGCTCTATGTGAACATGAGCGACTATAATTATGACAACTCCGGCAAGAGCATATCGGTGATTGACCTGAGCAACTTCACCAAGACCAAGGAGCTGGAGTGCGAGTTGAACCCCTACAACCAAAGTGTGGCAGTGGGCAACTACGTTTATTTTGTGAGCACATACCACGCTGACAGGGACGGCGCATTGCAGCGCATAGACACCAAGACAGACAAGATTGAAAACCTGAACGTGGCTGCCTCGGCCATTTCTTACGATAAGAAGGGCAACTCTCTGGTGTGTCTGCTCACAGGATATGATGCCAACTGGACTCTCTCAGTGAAGAGTTTCTTCAAGTATAACCTCACAACGGGTGCCAAGACTGAACTCGATCACTCGAAGTTCACATCACCTCAGCAGGTGAACGTAGACCCTCTGACGGGCAATATCTTTGTGATAGACAACCCGAGCTACACAGCTCCGAGCTCGCTATACGTGTACAAGAACGACGGAACATTCTTACAGGGCCCCATACAGATGGGCTATAGCGTGCAGAACGTGCGCTTCCTGGCAGAGGCTTACAAGTAAGCTCCGAAGCAAGCAGGGCGCTTGCACGGCTTGAAACAAAAGTCCGAACGGTTTTCTTCTATGTTCAGGAGAGAATGGTTCGGACTTTTCTGTTCGCTCATCTCATGCCGGTGCTCTTTCCTAAGCACCTTGTTAAAAAAGCGAGAGTGCCCTTCTCCGTTTGCAGGAAAATAACTACCTTTGCACGAAAGGGGTCTGAAGAGGGATGTATGCCCATCCGCCCACAGACCAAGACTCATGAAATGAACCCACCAAAGTGATGACAGAAACGGCTAACAACACCCAACGCAAACGCATATATTGGCTTGACAACGCCAAATGGTTCCTTATTTTGCTCGTTGTCCTGGGCCATGCCATACAGCACACCTACACTGATTTTGACCAGAAATGGCTGTTCCGGGCCATCTATTCCTTTCACATGCCGGCCTTCATGGCCGTTAGCGGCTATCTCGCCTATAGGGCTCAGGCAGCCAAGCCCCATGTGAGCACCTATGGCAAACGACTGCTCAGGCGCATCAGACAACTGGTTATACCTTATATAATATGGTCGCTTACAGCCGTACTTGTTATCAACGGCAGGGTGACAGGGACCGACCTGACCACTCTGGTGACTAATCCTGAGCAACATCTGTGGTTCTTATGGGTGCTGTTCTGGATATTTGCCTTTTTCGAAACGGTGAGGCTCATCAGCGCGCGATGGCCGAAACACGAAGCCGGCATAGTGCTAGGCTCACTTGTAATGCTCTATGTGCTAGTATCCTTATGCCATACCCAACGGTTCGGACTGGGTTCAATGAAGTATTATTACATCTATTACTGCCTGGGATATTTTGCTCACCGGTATCCCAAAGCCTTCACATTGCCAAGACCTGCGGCCTTCGCATTATTCATATTATGGGGATTTGCAACGCATTATTGGCAAATGGCCCCCGTGGCAACTTGGGTTCCAGACCTGCAAATAGCGAGTGCCAAACTGATATACAAACTTTTTAACCTCGCCGTGGCCACATCGGCCATACTCGTTTTGCTGAATGTATTTTCACGATATGCCGACAAGCAATATGCCACAACGCATTTGGGACAAGTAACACTGGGCATCTATGCCATCCATCAAACGGTTATCACTCTCTTGGCACAAGGCTTGAGCAGTCTGACTCCATGGCTTCTGGTGGTCATAAACTTTACCGTTGGCTTGCTGGCATCACTGTTAATCATCTTCATTCTACGCAAATCAAGAATCGGAAGATATATTCTTTTGGGAGAAAATATGTAAACAGAAAACTGGATAATGCTTCTGAAACTATGCAAGGAGCAAGTCAATTCACCGTTAAAAAGCCCTAATTATATTGTTAGAATTTGCTAATCATTTCGTATATTCGTAATTTTGCGAACGTATGAAAAAGGTTCTTATACTTTGTACTGGCAACAGTTGTCGTAGCAAGATGGCACAAGCCGTTCTGCAAAGCATAGACGCTACGCTCTATGTACGGTCGGCCGGCACGCAGCCGGCACCATGTGTGCACCCCATGGCAGTAGAGGTGATGAGCGAGGCGGGCTATCCCATCGCCGACCAACGCCCACATAACGTTTCCGAATACATGAACGACGACTGGGATTACGTCATCACGGTGTGCAACCAAGCGCAAGATGAGTGCCCCACATTCGCCGGACGAGTGCGGCATCGTGCCCATCTGGGGTTCAGAGATCCCGCTTCAGCCACCGGAACAGAGGCCGAACGAAGGGCTGTTTTCAGAGAAGTGAGAAACCAAATAATACATTCATTCAGCGCATTTTACAATCAACACATCTCAAAAGACAATGAATCAGAAGAAAGACTATAGCATCAAAGCCGAGCAGATAGCCCGTTTTGCCAAGGCACTGGCCCACCCTGCCCGCATAGAAA
Source organism: uncultured Prevotella sp. (assembly GCA_902496445.1). Taxonomy (GTDB): domain Bacteria; phylum Bacteroidota; class Bacteroidia; order Bacteroidales; family Bacteroidaceae; genus Prevotella. The sequence continues at coordinate 7,485 of CABVAZ010000005.1, read as the reverse complement.
TATTGCAGTTCCTGGCCAGGCAGAGGGAGTGCTACTTCGGAGATATACACGATGAGCTGCCCATAGCAAAGGCTACGGTGAGCCAACACCTCAAGGAGCTGAAGGACGCAGGGCTCATTCAGGGCACCATAGAGGCGCCCAAGGTGAGGTATTGCATCAATAAGCAGAACTGGCAATATGCCCATGAACTGCTTTGCAGCTTCTTCTCACAAGACATTCAGGGCTGCAAGTGCAACTGCGAGGGCAACGATTAAGGCTCCCCCATCACCCTTTGCCGCACCCGTCTTCATGACATGAATATTCGTAATTCTACAAATAACAAACTCATCATGCGCAAAACACCCATTCTCAGCATAGCAGTCATACTGCTCTTCATGCTCTGTCCGCTCCTTGTATGGGCGGGTGCGAAGGCTCCCAAGGCCACTTACGTAGAAGTGATGTACTTTAACGGCACGCTCATCGCCATGTGATTGAAGCAACTGGGCGACGATGTTCTGCTCACCACAACCGACTCATCCAACCACATCAACGCCCAAAAAGCGGAGGAAGCCGGCATAGACGTGGCAGTGATAGACGTGAAGAAAGAACTGGAAATGACAATTAACTAACACAAAACAAACATAATAAAAGATGGAAGAAAGACATATTGGTTTCTTTGACAAGTATCTAAGTATCTGGGTAGCACTGTGCATAGTGGCCGGAATAGCCTTGGGCACGTTTCTGCCCGCACTGCCCCAGACACTCTCAAGGCTTGAGTATGCACATGTAAACATACCCGTTGCCGTGCTCATTTGGGTGATGATATACCCCATGATGATGAAAGTAGACTTTAACAGCGTGAAGAATGTGGCTCGGCACCCCCGCGGACTGGTGGTGACGTGCGTGGTTAACTGGCTCATAAAGCCTTTCACCATGTTCGCCATAGCATGGTTCTTCTTGTTCGTAGTATTCAAGCAGTGGATTCCTTCCACGCTTGCGCAAGAATATCTAGCGGGTGCCGTGCTCCTGGGAGCGGCTCCCTGCACGGCCATGGTGTTCATCTGGAGCTATCTGTCTAACGGCAATGCGGCCTACACATTGGTGCAGGTGGCCGTGAACGACCTCATCATTCTCGTGGCATTTGCCCCCATCGTAGCCTTTCTCTTAGGCGTGGGAGGAGTGCAGATACCCTATGACACGCTGTTGCTGAGCGTGCTTCTCTTCGTGGTGCTGCCCCTCATAGCCGGCATACTGACCCGCACAAGTGTCATCAAACGTAAGGGTAAGGACTATTTTGAGCAGGTGTTCGTGCATAAGTTCGACCGTTACACAACGTTGGGACTACTGCTCACGCTCATCATTCTCTTCTTCTTTCAGGGCAAGACCATACTGAGCAACCCGCTGCACATCGTGCTTATCGCCGTGCCCCTCATCATTCAGACCTACCTTATCTTTGCCATCGCCTACTCATGGGCTTGGGCCTGGCACCTGCCCTACGATGTTGCAGCACCTGCCGGCATGATAGGAGCGTCTAATTTCTTTGAGTTAGCCGTGGCCGTAGCCATCAGTTTGTTTGGCTTGCAGAGCGGTGCGGCTTTGGCAACCACAGTGGGTGTGCTGACAGAAGTGCCCGTTATGCTCTCGCTGGTACGCATAGCCAAGGCCACGAGGGGCAAGTTTCACGGGCCGGACAATGCCCGGTGAAACATCAGAAAGCACACTTCTTGAAGGTCAGCTAAACTGTTTTTGCAAATAGCTGATATTCAATTACTTAGTAAAATAGGCACTTTTGCGTTGCGAAAGTGCCTATTTTGTTGCCCCAAAGTGCCTATTTTGCAATGTCAAAAGGCCGTTTCCAGAAATCAAGAATGGGCTTATCAGCGTCAGAGTGACTATAGTGCAAACGCTCACGAGCCTATTTGTGCGTAGCACAACATGCCTGTCAGCCTTCTGAAAGGCAGAATCGGTGACAGACTTTCAGCCCTCGTCTGTGTCGCCATACCAATCTTTGATGACCATGTAATGCTTGGCATACTCCTGTGCCTGTGCCTTGTCTATGCGCTTCATGAGCCTTGCCGGCACGCCCGCCCATAGCTCGCCGGGACCTATCAGCGTGCCTTCGAGCACCACGGCACCAGCAGCCACGATGCTGCCCTCGCCCACTTCGGCACGGTCTAGCACCACTGCGTTCATGCCAATGAGCGCACCATCACGCACCGTAGCCCCATGAACAATGGCTCCATGGCCCAATGTCACGTCGTTGCCCAGCACTGCCGGTGAGCCATGCTCCTGATGTATGCACGCCAAGTCTTGCACATTACATCGGTTTCCCATCACTATCTTGTCTACATCGGCGCGCAACACCGCGCCAAACCATACCGAACAGTCGTCGCCCATGAGGATGTCGCCGGCCAGAGTGGCGTTCTCCGAGAAGTAGCAACGCTCGCCCCAACGGGGTACTTTCCCCCTGACGGTTTTTATCAAAGCCATAACGTTAACGAATGATGTATATTTTTACCTAAAAAACTTGCTTCACTATCTCCACCACATTGCGAGCCTTGCCCATCGTGTAATAGTGTATGGCAGGAGCGCCATGGCTCAGCAAGTCCTTGCTTTGAGCTATACACCACTCTATACCCACCTGATAAGCATCCTCCTTTGTGGCACACTGGTGCAGCGCATGCACCAAGTCTTCGGGTATGTCGAGGTGAAACGAGCGGGGCAACAACCCTAATTGTCTTTGCGTGGAAATGGGTTTCAGCCCCGGAATGATGGGCACGGTGATGCCCGCAGCCCTGCATTGCCTCACAAAATCATAAAACTTATTGTTGTCAAAAAACATCTGCGTGACGATATAATCGGCTCCTGCATCCACCTTCTCCTTCAGATGAAGTATGTCAGTCTCCATATTGGCTGCCTCATAGTGCTTTTCGGGATAACCAGCTACGCCCACACAGAAGTCGGTAGTAATGCCCTCCTTCACGTTCGTGTCCATATACACGCCATGGTTCAGGTTGTTTATCATACCCACAAGCTCAGACGAGTGTGCAAAGCCGTCGGGTTCGGGCATGAAGAACTTCTGTCCGGGAATGGCATCACCCCTGAGTGCCATCACGTTTTGCAGCCCCAGGAAGCTCAAGTCGAGCAGTTCGCTCTCCACATGTGTCTTCGACGCGCCACCACATATCACGTGCGGCACGATTTCAACATCAAACTTACGCATGATAGAGGCCACGATGGCCAAGGTGCTGGGTCGCTTGGAGAGCACGAACTTGGTGTAAGTGCCGTCTGGGTTCTGATGAAACTCCACCTCATCACGATGACATGTTACGTTGATGAAGGGAGGCTGAAACTGCAAGAGCGGCTCGACGGCCTGATAAAGCTTGGATGTGTCGCTGCCTTTAAGCGGGGGTACAAGCTCAAAAGAGGCAAAGGGGTGTCGTTGCGACTTGATGATGTCGATTACTTTTGTCATAGATGCGATGTTGTTTGATTATATATTCTTAGCCAGGAAGGCCCGCGCCGTGTCTTCGTCCAGCCCTGTCCGGCGGCAATAATCAGCCAGCTGGTCTGCTCCTATCCTGCCCACTGAGAAGTATTGTGCCTCAGGATGAAGGATAATCATGCCGCAAATGCTGGTGTCGGGCATGATGGCATAGTCCTCGGTGAGGCGTGCTCCCATGCGCTCGGTGGCGTTCACGGCTTCAAAAACGGTCTTCTTGAGTGTCTGATCAGGACATGTGGCATAGCCAAAGGCCGGCCGTATGGCTCTTGTCGTGCCTAAAACGTGCTGCTGCATGTACACCGCGGCAGCCTCAGCTACCCGGGCACAGAGGGCATGTTGCATGAGTTGCTCATACGACTGCGCCTCATAGTGACCCAATCCCCATGCCGAGAGAACGAAAAGGCCCAATGGCGAACTGCCCTTTGGGGGCAGATAGTCGCTCAGGCACCTATATCCTCCGCGCTCGCTCTGGCTCCGCAGCATGGGCAGAGTAATTCCGTTATCGGTCAATATGTCGTTTCCACGGGCGTGGGCAGGCAGGAAGTCGAGGACAAAGGTAACCTTTATGCTGCCCGACCTAATGGCTTCGTCGTAGGCATCCTGGGCCTCTCGCAGCGTCTTGGCGGCCTCCGGGTTCACCGTCATCTGCTGTATGGTCTCGCCTCTGAAGCCCCAAAAGAAGAGCAACATGCGCCAATCAATGAGCGGTTTGAGGTCTTCCAGCGTCATGCAAAGCGTGTTGGCCCGCCGGTTCAGCTCATCTACGGTGGGCAGAGAGGCACTGTGGTCATATCGGGGAGCCCTTTTGTTGGCCTCATCAAATGGAGTCAGCACCACCTTACTAGTCTCATAGCTCTGTCTTATCAGCTCTTGCTCCTCACGGTTCTCCTCTATATAATGCCTGTCTATCTGCACTTTCTTGGCCAAGAGCGACGTCTGCGACGCGTCACGACCGTAGAGCACGCCTCCCTGATAGAGGGGAGCGAGCTTCACGGCGGTGTGCACAGCGGTGGTGGTAGCGCCTCCCACGATGATGGGCACATGCATGTGCTCACGCTCAAACAGCTTGCAGAGGTTCTCCATCTCCTTGAGCGAGGGCGTTATCAGGCCGCTCACACCCACCAACAAGGGCTTCTCACGCTTCACGGTGGCCAGTATCGTCTCGGCAGGAACCATCACTCCGAGGTCAATAACGTCGAAGTTATTACATCTCAACACAATAGCCACAATGTTCTTGCCTATGTCATGCACGTCGCCTTTCACCGTTGCCATGACCACCTTGGGCTTTTCGGCCAGAGAGCCTTGCTTGTTATGCTTTTCTATCTCAGGCTGAAGAATGTCTACAGCCAGCTTCATTATCTTGGCAGACTTCACCACTTGTGGCAAGAACATCTTGCCCTCGCCAAACATCTTGCCCACTTTCTCCATGCCAGACATAAGGGGGCCCTCGATAACCTTCACGGGGTCGCCGTCCGTTTGGGCCAGTGCTTCGGGGATATCCTCACCCAGATAGTCGCCTATACCCTTGGCCAGGGCGTGCGCCAGGCGCTCTTCTACGGGCTCGTGGCGCCAGTTGTCGGCCTGCACGGTCTGCTTTTCGCCCGCTGTCTGAGCCTTTACTTGCTGGGCCAAGTCAATAAGTTGTTCGGTGGCACCAGGCGTTTTATTGAGTATCACGTTCTCCACGGCCCGCAGCAAGTGGGGTTCTATATCGTCATACACCTGCAACATCCCTGGATTAACGATGCCCATGTCAAGTCCTTGGGCTATGGCATGATAGAGAAACACCGAGTGCATGGCCTCGCGCACCACGTTATTGCCCCTGAAAGCGAACGAGAGATTGGATATTCCGCCGCTGGTCAAAGCTCCCGGAAGATTGTTCTTAATCCACCCCACGGCCTTGATGAAGTCGATGCCATAGTTGGCATGTTCCTCAATACCCGTGCCCACGGAGAGCACGTTCACGTCGAAGATGATGTCATGAGGGCTGAAATGCAGCCTATCCACCAGCAAGTGGTAGGCCCGTTGGCATATAGCCGTTTTGCGTTCATAGGTAGTAGCCTGTCCGTTTTCATCGAAAGCCATCACCACTACAGCCGCCCCCATGAGCTGACATTCATGTGCATGAGCCAGAAACTCGGCCTCTCCGTTCTTCAGACTGATGCTGTTGACGATGCATTTGCCCTGTGCATTGCGCAAGCCTTCAAGCACTGTAGACCAGTCGGATGAGTCTATCATGAGGGCAGAACGCGCTACGGCGGGCTCGCCGGCTATATATCGCAAGAACGTACCCATCTCCTTGCGGCTGTCGAGCATGGCATCGTCCATGTTGATGTCTATGATCTGCGCGCCATTCTCTATCTGTTTGCGTGCCACCGACAGTGCCTCGTCATACTTCTTCTCGCCTATAAGCCTGGCAAACTTGCGCGATCCGGCCACGTTGGTGCGCTCGCCCACATTGATGAAGTTCTGTGTGGCCTTGTCAACCACCACGTTTTCCAGTCCGCTCACCACCAGATGATTCTCCGGCAAGGGCACTTGGCGGGGCGGCAAGTCCTTCACGGCAAGGGCAATGGCACGTATATGCTCCGGTGTAGTGCCGCAACAGCCTCCTGCAATGTTGATGATGCGCTCTGAGGCCATCTCCTTGATGTAGCGTGCCGTGAATTCGGGTTGCTCGTCATAGCCTCCCATCTCGTTGGGCAGGCCCGCGTTGGGATATATACTGATGTAAACCGGACAGTGTTCTGCCAGTTGTTCTACGAACGGACGAAGCTCTTTCACGCCGAAAGAGCAGTTAAGTCCGAAGCTAAGGATGGGATAATGGCTCACACTGGTGAAGAAAGCATCGAGCGTTTGCCCCGTCAGCGTGCGGCCGCTACGGTCGTTGATGGTTGCCGAAACCATCACGTCAGGCATCTCACCCCGTTCTTCACCCACCTTGCTAATAGCATAAAGGGCGGCCTTGGCATTCAGAGCATCGTAGCAAGTCTCCAGCAACAGCACGTCAACACCACCCTGCAGCAAGGCTCGAGCCTGCTCCTCATAGGCCGATGCCATCTCTTTGAAGCTCACCGAGCGCAACTCCGGGTGGTTCATATCGGGGGCCAGGGTGAGCGATTTAGACGTTGGGCCCATGCTTCCGGCCACATACACCTTTCTTGATTGCCTGTCGGCCACCTCACGGGCTATGCTTGCACCCGCCCTATTGAGTTCGGCAGAAAGCTCCTCACACTGATATTCGCCTTGCGAGATGCGCTGCGAGCTGAACGTATTGGTGGTGATGATGTCTGCACCGGCATCTATATAGGCTTGATGAATGGCCTTGATAACGTCCGGACGAGTAATGTTAAGCACGTCGTTGTTGCCCTTCAACGACACAGGCCAGTGGGCAAAGCGCTCTCCGCGCCATGCTTCTTCCGGCAGACCTTGGGCTTGTATCATCGTGCCCATGGCCCCGTCGAGAATCATTATTCTGTCTTTCAGTTCACTCTTTATGCTCATAAGGATGCTGTTTTGCGTCGGTTGTTCTTTCAAATTATCCGACAAAGGTACACATTTATTTCAATCCAACAAAACAAAAGGCTAAATAGCAATCTTTCGAAAGCATATATTAGATTTGTATCAAGTGCACATAAAAGCATCCTAAGTCACGCTGTGACGATAAGGCAACGTGGCCGCTATATCCCAGTTTGTGGGTAAACAGTTTCTGGCATCCATCACCTTACTTTCCAAAACAGGCATTATAGCCTGGCAAAAGTACCGTTTTTACAACGCAAAAGTGCCTATTTTACAACGCAAAAGTGCCTATTTTGCAAGACGTTTTGTATATCACTGATATTCAATTGACTAGGCCTGATATTACTTCACACTGTTTGGTTAATTATTACTGAATTGGTGTACAATTTTTTTCTTGTTTTCTGAAGAGCTTTACACTCTCAGTGAAAGTTTACTGATCTGCTTTACAGCAGAATTTTCTTTATCATTTTATCCAATAGCGT
>CABVAZ010000004.1:0-96495 GCA_902496445.1 uncultured Prevotella sp. | reverse complement strand
ACGCTATTGGATAAAATGATAAAGAAAATTCTGCTGTAAAGCAGATCAGTAAACTTTCACTGAGAGTGTAAAGCTCTTCAGAAAACAAGAAAAAAATTGTACACCAATTCAGTAATAATTAACCAAACAGTGTGAAGTAATATCAGGCCTAGTCAGGGTGCCCATGCTGATTTACAAAATAGGCATTATCGCCTTGTAAAAGAGGCACTTTCGCAAGCCGAAAAGGCCGCTTTTGCAACACCAAAAAGACCCTTTCAGAAGGCTCACCTGCTAACGTCTGACTATCAAAAAGTTAAGTACTATTTCTTCAGAGTTTGTTATGGATGACCGTCTATGTGCTGATTATTGGAAAAAACGATGCAATCGTTTGCGCTAAATAAACGTTATAAGTGGCAAAATCTGATTGCTAAAAGAAGTAATTAATTACTAACTTTACACCACAAATAACTAAGGTGAATCTATGACACTTCATTTTCAAATAGACTATCAGACTGTCTATGGGCAAGAAATTGTGCTGAACATCATTGACAGTCAGACAAAAAACGGAGACAAAAAAGTCTCCCAGTACCGAATGAGTACCACCGACGGCAAGACGTGGGAGGCAAATATCAGGCGAGAGCAGGCTCCAGGCAGCAGCATAGAGTATTTCTACACCGTGGCAAGAGGCGAAAATACAGAGCGTTGCGAATGGCGTGAGATATGCCATAAGCTGGAATTCTCGGCAAAAAACGCCACCTCTTACCACATCTACGACCATTGGACAGACATACCTGAAGACGCTTACTGCTACAGCTCGGCCTTCACCGACTGCATTTCACGACAAAAAATAGCCACACCACCCATCAACAACTATGAGCGGACACTGAGGTTGAAGGTGCGTGCGCCACAGTTGCGCAAGGGCGAGAGGCTCGCCATAGTGGGCAAAGGCCGGTTGCTGGGTAACTGGAACTCTGACCAGGCCTACGAAATGACCGAACACAACTACAACGAATGGATAGCCGACTTCAACGCCGACGAGCTGGAGGACGACCAACTGGAGTTTAAATTCGTCATTCTAGACACCATCAGAGACTTCACACCCGTATGGGAGAGCTGCATGAACCGCACCGTAGAGGTGCCTAAGATGGAGCGGGGAGAGGTGACCGTGTACTGTCTGCCAACCGCCTACTTCCCCATTTATCCCACACGAATGGCCGGAACGCTCGTGCCTGTATTCTCTTTGCGCTCTAAGACAAGCTTCGGAGTGGGCGACTTCGGCGACTTGAAGAAGATGATAGACTGGGTGTCGCTCACCAGGCAGCGCGTGTTGCAGATACTGCCCATCAACGACACCACCATCACACACACATGGACAGACTCTTATCCCTACAGCTGCATATCTATCTTCGCCCTGCATCCACAGTATGCCGACCTCACACAGCTGCCCGAACTGAAAGACAAAAAGCTGAAAGAGCACTTTGAGAGCCTCAGAAAAGAGCTCAACGCCCTGCCAAAGATAGACTATGAGAAAGTGAACAATGCCAAGCTAGACTATCTGCGCGCCTCGTTCAAGCAAGACGGCAAGGCTCTCCTGGCTTCAAAGGCATTCAACGACTTCTTCAAAGACACTGAGACATGGCTCGTGCCTTATGCACAATACTGCTGCCTGCGCGACAGCAACGGGACAGCCGACTTCTCTAAGTGGGCCGGACACCACACGTGGAACGAGAAAGACCGCAAAGCCCTCTCTACACCGGGCACGAAAGAGTATGCCGAAGCAAGCTTCTGGTATTACGTGCAGTATGTGCTCAACACGCAAATGGCTGCCGTACACGACTATGCCAAGGCGCACGGCGTCATTCTGAAGGGCGACATACCCATCGGCGTGAACCGCTATGGCTGCGACGTGTGGACCGAACCGCGCTACTTCAACCTGAATGGGCAGGCCGGAGCACCACCAGACGACTTCTCCGTGAACGGGCAGAACTGGGGCTTCCCCACCTATAACTGGGACGAAATGCTGAAAGACGCCTGCCGCTGGTGGGTGCGCAGGTTCCAGAACATGGCCAAGTTCTTCGACGCTTACCGCATAGACCACGTGCTGGGATTCTTCCGTATATGGGAGATACCCATCGATTCTGTGCACGGACTGCTGGGTCAGTTCCAGCCGTCACTGGGCATGACGCCCGCCGAAATAGAGGGCTACGGCCTGCACTGGCAGGAGGAGCTGTTCACAACACCGTTTATCACCGACTGGGTACTCGACCGTGTGTTTAAGGAACATGCCGCCGAGGTGCGCGAGAAATATCTGCTGCCCACGCACGACGGACGCTACAAGATGCGCCCGGAGGTTGACACGCAGCGCAAGGTGGAGGCTCTCTTTGCCGGTAAGAACAGCGACCTGGACATCTGGATACGCGACGGACTCTACTCGCTCATCAGCGACGTGCTCTTTGTGAGAGACCATAAGGATGCTTCGAAGTTCCATCCTCGCATCTCCGTACAGTTCGACTTCATCTACGAGAGCCTGTACGACAGCGACAAAGCCATCTTCAACAAGCTCTACAACGACTATTTCTATCGCCGCAACAACCAGTTCTGGTATCGTGAGGCTATGCGCAAGCTGCCCCGACTGGTGAATGCCACACGCATGCTGGTGTGCGCCGAAGACCTCGGTATGGTGCCCGACTGCGTGCCATGGGTGATGAACGAGCTGCGCATACTGAGCCTGGAGCTGCAAAGCATGCCCAAGGATCCGCACGTAAGGTTCGGACATCTCAGCTGCAACCCCTACCGCTCGGTGTGCACCATATCCTCACACGACATGCCAACACTGCGGCAATGGTGGGACGAAGACTGGAACCGCACGCAAGAATACTATAACACCATGCTGCACCGCAGCGGTCCCGCACCTCACCCACTGCCCGGATGGCTGGCTCGCGACATCGTGAGCAGACACCTCACCTGCCCGTCTATGTTATGTATACTGAGCATTCAAGACTGGATGAGCATCGACGACAAACTGCGGCTGGCAGATGCCAACGCCGAGAGAATCAACATCCCGGCCAACCCCAAGCACTACTGGCGATACAGAATGCATGTGAACATAGAGGATCTGATAGCCAACAACGACTTCACGTCCAACATCAAGGAACTGGTTTACGAAGCAAGCAGATAACATTATTATTCATAGCCCGCAGCAAGCAACATGCCTGTTGCGGGCCATTGCACACATAGAAACATGAATATCAAACTTTTATCATTAGCCGCATTGCTGCTGCCGGTGGCTATGCAGGCACAGACAGTAAAGTCGCCTAACGGCAATGTCGTGGTGAGCTTCTCCCTCTCGCCGAGCGGACAGCCCACCTACGAAATGACCTACAAGGGCAAAACGGTGGTAAAGCCCAGCCACCTGGGCCTGGAACTGGCCAAGGACAAACACGCGTCAAAGGGTCTGCAAGAGACAAGCCTGATGGACGGATTCAAGGAGACGGCATCAAAGACAACCACATTCGATGAGACGTGGAAGCCCGTGTGGGGCGAAACGTCTACCATACGCAACCACTACAACGAGCTGGAAGTAGACCTGAACCAGCCATCATCAAGCCGAAACATCATCATACGCTTCAGAGTGTATGACGAAGGAATGGGATTACGCTATGAATTTCCACAACAAGAGGCACTCAATTATTTTCTCATAAAAGAAGAACACACACAGTTTGCCATGGCCGGAGACCACACGGCATGGTGGATACCGGGCGATTATGACACACAGGAGCAGGAAACACAACAAACCAAACTGTCTGAAATAAGAGGCCGCTTTCATGATGCGGTGAACTGGGGCAACTCTTCCGTAGCCGTATTCTCGCCTACAGGCGTGCAGACAGCACTGCAGATGAAGACCGACGACGGACTTTACATCAACATTCACGAGGCAGCATGCGTGGACTATGCCACCATGCACCTGAACCTGAACGACACCACCATGACCTTTGAGTCATGGCTCACGCCTGACGCTACGGGTCTGAAAGGGTGCATGCAAACACCTTGCAAGACGCCATGGAGAACCGTGATGGTGAGCGACGACGCCCGCGACATGCTCGCTTCACACCTCATTCTGAACCTCAACGAGCCTTGCAAGCTCACAGACACATCGTGGATACATCCCATGAAGTACTGCGGCGTGTGGTGGGAGATGATTGTAGGACGTAATTCGTGGAACTATACCGACGAATATCCGTCTGTTAAGCTCGACCAAATAGACTGGACCAAGGTGAAGCCCAACGGCCGCCACGGCGCCAACACGGCCGACGTGAAGAAGTATATAGACTTCGCTGCGAAGAACGGACTGTCAGAAGTGCTCGTGGAAGGCTGGAACGTGGGCTGGGAAGATTGGGCCAACAAGTGGAAATGGGATGTCTTCGACTTTGTTACGCCTTATCCCGACTTTGATATCAAGGGTCTGAACGACTATGCACACTCAAAGGGCGTGAAGCTGATGATGCATCACGAAACCAGTTCGAGCGTCATCAACTACGAAAGGCACATGGAGGATGCCTTCAACCTGATGAACAAGTATGGCTACGACGCTGTAAAGAGCGGCTATGTGGGCGACATCATTCCCCGAGGCGACCACCACTTCTCGCAATCGATGAACAATCACTACCTGTATTGCGTGCAGCAGGCTGCCAAGCACCACATCATGGTGAACGCGCATGAGGCCACTCGGCCCACCGGACTGTGCCGCACCTACCCCAACTTGGTGGGTAATGAGAGCGCAAGAGGTACTGAATATGAAGCATTTGGCGGTTCGCGGCCTGACCACACCGTGGTGCTGCCCTTCACAAGGCTGCAAGGCGGACCCATGGACTATACTCCCGGCATTCTGGAAACGCAGCTCGGAACATGGAGCGACAATAAAAACTACGTGCATACAACACTGTGCGGACAACTGGCACTATACCTGACCATGTACAGCCCCATACAGATGGCGGCCGATCTGCCGGAAAATTACGCCAAGTATGACGATGCCTTCCAGTTCATCAGAGACGTTGCCGTAGACTGGGACGACTCTAAATATCTTGAGGCAGAGCCCGGCGACTACATCACCGTGGCACGTAAGGCAAAGGGAACCAACAACTGGTTCATCGGCGGAAAGTGCGATGAGAACGGCCATAAGTCGGTTATCAGGCTCGACTTCCTTGACAAAGGACGCACGTATGACTGCACAATATATGCTGACGGCAAAAATGCTGACTACCAGAATAATCCTAAGTCTTACGTCATCACGCATAAAAAGGTGAAGAAGGGTGACACGCTGAGACTCACAGAAGCTCCCGGCGGCGGCTTCGCAGTATCTCTTCTCACCAAATAAAAAACCTATTCAGATACACAAAAAAGATGAAAAAACATCTCTTGGCATCTATATTCACCATGCTGCTGCCCCTTTGCGCCAGCGCGCAAGACATCAATTCGATGTCGCTCGACTATACGAACCCGGTGGAATATTCACCCTCGGGCACCACGTTTCTGCTCTTCGCGCCTGAGAACAAGCAGCATGCGCCCATCCTGCGACTCTATCATGAGGGCGTAGGAGGCAAGCCTTTCAAAACCATACGCATGAAGCCTGTGGAGAACTATGGCTGGAAAGCCGAGGTGAAAGGCAACCTGAAAGACCAGTTCTACACCTTCGACGTGTGGGGAACGAAGCGCGACCACAAAGAGACTCCGGGCATATATGCACGCGCCGTGGGTGTGAACGGCGTGCGGGGAGCGGTGATAGACATGAACGAAACCAACCCCGTGGGATGGAAAGACGACCACAGGGTGCCCACCAAGTCGGCTGCCGACCTGGTGATCTACGAGCTGCACCACCGCGACTTCTCCATAGACGCGTCGTCAGGACTGGTGCATAAAGGCAAATATCTGGCACTGACAGAGAAGAAAGCCATCAACTATCTGAAGTCGCTGGGCGTGAACGCCATTCACATACTGCCGTCGTTCGACTTTGCTTCGGTGGATGAGCAGAAGCCGTTTGAGCCACAATACAACTGGGGATACGACCCTCTGAACTATAATGTGCCCGAGGGCTCCTACTCGTATGATGCCTGTCAGCCCGAAAGACGCATCATGGAGTTCAAGCAAATGGTGCAGGCGTTGCACAAAGCCGGCATTCGCGTCATTCTGGACGTGGTGTATAACCACACGTTCAACATCGAGGGAAGCAGCTTTGAGCGCACTTTCCCGAAGGGATTTTATCGCTACACGGCCGACGGAAAGCCCAGCAACGGCTCAGGATGCGGCAACGAGACGGCCTCTGAGCGCACCCTGATGCACCAGTTCATGTTGCAAAGCGTGAAATACTGGGCCCAGGAGTATCACATCGACGGCTTCCGCTTCGACCTGATGGGCGTGCACGACATCGCTACGATGAACGATATACGCGCCGAGCTGAACGCCATAGACCCCAACATATTCGTATATGGCGAGGGATGGAGCGCCGGAACGTGCGCCTACCCCACCGAGAAGCTGGCCATGAAAGCCAACATGCAGCAGCTGAAGGGCATAGCAGCCTTCTGCGACGACATGCGCGACGCCCTCAGAGGTCCTTTCTCTGACGATAAGAAGGGCGCCTTTCTGGCCGGAATACCCGGTGAGGAAGAGAGTCTGAAAGCTGGTATCGCAGGCATGATAGACCATCCGCAAGTGGACTACAGCAAGGTGAACTACAGCAAAAAGGCATGGGCCAGCGAGCCCACACAGATGATTTCCTACGTGAGTTGTCACGATGATTTGTGCCTGACCGACCGCTTGCGCGCTGAGATGCCGGGCATAACAACCGATGAACTCATTCGTCTCGACTGTCTGGCACAGACGGCTGTGTTCCTCTCGCAGGGCGTTCCGTTCATGCTGTGCGGCGAGGAGATGCTCCGAACCAAGCAGGACGTGCACAACTCCTTCAACTCTCCCGACTCTATCAATCATCTGGACTGGAACAACCTCAAGCGCTATCCGCAGGTGTTCAGCTACTATCAGCAGCTCATCAAGCTGCGCCACGACCACCCGGCATTCCGCTTAGGCTCGGCGCAACTGGTGCGCAAGCATCTTGATTTTCTGGCCGTAGAGAGCCCGTGTCTGGTAGCTTTCAGACTGAAAGAGCACGCAGGAAACGACCAATGGAACAACATCATCGTCATACTGAACGGCAACAAAGAGGCCAAGACAGTGAGCGTGCCGCAAGGCAACTACACCGTGGTGGCCTGCGATGGCAAGATTGACCAGGCCGGACTAGACAGCGTGCAGTCAGACAAGGTGATCGTTGACGGACAATCAGCACTTATTTTACACGACTAATATGAAGAAATTATTTGCAACCATAGGCTTATTGCTTTTTTTCATGGCAATGAACGCTAAAGTAGACATAACAAGAATAGAGCCAGAAAACTGGTTCGCGGGCATGAAGAACCCGCAGGTGCAGCTCATGGTGTACGGACATAACATCCGTGAGGCACAGGTATCGACCGACTATCCGGGCGCGAAGATAGACTCGCTGGTGCGACTCGACTCGCCCAACTATCTTCTGATATACATCAACCTCAACGGCGCCAAGCCCGGAAACATGCCGCTCACCTTCACCCAAGGTGGCTCGAAGAAGCGCGTGATGTATGCCATCAAGCCGAGAACCATGCAGGGCGAAGACCGCAAAGGCTTCACCAATGCCGACGTGCTGTACATGCTCATGCCCGACAGATTTGCCAACGGCAACCCGAAAAACGATGTTGTGAAGGGTATGCGCGACGAGTTGTGCAACCGAAACGAGCCCAGCCTGAGGCACGGAGGCGACATCGAGGGCATCAGACAGCACCTAGACTACTTCAAGGAGCTGGGTGTGACGGCGCTGTGGTTCACTCCACTGCTTGAAAACGACCGCCCTGCCGACGAGGGAAAGTACAGCACGTATCACGGCTATGCCACTACCAACTACTATCGTGTTGACCCACGCTTCGGAACCAACGACGATTACAAGGCATTGGTGAGCGAAGCGCACCAAAAGGGCCTCAAGGTGGTGATGGACATGATATTCAATCACTGCGGCGACTACCATCCCTGGAACCTCGACGCGCCCAGCAAAGACTGGTTTAACAACCCCAATTACGGGCTGCAAACAAGCTATAAGCTCACACCCGTGCTCGATCCGTATGCCAGCAAGGTAGACATGAGAGAGACGGTAGACGGCTGGTTCGTCAAGTCGATGCCCGACCTGAACCAGCGCAACCCACACCTGATGCGCTACCTGATACAAAACAGTGAGTGGTGGATAGAGACAGTGGGCATCGACGGCATACGTATGGACACCTATCCATACGCTGATCGCGACGCTATGGCACTGTGGATGAAGACGCTCAACGACGAATATCCCAACTTTAACACCGTTGGTGAGACGTGGGTTACCGAACCTGCCTACACGGCAGCATGGCAGAAAGACTCTAAACTGAGCAAAACCAACAGCAACTTGAAGACTGTGATGGACTTTGCGTTCTTTGACAGGCTCTCAATGGCTAAGCATGAGGAGACCGACGACTGGTGGAAAGGCCTCAACAGAATATATAATGTGTTGTGCTATGACTATCTCTACACCAACCCCTCGTCGGTGATGGCCTTCATAGAGAACCATGACACCGACCGCTTCTTGGGCAACGGCAAAGACTCTACGGCGCTCAAGCAGGCTTATGCCCTGCTGCTCACCATGAACAGAATACCTCAGTTGTATTACGGAACAGAGATCTTGATGAACGGAACCAAGGAGGTGACCGACGGAAACGTGCGCAAAGACTTTCCAGGTGGGTTCCCTGGCGACACGCACAACTGCTTTACACGCGAGGGAAGAACGCGGGCCGAGAACGCTATGTTCGACTGGACGAGCCGGCTGCTGCACTGGAGACAGGGCAACGAGGCCATATCCAAAGGCAAGCAAACACAGTTCATACCCTGGCACGGCGTCTATGTGCTGGCCAGACAGTATAAGGGCAAGAACGTGATGACCATTCTCAACGGCAAGAAGCAGGCAGCCAAGATGGAGGTGGGCCGATATGCCGAAATCATAGGCACGCACACCACCGCCCGCAACGTGATAACGGGGCAGGCGGTAGACCTTAGCAAAGACATTGAATTGACTCCAAGAGAGACATTGATAATAGAATTCTAACTGCGCGAAGGGCATCAGTGATGCATGCCCTTCGCTTTTTTTATTAAAAAAATCATGGAACAGAAGAGACAGTTTAAGCAGGTAGAACTGCGAAACCTGCGCATGGACGACTACGATCAGCTGGCTGGATCGTTCAAAAGGATTTATGCCGACAACGACGTATTTTGGACTCACGCCCAAATCAAGAAGCTTATAGACATCTTCCCCGAGGGTCAGGTGGTGGTAATTGTAGACAATCGCATCGTGGGGTGCGCCCTGTCTATCATCGTAGACTACGACATGGTGAAGGGCGACCACACCTACGCGCAGGTAACCGGCAACGAAACATTCAACACCCACAACCCCAACGGCAACATTCTCTATGGCATAGAGGTGTTCATACACCCCGACTATCGCGGCCTGAGGCTCGGCAGGCGTATGTACGAATATCGCAAGGAGCTGTGCGAAAAGCTCAACCTGAAGGCCATTATGTTCGGAGGCAGAATACCCAACTATCATAAATATGCCGACAAAATGCGCCCCAAGGAGTATATAGAGAAGGTTCGCTCAAGAGAGATATACGACCCGGTGCTCAACTTTCAGCTTTCCAACGACTTCCACGTAAGGCGAGTGATACGCAATTACCTGCCTAACGATGAGGAATCGCGCCACTGCGCCACGCTGCTGCAATGGGACAACATCTACTATCAGCCGCCAACACAGCAGCAAGTGGTGGAAAGAAAGCCCACGGTGCGCATTGGTATGGTGCAATGGCAAATGCGCCCGTATAAGGATATAGACGACCTGATAGAGCAGGTGGAGTTTTTCGTAGACTCGGTATCCGACTATAAGAGCGACTTTATCCTCTTTCCCGAATACTTCAACGCGCCGCTTATGGCCAGATTCAACGACAAGCAGGAAGCTGAATCCATCCGGGCCATGGCGCAATATACCGAAAAGATACGCGACAGGTTCCGCGAGCTGGCCATCAGCTATAACATCAACATCATCACAGGCAGTATGCCTTTCATCAAGAGCGACGGTGCCTTGTATAACGTTGGCTTCCTTTGCAGACGCGACGGATCAATGGATATGTACGAGAAGATACATGTCACGCCCGACGAAAAAAAGTGCTGGGGACTCACAGCAGGCAGTAAGGTGCAGACGTTTGACACCGACTGCGGAAAGATAGGCGTGGTGATATGCTACGATGTAGAGTTTCCGGAGCTCTCACGCCTGCTGGCTCAGCAGGGCATGCAGATACTCTTCGTGCCCTTTATGACCGATACGCAGAACGCCTACACACGTGTGAGGGTGTGCGCACAGGCTCGTGCCATAGAGAATGAGTGCTATGTGGCCATCGCAGGCAGCGTGGGCAACCTGCCAAGGGTGCACAACATGGATATACAATACGCCCAATCGGCTGTGTTTACGCCCTGCGACTTCGCCTTCCCCACCGATGGCAGGCGTGCGGAAGCTACGCCTAACACGGAGATGATACTCGTGGCCGACGTCGATCTGAGCCAGCTGAACGAGCTGCATACCTACGGCAGCGTGCGCAACTTGCGCGACCGTCGCAACGACTTATATCAGATAGTCATGAAGAAATAAATATTCGTAATAGCGATTAGGAACATCCACAGCAGAGGGCGGCCCTTTGTGGACGTCCGCAAACGTCGAGCTACAAAAGTAAAGACGCTCGTCCGAACAGACACAAGGGCGTGATTTGCATGTGCAAAAGCACCGCTTTCACCTTTCAAAATAGGCCTTTTTGCAACGCGAAAAGGCCTATTTCGACTTGCGAAATGGCCTATTTTGACATACTGAACAGAAACAACTGATTAACAAGGATATACCGGAAGGTGCGTGGTATATCCTTTTTTGTGAACAAAACCCATAAAGCGAAGCTTACAGCCCTACTTTGTAATGAGGCAGACGGCATAAGCTGATATGCCTTCTTCGCGGCCCGTGAAGCCTAAATGCTCGGTTGTGGTGGCCTTGACCGACACGCAGTCGGGGTCGCAGCCTATCACCTCGGCCATGCACTTGCACATCTCAGGTATAAAAGGGTTGAGCTTGGGATGCTGGGCACACACCGTAGCATCGATATTACCCACCTTATAGCCTTTCTGCCCAATCAGTTCTACGGTGCGGCGGAGAATAATCTTAGAGTCCATATCCTTTGTCTCATCACTCGTATCAGGAAAGTGATAGCCTATGTCGCGCATGTTGGCAGCGCCCAAGAGGGCATCGCACACGGCGTGAATGAGCACATCGGCATCGCTATGCCCCAATAATCCTCTGTCATGAGGTATCTGCACGCCGCCCAGAAAGAGTTTGCGGCCCTCAACAAGGGCATGCACGTCATAGCCCATGCCCACTCTTATGTTTGTTGCCATAGCTTATCTACGTTTGAAGAGGTCTTTAATGCCGTCCATATCAAACGACAATGAGAAGCGCAACGTCTGATCCAAGGGGTTGCTCTTGGCCGTTGCAATGACATAACCGGCATCCAGAGAGAACACATTCATCTTAAATCCGGCGCCAACGGTGAAGTATGAGCGGTTACCCTTGTTGGGGTTCTCATAGTGATAGCCCGCTCTGAGGCTGAACTGGTCATGATAAACATACTCGCCACCCACGCTCCAACGTATCTCCTGCAGCTCTTCTGAGAAGCCGTTTGGCGCGTCGTGCAAGCTCTTGAAGATACCTGAGATGCTGGAAACATCATAATACTCCTTCTGAACACGCGCCTGATAGTCTTCGGTAGACTCGCCGTCCTTCTTAACAGGATAGGTTGGAACAAGCGGTTTGTTGGCATCGGCAGTGATGGTAAAGCGGTTATACTCATCTACAGGCACCATAAGCGATGCTCCGAGACGCAGGTTGGTAGGGATAAACTCTGAATAATCAGAGCCACCGAAGGTTATTTTAGAGCCTATATTCGAAATATCGAGACCCAATCCCAACTGACACTCACGCTGGCCAAGATTGATGTAGTTCTGATAATAGCACGCTATGTCGGCTGCAAAGGCCGATGCGGGCGACGTTTCTTCATTATAGCTGTAGGTAAGATCAGAATAAATCCATCTCACGGCGGCCGCAATAGAGAAGCGTTCGCTAAGCATCAGCGAGTAAGCAACGTCTAGTGACATCTCATAAGGGTTGATGGTCATGTCGTTGGAGCCCGCTTCATCACTGCTCACAAAGACCTCGCCAAGCGAGAAATAGCGCAGCGAGGCCGACACGGCACTGTAGTCGCCGATACGATAATAACCAGACAGATAAGCCAGGTCCATATCGTTGACCAACTGTCGGAGCCAAGGTGTATAGTTCAGTGCCACACCTGCACGGCTGATACAGAAAGGATACTTGGCCGGGTTCCAGTATTGTGAGTTCACATCTGGGTCGGTAGCAACACCCACATCACCCATACCGGCTGCCCGCGCGTCGGGTGCTATGCTCTGGGATGTAACCGAAGAGTGCTCGGGATTGAACATATCTTTCTTGTCTTGCGCGTGCAGTGAAAGCCCGCCAAAGGCAAGCATCCATACACCAACTATGATTTGCTGTCTATTCATTCTTAATTTCTAAGTCGCTAATATCTATTATCATTGGGTTTAAAACGCAAATATGCGCCTAATTATTGCCTATCACGATGAGTTTCTTGGCCTTGCTGGTCTTGCTGTTGCTGCCGCTGCTGAGCTTGGCACGATAGAGATAGACCCCTGTGGGCAGTTTATTGCCATTGCTGGTGGTGAGGTCCCAGTTCACCGTTACGGCGTTGCCGGATGAGTTGGCAGTGGCCTCATGCTGCCACAGTATCTTTCCGCTCACGTCAAACACTTCTATGGTGACATTCACTTGCGCACCCGTAAAGTTATGAGTGACGATGAAGGTGGTTTGAGAAGTGGCCGGATTCTCGGTGCAACCCAGACTGGCGATGTCGGGGGCAAGGTCTTTCACCACGTTGAACTGCAGTTCCGTGGTGCTGGAGTTGCCCATCATATCCCATGCTCTGAACTTCAATGAGTGACGTCCCGGGGTGAGTTGGGGCAGGTTATACCATGTGCAGCCACTCGTGTAAGAGCCAAAGTCGTAGCTGAAGTTGCTGTTCAGCGTATAGGTTTGGTTCATGTCGCCGTCTACAACAAGCTGCAAGTCGTGGCCAATGCCGCTTCCCGAGCAGTTGATACCGTCCTTATCTGATATCTTCGCGTAGAAATAAGGAGTGTCGTTCACGTCACCTCCGTTCGTGAAAGACGACGTATTGAGATAGCAATATATGGATGGGCCGATGGAATCGTTAGTAGCTTCGGCCGTGCCATTGAGGCAGAAGTCGCTGTTATAGCCGTTGGCAATCTGCTTATAGTCTGAGCTCACGGCATAAAGGTTCATCAGTCCGGAGCCCTCGCCATAGTTGATGTCGCGCGGAACGGCGAAGGTAAAGCTGAAATAGCCAGCCCGCACGCTGTCAGAACCATTGAAGAGCACGTTGGGTCTGTCGTAATACGTAAAGGCATCGGCACGTTGCGTGGGGTCGTTCTTACGGCAGGTAATGAGCTCCTTGACGTCTCTCACCGTGGCAGTGAGCTTGCCTGTGAAGTAGGAAGCCACGCCGGTACTGTCGGCTATATGCCCTTTCACGTTCACCACAGCACCTGCCTTGAGCACAGGCATGTTTGATTCATTGACCGGAAGGCCGTTGATGGAGTCGATAACGGCAGTCTTTGTGGGCAGGGCAAGCTGCAAGGCAGGGTCGCCCAACAAGGAATATTGCAGCTTATTGGTGGTGCGGTCCTGTCCCGTTGTTATCATTTCGTTCTTGGCCAGACGCTGTGCCTCGCCCAGAGTGATGGGCTTTCCGTCTGTCATGCTGAGCACATGAAGGAGGTAAGAGGTGTTGATGGCCTTGTTATAATTAGAATATACCGTGCGCGTAGTGCCGAAGAAGGCCACAGCACCGCCATTCTTGTTGAGCAGGGCGGCCTCGCCTATCGTGGCTTCAGTGCCGTCAAAGGGCATGATGTCGCAACTGGCCGTTATCCAAAGAGGCAGATTGGCATTCGTAAAGTTCTGGAAATCGGTGAGCCTGAGCACCGCCTCGTGAGATATTTGTATGGCGCTGCCATGCCCGGCATAGTCCATGATGAGCGCTCCGGCGGCCTGCTGGCTCTTGATGGCGCTCGATACTTCGGGATAACGATTGCCTGTCGCAGTGCTCTCACGGGTATAGGCATCCCACATTATCTTCTTGATGCGATAGCCGGGATAACGGGCTGATACGGTCTCGGCAGTGGAGTTGACGTCGGTCATGTGCAGGTTGTCGTTGCCATCGTCGCCCATAAAGGTGATGATGTTCTGCCAGTCGCCCGCGTTATGGTTGCTGGCGTAGGCTATAGTCTTATCCACCACGGCCTCGGCATCACTTTCTTCCGTGACGGGAATGCGCCCCACGGCCATGTCTTGCTTATCAGCACGCTGCGGATTGATGCCTTCGCCATCGTCGAGCAGGGTGAACCAGCCATCGTCTACGTAGCAAGTAACTTCATTGAATGAGTTTTCGCTCTCGAAGGCCAGTAAGTAATCGTCGGGATTAAGGTTCCTGGTGTCGCTCACCAACATACGGTTGTCCCACACGCAGTCGCCAAACAGAAGGAGATACTTGGGCATGTCGGCTGCGGTAGTGGCCCTATCATACAGCATTTTGAGGTATCTGCGATAGGCATTGGCATCAGGTGTGCCGCTCGAAAACTCATTATAGAGCTCATCGGCGGGCACGATGTTCACCCTGAAGTTGTCGTGTGCCTTATGAAAATCGGCCAGACGCTGCGCCTGGGCAAGCAGTTTCTGACTGGTAGGTATGATGATTACCATGTCAGCCGCAGCATCGGCGTGATGGTCTTGGTTGGTTATGGCATAGAGATATTCGGGTGTTGCAAACGTGGCAGCATTCAGATTGGGTGCCTGGCGCGGCTTATTATAAGCCATGGACACATAATCCAGGCGGATAGGACCACCTGATAAGGTCTTGATAGTGATGGAGTCAGTGGCATGAAGCCCGCTAACGTTGTAAACAGATGTGGCTTCATTGCCCTTATCATAGCTGCCCAAGGTGATGTTGATGGTGCCCAGCACCGAGTCGTTCAATGCTACTTGAGCCACAGAATTTACTCCTGCCGTAACGGCAACAGACAGTTTGCCCGCCGTGGCGTGTGCTTGATTGGCCAAAGTATATACTTTTGACGCGCCAACATTAATGGGTGTGTTTTCAAAAAGGTTGCGCCCGCCCTGATACCAGCTGAAGTTGTCAACCTCATGCAGCGCATGATAGTCGTTGGCTGAGGGGTAGAAGCTGTTCAGAAAGTCTGTGCTGTCTACCTTGAGAGGCTCTGTATCGCTCTCGGTAAGGAAGTAATAGCCATAGTCGGAATAGGGGTTGCGCGTGCGACGCGTGGCATTATTGCTGTCCCAGCTCACCGGTCCGCGCCCGTAGAACAGCCTTTTGCCGCCCACAGTGCACGTAGGCACCTCGCTCAAGTCGTCTGTTTCAGCAAGCTCATTGCCGTCTAGCTTCTCGTTTTGCAGGTGTCCGCCATAGCCAAACAGCTTCACCCGGCTTGGATTAGTGAACCCTGCCTGACGCAAAAAGTTGTCTGTGAGCTGATAGACATTATCTGCCGGCACCCTAATCTTCACCCATCGCCCGCTGGACAGCACGCTATGAGCGGCATATCTGTCGGCGGCGGCCACGCTGGCACGTGCCCTCATGCGCAGAGCAGAGCGCTTGAGAGGCTTTGAAGTGACGGCTATCATGAAGCTAACCAAGAACTGCATCTTGCCATTGCGCTTCACAATGGGCACCAAAGAAAACTCCAGGCGTCCTTGTTTGCGCTCTACCACCACTTGCTTTGTGATAGCTGGCAGCGTGGGAGGCACATCCTTAGTCACCTGATTGTAGCGTTCTATGTCATCGGCACTCATATCCATAAACTCAGGATAGCGTATTTCCAACTCGTAAGTAGAGTCGGCATAATGCTCTCCTATGGGTATGGCGTAGGTGAAGTGCGGCAGCATTGAGTCTATGGTGACATCATCAACCGTCAGATTAAAGAACCTTTGCTGTGCACGAACGCCCATCGACGACACCAGAAGGATGGATGCCAGGACCAAGCACCGAGTTATGACAATCTTTATAGCATTTATCTTCATAAGCCTATAATATATATAAGGTGTATGGAAAACCCATGTGCGGCCGGATGAAGGCTACTTGCACCTGAAGTCGAGCACTTTTCTGTCTTCTATATAGCCCTCCAGGTGGTCGTCTACTGCCACTTCGCCCACGCCGGCCGGCGTACCCGTAAAGAGCAAATCGCCCGTCTTGAGGGTGAAGAACTGACTGATGTATGCTATCAAGTCATCGATTTTAAAAAGCATATCGCTGGTCAGAGCCTGCTGTACGGTCTTTCCGTTCTTGTCAAGACGGAAGCTGAGCATCTGCAAATCGCGAAACTTGTCAGCCGACACCCACTCTCCTATGGCGGCAGCACCGTCGAAGCTCTTGCTCAACTCCCATGGCAGGCCCTCTGCCCTGAGTTTGTTCTGCAGGTCGCGGGCCGTAAAGTCGATGCCCACAGTGGCGGCATCATAATAGCGATGAGCGAACCTACGGGGTATAGACTTGCCCAATCGGCATATTCTCAGCACCAGTTCGCCCTCATACTCTATCCTTCCCAGATGGTCAGGAACGAAGAAAGGCTTGTGATCTTTGAGCAAAGCCGAGTCTGCCTTCATAAAGATGACAGGGTTCTCCGGTTTATATAACGTGCCATGAAGCTCTTTATTGTGCTCGACATAGTTCATGCCGACTGCGAATATTTTCATGTTGCAAACGATTAAAGGCTATGATGCCATGTGAAAAACGAAAAGAGGTCGTAGAAAAGCCTTTATCAGACTCTCCTACAACCCCCAGACTATAATAATTGATTATGTGCTCTGCTTGATTACTCAGCAGCGAGTGTAAAGCGCTTGTAGGCAACTACCTTCAAGTCTTTGTCCTGAGCTTTCAGCCATTCAGCCACGCTCTTCTTGTCGCCATCGCCGAACTGGAACTCCTGATCAACCAGGCAGTTCTCCTTGAAGAACTTAGCCATACGGCCCTTAGCGATGTTCTGAATCATCTGCTCGGGCAGATTGGCAGCCTTCTCGGCAGCAACGGTCTTCTTTATCTCGCGAGCTCTGTCAGCATCTTCCTGCTTGAGCCAGCCCTTTGTGATGTTGCTTTCGATGTGGTCGTCAGAGTCTACGAGGTTAGGATTGATGCCGGCCTTCTTCAAAGCGTTGTTGACAGCCTTCTCAACCTGCTCTTCCTTTGTCTTCTCGATAGCCACTTTGAGCTCCTCGTCCTTCACGTTCTGGGGCACAGAAGCCTCATCCAGCGCAACAGGCTTCATAGCAGCCACCTGCATAGCCACCTTATGAGCGGCCTCGTCGTTCTCTTTGTTAAGCTGAACGATGGTAGCCAAGGTGTGCTTATTCATATGGTCGTAAACGGATGTGTTGTCGCCCTCGATGAAGTTATAGCCATCTATCTCCATCTTCTCGCCCGTGATGCCAGAGCGATGCTTTACAGCCGTCTCGGCATCATCACCATTAGCGAGCTTCAGAGCCTTCACCTCGTCAAGTGTCTGGCACTTGTTGGCAACGGCAGCATCCAGTATTTCCTGCACAAGGGCAATGAAGTCCTTGCCGGCAGCAACGAAGTCAGTCTCACACTTCACTGCAACCATAGCAGCAAATCCAGGTACTTTCTTCACCAGAACGCATCCGTTGGATGTCTCACGGTCAGAGCGCTTAGCTGCAATGGCCAGTCCGCGCTCGCGGAGCAGGTCCTTTGCCTTGTCGAAATCGCCCTCGGCCTCAGTCAGTGCCTTCTTTACATCAGCGAGGCCAGCGCCAGTCATGGCGCGCAGCTTCTTGATATCTGCAATTGATACAGCCATTTTCTTTTCCTTTGTTTTATTAGGTTATAATGCAAAATTGCCTTTTACGCAACCGCCACAGCCCGCGTCTATAGCTGCAAGTTGCGGCGATTGTCGGTGTTGGATGCCTGTGTTACTCAGCAGCAGGAGCCTCTTCCTCAGCCTTAGCGGGCTCTGCGGGAGCCTCAGCAGCCGTAGCTTCCTTCTGAGCAGGTGCAGGTGCAGCCTCCTCCTTGCGTGCTCTGCGAGCAGCGCGGCGTGGCTTATCGGCAGCTTCCTCAGCTTGTTCAGCTGCAGCCTTCTCGTCAGCCTTCTCTACCTTGCGCTCTTCCAGACCCTCAGCGATAGCCGTACAGCAAGCGTTGAGGATAATCTCGATAGAGTCTTTAGCATCGTCGTTAGCCGGGATGACATAGTCGATGTTGCGAGGATCAGAGTTTGTATCTACGATACCGAACACAGGGATGCCCAGACGGTTAGCCTCTTTCACTGCGATGTGCTCCTTCATCACGTCAACAACGAAGATAGCAGCAGGCAGACGAGTCAGGTCGGCGATAGAACCGAGGTTCTTCTCCAACTTAGCACGCTGGCGAGTGATTTGCAGAAGCTCTCTCTTAGAGAGGTTAGAGAACGTACCGTCGTTCATCAACTTATCTATAGTAGACATCTTCTTCACAGCCTTGCGGATGGTTGGGAAGTTGGTGAGCATGCCACCAGGCCAACGCTCTATAACGTAAGGCATGTTAACAGACGCTGCTTTTTCAGCAACGATGTCCTTAGCCTGCTTCTTTGTAGCTACGAAGAGAATTTTCTTGCCCGACTTGGCAATGCCCTTCATGGCCTCAGCAGCCTCGTCTATCTTGGCAACTGTTTTGTGCAGGTCGATGATATGTATGCCGTTGCGCTCCATGAAGATGTAAGGAGCCATGGCAGGGTTCCACTTACGCTTGAGGTGACCGAAATGGCAACCTGCTTCCAATAACTGGTCGAATGTTGTTCTAGACATTTTTTCTTCTTAATTTTAATGTGTTTACTTTCTTTTTAATTCTTTCTTGGCAGACAAGCTCTGCCAGGCTTGTTAGAATCAACCCGCAAGTAGTCCTCTTCGAAGAAGTCTCACGGGTTTAGATACTAAACTTAGCAAGCTGTGCCAACCATATATGGGCACACAAATATTAACGCTTGCTGAACTGGAACTTGCGGCGTGCCTTGGGCTGACCCGGCTTTTTGCGCTCTACGGCGCGGCTGTCGCGTGTCAGGAAGCCATTGTCCTTCAAGTTCTTCTTATCGTCGGCATTCACCTTAACGAGTGCGCGTGCTATGGCAAGGCGCAGTGCTTGGCTCTGGCCTGTGAAGCCACCACCATCAAGGTTAGCCTTTATATCATACTGTCCTTCCACGCCCAGCAGCTGCAGAGGCTGCTTAACAACATACTGCAGAATTGCAGAAGGGAAGAACTCTGTAATATCCTTCTTGTTTATAGTAATCTTACCAGTGCCCTCTGAGAGGTAAACACGGGCTACGGCGCTCTTGCGGCGGCCTATTGCGTTAATTACTTCCATTGCTTTGCTTACTATTATTTATACTGGTTTATATCAATAGCCTTGGGCTTCTGTGCCTCATGCTTGTGCTCACTGCCCTCGTAAACGAAGAGGTTGTCCATCAAAGAACGACCCAGAGGACCCTTGGGGAGCATGCCCTTCACGGCGTGACGAACGATTTTGTCGATGCCATGAGGACGCTTGCGCAGCTCAGCGGGCGTGCAGAAACGCTGACCGCCGGGATAGCCAGTATAACGTGTGTAAACCTTATCAGTCTCCTTCTTGCCAGAGAAACGCACCTTGTCGGCGTTGATAATGATTACATTGTCTCCACAGTCTACGTGCGGAGTGAAGGTGGGCTTGTACTTTCCGCGAAGCAGCTTAGCTACTTTAGAGCAGAGACGACCTACAATCTGGTCGGTGGCATCTACTACCACCCACTCTTTCTTGGCTGTTTCCTTGTTTACGGAAATAGTTTTGTAACTTAAAGTGTTCATTTTTTGAAAATCGAAAATTACTACTAAAAAAAACGTTTAACTTTGTTTCGCCGAAACAGAGACCTCACGGCGCCTCCAGTCTAAAAGAGACCATCCGGCATTATCTCTGCCTTCCGAACGATTCACTAACCACCGGGCCCGGCCAAAGGCACGGCTATTAACACGGACGGAGGGGAACTTCTAAGCGTATTCCCCACAAAACGGCGTGCAAAGATACACATTTTATTTAACCCTCACATTTATCAAGCTTACGAAATGTACTATAATTATTCTTTTTTAACTATTTTATAATTTATTAATAGCCATGTCTGACAATACGGCGAGCAGCAATCTGTTACTTACAAAGCTGATTCTGACATTTGCGCAACTAGCACTTCGTCTACCACACGCAATGTACTCCGGCCCTAGAAAGATGACTATACAATCGCCATACTATATATGAAACAGACAAAAAACTACGGAACACTGACTCTCAGGCCCGAAGGCGGACTGGGGAACCGGCTACGCGCCATAGCTTCTGCTGTACATTTAGCTTCAGAGACAGGTGTAAGACTGAATGTAATCTGGTTTCGCGACTGGGCTTGCCGCGCCACCTACAGCCAGCTTTTTGAGCCCTCCGGCCTACTTGCTCTGCACGATGCTCGCCCCATCGACTATGTGCTTGACGACCGTCCGCGCCTGAAAAACATCTTCATACCCAAGCTCTTCCAACTGATAAAATACGACCAGCGTATGGGACAAGACGAATCATACAGGCTGTCTTTGCAGCATTTCGACTTTAACGCATGGGCTATAGACAGGCAAAGCTATCTTGGTTGTTACAGCGAATTCGGACTTCCGGACGCAAGCATATACTCCCGCCTCTTTCATCCCATTCCTCTCATCATGCAAAAAGTGAGGCACAACATGCAGTTGCTGGGCAATCGCCCCATAGGGATACACATACGGCGCACTGACAATGTTCCGTCTACGCAGCAAAGTCCCGTAGAGTTGTTCACCAACAAGGTAGAAAGCTTGCTCAACAGCAATCCTTCACAGAAGTTCTTCCTGGCATCTGACGATGAGCCAACAAAAGAACTGTTCAGAAAAAGGTACGGCGATGCCATCGTCACCAACCCTTTTGTGGCCACAAGAAGAAGCGTTGAGGGCCTTCAGAATGCCGTTGCAGAGATGTTTACATTGGCAGCTACAACATGCATATACGCAACGCTAGACACCAGTTTCTCTACCATTGCCTCCAAAATAGGGCAGACCCAGCTGGTGGTTTTGCACACCTAACACGGTAAAGGCAACACGCAGGCAGATACAGAGCCGTACTGCAACACGTCAGCCGGGGCTCTTAGACGGCAAAAAAATACCGCAAAGCCATACACAACGATATGGGCATGACCTGGGTTACCACCTGTTCTTCACTCGCTGAGCGCAATATCCGGTACCGGCAAGCATCTTTTGTGGCTGTCATAGCATGGATTTAGCAAAACAAAATAAATTATATTACACAACAATATAAATTATTTTATGCTATAATATAAATTAAATTGATTTGTCAAACCACCGTTATGAGACGCAAAAGCCATGCCTGCTGTCATGCCAAAAGCTCCGAAAAGGAGCGACCAACTACCCAGTACAAGGCCGGACACGGCTCGCAACACGACGCGCAAAGGTGCACGGAGCGATGACGGAAGAGCTTATTTTTTGTTAAACCGGCGTTTAATTGAAAAAAAATATGTAAGTTTGTAGGCAGTTAAGAACCTATTAATATGAAAACAAACTATGAACTTCGTTATGCGGCAAACCCAGAGGATGCCAAGCATTACGACACTGCAAGACTGCGACACGACTTTTTAATAGAGACACTTTTCACACCCGACGATGTGAACATGGTTTACTCTATGTACGACCGGATGGTGGTTGGCGGGGCTGAGCCCGTGAAAGAACGGCTCACCCTGGAGGCTATCGACCCGCTGAAAGCTCCCTTCTTCACCCACAGACGCGAAGTAGGTATATATAATGTGGGGCAAGGCGAGGGCATCGTGCGCGTTGGCGACGAGGCTTTTGAGCTGGGCTTCAAGGATGCCCTCTATATAGGCAGCGGCGACCGAAAGGTTACTTTCGAGAGCAAAGACGCTACACGGCCGGCCAAATTCTACTTCAACAGCACCACGGCCCACTGCGCTTATCCGTGCAAGAAGATAGCCAAGAAAGACGCGGTGAGCGTGCACATGGGCTCACTGGAGATGTCTAACGAGCGCACCATCAACAAGATGATTGTCAACCAGGTGCTGCCCACCTGCCAACTGCAAATGGGCATGACCGAACTGGCACCGGGCTCGGTGTGGAACACCATGCCGGCACACACGCATAGCCGCAGAATGGAGGCTTACTTCTACTTTGAAGTGCCCGAAGGCCAGGCTGTTTGCCACCTCATGGGGCAACCTCAAGAAACGCGCCACATCTGGATGAAGGGCGAGCAGGCTGTCTTGTCGCCCGAATGGAGCATACACAGCGCGGCAGCCACGCACAACTATACCTTTATATGGGGCATGGGCGGTGAGAATCTTGACTATGGCGACCAGGACGTGTGCGCCATAACCGACTTGAGATAACTGTTAATAAAATAACGATATGGACACTTTTTCTAAGAATTTTTCGCTTGAGGGCAAGGTAGCCCTCGTAACCGGTGCCGCTTACGGCATTGGGTTTGCCATTGCAGAGGCCTTTGCCAAGGCCGGCGCAAAGATAGCATTCAACTGCCGAAGCCAGAAACATCTTGAGCAAGCACTGGCCGACTATAAGGCCAAAGGCATAGACGCCAAGGGCTACATAGCCGACGTGACCGACGAGAAGCAGGTGCAAGAGCTGGTGGAGAAGGTAGACAAGGAGCTGGGAGTGATAGACATCCTGGTGAACAATGCCGGTATCATCAAGCGCATACCTATGGAAGAAATGAGCGTAGAGGATTTCAGGCAGGTGGTAGACATCGACCTCAACGCGCCGTTCATCGTGTCGAAGGCCGTCATACCCGGCATGAAAAAGAAGGGACATGGCAAGATTATCAATATATGCTCCATGATGAGCGAGCTGGGACGCGAAACCGTGTCGGCCTATGCTGCCGCTAAGGGCGGCCTGAAGATGCTCACCCGCAACATCTGCTCAGAGTTCGGAGAGTATAACATACAGTGCAACGGCATCGGCCCGGGCTACATCGCCACGCCGCAAACGGCTCCGCTGCGTGAGCGTCAGCCCGATGGCAGCCGCCATCCCTTCGACAGTTTCATCGTGAGCAAGACCCCCGCAGCCCGCTGGGGTACGCCCGAAGACCTTATGGGACCCGCTGTTTTCCTGGCTTCAGATGCCAGCGACTTCGTAAACGGACACATACTGTATGTTGACGGCGGCATACTGGCTTACATAGGCAAGCAGCCCAAATAAGCAGCAAGATGCCAAACGGCAACCCGAACCTATTATAAAGGCCTCATGCCGGCATGGCATGAGGCCTTTATCGTGTGGCTTTCGGCGGGCAAGCCGACGCCCGATATAAAAAAGATGGCCGGCGGGCCATCCTTAAAGCATTTATTTGTTTACTTCATCAGCAAGCTCTGCACCTGCCTTGAACTTAACAACCTTCTTTGCGGCAATCTGTATCTTGACGCCGGATGATGGGTTGACACCCTCACGAGCAGGACGCTCTGACACAGCAAATGTGCCAAAACCGATGAGCTGAACCTTATCTCCCTTTACAAGAGCCTCCTTTACAGATTCCAAACTTGCCTCAAAAGCCTTCTTGGCATCGCTCTTTGTAAGGCCGGCCTTAGCTGCGATGCTCTCGATTAATTCTGTCTTATTCATAATCTTCGCTTTAGTTATTGATTAAAAAATTATTGTTTTAGAAATCTTCCGCAAATATAGATGTTTCCTTTTATAATTCAAACAAAAAATAAAGAAAAGTGAAGAAAAAAGTCAAAAAAACATGTTAGCTACGGCTTTTTGTGCCTTGTAAGCGGATTTTTTAGTAAATTTGCGCCGTAAAAAATAATATATAGGTAAGCAAATGAGATACATACCCAAAGTGACGAAGAACTTGTTAATCGTTAACGTCATCGCTTTCTTGCTGTATAAGGTGCTGGAAGTGTACGGCATAGACCTTAACAACGTGCTGGGACTGCACTTCTTCCTGGCGCAAGACTTCCACATCTACCAGCTGGTGACCTACATGTTCATGCACGGAGGCGTGATGCACATCTTCATGAATATGTTTATGTTGTGGATGTTCGGCATGGTTGTAGAGAATGTTTGGGGCCCAAAGAAGTTCCTGTTCTATTACATCGTGTGCGGCATAGGCGCCGGACTGTGTCAGGAGGTGGCCCAATACGCGCATTACATGGTAGAAGATTTGGGGGCTTACCAGATGGTTGCTACTGGCGTGGGCAGCATTCCGATGAGCCAATATATTAATATGTGGACCACGGTGGGAGCTTCCGGCGCCATATACGCCGTGCTGCTGGCCTTCGGAATGATTTTCCCCAACGAGCGAATGTTCATCTTCCCCATACCCATACCCATCAAGGCTAAGTATATCGTCATGCTGTCGGTGGCCGCCGAACTTTATTTCGCCATGGGCTCAAGCAACGATGGCGTGGCTCATCTGGCCCACCTGGGCGGTATGCTGTTTGGCTTCTTGCTCATAAAATATTGGGAGTCACACCCTTACACCGGCTACGGCGACTACGGAAAGATGAAAGGCGAGCAGTTTTTCGACCGTATGCGAAGCAACTGGGAGGCACGAACGCACCGCAGCAGCAACACGGGCAGAAGGGCTGACAGGGGCTTTGGACACACCACATCGGGCGCCCGGCAGGAGAGCGACTGGGATTATAACGCACGCAAACAGCGCGAGCAAGATGAGATAGACCGCATTCTGGACAAGATACGCAAGAGTGGCTACGACAGTTTGACCAAGGAAGAGAAACAAAGACTGTTTGACAGCAGCGACAAGAAATAGGTTTTGGCATGATGAAGCTTCGCAAACTGACACTCAGACTGCTTTTGACAATCAACACATGCGACATCATCATCATGCTGCTTGTGGGCTTGAGCGACCGCATCAACCCCGTGTCACACCCCACTCTGTCACTCGCCGGACTCACTTTTCCGCTCTGGCTGACCGTCAACATGCTGTTTCTGGTGCTGTGGCTGTGCCTGAAGTGGCAATACGCACTGCTTCCGGTGGCCGGATTATTGCTGGGCTTTCATCCCGTGAGGGCCTATTTTCCGCTCAACGCGCCACAAGAGAAGCCGGCAAATGGCGTCAAGGTGCTGTCGTACAACGTAGAGTCTTACGGCTATGGAAAGGCTTGGCTGCCAGGACATAAGCATGATGAAAACGACATAGTGGACTATATAAGCCACTCGGGGGCCGACATCATCTGTCTGCAAGAGGCATCACAGCAGTCGATGAACGACAGGCTGGATGCCGAGTTGCGCAACAGCCTGCCCTACGAATACCACTGCATGAGCGACAGCAGTGGCGAAATGATAAAGATATACAGCCGATGGCCGTTCATAAAAACCGAAAGGGTGCACTTTAAGTCGTATGGCAACCTGTCTATAGCCGCATGGGTTAAGGCGGGCGACAAGCGCATAGCCATTATCAACAACCACCTGGAATCTAACAAACTGGAGGACAGCGACAAGACCGAATTCAAGACTATGGTGAAGGGAGAGGCCTCTATGAGAGAGATGCGTAGCAGCTCTGAAACCCTCATACACAAGCTGAAGAGCGCTGCCGTGATACGTTCGCCGCAGGCAGACGCCGTGCACAACTACGTGAGCAGGTGCCTGGCAAAGGACATGAGCGTCATCTTGTGTGGCGACTTCAACGACACGCCCATCTCATATACCCATCGCACCATCGGAAAAGGGCTCACCGACTGCTATATCAGCACGGCCAACGGAGCCGGATTCAGCTATCATAAGAGTGGCATGCTGGTGCGCATAGACAACATTATGTGCTCGCCCGACATCACGCCCTATAACGCTAAGGTTGACAATTCGATAGGCAAATCAGACCATTATCCCATTATGTGCTGGCTAGATTTGAACTTAAATTCTTAAAAATAGAATATTTAAGCTACATAAATTTTTAAAAGTGTGAAAAAATAGCTATCTTTGCACGCTATAGAGAAACCGATGAACAATATCTAAAATCAATAAAACAAAAAATGCAAAACAAAGGATTAGTAATCTGTATTGCCGTCTTACTGACGTTGGCAAGCATCTTCTACCTGTCGTTCAGCGTAGCCACAAGCTACTATGACAGCCAGGCAGCGAAGATTAAAGACCCTATTGCACAGCAGGATTATAAAGATTCTGTGAAGTACCTGGGTATTTACTCTTACCAGAAGTGCCTCGAGACACAGATAGGTCTGGGACTTGACCTTAAAGGCGGTATGAATGTCATCCTTGAGATTTCTGTTCCCGACGTGGTAGACATACTTGCCGACCACAAGACAGACCCCGCTTACGTGAAGTCTATGAACGAGGCAAAGAAGGAAGAGGAGACAAGCCAGAGTGATTTCATCTCACTTTTCATCAAAGCTTATCACCAAAACGCGCCCGGACACAAGCTGGCTGAGATTTTCGCAACACAGCAGCTCAAGGGCAAAGTGAGCACACAGTCGTCTGACAAAGACGTAGAGCGCGCACTGCGCGATGAGGTTACGGCTGCCATCAACAACTCTTACAACGTGGTGACCAACCGTATCGACCAGTTCGGAGTGGTACAGCCCAACATCCAAAAGCTGGAAGGCCAGGAAGGAAGGCTGATGGTTGAAATGCCAGGTATACGTGAGCCAGAGCGTATGCGCAAGCTCCTGCAGGGCTCAGCTAACCTGGAATTCTGGGAGACTTACGACAATCAGGAGATTAATCCTTATCTGGTGCAGCTAGACCAAAGGCTTGCCAACGAGCAATCTCACGCAGACTCGCTGAAGAACGGCGGCAAGAAGGTGGCTGCCAAGGCCGCTAAGAAGCCTGCAGCAGGCAAGTTCCAGCTGAAAGACGACCAGAATGCGGCTGCCAACGCTGCCGCTTCAGAAAGCGCACAGGTGGCACAGGCCAAGAAAGAGCATCCATTGCTGGCTATGCTGCAAACGGTTCCGGGCGATGCCCTGAGCCTCGTGGGCTACGCCAACGTACGTGATACTGCGGCCATCAACAGAATTATATACGGTCATCTGGCCAAGCAGATTCTCCCGACAGACCTGAAACTGCTGTGGAGTGCCAAGCCTGCCGACGGCATCAACCAAAAGAACGTGTTCGAACTGCACGCTCTGAAGATAACAACCAGCGATGGCCGTGCGCCACTTGAGGGTGATGTGGTGACAGATGCCAAGGACCAGTTCGACAATTTCGGCCGTCCTGAGGTAAGCATGACCATGAACAGCGAGGGAGCATGCGCTTGGGCACAGCTCACCAAGGCTAATGTGGGCAAGGCTATAGCCATTGTGCTTGACGGAGTGGTATATTCTGCACCACGCGTAAACGGAGAAATCGACGGCGGACAGTCGTCTATAATGGGTAACTTCACTATTGAAGATACCAAGGACCTTGCCAACACGCTCGTGTCAGGACGTATGCCGGCACCCGCCCGCATCGTTCAGGAAGAGGTGGTTGGACCTACATTGGGTGCACAATCCATACAACAAGGTATCACATCTTTTATTATAGCCTTCGTATTGCTGATGATCTACATGATTCTCATGTACGACTTCATCCCTGGTATGCTGGCCAACCTGGCCCTGATAGCCAACTTGTTCTTCACATTGGGTATTCTGGCATCCTTCCAGTCGGCATTGACAATGCCTGGTATAGCCGGTATCGTGCTGACATTGGGTACTGCCGTCGATGCCAACGTGCTGATATACGAACGCATCAAGGAAGAGATGCGTAAAGGAAAGAGCATTAAGCAAGCGCTGGAGCTTGGCTACAAGAACGCCTTCAGTGCCATCTTCGACTCTAACCTCACATCTCTCATCACAGGTATCATCCTGCTTGTAACGGGTACAGGACCTATCAGAGGCTTCGCAACAACGTGGATCATAGGCATTGTTTGCTCTTTCTTCACCGCAGTGTTCCTCACTCGCGTGATATACGAGCATCAGATACTCAAGAAAGACAAGTGGCTGGGACAGAAATTCTATACATCTCTGTCTAAGAACATGATGCAGAACACGCACGTCAACTTCATGGGCATGTACAAGAAGAGCTACACTGCTTACGCCATTGTGACGGTTATCTTCATTGTAAGCTTCATTGTGAGAGGCTTGAGCATGAGTATCGACTTCACAGGTGGCCGCAACTACGTGGTAACTCTCGATAAACCAGTGCAGGTTGAGGAAGTTCGCAAGGCTCTGAACAATGCTTTCATCAACACAAAGGGCGACAATATCGGCAAACCGGCAACAACCAGCGTCATCGCATTGGGCACTGACGGCAAGACAATACGTGTTTCGACCAACTACAACATCAAGTCTAACGACCCCAATGAGGACGATGAGGCAGAGAACATCCTGTATAAGGCTCTGAAGAAGGGCGGCTTCGTTTCACAAGCCAATGTAGAGGCGTTCAAGAACCCGGACATACGTCAGGGCGGTTCTATCATAAGCAGTACGAAGGTTGGACCTTCTATTGCCAAGAACATTACCTACAATGCTTTCTTAAGCGTCATCCTGGCCATTGTATGTATCTTCCTTTACATCTTCATCAGGTTCCGCAACATCGGCTTCTCAATCGGTTCTATCACGGCACTGATACTCGATACCATCATCGTGATAGGCTTCTTCTCGGTTTGCTACGGCTGGATAGGCTTCTCGCTTGAGATAAACCAGACGTTCATAGGAGCCATACTTACGGTTATCGGATATGATGTGAACGACTCAGTGGTGGTTATGGACCGTATACGTGAGAACTTAAAGCTGCATCCTAAGGGCAATTTGCAGCAGCTGTTCAACACTTCTATCAACGAAACCCTTGCTCGTACAGTGAACACTTCAGTGTCTACGCTCATCGTTCTCGTGGCTATCTTCGTTCTGGGTGGTGACAGTATACGCAGCTTCTCATTCGCTATGATCATCGGTGTGTTCGTTGGTACACTCAGTTCTATCTTCATCGTATCGCCGGTTGCATATCACATACTGAAGAAAAAGATGGTCACTAAAGCTGAAACGCAAGTGGCTGAAGCTTAAAAAATGAACTGCACAAACCATTACATATAAGTAATGTGCATATAAGAACTATCAGGGGCGACCTCAAAGAGGCTGCCCCTTTTTGTGTTCTGACAGTTTGCAGAAGGGCAAAATGGCTGCCTTCAACTTATTTTTACGCTTTTTATTCGTACAAGGAAAATAATAATAGTAAATTTGCACAAAACATTCAACAACTCAATATAGTGACTATGAAGAAGACGATTGCAGCGTTTCTCATCACCATCATGGCTATTCTGCCCTCTCAAGCACAGCAGAAAGACATTCAGGTGCAGAAGCGTGACACCTTTGAGTTCTCTTTCGACTTGCCCATATACGTAGAGCAACTCAAGCATGAGCTCACTTATCCATTGGCATGGCGAAATTGCAGAAACATGACATTCGACGTTTGGAAGCAAAAAGCCCGCGCTAAGGTACTCGAATGCATGATGACTCCGCCCAAAGCTGCAACCAGTTTCAGCCCTGAAGTGATAGCCCAGGAACAAAGAAACGGCTACAAAGCCCTGAAGATAAGGTTCAATGTCAATGCCTATTCACGCATCACAGCCTACGTATTGGTACCTGATGGCAAGGGACCTTTCCCCGCTATCAACCTGCTGCACGACCATGGGGCACATTTATATATAGGTAAAGAGAAGATGATCAGGCCCTTCGGAGTATCTGAAGAAGTGGCCAAAGACGCACAGGCATGGGCAGAAAACCTCTACGAAGGACAGTTCGTAGGCGACTATCTGGCCCAGCACGGCTACGTATGTTTCTCTATAGACGCCCCCATGTGGGGAGAAAGAGGGCGCGAAGAAGGCGTTGATCGCAGCAAATACGACATTATCGCCGGCAATATGATGATGCTTGGACGCGACCTTTGCGGCTTCATGCACTATGATGACATAGCCTCTACTGACTTCCTTTCTACCCTTCCCTATGTTGACAAAGACCGTATTGGATGCATGGGATGCTCTATGGGAGCTTACAGAGCATGGATGTTGTCAGCCATGAGCGATAAGATAAAGGTGGGAGCAGCTATTTGCTGGATGGTGACAACAGACGTACAGATGAGCACAGCCGACCATAAAAGAGAGTATGGAGGATTTGCCAACTGCCTGCCCGGCTTGCGCCAGTACATGGACTATCCCGACATTGCGTCGTTGGCAGCACCCAAGCCCATGCTGTTTGTCAGCGGAACAAAGGACCATCTCTTTCCCGTCAGAGGCGTTAAGCAGGCTTTCAGCATCATGCATGGCGTTTGGCAGAGTCAAGGAGCAGATGACAAGCTTGACACCGAGCTATGGGACATACCCCATTCATGCCATAAGGACGCGCAACTCAAGTCACTTCAGTTCTTCGATAAGTACTTAAAGCCTGGCACAACAGCCTCAAGCACCACTCAAAGATCAAAAAAACAAAAATCAAAATCAAACAAATAAAAATGAGAAAAACCCT
The DNA here is from genome assembly GCA_902496445.1 of uncultured Prevotella sp. GTDB lineage: Bacteria > Bacteroidota > Bacteroidia > Bacteroidales > Bacteroidaceae > Prevotella. The sequence continues at coordinate 65,610 of CABVAZ010000004.1, read as the reverse complement.
TATTCTGTCGGCTGCAATAGCCGTAATCGCCATGCTCTGCGGCTGCGGAGCAACCCAACCGACAACAAGTCAAACGGCAAAGACCGACTCTGTGAAGATCTTACCCCTTTCAACAGCCGACATGCAGGCACTACCCGAAACACCAAATGCCGAAGTTCTCACGCTGAAAGACGCGCTGCTCATTCTTCAAGGCGAGCAAAACGCAAAGGAAGTTATGAAGAAATACGGCTATAAATACAAGGCTAACTACGAGGTAAGTATGCTAGACAAGTTCAAGAACCTTTATTATAAGAACTGCACCCTGCCCAAGATGATACGCGAAGGCGTATACACCGATCTGCCCAAACCCGTAAAGAAAGGCATATCCAGCTACGTAGCCATCAACGACAACATCGAGATAGGCGTGTTCAACAGCAAGGCTTACGAGCAATTACTCAACCAAGTGAAGGCCTGCGGGTTCACGCTTGTGGCGCCAGGATATGAAGATGAGTATCAGCGAGGCAGCTTTAAAGTGTTCTGCTATGCCGGAGGCAAGCGCATACGAGTGCAAAAGAGCAATACACTTTAAGGCAAAAAGCCTTACCCAAATTTGCATATACTCCTTATTTATACTAATTTTGCACTGAAATAAAGAATAAGAAATCAAATCCTATGCAACAAAAGAAGTTCAAAAGAACCACCATCACGGCAGCTCTACCCTATGCCAATGGCGGTGTGCATATAGGGCATTTGGCCGGAGTTTACGTCCCCGCAGACATCTATGCCCGTTATCTTAGGCTCAAGAAAGAAGAAGTAGTATTCATAGGAGGCAGCGATGAGCACGGCGTGCCCATCACTCTGAGAGCCAAGAAAGAGGGTATCACGCCGCAAGATGTATGCGACCGCTACCACAAAATCATAAAAGAAAGCTTCAAGGAGTTCGGCATTTCGTTCGATATCTATAGCCGAACCACTTCAAGCACACACAATCAGATGGCTTCAGACTTCTTCAAGAAGCTCTATAACGATGGTAAGCTCATAGAGAAAGAAACCGAGCAATACTACGACGAAGAGGCTCATCAGTTCTTGGCCGACCGTTATATCATGGGCACATGCCCCCATTGCGGCAATCCCAATGCCTATGGCGACCAGTGTGAGAAGTGTGGCAGCGACCTCAGCCCTATGGAGCTGAAAGACCCCCACTCCACTATATCCGGCTCAAAGCCTGTCATTCGCAAAACCAAAAACTGGTATCTGCCGCTCAACGAGTATCAAGACTGGCTCAAGAAATGGATTCTTGAAGAGCATAAAGAGTGGCGTCCCAACGTGTATGGGCAGTGCAAGAGCTGGCTCGACATGGATTTACAGCCGCGTGCCATGACCCGCGACCTCGATTGGGGCATACCCGTGCCCGTCAAGGGAGCCGAAGGCAAAGTGCTCTATGTATGGTTCGATGCGCCCATAGGATACATCTCCAACACCAAAGAGCTGTGCGAGAAAGAGCCGGAGCGCTTCGGTAATTGGGAAAAATGGTGGAAAGACCCCGAAACACGCCTCGTCCACTTCATCGGCAAGGACAATATCGTGTTCCATTGCATCATCTTCCCAACCATGCTCAAGGCCCACGGAGGTTATATACTGCCCGATAACGTACCGGCAAACGAGTTTCTCAATCTTGAAGACAACAAGATTTCGACCTCGCGCAACTGGGCTGTTTGGTTGGATGAATATCTTCGCGACTTTCCCGGAAAGCAAGATGTGCTGCGCTATGTGCTCACAGCCAACGCACCAGAAACGAAAGACAACAACTTCACATGGAAGGATTTCCAAGAGCGCAACAACTCTGAACTGGTGGCAATCTACGGCAATTTCGTCAACAGAGCCCTGCAACTGACCAAGAAATACTGGGGTGGCGTAGTGCCTGAATGCGGTGCTCTGCAAGAAGTAGACCGCAAAGCCATTGAAGAATTCAAGGATGTAAAAGACAAGATGGAGGCATTGCTCGATGTATTTAAGTTCCGCGAGGCACAGAAGGAGGCCATGAACCTGGCGCGCATCGGCAATAAATACATCACCGAATGCGAGCCTTGGAAGGTTTGGAAGACCGATCCCAAGCGCGTAGAAACCATTCTTTACATCTCATTGCAGCTCGTTGCCAACCTCAGCATAGCCTTCGAGCCCTTCCTTCCCTTCTCCAGCAAGAAGCTCAGAGACATGATAGGCCTGCAAGACTACGACTGGTCACAGCTAGGCAGCACCAATCTGCTCACCGCTGGCCATCAGCTCAACGAGCCGCAACTGCTCTTCGAGAAGATAGAAGACAGTGCCATACAGGCTCAGCTAGACAAGTTGGCTGCCACAAAGCGCGCCAACGAGGCTGCTACCTATAAGGCCAGCCCCATCAAACCCAACATTGCCTTCGACGAATGGCAGAAGCTTGACATCCGGGTAGGCCACGTCAAGGCCTGCGAAAAGGTCAAGAAGAGCAGCAAACTGCTCAAGTTCACCATCGACGACGGCAGCGGCACCGACCGTACCATCTGCTCTGGCATAGCCAAGTTCTACGAGCCACAAGCCCTTATCGGCAAAGACGTGCTCTTCATTGCCAACCTTGCGCCTCGCAAGATGATGGGCATAGAAAGTCAGGGCATGATTCTCAGTGCCGTAAACGATGATGGCACGCTGGCAGTAACCACTACCGAGCACACCGTAAAGCCCGGCAGTCAAGTGGAATAAGCTTAACAAGAGCCTGCGAAAAAGGCGGATTTTCATCCGCCCCCTTCGTTTCCTATAACATAAAAGAGGTGGCCCAACAGCCACCTCTTCTTATTTTTCAACCATCAGACAGATGCCTTCCGGTGCTATTTTCTACCAAAGTCGGCGGGAATTTCCCCCCACTTAGACGTCTCCCATTTCAGTATAGGCGTGGTGACAGCATGTGTTCGAAGCCATTTTTCAGCCCTCCCAATCACCTCAAACAACTTTTCCGTCTGTGGGTTACGTTGCAGTGTAGTCTTACATTTGCCCTTGTTCACCCACAAAATGGCATTACGTGAGTCGCTGTATATGCACTTTCCCTTAACACCCTGCTTTTCCATTAAGGCTAAAGCATGTACAATAGCCAGAAACTCGCCTATGTTATTGGTACCCTTCATAGGCCCGAAATGAAAGAGCATAGCCCCCGTAGCCAAGTCAATACCCCTATATTCCATAGGTCCGGGGTTGCCTGAGCACGCTGCGTCTACAGCCCATGCGTCTGCCCTTACCTCATTGGGCAAGGGCAGCACAGTGTCTGTGCGCCATGAGGGTGGGTTAACGGTTTCCTTAGCCATGGCTTACATTCTCTCAGGAACCTCTATACCAAGCAGTGACATACCGTTCTTAATAACCTTGGCCACATTCTTTGTGAGCATGAGGCGGGTAATCTTTGTCTCAGGAGTATCTGCACTCAGTATGCTGTAATCGTGATAGAACTGATTGAAGAGCTTCGTCAATTCATAGCAATAGTTGGCTATGCCCGACGGATTATAGTTTTGTCCGGCCTCCGTTACGGCAGCCTCAAACTCTCTGAGCTTCTGTATAATCTCTATTTCCTTATCATTCAGCGGAGCGTCCGGGGCCAGTTGCTGCGGCAAGGTGATGCCCTCAGCCTCTGCCTTACGCATAATGCTGCGAATACGGGCGTAAGTGTACTGAATGAAAGGACCCGTGTTACCGTTGAAGTCGATACTCTCAGCCGGGTTAAAGAGCATGTTCTTGCGCGCGTCAACCTTCAGAATAAAGTATTTCAGAGCGCCCAAGCCCACGATGCGGGCCACTTCCTGCTTTTCCTCCTCGGTCATATCCTTAAACTTGCCCATCTCATCAGACGTCTTGCGGGCATCACTTATCATCTGCGCAATAAGGTCATCGGCATCCACCACAGTGCCTTCGCGGCTCTTCATCTTACCATTTGGCAGCTCCACCATACCGTAAGAGAAGTGCACAAGGTCCTTGCCCCACTTAAAGCCCAGCCTGTCTAATAAGATAGACAACACCTGGAAGTGATAGTTCTGCTCGTTTCCCACCACATATATCATCTTGTCTATGGGATAATCATTAAAGCGCATCTCGGCCGTACCAATGTCCTGCGTCATATATACGCTCGTACCGTCGCTGCGCAACAGCAACTTCTGGTCCAGCCCGTCCTTGGTAAGGTCAGCCCACACACTGCCGTCCGGCTTGCGGAAGAAGAGTCCTTTGCTCAGTCCCTCCTCCACCTTGCGCTTTCCTTCAAGGTAGGTATTGCTCTCATAATATATCTTGTCGAAACTAACGCCCAGTGCCTTATACGTCTCGTCGAAGCCTTTATACACCCAGCTGTTCATCTTTTTCCACAGCGCGCGCACCTCGGGGTCGCCCTGTTCCCACTTCACCAGCATGGCATGAGCCTCTTTTATGAGAGGCGCCTCACGCTCAGCCTTCTCCTTGGCAGCCTTTTCGTCAAGGCCCTCAGCGGCATATTGTTTCTCCAGCTCGGCGCATTGCTCCTTGTAATGCTTGTCAAAGGCCACGTAGAAGTCGCCTATCAGGTGGTCGCCCTTCTTGCCTGTGCTCTCCGGAGTGGCTCCGTTGCCCCACTTCAGCCATGCCAGCATAGACTTACAGATGTGTATGCCGCGGTCGTTCACAATGTTTGTCTTCACCACCTTATTGCCATTGGCCGCCATAATCTGCGAAAGGCTCCATCCCAACAAGTTGTTGCGCACGTGTCCCAGGTGCAATGGCTTGTTGGTGTTGGGCGAAGAGTATTCTATCATCACCAACGGAGCGTCCTTGCCGGCCTCTTTCTCGCCGTATTTAGGCGCCGCGTTGATGTCGTTGAGCAGCGACACCCAAGCCGCTGGGGCCACCACGATGTTCAAGAAGCCCTGCACAACATTATATTTCTCCACTGCGGGGCAGTTCTCTTGCAGATACTTGCCTATCTCTTCAGCCGTATCAGCCGGCTTCTTATGCGATATTTTCAGGAAAGGAAACACCACAAGGGTGAGGTTACCCTCAAATGTGGCCTTTGTCCTTTGCAACTGTACCATGGTCTGGGGCACATCCTGACCATACAACGCTTTGATGGCTGCAAGGACAGATTTGCCTATTTCTTGTTCGATATTCATATTCTAAAGGTTCTGATTTATTATTTATGGCTGCAAAATTACAAAAAATAATCCTTAATTGGCTGATGGATAATAAATAAATTGGTAATTTTGCAGCTAAAGAAAAGCATCACATGGAAAAGAAAGAAACCAAGTCAGTCTACCGAACCATCAAGGATTACGCCATCATCACCCTGGCCATGCTGCTCGGAGTGGTGGGTCTTAACCTCTTCTTAATCCCCAATCAAATCACCATGGGCGGCACCATGGGCATCTCACAAATCATATATTGGGGCACAGGGCTGCATGTGCAGTATGCCTATTTTGCCATCAACGCCGTTTTGCTCATAGCAGCCCTGAGGGTGTTGGGCTGGCGTTTCTGCGTGAAAACCATCTATGCCGTTTGCGTCTTCACCCTCATCTCCTCGCTGTTTCAGCTGCTCGGAGCCGACAATGTCAACATCCTTTCCGACCAGAAGTTCATGGCTTGCATGGTGGGAGGCGTGTTCATGGGCACCAGCGTGGGCCTCGGCTTGTCGGCCGGAGGCAGCACAGGGGGCTCTGATGTCATAGCCGCCATGGTGCATAAGTATCGCGACGTGTCGCTGGGGCACATCATTCTGCTGTGCGACCTCACCATCATCACCTCCAGCTATGTGGTGCTTCGCGATTGGGAGAAGGTGCTCTATGGCTACGTACTGCTCTTCATCGTGTCGTTCTGTGTAGACCATGTGGTGTCAAGTCTGCGCCAGAGCGTGCAGTTCTTCATCGTTTCCGACAAGTATAAGGAGATAGGCGAAGCCATCAACACCATCGCCGACCGTGGCTGCTCCACCATAGACGGCAACGGATTTTATACGCAAAAGCCCATTAAAATCTTGTTCTGCATCGCCAAGAAGAGTGAGTCGAGCGTCATTTTCGACCTCATCGACGAGATAGACCCCGACGCCTTTGTAGCCCAGAGCGCCTGCATCGGTGTCTATGGTATGGGCTTCGACCATGTGAAAGTGAAGAAGCGGTTCAGTCTCGACGAGATTCAGAGCAAGCTGAAAGGTGCCGATAAAGCAGAATAAAGGCCGGAATGAGAAAGATGTCGGCACCTAACCATGCCACCGGATCGCCGAAGCACACCCCCTTAAAAGCAAAGGCCGGCACCAGCCAGAGGCTCACTCCACAACGCGCTATCATCTCCATAACGCCCGACATCATCGACAGATTGCTGTAGCCAAGCCCCTGAATGGAATAACGCAATATGGTGAGCACGCCCAGCAACGGATAGAAATAGTTGGTGATGCGCATAAACATGGCGGCGTTTTCTATCACGGGCAGCTCGTTGCCCCGCACAAAAAGCCTCATCATTTCATCGGCAAAAGGCTCTATGATGATAAAGGTGATGACAAAATAAACTGCCATAATCTTCATCGCCGACACGATGCCGAGCCTAATCCTATACATCTTGCCCGCGCCAAAGTTTTGTCCGCAATAGGTGGCCATGGCCACTCCGATATTCTCAAACACACACGTAAACAAGTATTTTATACGCATACTGGCCGTAAAGGCAGCCACGTAAACCGTTCCCAAGGCGTTGTTGGCGCTTTGAAGCATGATGATGCCTATGCCCGTAATACTGAACTGCAGTCCCATAGGCACGCCGTTGTTGAGCAAAATAGATATTCGCTTGTTATTATACCGCCGTTCCTCACCGTGAGGAATCAGAATCTTCATCTCCTTTACTATATAATAGCCGCACAACAGGCACGCCAAAGCCTGCGAAAGCAGCGTGGCCAGACCCGCGCCAAACACTCCTAACCCTAAGAGCAAGATAAGAATAAAGTCGAGCACGATATTGATGAGCGACGAAAAGATGAGAAAATAGAAGGGCTGCTTGCTGTTTCCGAGCGACCGGATGAAGCCCGACAGCAAGTTATAGCCTATGGTGAAGGGTATGGCAAGGAATTGCAAGAGCAAGAAAGTATAGGCATCGCCCTCTATGCCGGCCGGCGTGTTCACCAGATGCAATATCTTCCGACAGAACATACAGCTCAAGAAGGTTATCACGATGGCAAACACAGCACCTATCCTCAGCGAGTTGGCCACATAAGAGCGCATCTTCACATAGTCCTTAGCACCGAAAGCCTGCGCTATAGGTATGGCAAAGCCAGCACAAGAACCGTTGCAGAAGCCCATGATAAGGAACATCACACTCGATGTGGCACCCACGGCCGCCAGCGCGTTCACGCCTATCCAGCGCCCCACGATGGCCGCGTCTACAATGAGGTACATCTGTTGCAGGATATAACCCAAAATCAATGGAACGGCAAAATGCAGAATGCCGCGCGACGGACTGCCCACCGTCATATCATTCATATTGCTCATCTGTCAGCTGATTATATAATTTAAAGGAAGTTATCCTTACTTCAAAAAGGTGCCAGAGGCCCCCGAAAACACCATGCAAAGTTACTGCAAAAAAGCCGGAAATAACAAAAAAGGATAACAACTACATCAATTATGTCAAAAAAAACAGTTATTTTTGCAACCATAGTCAAACAGGAAACAATATCCAACACATCCTTTTATGAAACATTATCTCTACATTGCTGTCCTCTCTTTGCTGAGCCTACATGTATCTGCAAACCCTGTGTCACAGCAAAAAGCCATGCAGGAGGCACGGACCTTCTTCGCCTCTAAGGGACTTAAAGCAACGCTCCGGCTGGTAAAAAAACAGCCTCTCGGCACGCAAAAGGAGACCCAGGCAAGCAGCTACTACGTGTTCAACGCCGGCTCTGGCGGCGGCTACGTCATCATATCCGGCGATGATGCCACGGCTCCCGTGCTGGGGTACACCTCCACCGGCACCTTCAGCGAGGACCAATTGCCCGAACAACTGAAGGAAATGTTGCAGCAATACGATGCCCAAATAAGGTATATAGCACAACACAACATCACACCGCAGACTTACAAAGCGCCCACACAGACAGTAAGACCCCTCATCAAGACCACTTGGGGACAGAGCTTTCCCTACAACAACTTATGCCCTTCCGATGCCAACGGGCGATGCCTGACGGGTTGCGTAGCCACAGCCATGGCACAAATCATGTATTATCACAAGTGGCCACAGACACAAACAAGCACCATCAGCAGCTATTCATCCAACGGCATTACCGTAGATGAGTTGCCGGCAACAACTTTCGACTGGGCCAACATGCTCACCAACTACGACGGCTACAACTCCACCAGCAGGCAAGAAACCGCAGTGGCAAAGCTCATGGCCTACTGCGGAGCCTCCGTACACATGGCTTACTCATCTCAGGGCTCGGGGTCACAGGGCTCTTACGTGCCCCGTGCGCTCATCAACAACTTTGGTTACGCACGCACGGCACGCACCATACTGCCTGACAACTACAGCCTCCGGCAGCTCGACTCACTCATGGTGGGCGAACTGCAGCACCACCGTCCCGTGTTGCTCACGGGCATTTCCAACATCGGCGGAGGCCACGCTTTTGTGTGCAGCGGATACGATGGCAACGGACTATACCACATCAACTGGGGCTGGAACGGCTATTGCGACGGCTATTACCGCCTCTCTCTGCTCGACCCACTAGGGCAAGGCATCGCCTTCAACCTCTTCAGAGAGGCCATCGTGGGCATTCAGCCACAGTCGGACGACACAGCTGAGACCGAAGCACCCTTCCAGGAAGGGCGCCTGATTACGGAGATGGACAGCCACGTGAGGCGCTCTGATTACACCCAACCCTTCAACCTGACAACGCCCGACGGCTATTCGTTCATGATCATGCCGTCAATCTTCACCCGTACCTGCACTCCCACGGTGGCTTTGGCAGAGGTGGAGAACGGACAGGTGAAGCAGGTCTACGGCAGCACGGTCAACGATTTGAGTGAGGCAAGCTTGTCTGCCGTGACCTTCGCAGGCTTCTCTTTGGGTGCCAACGAGCATAAGGGGCACAAAAAACTGGTTGCGGTGTGGCGTGAAAACGATGCCGACAGCTGGCACCTCTCACGCAACAGCGACTATTATTACCTCGACTTGAACTACGACGACACACTGCTCACCGTGAAGAGCTATCCCGTTCCCGATTTTCAGGTGCAGAATGTCCGCCTGCAAGACAACATAGACGGCAAGAACGGACAACGCCTATCTCTTACCCTAAGCAACAGGGGAGGCGACTTCCAAGGCATGGCTTACCTTCTGAAAGTATCTGAGCAGCCGCAGATTATAGGCTACGCCAATGCCTCCATTGCCGCAGCAACCACCGACAGTCTGCTGTTTGAGATAACGCCCGACAGCCGCTTAGGCCAGACCGATTATTATATGGTGGTATACGACCTCAACAACGAGGGCCTGATATACACCAATATGCTTACGCGCAACACCGATATTCTGCCCGTCATCAGAGTGCTTAACGCTGATGAAAAGGGCAAAATTATAGGCAACACAGTAGATTTAAGTGTCACTTATCATAACAAGGGAACAGCTCCCTACCGTGGTTTTATCACCATTATGCTCTGCAAGGACAACGATGCGCTGCCCAACGCTACTCGAATAACACGAACAGAAATAGCCAACGGCGACAGTATGACACTACACCTCACCCTGCCCTGCTATGTATATAACAGTGATCTGAACGTCACAACCAGTTGGTTGGATGAGACGATGAATGACAAAGAGATTTCGAGCCCCGTATTCCGACTGGTGAAAGGCATCGTCCTCTGGAACAAGCAAGGCGATGAAAGCAAGGCTGAATATGCCGACAAAAACTTTTTAGTGCCTGATACGGTAAGCGCAGTAAACTTCCGTTACAGCAACATAACTGCAGCCACACCCAACGCTTCGCCCAATACCATCTATCTGATGAGCAAGTCTACCAAGGGCATAACCGCCAATATGGTGGGTCCGCAGCACACATCTGCCAACATCACGCTGCAAGATGGCTATGCCTATTATGTTCCTGAAAAGGTGTACTGCGTGAAAGCGGCTTACACCCGAAAGGTGGACGCATACCAATGGAGCACGCTTGTGATGCCGTTCGCACCCACAACCATCACCGACAAGGCCACGGGCGAGGTGCTCTCTCTGCGAAAGAGTGCCACAGACAACGGCAAGGTCATGCTGCTCAAGCCCGTTTCAGTATCGGCATCGGGCGTTAACTGTGAGATAGCATCGCAGATAGAGCCCTTCAAGCCCTATCTGATTGCAGTAGACGAATCGCTCCATGGCCACGAACTGACGTTCACCATGCAGAAAGACACGCTGCCCGTTACCACAACAATAGACGATGGCATGTGGCTGGCTTACAACAGTCAGCGCACCATAAGCAATGCTTACAGCTTCGACGGAACACACTTCAAGCTCGCCACAACGCTCACCGCAGAGCCCTTCCGCGCCTATCTCAAGGCTGCTAACTATGCTGAGACGCTCGCAGTGGTGAGTCCTTTCGCCCTGGCCGACGGTATCAGCGAGCTGACAAAGCCGTATGAGCAGGCCAACAATGCTTACTACACCTTGCAAGGCATTCGTGTGGAACATCCCACCAAGGGCATCTACATCCGTAATGGCAGGAAAGTGGTGGTGAGATAACCTCACTACAATACACGATTTTGATATGCTTAAAGCCTTCTCTCACTCGTTTGAGAGGAGGCTTTTGTCTTTTTCAGGCAGCAAGACACATTCCGCAAACGTGCGAAAGACATCGTTTCATGATTAAATATAATTTATTTTATAATATAATATAATTTATTATATAGAATAACATAATTTATATTATAAAAGAATATAACACACTGATAATCAATATTAGTATACTTCAATGTGGGTATCCTGCCCCCAACAGGTTGGAAAATAGCGCATGGCGCATAAAATAAAACGGTCTAAAGGTCGTTTTAAATAGCCATTTTGGTGAACTTCGGTACATGGCCCAAAGCACAGATAGAGCGTTATTATTACCACGAAGGTGTCATCAGGGCGTTCTGAAGCGCTTGAAGGCAGAGATCTGGAAGGTGCGGTTATTTTATGCGCAATGCGCAATTTTACGCTTTAGCGATTTTCTTGATGGACAGGATTGACACCAAAGGTGTGGGGCAGGAGGGATGCGGACAGCCGGCTAGCTTGCTTGCTGGGGCTGCCCGCATCACTCATGACTCACCGCTACCTTGGGAGCGGTGGCCTGCCCATAATTTTTTTTACTTCTATTGCAAGCGTTGTTGCTCTCTGAATATATTCAATGTGGGAGCTACAATGACGAAAACAGAAGAAAAATGCGTAACTTTGCATTTACAAAAACAGGTCGCACGGAAGAGAAAAACGCCGTTTGCGACCAGCTAAACAAAATAACAAGACGATGGAAATCATAGCATTCGACTCTTTCAAAGGGTGCATTACAAGTAGTGAGGCCGGTGAGGCTTTTGCGCAAGGCCGGCGCGCCAAGGGTCACGAAACGCGCGTACTGGCGATGAGCGACGGCGGCGACGGTATGCTGGATGCCTTTCTGCCCGTTATGGGAGGACACAAGATAACGGTGAACTGTCACGATGCGCTCATGCGACACATCACAGCCTGCTACGGCATGTCAGCCGACACGGCCATCATAGAGGTGGCTCAGGCGTGCGGACTGAGCCTCATCGAGCCGGAGCAACGCAATGCCTTGCGGACCACATCCTACGGTCTGGGCGAATTGATAGCCGATGCCGTGGCACACGGGGCACATCACATGGTGATAGGATTGGGCGGAACAGCCACAAGCGACTGTGGTATGGGTATGCTCAAAGCACTGCTGGACAGGTTGGGAAAACACAATGAAGATACGATAGACGGGGTGCTTGAGCGTTGCTTCAAGGGCATAAGCGTCACGCTGGCCAGCGATGTAACCAACCCACTCTACGGTCCGCATGGCGCGGCACACGTCTTCGCAAGGCAGAAAGGGGCCACCGACGAACAGATAGAGCAGATAGACCGCAGGGCAAAACGCTTTGCCGACATCAGCGCAAGGCACTGTGGCTACGACCGAAGTGCATGTGCTGGGGCGGGCGCAGCGGGCGGACTGGGCTACGCCTTCATGCAGTTTATGAACGCAAAGATGGCTTCAGGCGCCGAGCTATTACTGAAATGGTGCCATTTTGACGAGCTGTTGGCACACGCCGACATGGTTTTTACAGGCGAAGGACACAGCGACAGGCAGACGCTGATGGGCAAATTGCCCGGCGTATTGCTACGCCATGCCCGGCAAGCGGGCGTAAAGGTCTGTTTGCTGTCGGGTGGTGTGAGTGATAAAGACGAATTGTTGAAGGCGGGATTTTATAAGGTAGAGAGCATCAACAAGCCGGATATGCCCCTGCAGGAGGCCATGAAGCCGGAGGTGGCCAAGGCCCGTTTGGCCGCATGGAACGGACTTTCCTAGCGCCGGGAGCACTATCCCAGCATGTAATGCACCAGGAGTGTGCCGTTCCAGAGCAGCATATAGGCGGCCAACGACAGGACAAGGGCACGGCCCACAAGTAATGTCCGGCCCCGCAAATGGCTGAAAAGAAAGGCCAGGGAGATGGGTATGACGTAAATCCAATGAGGCGCCATGATGTAAACTTCGTTGATGCCGAAGCCCAGACCTATGTGCAGGAGCATGTCGAAGCCGAAGAACGAGAGCGCCATCCACAAGAAGCGGCTGCGCCGTCCGCACCAGATGCCTAAGGCAAAGAGCAAGACGATGACGGCCTCTACAAAATAGTTTTGCCATGCTTTATATGCTACGATGATGGGGCGGGTGCGCAGCACGTCTTCCAGCGTATGGGTGTCGTGCAGCAAGAACGACTCGCCGAAGAGGTTCTCTACCAGTGTCTCGGTACGGCTGGTGGTGATGTCGGTCCACTGAGTAAACTCTCCCTTGCCCAGAGGCTTGCCATGCCGCATGTGCGAGAAGGCATTTTTTCGTCGCTGAGCCTTCATTTGCTGATACGCTTTTGTGGCTTTGACCTGCGCCACAGCCTTGTCTCCGGTGCGCAAAGTATCGGTGAAATGGGCTATAAAGGCCTGTTTACGCTTGTTTTCATTAGCTTTCTTGGCCTCCTTATGCGCCAGCCAGCCCGGTCTTACAAGATAAAACCACTCCTCACGCGCTCCCTTCCACATCACAGCAGAGGGCAGCAGCACGGCCAGCAAGAGGTAGCGGGGACGGAAGAAAGCCTTCTTGTTGGTGAAAAGAGCCGCAAGGAAGGTCTTGATGCCATTGTTGAGCGATGTGCCTGCCGTGATGACAAACAGCAAGAGGGTCTGGCCAATGCCCAACTTTCGGCCTTGCTCCTGCAGCTTACCACACACATAAAGGGTAAAGATGAGCATGGTCATCGACAAGGAAAAATGGTCGGGCACCATGATGGGCACCATGACATAGGCAAAGGTGTAGAAGGCCATGGACAGCAACGTGGCATCGCGCCGTGCCAGACCGATGAGCTCGCGGCATATTCTATAGAGAAAGATGAAGCCATAATAGGCAAAGAGCACCAGGATGAAGGCCATGACATACTGCACGCAGTTTTTTCCGGTAAGCCACATCAGGCCCTGGTTGACCTGATTGGGCAGGTACATGAAGAACGCAAGCAGCGGATGGCGGAACACATTATAGTCGGCTCCCCAGCAGGAAAGCACCACGTAAGAGAGCGGATCGAAGCCCGAGACGTGGAAAGAATCTACAAACCAGTGAAAATAATCATTCACCATGTGAGCGTACTTATGCCCATACTTCATGATGGTAAGCGCATTGAGCGCAATGAAATAGGCCAGCATGACAACGCCCGGCAGGCGTTCCTCGGCCTTAGGTACAAACAGTCGTAATGCTTTTTTCATTTTCGTGTAAGAAAGAACCGTACCAACAGAAAGTTAACCGGCACGGTAATGACGAACATAGGCACCATGGCCCAACGCTCTGTGAGCCCCAGCCTGATGCTGAGGTGCAGGATAAGGGTTTGCAACGTGAAATTGATGAGGTGCGAAAGCAGGAAGCCGGCACCCCGGCGGGCGGACGACTTGACGCGGAAAGTGAAGCGCGTGGAGGCCACATAGTTGAAGATGAAGCTCACCACATAGGCTATGGCATTGGCCAGCTCGGCCCGAAGCCAGCCCACCAGCACCTGATAGAGCACCGCCTGTATGGCTGTTGCAGCCATACCCACGATGCCAAAGCGGATGACTTGCCCTAAAGACTTACCGCCTAAACGGCTTATAATATCCTTTGTCTGCATATTCCAACATCTCCTTATCGCCCCGGCTGTCGCCGAAGGCTATCAACTCATATTGCTCTCTGTAGGGAAGGCATCTCTCTATGCGCCTCACCTTCTCGCTGCCATAACAGTTTTTGGTGATAAACTTGCCGGTAAGCACTCCGTTTCTTACATCTGGCCGAGTGCACAGCACATGCAAATGCCCCTGCATACCGTCAAAGAAGGGGCGCACCCAGTTGTCTAAACTGGCGCTTACCACAAGCACCTCGTTGCCCTCACGCAACGCTTCGGCCACAGTCTCCATGCCCTTGGGGCGGAGCAAGTGGCGGTGGTCTTTGGCAAAACGCTTGCATAAATCATTGAAATCCGCTAACTTCATACCCTTGAAAAAGTAGCCGAACATGAGCTGCTTGGCCTTCCAGTTAGGATAAAGATGAAGTTTCATGAGCACCAGCAAAGGTGAAAAGAGCAGAAAAGCAAGCAAGGTGAAGGCGTCGCCACGGGCATATCTGAAGATGGCTATGAGCGTGTCGCGCGTGGTGAGCGTGCCATCGAAGTCGAATGCATATACTTTCATGGCGCTAACAGAAATAAATGAGAAGCAAATAAGTGATGCACCAAGCCAGCAGAATGACTTGCGTGACGTGGTCGTAGAGCATCACTTTGGTGGGATCGCCGCTCTTCTTGTCTACCACGGCTAGCTGAATGTAACGCATAAGCCCCACAACGACATACACAGACGTGAGATACAGATAGTTGGAATGTGAGCTTGCGATGGCCTCCGGGCTCATGGTGTACATGATATAGCATACCAACGTGACCGAAGCAGTGATGGTTATGGCCTGGTTAATGAAGGTGAGGTTGTAGCGAATGGTGTTTTTCCGCGGTGCCTCACCCGTCTCGTTCATGCGCACCACATCGTCTCTGCGCTTGGCAAACGAGAGGAAGAGCATGAGCAGGAAGGTCATCAGGACAATCCACTTGCTCAGAACCACGCCCGTAGCAAAGCTGCCCACCAACAAACGAAGCACAAAGCCGAAGGCTACTATGCACACGTCGATGATGGCATATTGCTTGAGACGCAGGCAATAAGCTATGTTAAGAAACCAATAAAAGGCAAGCACGCCCGCAACAGGAAGTGCACCCTGCGGCAGCAGAAGAGCTAAGCCAAAGCCCAGCAAGGCCATGACGGCCATGAGCATATAGGCCTGCCTGACGCTCACACGGCCTGAAGCAATGGGCCGATGGCACTTGACGGGATGACGGCGGTCGGCCTCTACGTCGATGATGTCATTGAGACAATAGATGGAAGAGGCCACAAAGCTGAACGCTATGGCCGCTAAGAGCGACAGAAGCAATGCCGACGCATGAAAGAAGGCCCCACCGAAGAACACAGGGGCAAAAACAATGGCACTCTTAATCCACTGCTTGGGACGGATGAGGCGTATCAAATCTTTCATTTTACCTTATTTTCTAAGGGCTTAACACCCAGTTCTACTATCTTATGCAGGAGCCATGCCAACGGCATGGTGATGGCTATGCAAACCAGGAAGGTGGGCCAATAGCTCCAATGAAACCTCTCTATATGCACCAAAACAAAGTGCAGGTGGATGAGATAGGCCTCCAGGCTCAGCGCACCTACCTCCCTGAAGGTTGCGTTGAACCACTTGGGGGTGCGACGAAACACCCGGTTGAGAAGCAGAATGGCCGTCACGGTGAGCGGTATATAGAGCATGCGCTCGATGAAAAGCGGAAACTGACCATGCCTGACCTGCTCAAGGAAGACGCTGGAAGCAAAGGCCATGACAAAAACAAGCACGATGAGCCATAGCGAAGCACCGTCCATGCAACGCTTTTCTTTCACTGCCTTGCCAAAGTTAATGCCTATGAAGAAGATGGGAACACGGCTCCAGAATATCTCAAGATGACCCACGGCGGCATGAATGGGGGTTACATACTGCACTAGGATGCACCACATAATCATCACAACGGGCAGCCAACGATAGACGGGATGCTTGATGATGAGCTGCATATAGGCGGGGGCAAAGAGGTAAAGCATCATGGTTGCGGGTATATACCAGAAGCTTAGCTCATCGTGAAGCCAGAAGTCCCAGTTGATAAGTACATCGCCCAAGAGGTCGATGATGTTGGTGCTGAACTGCCGGGGACCTAAAAAGTCGGGGATATAAAACAGACATGCGATGATGAGCCAGGCAGGATAAATTCTCAGGTAACGCCTCGTAAAGAAGTGCTTGAGCGACGGGCGCTTGGTCCAAGAGAACCAAAGGCCCACTCCACTGAGGAAGAGGAACATGTCTACACCTATGTTTCCTATTCGGCGAAGGCCGTAAAAGGCATCCTCTCTGGGCAGTCCCACATGGAAGAGAATGACAAACAGCATGGCCGCTCCCATCAGTTCGCCTCGATAGCGGCTGATGTTCTGAAGTTCAATGTCCTTGATGGGTTTCATGAATGCTTGCTCATTTTGGGGTTAGGAATATACTTCAGCAGCTTATAAAATGCCCAGGCCAGACACAGGCTGGCAACCACGTAGAGCAAAAGGCCCGTATAAATGTAGTCTCTATGGCTGATGGGGATGAACAACCTGCGCGTGATGGGGTGGCAAACAAACAATGCCGCACTGATAACACCTATCTTATCGAAGAGGGAAAGGCACTTGGCGGGGAGCAATCTGACCAAAGCCACGCTGCCGAAGACTACCAACAGGGGTACGAGATACCATAAAACGTAATTCTGAGAGAACGCATAGGTGCCTAAAATAGACAGAAGCACTATCACAACAAGCTTCTGCCGGGATGGCATAGAGCCATAACGGGCAAACAAAAGGCCGGCACCGAAAGGCAATATACCGCCGATGAAGTTGTAACGCCAGCGGTTGAGCGCCTCGCCCTCGGGGTCGCACATCAGCTGAATGGCCGTACATAAGACGATAAGACCCACCGTATAGCCCCAATGACGGCGATAAAGCAGCAGCCTATAGACGATGTATAGCTGAAGCATCAGGCCAAAAAACCAATAGGGTCCCGGCCATATCACATCATCGGGATGAGGCAACACGTTGTTAAACAGGCCCAGCTGAGCTACAACATCAAGGAAATGATATTCGTGAGGATGGGGAAGAACATTGTCTACCATGGTGAATGCCACGAAGCCTACTATCATCATCTTAAACAACTTGAGGAAGTGATAGCGCGTGAAACGCCATGGCGAAGGTTCAGAAAGTCCCGTCTGGGCCGCGTTCTCATACTTCATGGTGAGCCCGTATGCACTCAGAAAGAGGAAGATGGGCACGCCATAATGACCGAAAAAGGAAATGAGATGAACCGGAAGCAGGCCGTCGGGATGCAGCAAGGCACGGTTGAGCCCGTCTACATTCATGCGGAAGAACTGGTATTCGTTTTCTTTCACTGCCGGGCCGAGCCAATGGCAATAGTTATGAAGGAATATACCGATAATGGCCAAGCCCCTTAGTGCGCTGCATTCCTGCTTAGTGAGCAAGTTTTTTTGCATGATGTTCCTTGATAAGTTGGTTATAATCTGTTGTATTCTTAAGCAGCCTGGGCCTCTTGGCATCATAGTCCGGGCTGAGTATGTTATACTGTGAGTGATAATAAGGGGTGTGTATGCCGGCCAGATAGAGCAGCAAATGGGGCAAGGCATCGGTCATGAAAGGCCGGCGCCGAGCTGCCTTTATCTCACGGAATATCTCTCGGTGTGACGCTACATACTTGGGCGAGCAGTATATCCAAAAGGGTATCTCAAACTCATAACGTGCCAAATCGTAGTCTATCTTGGCCGAATGGTTGCGGCAGAAGAAGCCGCGGTTGCCCTCATAGCACTCTTCGCCGTGGTCGGGCATATATATCACGATGGCATTCTGCGTGGAGAAGCGACGCACAATGTCGGCTACGATGCTGTCATTATATAAGGTGGCATTGTCATAATCGGCCAAGATGCGACGCTTCCTGCCGTCTAGCTCGGGCCGTTTGTCGGCATAATCATCTGCCGTAAAGCGTCTGCGGTCGGGCGGACAGCGTTGTATGTAGCCCACATGCTGCCCGATGAGGTGGAAGATGATGAGGTTATGCTCTTTGTTTTGCTTACTCAGATGGTCGTAATAGTCCTTTACAAGGCCAGCATCGTAGCGGAACAAGCGGTCGTTGCGCGTGTCGAACATCGACGCGGAGAGCTCTGGATGGTTTAAAAAGAAGCCTCCGCTGAAATCGTATACGGCTTCCTTGGCCTTGGGAAGGAACTGATTGGTGGCGAAAGTGACGTGATAGCCCGCCTTTCTGAACAGTTCGGGGAAGAGAGGATAATCGCACCACTCGCCCTTTTCGCCCACTACATGCAGTGAGAACACATTTTTGAAGACGTAACTGGTGAGGTTCCAGGGCGACACAACATCGGTGAAGGGTGTGAGAAGGCCCGTCTTCTGCAATCGTATCTGCCTGGGCGTGGTGGGCATAAAGTAACCATACTGCTGCGAATGGTGCTTACCATAGCTCTCACCTATGATAAGCACGATGTTAGGTGAAGTGAACGAGCAGCTGTCTACGCCCGCCTTGTCTTTGGCAGCAATGAGCTTGTCTACCTGCTGTGCGGCCAACTCGTTGCTGAAGATGCTGAATGCCAGTCTGGAACAGGGCTGATAAAACTGCGCACAGTCCTTGTTGGTGAGCTCATGTTCTATCTCGCCGATGGAATCGAGACCGAACAAGAGCCTCATCTTGGCATAATTGTGGGCCGACGTGGAGATGCAGACAGCCAATAAGGCCAGAACCAAGAAGCCAAAGGGAGCCTGCAGCCGCTTGCAAGTGGCCACGGCATCATTCAAGGTCACACGTATGGACACGGGGAAATGTTGCCTCCGGTGCCACAAAAGGCCGAAGACAAGGTGCAAGATGGCGTAAAGCAGGATGAGACCTACCCCAGAAAAGATGAGATCGGGGGTAAGATAGCTCGTCAGAAACTCGCTTGCCTCGCGGCTGTCGGTCTCTCCTACGAGCAGAAGCATAGTGGGATTGAGCACGGAATGAAACTTCTGAAAGCAGAAGACATCGGCTATGGACACGGCATATACCATGAATGCCAACACGCCACTGACCCATCGGCGCACACGCAAGGGCAGCAAGGCGAGCACAACACATAACAAATAAACCTCCAAGAACGACTCGTCCCAGCCCAGCGGGGTGCCTGACACCCGCTCATCATCCGGCAATTCGAGCACGCTCACGGTGAAGGTGGTGAGCAACATGAAGCTGAAGAAAAGCCCGTTACGCCTCAATGGCTCGTAAAAAAGTTTTAATAAAGACGTTACTTTGCGCACGTATCTCATACCTCAACGATAATTTGGTGCAAAATTAGTGCTTTTTTCCCAAACCATCAAGTTTTGTTTGGTTTATCAAAGGCAATGCAAGGAAAGTGTGCAAAAAGTATGGATAAAAAGCCATACCGTGCATTGCAATGTGCCAAAAAAATGAGTGAAAGCTCCTATTGACCTTATATTTGCAAGTCATTGATGGGCATAGAGCTTATGCTGACGTATCATCTGAGCCACAGAAGCAGGCACAAGACCGTCTATCGGCAAGCCTTTTGCCACTCTGTTGCGTATCTCCGTGCTGCTGACATTGACAAGCGGAGCATGTAAAATATTTACATTTCGTGGCATTTCCGACGCATTCAAGGCCACGTTCTCACGTGGAAAGACAGCTATTTCATAATGTCTGAGGATGTCATCGGCATGATACCACTTGGAAAAATCGCGCCAGTTGTCGGCTCCTATTAATAATATGAAAGTGTGAGAAGGATAGTCGGCCGAGAGCTTTTGCAGGGTATGCCAGGTGTAAGAGGGCTTGGGCAAGCTGAATTCGTAGTTGCTTGCCTGCAAACAAGGCTCGTTTTGCAAAGCCTGGCTCACCATTTTGTAGCGCAACTCGTCAGACAAAAGAACATCATTGCGCTTGAAAGGGTTCTGAGGCGACACCATCAGCCACACCGCATCAAGCTCATACTCACTTAAAAAAGTGCGGGCCAGGGTGAGATGACCGTTATGAAAGGGGTTGAAAGTGCCGCCGTAAATACCTATGCGCATGGATTCAGCCTTTCAGGAAGCTACTAACCAGTTCATAGGTTTGCTGTTCGGCCTGCTTCAGATCATCGTTCACTATCACATGATCGAACTGGTTGGCAAACGAAAGTTCATACTTCGCCTTAGCAAGACGATTGCTAATGGCCTCTTCTGTGTCGGTCGCTCTGCCACGAAGACGACGCTCCAACTCAGCCAATGAGGGCGGCTGAATGAACAGGCTCAACACTCTGTCGCCATAAAAGCGCTTGATGTTGCAGCCGCCTTTCACGTCTACGTCGAACACTACGTTCTCTCCACGTTCTGCCTGAGCCTCTACTTGACTCTTCAGCGTGCCGTAAAAGCGATCCTGATAAACCTCTTCGTACTCCAAAAACTGGCCTTCGGCTATTTTCTGTCTGAACTCCTGAGGCGACAAGAAAAAATATTCCACGCCATTACGCTCATTGCCACGGGGTGCCCTACTGGTGCAACTGATAGAGAAAGCCAGCGACAACTCGGGGTGAGACTGCATGAGCCAGTTGATGATGGTACTTTTGCCGCTGCCTGACGGCGCGCTGAAGACAATGAATTTTCCTTTCATTTAGAGTGCGTTTAATACTTGTTCCTTGATTTGCTCCAGCTCATCTTTCATCTTAACCACAATGTTCTGCATCTCAGCCTGGTTGCTTTTAGAGCCCGTAGTGTTTATTTCGCGACCCATCTCCTGTGCTATGAAGCCCAGTTTCTTGCCTACGCCATGCCCAGACTCGTTCATTGTCTCGCGGAAATACTTCAAATGATTGGCCAAACGCTGCTTCTCCTCGCTTATATCAAGCTTTTCGATGTAGTAAATAAGCTCTTGCTCAAGCCGGTTCTTGTCATATTGCACCTCCGGAATCTGCTTCAGCTCTTCTATAAGCTTAGCTTTTATCTTAGGAACGCGGCTCTCTTCATAGGCATCTATGCTGTGCAAGAGCTTCTCAATGTTGTCTACCTTCTCGTTAAACTTCTTTTGTAAGGCCGCACCCTCTTGCGTTCTGAACTCCACAAGGTGGTCTAGAGCCTGATGAATGGCCGTTTTGGCAGCCTCCCATTCCTCATCACTGAGCGCTTCATTATCGGTTTTAAGCGTAACATCGGGCATTCTGACGAGTATCTGAAACCAATCGGTGGGCTCAGGTATGCCCAAGCGCTCCGACAAATCCTTTATCTGATGATAGTAATTCTCGATTAAGGCTGAGTTGATAGGCGTTGCGTCAGCGGCAGCATCCTGGTCTATCCATATAGCAAAGTCTACTTTGCCACGCTCCAACACCTTTGCAATGAGCTTGCGTATCTCCATTTCCTTCTCCCTATATAGGGGTGCGATGCGCGTAGAGAGGTCGAGTGCCTTGCTGTTAAGTGACTTTATCTCAACGTTAATCTTCTTCTGTTTATACGTTACGACCGCTTTGCCGTAACCAGTCATAGATAATATCATGATAGTGCTATTGAGTTAAATATATGCAAAAGTACAAAAAAGCGAGGAAAAAAGCGTAAATTTGCGGATTATTTAGAAGATATTATATTTTATGTCTTGTATTTTGAACATTGAAACCAGCACTTCAGTGTGCTCGGCAGCCGTAAGCAACGACGGCGAATGCATCTTTAACAAGGAAGATCACAGTGGTCCGAACCATGCAGAAAGGCTGGGAACCTTTATTGATGAGGCACTCTCATTTATTGATAATCACGCCATTCCTCTTGATGCCGTGGCAGTTAGCTGCGGCCCGGGCTCTTATACAGGCCTGCGCATCGGTGTTTCCATGGCCAAAGGTATATGCTATGGCCGCGGCGTAAAGCTCATTGCGGTGCCCACCCTTGAGCTGCTTTGCGTGCCGGTGCTGCTGCATCACGAGGAGATAGAGCCCGAATCACTCATCTGCCCCATGCTTGACGCACGGCGTATGGAGGTATACTCGCAGATATTCGACCGCGCGCTGAAAGAGCAAAGAGGCATACAAGCCGACGTGGTAGACGCTGATACCTACCGCGAATACCTCGACCGAGGCCCCGTTTACTTCTTCGGCAATGGCGCATCTAAATGTATGAGCACCATCAACCATCCCAACGCGCACCTCATAAAAGACATTGAGCCGCTCGCAAAGAACATGCTTCCGCTCGCCGAAAAGCGTATGGCGGAAGGCCGTTTTGAGGATGTAGCCTACTTTGTGCCCTTCTATCTGAAGGACTTCGTGGCCAAAAAGCCCAAGAAACTACTGTAAAAAATATATTAGAAACCCAGATATGATGAACATAAAAGGACTGGATTACAACACGCAACGCGAAAAACTACGCCTGCCGGAGTACGGAAGGGAAGTGCAAAGCATGGTGGACTACGCCTGCAAGCTTCCTACCAAGGAGGAAAGGCAGCGTTGCGCCGAGGCCATAGTGGCCGTCATGGACCGTATGGCCCCGCAGATGGACCGTAACGAAGACCATGAGCGCAAGCTATGGGACCATCTTGCCATCATGGCCGACTTTAAATTAGACATCGATTACCCCTTCGACATCTCTCAGGCAAAGCAAATAGAGAAGCGGCCCAAGCCCCTCACCTACCCCATGACGCATATTCCGGTGCGCCATTACGGCAAGATGATGTTTGAATTGTTCGACAAACTCAAGTCTATGGAGCCCGGTGAGGAGCGAGACGCACTCGTAAGGCTGGTGGCAAACCAAATGAAACGCGACCTCATACAGTGGAGCCACGGCTCTGCCGACGATGAGAAGGTGGCTTCAGATCTGGCCAGATATACCGACGGTAAGATACAACTGGACTTAGACCATTTTACATTTGACAAGATTAACGAACGCGAGCTGACCGACAGGCGGCGTAAAAGAAAATAAAAAATGGAATCGTTTATCATCGAAGGAGGGCATCGCCTGCACGGAACCATAACTCCGCAAGGAGCCAAGAATGAGGCTCTTGAAGTGGTGAGCGCCACGCTGCTCACGCCAGAAAAGATGGTGTTGAGAAACATACCCGACATTCTCGATGTGAAAAACCTCATCAAGCTGCTCATAGATATGGGCGTAAAGGTTGAGAAAACAGGTACTTGTGAGTACACGTTCCAAGCCGATGAGCTCGACCTAGACTATCTCCAGAGCGACGAATTCGTTAAGCGCACATCCTCATTGCGAGGCTCCGTGCTCACCATAGGGCCCTTGCTGGGGCGCTTTGGCAGAGCCACGGTGGCCAAACCAGGCGGCGACAAGATAGGCAGAAGGCGGCTTGACACCCACTTTTGGGGCTTCAGGCACCTCGGAGCCACCTTTGAGCATGTGGAAGGGCGCAACGTTTACGAGATAAAAGCCGACAAGCTAGTGGGCTCTTACATGCTTCTTGACGAGGCTTCTGTTACCGGTACGGCCAACATCATCATGGCAGCAGTGCTCGCCGAAGGCACTACCACCATCTATAATGCAGCATGCGAGCCTTACATACAGCAGCTATGCCACATGCTCAACCGCATGGGAGCCTGCATAAGCGGCATTGCCAGCAACCTGATTACCATAGTTGGCGTGAAGGAACTGCACGGAACAACGCACACAACCCTGCCCGACATGATCGAGGTGGGCTCCTTCATAGGCATGGCTGCCATGGTTGGCGACGGCATACGCATTAAAGACGTGGCTATACGACACTTAGGCATCATTCCGGAGAGCTTCCGCAGGCTGGGAGTACGCATCATTGAGGAGGGCGACGACCTCATCATACCCCGTCAAGACCATTATGAGATAGACTCATTCATAGACGGAACCATTATGACACTGGCCGACGCGCCCTGGCCCGGCCTCACTCCCGACCTCATATCTGTGCTCATCGTGGTGGCCACACAGGCCAGAGGAAGCGTGCTCTTCCACCAAAAGATGTTCGAAAGCAGACTCTTTTTCGTTGACAAACTCATCGATATGGGCGCCCAAATCATTCTATGCGACCCTCACAGGGCCGTTGTGGTGGGCCACGACCATTGCCGACAGCTGCGCGCAGGGCGAATGACAAGCCCCGACATACGCGCCGGCATAGCCCTGCTCATAGCAGCTCTCAGCGCGAAAGGCACGAGCCGGATAGACAACATTGCACAGATAGACCGGGGATATGAGGACATTGAGAACCGACTTAACGCCCTCGGAGCACACATACAACGCACCAACAGCTGATGATAAGACCCGAAGAAGTTTACAAGATAGGCCGTATAGGGAAGCCGCATGGCGTGAAAGGCGAGCTGAAGATGCAATTCAGCGATGACATATTCGACCGTACGGATGCCGAATACCTGGTGCTGGACATCGAGGGCATTCTGGTTCCCTTCTTCATAGAAGAATATCGCTTTCAGTCAGACAGCACAGCAATCGTTAAGTTTTGCGATGTCAACTCGCAAGAAAAGGCTTCTGAGCTCACCGGAGCAGACGTTTTCTTTCCCCGAAAGCTTGCCGACGCCGATGCCGACAACCCTTCTGTGGCCGCCATCATAGGCTTTAAGCTCATAGACGCGGCCACGGGGCACATCGTGGGCACCATAACCGGCTTAGACGACAGCACCATCAACCTGCTCTTTGAGATAGAAACAGAGCAGGGCGAAGTGCTTGTGCCGGCATCCGACAATCTTATTGAGGATATAGACACCGCCGGTCAGACCGTCACAATGAACATTCCCGAAGGGCTTCTCAGTCTAGACAGCTAGCCGAGCGAAAGCCCATTACACCTTATATTAATATATTGCATCAAGATGAAACAGCAAATATGCATTCTGGGCAGCACGGGCTCTATAGGCACGCAGGCCCTAGATGTCATCTCACAACATGCCGACCGCTTTGAGGCTTACTGCTTGACGGCCAACAACCAATGGGAAAAGCTGGCCCAACAGGCACGCCAATATCACCCCGCCGCTGTGGTAATAGCCAACGAAGCCCATTACAAGGCCCTCTCAGATGCGCTTAGCGACCAGCCCGACATCAAGGTTTATGCCGGTAGAGAGGCGCTTTGCCAAATTGTAGAGGCCGGACCCATCAACATGGTGCTCACTGCCATGGTGGGCTTTGCCGGACTTGAGCCCACCATAAGGGCCATCAAGGCACATAAAAAGATATGTCTGGCCAACAAAGAAACCCTCGTGGTGGCCGGTGAACTGATATGCCGCCTCGCCAATGAGTATCACTCGCCCATCATTCCGGTAGACAGTGAGCACTCAGCCATATTCCAAAGCATCGTGGGAGAGGCCGGCAATGAGATAGAAAAAATACTGCTCACCTGCTCAGGAGGTCCCTTCAGGCTCTATACACACGACCAGTTGCGCAACGTGACGGCCGCCGACGCGCTGAAGCATCCCACATGGCAGATGGGCGCAAAGATAACAATAGACTCGGCCTCACTCATGAACAAGGGCTTCGAAGTGATGGAGGCCAAGTGGCTCTTCGGCGTTCCGGCCGACAAGATTCAGGTTCTTATCCACCCACAAAGCATTCTTCACAGCGCCGTACAGTTTGTCGACGGAGCCGTAAAGGGTCAGCTGGGCGCGCCAGACATGCGTCTGCCCATTCAGTATGCCTTCACCTATCCCGACAGACTGCCTCTCAACGGCAAGCGGCTCGACCTTTTCAGCCAGCCACTAGAGTTTTTCAAGCCCGACGTAAGCAAATTCAAGTGCCTCGCCATGGCCTATCAGGCCATCAAGGCTGGCGGAAACATGCCCTGCATAGTGAATGCCGCCAACGAAATAGTGAACCTGGGCTTCCGCAAAGGGCAGTGCTCGTTCCTCGACATGGGCGACATCATAGAGCAAACCATGGCTAAGGCCACCTTTGAAAAGAAGCCCGACTACGACGTCTACGTACAGACCGACGCCGAAGCCAGGCGCATTGCAACCGAAATCATGAACAAATAACAAAATCATCATGGAAGTTTTTCTCATCAGACTCATTCAGTTCATTCTCTCCATATCCCTGCTCGTGCTGCTGCATGAGGGCGGACACATGTTCTTTGCCAAGCTCTTCGGCGTGCGGGTAGAAAAGTTTTTCATCTTCTTCGACGTCTCTATAGGCAAATGGAAGGGCGCTCTCTTCAGCTGGAAGCCTAAGAACAGCGACACCGAATACGGCATGGGATGGCTCCCACTGGGCGGTTATTGCAAGATAGCAGGCATGATAGACGAGAGTTTCGACACCGATCAGATGGCCAAACCGGCACAACCGTGGGAGTTTCGCACCAAACCGGCATGGCAGAGGCTGCTCATCATGATTGGAGGTGTGACGGTTAACTTCGTGCTGGCGCTCTTCATCTACTCCATGATTATGTTCCACTGGGGCGACACCTATTATAAAGTGGCCGACATGAGCATGGGCATGACCTTCAACAGCCAAGCCAAGCAACTCGGATTCAGGGATGGCGACGTGCTGCTGGGCACAGACAAGCGGGCGTTTAAGGACTTCAACGGCGACATGTTTCGCGACTTGTCTAAAGCACATCGCGTAGACATCATACGCAACGGCAAGAAGATGAGCCTCAAGATGCCCGGAAACATCAACCTGCTGGATATGGTCAAGGCACAACCAGCCTTTGTCAGACCCTACGTTCCGGCTGTTATAAAGGGCCTGAGCACCGACTATCCGGAGATAGCAAAGAGCATGAAGACCGACAAATACGGCATTCCGGCTCTGAAGATGGGCATGAAGGCGGGCGACCGCATAGTGGCCTTCAACGGCAAACCCGTCAGCTCATGGAATGACATAGACGATGCCATCAGCTCACTGCAGCAAAAAATGGAAAACGCCACCACATCACAAGACTCTATGAAGGTGCGCAGCGTGACCCTGGCTTTCACACATAAAGGCGCGAAAGACACGCTCGTGCGCCGCGCCGTGCTCACACCCGAACTGGCAATAGGCGTAGCCCGCAGCACCATTATGGACTATTATAAGCCCACGCATGTAGATTACGGCTTTTTGCAGAGCTTCCCCGCGGGCATAGCCTACGGGTGGGACGTGCTGAAAGGCTATGTGAGCGACATGCAATATGTGTTCTCTTCAGAGGGAGTGAAGTCGCTCGGAGGCTTCGGTGCCATCGGAGGACTGTTCCCGGCAGAGTGGAACTGGTATAAATTCTGGCGCATGACGGCCTTTCTGAGCATCATCCTGGCCTTCATGAACATCCTTCCCATACCGGCACTCGACGGTGGCCACGTGCTCTTCTTGCTCTACGAGATGATAACAAGGCGCAAGCCCAGCGAGAAATTCATGATAAGAGCAGAGTATATAGGCATATCCTTCCTGCTCATTCTCATGGTAGTGGCCAATCTCAACGACATTCTTCGATGGCTGGGCTTGATGTAGTCCTAAGTCATAGTCATAGCAGAGGCTCCCTTAACCGGGGAGCCTTTTTTTGTGACACCACTAAGCCGGCAAAACAGCAATGGTCCCGGCGGCTGGCTGAACACTGCATACAAGGAAGCAAAAGAGGCGGAATAAAAAAATAATATAATTTATATTCAGATATAATATAATTTATTTTAGAATTCAATATAATTTATATTATCATGAAATATAATTTGTTTAATCTCATGATAAAGGCACGATGAAAAGCAAAGAAAGTGCCCTCCGGATGGCAGAAAGGCGCTTTGACCATAACAAAGCCAAAATATTTAGCGTGAGAAGAAAGCAAGTTAGCAATAAATTTTATATATTTGCAACGTCTAACACATGCCTCGCACAACGTGGGGCATGGGCGACAAAAAAACGAAAAAGCAATAAGTTATGGCAGATAATAACAGCAATAAACTAGTGACCGACAATCTTGGCTATGTGGTGAGCATTGCCAAGGAGTATCAGAACCGTGGCCTGTCTATGGATGACCTGGTGAGTGAGGGCACGATAGGCATGATAGAGGCATCGAGAAAGTTTGACGCCACGCGCGGAAAACGCTTCGTATCGTATGCCAACGGCTTTATACGCAGTGCCATAGAGCGTGCCATAAACGAGCAGGCCGGCCTGTATAAGGTGCCGCGCAAGGAGGAAGAGAGCGTCAGAAAGCAACCGCAGAAGGCCTTATCTGTAGACCAGCCGCTGCCCATTGGCAGTCACAACGCCTTCAACCTGCTGCATGTGCTGGAAGACAAGAATGCCATACAGGCCGATGACAAGCTCATTGAGCACGGCATAAGCGATGAGCTGCAATGGGCCCTCAACCGTCTTGACGAGCGCGAAAAAACCATTGTGAGTGCCTTCTTCGGCATCGGCTGCCCGCGACAAACCATGATGGAGATTGCGCAGGCAAACGGACTGAAGCGCGAGAGGGTGAGACAGATACGCGACAAGGCCCTGCGCAAGATGCGCAAGATGGCACGCCGGCAGGGCACGCTGAACGACAGCCTGAAGAAATAAGGCCACAAGCCCACGAAGAAAGGCATCTCCGCACACCCTCAAAGGGTGGTGGAAATGCCTTTCTTTTATTTATCAAAAGATGTAGAGTCAGCCTCTCAGCAACTTATCCACGGCCTTGGCGGCATCGCCTCCGCTTGCCATGGCCCTCACAACAAGTGAGGCTCCGTTCTTGGCATCGCCCGCAAAGAACACGTTCTTGGGCATTTCGGGCTGCTGGGGCTTCAGGAAGCCCATGCAGAGCAGCACCATGTCGGCCTTGATAACCTCGGGTTCGCCGGCCTCAACCATGAGCGGACGGCCACCGGCAGGGTTGGGTTTCCAGTCTATAGGCTGCACCTTCACGCCCGTAAGCCTGCCGTTCTTGCCCAGAAACTCCAGCGAGTTGATGTTCCAGCGGCGGGTGCAACCCTCCTCATGGCTGGATGTTGTCTTGAGCGTACGGGGCCAGTTGGGCCATGGATTGTTGGGGTCGTCAGGACCAACGGGCGGCTTGGGCATAATCTCTATCTGCGTTACGCTCTTGCAACCCTGTCTGTGCGCCGTGCCAATGCAGTCGCTTCCCGTGTCGCCACCGCCTATCACAAGCACATCCTTGCCCTTGGCGTTCACCAATTCCTCGCGTTTGAACTCCATACCCGCCAGCACTCTGTTCTGCTGTGAGAGCATGTCCAGTGCAAAGTAGATGCCTTTCAGGTCGCGGCCGGGTATCTTCAGGTCGCGTGCCGTAGGCGTTCCGGTGGCCACTACGTATGCGTCGAAGCCCTCTGGCAACTTCTTCAGGTCTACTTTCACGTTATACTTGAAGGTTATGCCCTCCTCTTCCAGAAGATGCAATCGGCGGTCTATCACCTCTTTGTTGAGCTTGAAGTTGGGTATTCCGTACCTGAGCAAGCCACCGGCATTCTCTCTTGCATCGAACACGGTGACGCTATAGCCCATGTGGTTGAGCCTGTTGGCCGCCACAAGTCCGGCCGGCCCGGCTCCGATAACGGCCACCTTCTTGCCATTACGTTCTATTTCTACGGGCACGATGTAGTTTTCCTCCCAAGCATGCTCGGTAATAGCAGCCTCGTCTTCGCGGTTTGTGGTGGGCTCATGGTTCATTAAATTGAGCACGCAGGCCTTTTCACAGAGGGCCGGACAGATGCGCCCTGTAAACTCCGGAAAGTCATTAGTGTCGTTCAGCAGCCTGTAGGCGAGCTCCCAGTCGCCCTTATACAGGGCATCATTCCACTCTGGCGGCTTGTTGCCCAGCGGACAAGCCCAATGGCAGAAGGGCACTCCGCAGTCCATACATCTGCTGGCCTGCTCCCTTCTATCCTTTTGGTTGAGGGTCTGCTCCACCTCTCCAAAGTCGTGAATACGGTCATGAATAGGTCTGTAACCTGCTTCTTTGCGGTCTATATGTAAAAATGCTGTTGGATTTCCCATTGTCGTCTGTGTTTTAATAGTCGCGCTGCATGTCAGCGATTTTTTGTTGTAACTTCTTCACCTGCTCCTCTTGCAGCACGCGTTTATACTCTATCGGCACCACCTGAATGAAGTCTTCTACATAGTGACTCCAGTCATCCAGCATGGTGCGGGCCAGCTTTGAGCCCGTGTAGAGATAGTGCTGGCGTATCAGCTCGTGCAGCTCCTTGCGGTAAGCACTGTCTTCCACCAGGTTAATCTCCACCATATCCATGTTACAGAAGAAGTCGAAGTTGTGGTTCTTGTCCCATACATAGGCCACACCGCCGCTCATTCCGGCAGCAAAGTTGCGTCCTGTCTCGCCCAGAACCACCACTCGGCCGCCTGTCATGTACTCGCAGCAGTGGTCGCCGGCGCCTTCTATCACGGCTATGGCGCCGGAGTTGCGCACGCCGAAGCGCTCTCCCACCTTGCCGTTGACGTACAACTCGCCGCTGGTAGCGCCATACAGGCCGGTGTTTCCGGCTATAATATTGTCTTCAGCGGCAAAGTTAGAACGTATAGGCGGCAATATAGAGATGCGTCCGCCGCTCAGTCCCTTGGCAAAATAGTCGTTGGTGTCGCCCTCCAGCTTGAAATCGACGCCCTTAACAAGGAATGCGCCGAAGCTTTGACCGGCAGAACCCTTGAAGCGCACGTTGATTGTCTTGTCGGGAAGGCCCTTTTCGCCGTAGCACGAGGCTATCTCACCGCTCAGCATAGCGCCCACCGCACGGTCGGTATTCTTGATGGCGAAGTCGAGGTTCACCTCATCCTTTCGCTCAATGGCACGTTCGGCTCCGTGAATGATGCGCCTGTCGAGCACGTCGCTGAGGTCGTGAATTTGCTGTGTGGTGTGGTAGAAGCTGCAATTACCCTTCTCCTGATGCAGCAAACGGCTGAAGTCGAGAGTAGAGAGCTTCTTGTCATCGGTGTGTCTTGTCTCTATCAGCTCTGTATGACCCACTATATCATTGAGCTTGGTGAAGCCCATCTGGGCAAGATATTCCCTCACTTCCTGTGCAAGGAAGGTGAAATAGTTGACGAGATACTGATAACGGCCCCTGAAATGTGCCCTCAAGCGCGGGTCTTGTGTGGCTACTCCCATCGGACAAGTATTGAGGTTGCACTTGCGCATCATCACGCAGCCCAGCACAATGAGCACTGCCGTGCCGAAGCCAAACTCCTCAGCGCCGAGCAAAGCCATGAGTATGATGTCGCGACCTGTCTTCAACTGGCCGTCTACTTGCAGCCTTACTTGCCCGCGCAGGCCGTTCTTGACGAGCGTTTGCTGCGTCTCTGAGATGCCTATCTCAGGCGGAATGCCGGCAAAGCGCATACTGGATGCGGGGCTGGCACCCGTTCCTCCCTCAGCGCCGGATATGACAATGAGGTCGGCTTTAGCCTTGGCCACGCCTGCCGCAATGGTTCCCACGCCGCTTTCTGCCACAAGCTTCACGCTGATAGCGGCCTTGGGGTTCACGTTCTTCAGGTCGAAGATGAGCTGGGCAAGGTCTTCTATGGAGTAGATGTCATGATGAGGAGGAGGCGAAATGAGGCTGATGCCCGGAATGCTGTGGCGCGTCTTGGCTATCACCTCGTTTACCTTGAAGCCCGGAAGCTGTCCGCCCTCACCCGGTTTAGCACCTTGTGCCACCTTGATTTGTATCTCCTCGGCATTCATCAGATACTCTGTTGTGACGCCGAAGCGGCCGCTGGCCACCTGTTTGGTCTTAGATGAGAGGCTGATACCGTCTACCGTGGCGTGGAAACGGTCGTTGTCTTCGCCTCCCTCGCCCGTGTTGGAGCGCGTGCCCAGCTTGTTCATGGCCAAGGCAATGGCCTCATGAGCCTCTTTAGAGAGCGCTCCGAAGCTCATGGCTCCCGATACGAAGTGCTTAACAATAGACTCTACGGGCTCCACCTTATCTATATCGATGGGATTACGCTTGAAGTCGAAGAAGTCACGAATAAATATCGGCGACTCCTTTTCGTCTACCAAGTGTGAGAATTCCTTGAATTTAGCGTAGTTGCCGGTGCGTGTTGCGAGCTGCAAAGTGGCAATGGTTTCCGGGTTCCAGGCATGTTTTATGCCGTCTTTGCGGAAATGGAACTGTCCCAAATTGGGCAGGAAGGTAGTCTTTGTAGTCTTGCTGAACGCCATATTGTGAAATCTCAGGGCGTCGCGGGCTATGGTTTCCAGGCCAATACCGCCTATTGTGCTCACGTCAGTGCCGAAGTAAGCCTTGAGCAAAGACTCACTCAAGCCCACAGCCTCGAATATTTTGGCACCCCGATAGCTTCGGATGGTGGATATACCCATCTTGGCCATAATTTTGAAGAGGCCTTTCTTCACTGCCTTGATATAGTTGGCCTCGGCCGTCTTGTAGTCTTCTTGTATGCGGCCACGCTTCACCAGGTCGTCGAGGATGGCGTAAGTCATGTACGGGCAAAGGGCCGACGCGCCGTAACCCAGCAGCAATGCGGCGTGCATCACCTCCCTAATTTCTCCGCTCTCCACGATAAGCGCTGTCTGCACACGCTTGCCCACGGAGATGAGATAGTGGTGCACGGCGCTCACGGCCAGCAATGAGGGGATGGCGGCATGGCTCTCATCCACGTCTCTATCGGTGAGAATGATGTAGTTGTAGCCCTCATCCACGCTGCGTTCGGCCTCATGACAGAGCGTGTCGAGCGCTTCGCGGAGCCCCGTCTCGCCCTTTTCGCACTCGAAAATCATGGGCAGCTTAACGGTGTTGAAGCCCTTATAGCGTATGTTGCACAGTATGTCGAGCTGCGTATTGGTCAGTATGGGGTGCGGCAGGCGCACCATTTTGCAGTTGCTTTCATTAGGATTGAGGATGCCTGTGCCTACTCTGCCGATGTATTCGGTGAGGCTCATCACCAGATTCTCACGTATGGAGTCGATGGCGGGGTTGGTTACTTGGGCAAACTGCTGCCTGAAGTAGTTGAAGAATATCTGCGGTTTGTCGCTCAAAACGGCCAGCGGCGTGTCGTTACCCATGGATGCTGTAGGCTCCTGGCCCTTGGTAGACATGGGTATGATGGTGTTGTCGATGTCTTCTTCGCCAAATCCGAACTCAATCTCCTTGCGTATAAGGTTGTCTACATCGTTTCTCACCTTCCTGCCCGACTTGAGTTTCTCAAGCTGAATGCGGTTGGTAGAGAGCCACTGACGGTAAGGATGTGCAGCGGCAAGGCGCTCTTTAATCTCTCCGTCATAGTATATCTTGCCCTCCTGGGTGTCTATCAGCAGTATTTTTCCGGGCTGCAGGCGTCCCTTTTCGGCTATTTCAGAGGGGTCGAAATCCATCACGCCCACCTCAGAAGCCACCACCATGGTGTCGTTCTTGGTGATGGTGTAGCGCGCGGGACGCAGTCCGTTGCGGTCGAGCATACCTCCGGCGAAGCGTCCGTCGCTAAAGAGCAGTGCGGCTGGTCCGTCCCAGGGCTCCATGAGTATGGAGTGATACTCGTAGAAGGCCTTCAGATCCTCTGATATAGGGTTCTTGTCGTTGAAGCTTTCGGGTATCATCACGGCCATGGCATGAGGCAATGACAGTCCGCTCATGACGAAGAACTCAAATACATTGTCGAGACTGGCCGAGTCGCTCATGCCCGGCTGTATGATGGGCGAGATGTTTTTGACGTCGCCCAGAGCGTCGCTTGAGAGCACACTCTCGCGTGCCTGCATCCATCCTCGGTTGCCCCTGATGGTGTTAATCTCGCCGTTGTGGCACAAAAGCCTGAAGGGCTGAGCCAGACTCCACGTTGGAAACGTGTTGGTAGAGAAGCGAGAGTGCACCAAAGCCAGTCCGCTGGTAAAGTAATTATTGGTAAGATCGGGGAAGTACTGCCTGAGCTGCATACTCGAAAGCATGCCCTTATAGACAATGTTCTTACTAGAGAGCGAGCAGATGTAGAAGTCTTTGTCCTTTACCCTGCGCTCTATTTTCTTCCTTATTATATATAATGTGCGCTCAAACACGGGCACATCCTCGTCAGTCACTCCGGTTATGAACACCTGCTTGATGGCGGGTTCGGTGGCCAGAGCAGCCGAACCGAGGCACTCAGGGTTGGTAGGCACGTTGCGCAGATGCATGAGTGAGAGGCCCTCACGCTCTATTTCTTCTATCATAATAGAGAGAATCTGCTGTTGCTTGGTCTCATCCTTGGGCAGGAAGACGAGTCCTGTGCCGTATTTTCCTTTTTCAGGCACCGGTATACCTTGCAAGAGAATGAACTCATGCGGTATTTGCAGCAGAATGCCGGCTCCGTCTCCTGTCTTATTGTCGGCGCCCTCAGCTCCGCGGTGGCGCATGTTCTCAAGTACTTTCAGTGCATTGTCAACCAGCTCGTGGCTTTTGTTGCCGTGAATGTTCACCACCATTCCGACGCCGCAAGCATCATGTTCGTTGGCTGAATTATACAATCCGTTTCTTCCCATTGGCTTTCAATTAAATCAAAAATAACCTATACACTCTTTCAAATTGGCTACAAAATTAACAAAATTCTTTCAATTTGCTTAGTTTTTATCCGTATATTCATATATTTTAAATCTTATTTTGAATAATAAATAATATACTGTAAGCTTATAGCTTTCTAATCCTTACAATTCGCCATGTTTAATGTTAAAATACTAACAAATCGCAAATACATCTTAAAAACAAGATTTCTGTTTGCGATGCCATTGCATACGCCCTCACAAAGATGCCCTTTCTGCTTTG
This sequence comes from uncultured Prevotella sp., assembly GCA_902496445.1. GTDB lineage: Bacteria > Bacteroidota > Bacteroidia > Bacteroidales > Bacteroidaceae > Prevotella. The sequence goes on along the minus strand of CABVAZ010000004.1, from coordinate 30,571 downwards.
CAAAAGTGCCTATTTTGCAACGCAAAAGTGCCTATTTCGCAACGCAAAAGCATGGGTTTTGCAAAGCATAAGCTATGTACCTGGTTTGCAGCACCATGATAAGCTCTGCACCATCAAGGCCAGACAAGACCCTTTGGGCACGCTGCAGCCGCGATAACAAGCCGGCGCAAGGCAGGCAGCAGGTTAGCACAAGGGGGTGAAAAAGGAGCGTAAAGTTCAGTTAATTTGTTTTAATTACCTATTGCATACTTGCATATTATTCGTCTTATTACTAAATTTGCATAAAACAAACAAGAAGTAACTACCTGCAATTATGAAAAACGAAGAACTCAAGCTTAAGGCGGAAAAACTGCGCCTGAGGCTCATCAAACTGATTTACTCAGCAGGAACAGGGCACACGGGGGGCGACCTCTCGGTGCTGAACGTGCTCACCGTATTATATAATAAGGTGTTGAACGTAGACCCAAAGAATCCTCACTGGCCCGACCGCGACCGTTTCGTGCTCAGCAAAGGGCACTGCGCGGAAGCTTTCTACTGTGTGCTGCAAGACAAAGGCTTCATCGCCGAGAGCGAACTGGAACAGTATGGCAAGGAATATGCCCACTTAGGAGGACATCCTGACGTTACCATTCCCGGCGTAGAGATAAACAGCGGCGCGCTGGGACACGGCCTGTCGGTGGGCGTGGGCATGGCGCTGGCCGCCAAAATGGACAGCAAGAGCTGGCACACCTTCGTGATGATGGGCGACGGCGAGCAGGCCGAGGGCTCTATATACGAGGCTGCCATGGCTGCCAACAAATATCATCTGGACAACCTCGTGGCCTTCATAGACCGCAACGGACTGCAAATATCGGGCTCGACAGAGGATGTCATGCCGCTGGAACCCATACGGCAGCGCTGGGAAGCATTCGGATGGGACGTGAAAGAAGAGAATGGCGACGATATAGACAGTATAGCAGACACGCTGGACGGCATAGACTGGCACTGCCGCAAGCCCCACCTCATCATCTCCAAGAGCACCAAAGGCCTTGGCGTATCGTATATGGAGGGCGTGGCCAAATGGCATCACGGCGTGCCCAAAGAGCCTGAATATGAAGAGGCCGTGAAGGAAATAGAGCAGCGCATAGAGGCTGTCAGCAAGTAAAAAAACGGAAGGAAAACCACATTATGCTAGAAAACAACAAGATACCGTGCCGTAAGAGCTTCACTTCTACGCTGCTCGAAATGGCACAAAAAGATAGAGACATCATCGCAGTGACATCAGACGCTACCGGAAGTGCTACGCTGGGCGACTTCGTCAAGGCGCTTCCTGAGCAGTTTGTTGAGGTAGGCATAGCCGAACAAGACGCTGTTGGCATCAGCGCCGGACTTGCCTCGGCCGGCAAAAAGCCTTTCATCTTCGGGCCCGCATGCTTCTATGTGGCCCGCGCGCTGGAGCAAGTGAAGGTGGACGTGGCCTACTCGCAGATGCCCGTAACAATATGCGGCGTGAGCGGCGGCACGGCTTACAGCCAGCTGGGTGCCACACATCACAGCCTGCATGACATTGCTGTGCTGCGCTGTTTCCCCGGTATGCAGGTATTTCTGCCTGCCGACGTGAGGGAGACACGCAAGCTCTGCATAGAGCTGGCACGCCATCCCAGGCCCGCTTATGTGCGCGTAGGGCGCAACGCTGTGCCTGACGTGTACGACAACGACGACTTCAGCTTTGAGATAGGTAAGGCCATCACGGTGCGCGAAGGCTCTGATATAACCCTCATCGGCACCGGAGAGACGGTGGCACACTGCAAGGAAGCCGCTGCCATGCTGGCTCAGAAAGGCATCAGCGCACGCGTGCTAGACATGTTCTCACTCAAGCCTTTCGACACCGAAGCCGTCATCAAGGCCGCCAAGGAAACCAAGGCCATCGTCACGGCTGAGGAGCATAGCATCTACGGAGGACTGGGTGCCGCCGTGGCTGAGACCGTTTCGCAGGCGTGCCCGGTGAAGATGCGCATCTTGGGCGTGCCCGACGAGAACGTGTTCCACGGCTCGCACGGCGAGGTGTTCCGTCATTACGGCTTCGACTATAACGGCATCTGCAATGCCGCCCTGGAGCTTTTGAGATAGTAGACATTCAATATCTGTTTATATAACTCACGAAACATGAAGTACACCATTGCCTTAGACCAAAGCACATCGGCAACAAAAGCTCTGCTGTTTGACGAGAAGTGCAAGTTGGTTAACAGAACCTCTCTGCCCCACAAGCAGTATTATCCCAAACCGGGATGGGTGGAGCACGACGCAGAGGAGATATACCTTAACACTTGTAAGGTGATTGGCACGGTGACAAACGACTACCGCAAGCCGGGCAACTCGTTCTCCCTGGCCATCACCAACCAGCGCGAAACCGTTGTTATATGGGATCGCAAGTCGGGAAAACCTGTGTATAACGCCGTGGTATGGCAATGCATGAGGGGCGCCGACATCTGTAAGAAGCTCAAAGCCGAGGGATTTTCCAAGCTGGTAAGGGAGCGCAGCGGACTGCTTATCGACCCTTACTTCGCTGCTTCGGGGGCTAAATGGATTCTAGACAACGTGCCGGGAGCCGAGCAGAGAGCCGAAAACGGACACCTGTGCATGGGTACCATCGACTCATGGCTTATCTTCAAGCTCACCAAAGGGAAGTGCCATTACACCGACTACACCAATGCGTCGCGCACAATGCTCTTCAATCTGCGCAAGCTGGCATGGGATGACGACCTGCTCAAGATGCTCTCCATCCCTAAATGCATGATGCCTGAGCCGCTGCCCTGCGACTCTGTGTTCGGAAAAACCACCGTAGAGGGACTCTTCAGCGAGCCTATAGACATCGCAGGCGTGCTGGGCGACTCTCACGGAGCACTTGTCGGGCAGATGTGTTTCAACGAAGGATTCGGCAAAGCCACCTATGGCACAGGCTCATCTGTTATGGTTAACATCGGGCAAAAGCCTAAGATGGCTCCCGAAGGGCTCGTTACGTCAGTGGGATTTTCGGCTCTCGACAAGACGTTCTATGCCTTTGAGGGCAACATACACTGCACCGGAGCTACCATACAGTGGCTTCAGAACCAGCTGGAACTTATTCCTGACGCGGGCAAAATAGAAGAAATAGCCAGCTCAGTGCCCGACAACGGTGGCGTATATATGGTGCCTGCCTTCCAAGGACTGGGCGCGCCGTGGTGGAACGACCAAGTGAAAGCCATGATATGCGGCCTGACGCTCAACACCACAAAGGCGCATCTGTGCCGCGCGGCGCTGGAGTCGATAGCCTATCAGATAGCTGATTTGGTGGGTGCTATGACCAAGAAGGCCGGCATAAGGCTCAAGGAAGTGCGCGTAGATGGTGGACCTACGAAGAACATGTTGCTCATGCAGTTTCAGGCCAACATGCTTCAGGTGCCCGTGATACGCTCCAACGTTGAAGACGCATCGGCCTTCGGCGCGCTCATCATGAACCATTTCGCACTAAATGACTGGTACTCCTTCGGAGAGGCAACGGCAGTATGGTCGGCCAACAAGCCCATCATGCCCAACGCAACGTCCCGCGCCATGAAGCCTCTGTACGAAGGTTGGCACGCTGCCGTGAGAATGTTGCTGGGCCAAAACGCCGAAAAGCCTGAACAAGATTAACGAATACATTACAATCAAAAATCATTATGAAAAACAAAAAGATATGCTTCGGAGTCATCATTGGCACACGCGCCTACTTCAACAGCGAGCTGGCCAAGGACGTAAAGAAGCAATTACTGAAAGTATTAGAGGAACAAGGATACGAATACATCATCCTTCCCGAGGACGCAACGCCCACAGGTTCGAGCTCTATAGAGACGCTCGAAGACGGCACCAAGTGCGCCAAGCTCTTCAGAGAGCACCGCGATGAGATAGACGGCATCATCGTCTCACTGCCCAACTTCGGCTATGAGATAGGCATCATCAACGCCATCAGCCGGGCCGAACTGAACGTTCCGGTACTGGTGCAGGCATGTGATGACGAGAACGACAAGGTGGACTTAGACAGCCGCAGGGATGCATTCTGCGGTAAGATAAGCGTTTGCAACAACCTTTATCAATATGGCATTCCCTTCTCACTGACCTCCCTGCACACCTACTCCATCTATAGCGATACGCTGGTGAGCGACATCAACAAGTTTGCAGCCACATGCCGGACCGTAAACACGCTGCGCCACTGCCGCATAGGGCAGATAGGCACGCGCCCATTGGGCTTCAATACGTGCCGCGCAAGCGAGAAGCTGCTGCAAAGAACAGGCATCACAGTGGTGCCAGCCGACATGAGCGAGCTGATATTCGCGGCTCAGAAGGTGGCCGACGACGATGCCCGACTCACACAGAAGATTAAGGATATACACGCCTATGCACAGGTTCCGCAAAGCTATGAGGACAAGCTCAAAGTGCAAGCTAAGTTCGGCGTGGCCGTAGAAGAGTGGGTTAAGGAGAACCAAGTAGACGCTTTGGCCCTGCAATGCTGGGACTCACTGGAGAAAAACTATGGTGCCGCGCCCTGCATCACCATGGCTATGCTGGGCGATATGGGCATTCCGTGCGCCTGCGAGACCGATATCACAGGCGCAGTGAGCATGCTTGCACTGCATTTAGCATCAGGTAAGGCCTCTGCAATAGCCGATTGGAACAACAACTTCGCCGAAGACAGAAACACATGCGTGTGTACGCACTGCGGAAACTTCCCCCGCAGCTTCATAGGCAACGGAGATTTGAAGCTCACACCGCTGGGAGTACTCGGCAGGCAGCTGGGTAAGGTGCGCACATTCGGCGCTATCGACGCCAAGGTGAGCGCAGGCGACTTCACCTTCTTCCGCATCTCAACCGACGATCCTGCCGGAAAGATACGCGCATACCTGGGCAATGGAAACATTACCAACGACCCCTACGGCATGGACGGATGCATTGCCGTAACACACGTAGACCATTTGCAGAAGCTCATGAAGTTTATTTGCAGGCATGGCTTTGAGCATCATGTAGCCCTGGTGCGCACAGATGTGGTAGACATATTGAAGGATGCCATAGAGAACTACCTGGGTTGGGACCTCTACGTACACAACGACGACGAGGAATAAAAGCCTACAGGGCATGACAGCATAGCCCCGACAGACATACAAAAAGCAAGGGAGAGAAAGCCGCAACAGGCTCTTTTCTCCCTTTTTATTTATATAATGCCGTGACATTGAGGCTTTTTAGACTCACAAAAAGCAAAAAAGCACTTGCACATTGTGGTTATATAAATAATTTTAAGTATCTTTGCAGCCACTAAGGGCTCTGATAGTTCAATGGATAGAACGGAGGTTTCCTAAACCTTTGATCCGGGTTCGATTCCCGGTCGGAGTACTTCTTGGGCAACCTGAAAAACATACTAAACAAATAATCATCATGATAGGAGCCATTATAGGAGATATAGTAGGTTCACGTTTTGAGTTTGGACCTGCACCGGAAAAAGGCTTTCAGCTTTTCACGAAAGACTGTTCTTACACCGACGACACTATATGCACCATTGCCATAGCCGATGCCATACTCAACCATAAAAGCTATAAAGACGCGCTGTTGGAGTGGTGCGGGCGCTATCCTGACCCCATGGGAGGCTACGGCCCACGCTTTCTGAACTGGCTGGAAAATGGAGGCAAAGAGCCCAACAACAGCTGCGGAAATGGCGCGGCCATGCGTGTGAGCCCCATAGGATGGCTCTTCAACGAATGGGATGAGGTGACCGAAGAGGCCAAGAAGTCGGCTGAGGTGAGCCATAACCATCCCGAAGGCATCAAAGGAGCGCAGTGTGTGGCCGAGATAATATGCTGGCTGCGACACGTAAGGTTCGACAAGAGCTCCATAGAGGCCAAGGTGAAGAAGTTCTATCACTATGAGATACCACCCATGAAGGATATTCTGCGCATTGGAAGTGAGAACCATTTCGACGGCACATGCCAGGAAACGGTGCCTTGGGCCATACGTTGCTTCCTCGACGCCAACGACTTTGAGGATGCCATACGCCTGGCCGTGATGTGCGATGGCGACACCGACACCAAGGCATGTATAACGGGAAGCATCGCCGAAGCCTACTATGACGTGCCCGACTGGATTACAGACAAGGCCATATCCTATCTGCCCAAGGACATGAGGGCTATTCTTCTGCAATTTCTTGACACCATCAAGGGCGAGCTAGATTAGCCCTCGCACGCTGCCATCAGCCCTTGTCGCCGATGCCCAATAGCGTTTTTATCATATTCATCTTATGTTTGCGGCTGATGGAATAGGTATCATCATGCTGGTCTATATAGTCCATCAGCCGGTAGCTCTTGCCCAGAAGCATGTCGCGCAAAGGGTTATCCTTGGTCTTGGCCTCGGCCAGAAGCAGCTCGGCAAGCATCTTCAGCCGCGTCATGCGATGCTCGTCATCCCACTCATCATGCGCATGTTGCAACGCCTCCTCCACACTCAGGTTGCGCCACACAGCATAGTCGCCCACATACTGGCGGTATATGTCACGCAGTTCGGCATCATCTTCGTCCTTTTCCTTCTTCTCCAGAAAGCGCGACAAGGCCTTCATAAACTCCTGCAGGAGCCGCATAATGTAATCTCTCTCTAGCATAATTCACTCTTGATTAGACAGTTCGGTAATATAATCAAACAATTTTTTGTAGAAGGGATGGCGTGCCAGCGTGGCCGCGTCGCCTAAGATGATGAGCTTCATGCGTGCTCTTGTAATGGCCACATTCATTCTTCGCAAGTCGCGCAAGAAGCCTATCTCGCCCTTATCGTTGGCTCTCACCAGGCTGATGAGCACGATGTCGCGTTCCTGACCCTGAAAGCCGTCAACCGTATTCACGCTGATAAGGCGTCTGAAAGGCTTGAAGAAGGCACGCTGACGAATGAGATGGCGCAGGTATTGCACCTGAGCCCTATAGGGAGAGATTACTCCCACGTCGATGCTCTCGTCGAGAATGCGCTGCTTACCTATCTTATTGAAATACTCCTCCAGCGTGTTGAGCGTATATTCAGCCTCACCTTTATTCACCCTACCAAACGAAGCGCCCACAAACTGCTCCTTAAAGTCGTTGCCATCGGCATCATCCGGCAAGCCTTCGGTGTTGCGCCACTCTATCGGAATGTCGTAATCCAGAATGCCGCGAGCCCGCACCTGAGGCGCGGATACCACCTTTCCGCCGTAGAACCAGTCGCTTGAGAAGCGCATAATCTGCTCGTTCATGCGATATTGTATGTTCAGTAAGGTCACCACTTCGGGCTTATTGTTCACGATGCGCTCCATCAGCGTGACGCCAAGTCCGGCCCTCAGGGCCGCCATACTCTTGATGGTGGGCGGCAACTGACAGTGGTCGCCGGCCAGCACCACGCGCGAGCAACGCCGCATGGGCACCCAGCAGGCAGCCTCAAGGGCTTGTGCGGCCTCGTCTATAAACAGAGTGCCAAACTTCATCCCCTCCAGCAGCCGGTTGTCTGACCCTATCAGCGTGCACGCTATGACCCTTGCCTGGCCAAATATCTCGGTGTTGATGCGTATCTCCAGCTCCGTGGCCCTACTTCTGAGCCGTTCCAGCTTCTGATGGATGCCCTCCGAGCCCTTGCGGCGTGCCCCTCTGAGCTGCCGGATGGCCTTACGTATGGCCCATAACTGGGGATAGTCGGGATGCGACTCAAAGCGCCGCTCGTACGTAAAGCCCAGCATCTTGTCGTTCACCCGGGTGGGATTACCCAGCCTCAGCACGCTGATACCGCGGTCGATGAGCCGTTCTGAAATCCAGTCTACGGCCATATTGCTCTGCGCGCATACCATAACCTGGCTCTCACGCATCAATGTCTCATTGATAGCCTCAACAAGTGTGGTGGTTTTACCCGTGCCGGGAGGACCATGGACAATGGCCACATCCTTCGCTCTAAGCACCTCATTGACAGCCTTTTCCTGCATAGGATTAAGCCACGGGAAGCGTATGGGCTCAAAAGAGAAGTGCTTGGCGGGCTGATGAGTATAGAAGAGGTCGCGCAAGTAGGCCAGTCTGTTACCCTTGGCACGCATCACACGGTCCAGCGCATCAAACATAACGCGATAGCTAGTCTCGTCAAATGAAATCTGACAACCTACCTCTGAAGAGGTCGTTTGCAGGTCAAGCAAGGGCGCATCATCCGGAACGGCCACCACCATACGGTCGCCTTCAACATAACTCACCTGACCCGTGAAGCTGAAATACTTCACCTCGAGGCCCTTCCCTGCCCCATCACCCATCTGAAAGAACAGCACCGGGCGGCCATACTCAAAGTTATGCTCAATATCTGTATCGGCAAGTCGATATACTTCTACAACCAACTGGTTGAGCGAATTATAATAACGCTTGCCTATGCGCAATGGAAACCAGGCATCGCCCCGCTTCACCTTGCGTTCAATACCCATGGCCTGCGTTTGCTTCCTGAAGGTTTCCTTCTCTGCATAATATTCCATTTGCAGCAGCAAACGCTGGCGCTGCAGGGTCTGTATGGGTGACTCTTGTTGCATAACACTTGCAAAGTTACAAAAAAAGGTGCTGAATACGTGCCCAAACCACAATATATTTACTATTTTTGCAGGCGTGAAGACAATAGAGATAGAAGGCCTCTGCGTGGGGCATATACATGCCGGCATGGTGGCACAAAACCTTTGCGCAGCGGCAGACAGCGGCAGGCTGACCTGTCTGCTGGGCAGAAACGGCATTGGAAAATCCACCTTGCTGAAGACCATCAGCGGTTTTCTGCCCAAGATGGCAGGACATATTTTCCTGGCAGGTAAAGAAATCGGCACGCTGTCTAACGCCCAAAGGGCACGCATGGTGAGCGTGGTGCTCTCATCAGCACCCGCAGCAAGCGGACTGAAGGTGTCTGAGGTGGTGGCACTGGGACGCACACCGTTCACGGGATTCTGGGGCTTTGCCCACAAAACCGACAAGCTTTGCACGGCCCAGGCCATGCAGATGACGGGCGTAGACCATCTGGCCGACAGATATATGAACACCCTTTCTGACGGCGAACGACAGAAGGTAATGCTGGCAAAGGCCCTGGCCCAGCAAACACCCATCATCCTACTTGACGAGCCTACGGCCTATCTCGACTATCCTTCAAAGATAGAAGCCATGCTGCTCTTACGCACACTGGCCCGCAAAGAGGGCAAGACGGTGCTGATGAGCACACATGATGTAGGACTGGCTTTGCAGTTGGCAGACGACATTTGGCTACTGGCTGAGGACGGAAAACTGCATACCGGAGAGCCCCAAAAAATGGTTTTGGATGAGAATTTCCGCCATTTCATCGAGCAAACACCCCAAATAAAGCTCGATGCCGACACCCTTTCCATACACATCTCAGCTCAATAAGCCACATCACATCACCGCTTTCGCCCCTCAACCAGAACCCAACGGCATCGTCAAAGCATGGCTTTGGTCATGAAAAAAGCGGGATGATAAAAAGCAATATAAATTATATTAAGACATAAAATAAATTATATTTCAGAATAAAATAATTTATTTTACATTACCAAAACAGCCTTATTGCAAAATAGAAAGGGTCTGTGGGCTGCTACATAGGCAGGTTTTAAAACCAGCTAAGGCCCGTCCACCCGGGCTAAGTGCATGAAAAAGGGGCAGCACATGGCCGCCCCCAAGTCATGAAAAGGTTATCAACACTCGCATAGCCCAGCATGATGGCATGCTGACGGCATAGCTTATTCTACCTTATTTTCAGCATCAAGCATGTGTGCCGGGTTAAGAATAGCATCCAACTTCTCCTTCGTTATCAGCTTCTGCTCCAACACCAGGTCGTAAACAGAGCGTCCTGTGGCAAGTGCCTCCTTGGCTATCTTGGTGCTGTTCTTATAACCTATGTAAGGATTCAGGGCGGTTACGATGCCTATAGAGTTCTTCACCATGTTGAGACAACGTTCTTTATTGACCGTTATACCGTCGATGCACTTTTCTCTGAGCGTATCCATTGCGTTGGGCAACCATGTGAGGTCCTCTATCAGACACTCGGTAATGATGGGCTCCATCACGTTGAGCTGCAGCTGTCCTGCCTCTGCCGCAAAGGTGATGGTGGTGTCGTTGCCTATAATCTTAAAGCAGGTCTGGTTTACAACCTCAGGTATCACGGGGTTCACCTTGCCCGGCATGATAGACGAACCCGGTGCCATGGGCGGCAGGTTTATCTCATTGAGGCCGCAGCGAGGACCAGACGAGAGCAAGCGCAGGTCGTTGCAAATCTTAGAAAGCTTCACAGCCAGACGCTTCAATGCGCCGCTGTAGCTCACGTAAGCGCCCGTATCAGGTGTTGCCTCCACCAGGTCGGGACTCGAAACGAAGGTCTCGCCAGTGAGCTGACTAAGCTTTTGAGCGCACAGCAGAGCATAACCGGGAGCGGCATTCAGTCCGGTACCGATGGCCGTTCCACCCATATTAATCTCGTGCAGCAACCTGACGTTGCGGTCGAGGTTGGCTATCTCCTCCTCCAGATTGTCGGCAAAAGCCATAAACTCTTGTCCGCTGGTCATGGGCACAGCATCTTGCAGCTGCGTTCTGCCCATCTTGATGACATCCTTAAACTCAACGCCCTTGCGCCTGAATGCCTCTATAAGCTTGCTCAGACTGGCCACCAAATGCTTGTTCATGCGTATGAGCGCCAGGCGGATGGTGGTGGGATAAACGTCGTTGGTAGACTGTGAGCAGTTTACGTGGTCGTTGGGATAGCAATATTGATACTCTCCCTTCTTGTGTCCCATAATCTCCAGCGCCCTGTTGGCAATCACCTCATTGGCGTTCATGTTCACGGATGTGCCGGCACCTCCCTGCACCATGTTGGTAGGGAAGTTGTCATGAAACTTGCCGTTGATGATTTCGCGGCATGCCTGTGATATGGCTCCGGCTATCTTATCGTCTATCAGGCCAAGCGTATGGTTGGTCTGCACGGCAGCCAGCTTTACATAAGCGATGGCAATGACGTAGTCGGGATAGTCGCTCATCTTCTTACGGCTGATGTGATAGTTATTGATGGCGCGTTGTGTCTGCACGCCATAGTAGGCATCAGCGGGCACTTGGAGCTCGCCTAACAGGTCAGACTCAACACGATACTTCTTTTCTTCTGTCTTCTTGTTTACTTTCTTTTCTTCCATTATATTTTTGTGATATTTAAATGTTGCTATTTTTTAATATGCCTTAATCCTGTACATGAAGCCCAGCTCTATGCGGTTGGTGTTATAATCCGGCAATCCGCACTTGTCACTGAACTTAAAGTCGCGGCCCACATAGGCCAGAAATATTCTGAAGTCCTGACTCTTTACGGGATAATACTCAATGCTTCCGAAGTAGCCGAACGACTTTCTGTAGTTCTTAAGCTTCTCTACCTTGCTCACGCTAGCGGTCTCGTACATGCCTTTCAGCATGAGGTTCCACTGTGGAGCAAACTGCCAGTTGAGCTTGGTAATGAATGAATTGTAATGCACATCGCTGAACCAGTAATTGTCAGGAAGGCCCGGTCCCATGATAGAGCGGCACTCGTTGGAGGCTATTTTCAACCTATCGAGTCCGTCCCACGCGCCCATGTAGTCGAAATACCACTGCAGCTTGGGCAGGTTAAGCTCTTGTCCGAGCACCAGCATGCGGCTGTATTTATGCTTGGCCTGTGTTTGTATGCCCCAGCTCCAGCGTGTCTTGAGCATGTTGTTGGCAAAGCTTCCGTTCCAGTTCACAATATACGTGAGCGCGTTTTTCGACTCTTGCAATTCTCTCACCGACTCGGCGTTGCCCTCCACCGACATTGCCGATCCGCCATACTCATTGCTGAACTTGTTGTTATTGGCATCGCTCACCTCCACGGCAATCTCTTGGGTGGGTATGGGCGTATAGCTCAGCACCACGCCGGCCATGAAGTTGTCCATGTTATCAACCATATCGCTATACTGGTAGATGTACATCGGGTTCTCATCAAACTCAAATCCGCCCCATATCTGGCACATCTTACCGGCCTGAACGGTGAGCTTGTCGTTGAAGTGATAGCCCACCATCATGATGTCTGTGGCTTTGGCAAAGTTGTCCTGGCTCTGTGCGCCATTGGCTTTGTTCATTCTGTGCCTCAAACGATAGAAGAGCTTGTCGGTGAGGTTACCCTTAATCTCCAGTCTGAGCTGTTTGTTGGCAAAGCGGGTGCCCCACTCGTCGTCAGCGCCCTGCTCGGTCTGGAAGCTGTAAGCATAGTTAAAGTACACATTGAACATGTCGTTATGCTTCTTCAACTTAAGTATCTCTTCAGACAGCGACTTGAAGTTGCCGTCGTTGGCACCATATCCATGGTTGTCTCCATCACCTATCGGTTCGGCCTGTATGCCCAATGCGCAGGCAAGCAACAAGCCTAATGTGAGTAACTTTTTCATATCTTCATTAGATAAAAGGGTTGTTGATAATAATTAAAGATAAGAGTTCAGAAGTGCTAATGAGCGCTGCTAAGAGCGCTCATTGTGCGTTATCCGAAGGCTGTTAGTACTCCTCGAAGTACTGCTGTATCTTCTGCCAGTCGTGAGTCTTGGTCAGAGCGAGCATCAGGAGCACGCGAGCCTTCTGAGGGTTGAGATTGAGTGAAGCTACAAAATGATACTTGGCATCATCCACTTCGCCATTCAGATTGGTCGGACCGGTGGGTACACGGCTTGAGCGCACAATCTGTATGCCGGCATTCTGAGCCTTTACGGCAACGTCGAACACATCCTTGTAGAAGTTGCCGTCGCCTACGCCGGCCAGCACGATGCCGTCGAAGTGATTGTCTACGAAGGCCTGCATGGGCAGCGGAGAGCAGTTGGCATAACCGTAAACGATGCCCACCTTAGGCAGAGAGGTCATGTTGTCTACGTTAAACTCAGAGGTCAGGCCTTGCTTAGACACGCTCTTGTGCAGATAGACAGGCTTTCCGTTATACACGTAACCCACCTCGCCATAGAGTCCGCCTTTGAAGGTGGCGCAGTCGGTGGTGTGTGTCTTGATGAGTGCCTTAGCCTCGAAGAGCTCGTTGTTCATGCAAGCCATGACGCCATGTCCCTTTGAACTGGGGTCTACAAGGGCAGCCACGCCGTTGTAAAGGTTGGCGGGTCCGTCGGCACTGATGGCTGTAGAGGGTCTCATAGAGCCAACAAGGATGACGGGTTTGTCTGAGTGAACGGTAAGAGAGAGGAAGTAAGCCGTTTCCTCCATCGTGTCTGTTCCGTGTGTAACGAGCACACCGTCATAGCCCTCGTTGTTGAGCAGCTGGTTGATTCGCTTGGCCAGCTTCAGCCACACCTCGTCGTTCATGTCCTGCGAGCCTATGTTCACAAGTTGCTCACCCGACACATCGGCCAGATCTTTTATCTGTGGCACAGCGTCGATGAGCGTTTGTATGCCCACCTGTCCGGCACCATAGGCGCTTGATGTGGCACTGGCCGATACACCGGCTATGGTACCACCCGTGGCGATGATGCGTATTTTGGGTTTCTGAGCATAAACAACAACTGACATAATCATTGCCAGCAGCGTAATGAATGTAATCTTGAATGTTCTCATAATGATATTGTTTTAAAGTTAATAATAAGATTTTTACAAGAAGAGCGTGATGGCATAAGCCACGGCAATAGATACTATGGTGGTCACAAAGCCGGGCAGCTGGAAACTGTGGTTCACTACATAGCGCCCCACATGCGTGGTTCCGGTGCGGTCAAAGTCGAGCGCAGCCACCTCGGTGGGATAGTTGGGCAGGAAGAAATAGCCGTTGCAGGCAGGAAACATGGCCACGAGCAAGAGGGGATTGATGCCCAGCGCCACGCCTATGGGATAGAGGGTGCTCACTGTAGCGGCCTGCGAGAAGAGCATGATGCTCATCAGGAAGAGTGCCAAGGCAAAGAGGAAAGGCGCAGCAGACACCATACCGCCCAGGGCATGGTTGAGCATGTCGGCATTGCCCGTATAGAACGTGCTGCCCATCCATGCTACGCCAAAGATGCCCACCACGGCATTCATGCCGGCCTTGAAGATGTTTCCCGACACGGCATCCTGCACCTTGCCCTTTCCGGTCAGCAATATCAAGGCCGCATCTGACATCATAATCATCTCAATGGTCTGACTCATGGTGACGCCTTCAGGACGCAGACTGGGGAAGAAGCCGAACACAATGACGAGCAACACACCCAGCAAGAAAGCCAGCACAGAGTTGCGCGCCCTGGGGTTAGGCTCTGCCACGGCCTTGCGCACACTTTCCTGCACAGCCTCAGGATTTATCAGGCCGGCAGCCACGCGGCGTTTATATTCATCGTCATCCTCAAGCTCCTTGCCCACATGGTTCTCTATGAAGGCAGCCACCAGTATGGCCACGAAGCTGGCCGGTATGCACACTATGAGCACCGTGCCCAGTTCTATGCCCTTGCCACCCAGGATGTCCTGGCTGATGAGAGCCGCCGTGGCCGCCGACACGGGGCTTCCCGTAATGCCGAGCGACGCGGCTATCACACTAAGGCTCATGGGGCGCTCCGGCCTAATCTTATTGGCCTGGGCTATGTCTGATATAATAGGTAGAAGAGAATAGCTGGTATGGGCTGTACCGGCAATGAGGCAGAAAAGCCAACAGCACAACGGACCGTAATAAGTGATGTGCTCCGGGTGCTTGCGAAGAAACTTTGCAGCCAGGCCTACCAGATATTCAAGGCCACCTGAGGCCTGCAAGGCGCTCGCTGCTGTTATCACAGCCACGATAATCATCATTACATCGATGGGCGCAGTGCCCGGAGCGAGGCCAAAGCCATAAACCAGAATAAAAACACCCAACATGCCATAGATACCTAATCCGATGCCTCCCACCCGGGCACCGATAAAGATTAAGGCCAGCACAATGAGTAATTGAACGATGAGAAGAGTTATTGTCATATTGTTTAAGTTAGTATTCTGCTGCAAAGATAAGCTTTATTTGTAAACCATTTATAATAATTATTTACCTTTTCTGTGTTTTTAGTACTATTTAACTAAATACGTAATATATTTTAAAATAAGAAGAACAGCTTTACATATTGATACATATAAATTCCATATAACAGCATTCAACCCTCTTACAGTTGACATATTGTCACTTTACCAAAGATGTATAGAAGGCTTAAAATAATGTTGATGAAAAGCGTCACTTAGCCGCTTTGCAAGCAACGCTGCAATCGAAACACAAGAGCCCGACACAAAACACTCACCCGGCGGATGAATATTATTAAGGGGAAAAGCGACAAACGAGTTAAAAGAAATTTAAGAAATACAAAAAAATGGGGGGGGTATACGCTCCAAACGCACTCTCAATTAGGAATTTCTTTATAACTTTGAACCCGAAAATTCAGACAGGCCAAATAACAAAACAAGGAGAAAGATTATGAAAAGGAAAGACTATATCGAACCAACTTGTTCTTTGGTTTACATGTTGGATGATTTAATGAAAGAAACACTTCCTATAGGTGGCAGCGGGGACAGAACCGACTCCGGTGACAACTCTGGAGGCGGCTTGTCTAAAAAAGACTTTACTGGCACTGACGATGGCGATGCCAATGGCAGCAATAAGTGGAGCGACAATTAAAACCTGTCCTGAACATTAGGTTTATGTCATCTATAAACCTAATGTCCAGGACAATTCCTTACAAGGTTAGAATATTTAGAAGCAACTTTTCTTGCACAATTAAAACGAATTATTTACTAAAGTTTCCCACTTGCCTTTTTACTGGCTTTCGCGAATAATCACACATTGCAATATACAGATTGACAATCTATTAACATTTCATTACCCGTTGCTCGAAGTACATGCACTTGTACTTGCGGCACACAACGGCCTCACCAAGGATGCGGGCCAGAATCTGTTCCGCCATATCCCGACCCCGCATCTTGTCCAAAGAATGTTTCGAAAGGATTCTTCCTATGTGAAAACACGCCATGAAGTGCATAATTGAGTCACAAGTCTCACTTTTAACCCTTAAAATCTTGGTCAACTCTCCGATTTCGTTTAATGTTTGCAAACATATAAGGAATGTTTAATCGTTTATGTATCAATGATTTATTTACACTACAAAGATAGAAAAACTTTTGGATATTCCTTCTCTTTTCTCTTGATTTTTAAGACTTTAAGGGCAAGCTATTTCCAGGTGGGAAACTTTAGTTCCGTGATACGGTTTAATTTTTTTGCATGAAATAGTATAAGGAAAAGTTGTCTAATATTGAAACTTTTCCTACCTTTGCGATATGGAAAGGAAAATAGTTACTTATGGTGGCTATTTTGAAGCTTTCATGGAAACGCTGACGGATAAAGAGCAGGAGAAAATTCTGTATGGATTACTTCTCTTGAAGACCCAAGATCGGTTGTCCAAGAAGTTCGTGAAACTGATTAGAGAAGGCATCTATGAGTTGAGGACGGAATTCAACAGCAATATATTCCGTGTATTCTTCATCTTCGACGAAGGTAGGATTGTGGTTCTTTTCAATGGTTTCCAAAAGAAGACTCAGAAAACGCCAAACGCAGAAATAGAAAAGGCAATTAAAATTAAGGAGGCATACTATGCAGACAAACAATCACAAAATCGCTGATTACGATTTGGTTCTTGATAAGAAATTTGGGAAGGAGGGCACTCCCGAGCGAGCATTGGCAGAGGAGAAGGCATACTCTTTCTACTCGGGTCAGATACTTCACAACGCTCGGAAAGAAGCCAATATGACTCAGGCTGAACTTGCGAAACGCACTCACACGACCAAGTCGTATATCTCAAAAATAGAAAATGGTATTATCACACCCAGCGTCGGTACCTTTTATAGGATCATCAGTGCTCTTGGTATGAGAGTAGAAGTAGTAAAACCAGTGTGCTAAGCCATCAGTCGTCCTATCTCATCTGTGTCCCGGCTGGAGCCAATGTTTTGACCACATGTTGCTTGCTGTTTTTGGTCTTGACGATGATCTGTACGCTTGTGCTGCCTGACTTATTGGGTTTCTTGCGTAATAACATGATGCAAAGATAGCGTGGGACACCCCAATTCGCAAATTTTCAGAGGCTTATTTACTGATTTCTAAGCAATTAACTTTTTGCCCCCAAAAAGTGACGAAAACAGGAAAAGACTTTACTGGCACTGACGATGGCGATGCCAATGGCAGCAATAAGTGGAGCGACAATTAAGCCTCACAAGCCAAACAGCCCACGCAACCCTCTATGTCCATGCACTAAGAGGGTTTCATGAGCAGGCATGCAAAGTGACGATATTTATGGTTCTTGAAAGAAGAAGAGGGCGTGTCATAATGAAGTTTCATGACACGCCCTCTTCTTTGTATGCTGAAAATTGTTATTCTGCCTTAGCAGACATTAAACCACGTGCTAAGTGTGCATACATCTCAAACAATTTGGCTACACATTCACTCTCACTCAATTTAGAGCTAAAGCCGTAGGCAGCCATCACTGCACGGTCGTTGGCACGGTGAGCCTCAAGCAAGTCATAAGGCATAGTTGCGGGGTCGTACAGGTCGGCCAGGCTGCTGTCAGGATATTTTGCCCGCGCATCCAATATGCCCTGCGCCGTCTGCGCTATCTTGGCCCGCTGACTATCAGAAGGCTCAGGCCAAGGAAAGTTGTTGTACACAATATCCTTTGAGTAACGGTAATCGCTCTTTAGTCTTCCGCACACCACACGCATCCATGCCATGTGCACGTTGCTCTCAAGGATGCCGAAGTGGTAGAGCGTGGCATTGGGAATAAGATGTACGGCATCGCTGGCAAACATACCTTTAGCTAAGAAGCCCATGGGCAGGTATCGCCGTCGCTCTGACGACACACGCGGAATGAGAATAGAGTCGCCTTCCGGCATGTTCTCTACTTGGAAACGCGTTGGGCGGTCGGCCAACTTGATGGTTGACCTTCTTTTACTAGCCAGCCTGAACTGTCGCACCCTCTCCACCCGCTGCTTGCACAGAGGCATCTCATTGATTTGCCGTGGCGTGCAATCACCCAGCCAGAGACAGTAGCGGGGCTGTTGATGAATAAATTCTTCCGAACCATACCAGGGATGAAAGAGTGACACGGATTTCGGCTCATGCTTGACGAACTCCTCCATATCCGTTTTAGTGAACAGATAGTTTCCCCCATCAATAGGTTGATTACCTATTCCGATGGCTGGAACGTCGCAAAGCGGAGTGCTGCGGCTATAGATAAAGGTGTCGAGGGCATCGATGAGATAAGGATTGATGTGCTTGGCCTCTATGGCTTGGCCATTGTCATAGATGCGCTTAGCGGCAGAATGTCTGCCCACGCTGAAGCCCACAACCACCACATGCACATGTGCCTTCAGCGAAGCTTCACTGTCCCACCTAAACGTTCGATAGGCAAAGTCTATCGCAGCTCCCCTCTCCACCAGTGGTGCCCACAGATTGGCCACCTGCTCGCCTTGCGTAATACTGTTGGTAGAGACGAGCGCGGCATGACATTCGGGATTTTGCTCCATGAGCTTGACAGCCTTGTAATACCACGCGCCGACATAATCGATGTTGCCGAAGTTTTTCCAATTCTTACCAAACACGTGCTCCATGTCGTCCTTCTGTGACGGCGACATAAGCCTGGCACCCACAAAAGGCGGATTGCCAATGATATAATCATATCTGACGGCTTTGCGCAAACGGGGCTTAGGGCCGGGATGCTGATGAGAGGTCACTAAATTAATATCTTGAAACTCAAGAGGCTCATTGACCATTTCGCCCTCATTCTCAAGTATCAAATAGGTGTTCTTAGCATGAACGGTAGGTGTATCGTCGGGCACTTCCATCTCGCCCCACTCCATTCTCAAGGCATTGCCATCTCTGATGTTGGCATAGCTCTTGAGCGGCAGAAAGTCGATGTCATGGTGGATGATGCGCTCGGTTTCTGCCATCATCTGACTCTCCGAAATCCATAGAGCCGTAGTGGCTACGGTAACAGCAAAATCGTTTATCTCGATGCCGTAAAACTGATTGATATTCACTTTGATGGGATTGGTGAAAACATCTAAAGGTTCGATGGCATACATCGCCTTGATAACTTCGTTCTCCAGTCGCCTGAGCGACAGATAACTCTCCGTGAGGAAGTTGCCTGAACCGCAGGCAGGGTCTAAAAAGGTGAGCGAGGCCAGCCTGTCCTGAAAGGCATGAAACTTCTTGAGCCGTGTCTTGGCAACAGGTTCTTCGCATATTTTGTTAAAATCATCGTGCAGACTGTCGAGAAAAAGGGGGTCGATAACCTTGTGTATGTTTTCTATAGAGGTGTAATGCATGCCTCCCTTGCGCCTTGTGTCGGGGTTGAGCGTAGACTCAAACACACCGCCAAAGATGGTGGGTGAAATCTGGCTCCAGTCAAAGTCTTGCGAGGCATGCTGCAGCAGCACGCTGCGTATCTCATCTGTGAACTGCGGCACCTCTATCTGTTCGGCAAAGAGGCCGCCATTGGTATAAGGAAAGGCCGAGAGCTCGGGCTTGTCGTATCTGCTGCGCTGGTCGGCCGGCGTGTTAAGTTCGGCAAAGAGGCGTATGAGCGCCATGCGCATGTCTTCTGTGGGATAGTGCTCCATGTAGTTGTGAAACATATCACGCTTGCCGAAGATGCCGGCATCCTCAGCATAGAGGCAGAACACAAGGCGGACACAAAGAATATTAAGGTAACGTAGCGAGTGAGGGTCGGATGCATCATACTGCTTGATAAAGGCATCATACATCATGCCTACTATTTCACCGGCCTTCATCGACACCATCATCTCTCTCTTGATATGCTCGTTGCCAGTATCTACGAGAAACTGCAAGCGATAGTAGTCTTTGCCAAGATTGGACAGCAAGATGCGTTGCGGCTCGCTGTTGGGACTTTCCATGTCATAAACATCAAACTCAGCAAAATTGCAGGTAACAATCCACCGCGGTCTCTTCGAATAGGGCAGCACAGCCGAATAGCGCTGAGCCTGCTGAAAAGGTGTGAGCAGCGTGCCGTCGCTCTGCCTGATGGGCTTGCGCAAGTCTTTGCCAAGAGACTTCTGCTCTATCATGACATGAGTGGATGGTATCATTACATCGATGAACGACGTATTGTCAAGCTGAACCTTATCTTCAAACTCAACAAACTCAGTGGGATGCTCCACGCCATACACACTACCCAGCAAGTCGAGCCAGAAACGCTGGCTCTCTCCCTTCTCGTAGCCCTTATCCTTCCATCGTTTTGCGAAATCCTCGGCTGCTGATTGCTGTTGCTTCTCGGTGTTCATGCTCAAAACCTTTAGTTAGTTGTTATAATCAAAAGTTGAATAGACTTCTTACTATAAGATATAAACGTGATATATACATAAAAATTATGCCATGATACAAGTTTTGCACTCTCACCATGGGTTATTGGGGAGAGGCAGCACAAGTATCATCAACAAACAAGAGCATCATGCCATCATAACTAAAAATACATCTTTGTTATTTATGAATCATATTCCGGCATATTGTATAAATCCGTCTGTCAAATTGCCGCAACAGGCAGCCAAAGAATATTTTCCAGACAATTCCGGGAAAATAGCTAACAAAAATTTGTATTATATAAAATAAATATATAACTTTGCAATAACAAACAATACGCTATACAAGCTATCAGACTAGCAAATCAAGCCATCTGCTCCTTAAAATATATTCTGTAAGAATACACTACGAATGAAACATTTAATAAAAATTTAAAACTTAAATCATGATTTATTCATCTAATTACCATTCACCTGCAGCTAAAGCAAGACATCGCTCGAAGGGGTTCACGCAGTTTGCCCCCCCAGTTGCCTTAGGATACTGTTGGTCTGCGCCATGCTTTTCATCACATTAGGCACGCGCGCCGATGATTATAAAGAAGTAGGACATCTCGGTTATCTATGCAACAGCGATAACAAGACTGCCACATTGGTTACCGCCAGTGTCAACGATGTACCAAAACTTACTGAAGGGGCAGCGCTCACCATTCCAGAGACCATTGAGGTAGGCGGCACGACCTACACAGTAACAACCTTATATGCCAGTTGTCTGAGCACAAGTGCTGGTTGCCCGCTACTGAAGTCCATCACCTTGCCATCCACGGTGAAGACAATCGGCGAGAATGCGTTCAAAGGCCAGTCCATGCTGACCAGCGTCAACTTTCCCGATGTCGAGACGATAGGCGAAGGAGCATTCGCAGGATGCACATCGCTCAAGGAGGCATTGCTCGGCATCTACACTACTGTTAAAAGCACGGATGGATACTTCTCCATTTTCGATAACGACGTACCGTTGGAGACGCTCACGCTGAGCAGAGCTGAAACAGACAAGTCCATACATGACAAGGACGACGTCAAAGGTGTCATTTTCCAATATCTTACCAATCTGAAGGAATTACATCTGCCGGCTTTAAAGACCTTGAAATGGAGCGGTGCGTTTAACAATTATAAAGCGCTTACCACCATTGATGCTCCTCTACTTGAAAACATTAAAACTGGTACATTCACCAATTGCAACAATCTAGACTCCGTCTACCTGCCAAGCGTAAAGACAATAGAGAGTGGAGGCTTCACTTCTTGCGCAAAGCTTAGAGGCATATATTGTCCAGCATGCACAAGTGTTGGTGTCCAGTTTGTAAGTAACTCGCCCAACCTCAAGACTATCAACTTCCCGGGCATGACAACGGTAGGGGAACAATGGTTCAGTTCTGGCCTAGCATCCGTTACCACTATTAACCTACCCAATGCCGAGAATATAGGTAATGATGCCTTTCTGGGCTGCACATCGCTAACCGACCTGCGTGCGCCAAAAGTAAAAACAATAGGTTCCAATGCCTTTTCCTATTGTTCTTCATTAACATCCGTCAACATGCCCTATGTGACATCCATTGGCAGCACTGCTTTTCGTCAATGCACGAAACTGTCATCCGTCAACATGCCGGAGCTGCAATCTATGTATGGTGAATCATTTGATGGAGATGTACTTCTCACCGAACTGCATTTGCCTAAGCTGACCACTCTGTTGTCTTGCGGCTTCTACATTCCTAACATCAGAATCTTGGACTTGCCGGAGCTTACGACCCGAGAAAATTTTAACCTCATTGCGAACAACGCCCAAGGAAGCACCACACTGGAAGAAGTCAACGCACCCAAGCTGAAAACGTTAAATGCCGGCGATTTCGCAAACTGCACAAATCTGAAAAAGGTCAATGTTGATGCAGCAGAAACAATTTCCGAAAATGCATTTAGCGGATGCACCAGCCTGGATAACCTGAGCTTGCCAAATGCAACGTCAATAGGAGGTTATGCCTTTGCAGGATGTACTGCATTGAAAAACCTGGACCTGCACAAAGCAACGTCAATAGGAAGTTATGCCTTTAGGGATTGTACTGCATTGAAATACCTGGACCTGCCCAGTGCAACGTCAATAACAGATGGCGCCTTTATGGGATGTTCTGCATTGGAATACCTGCACCTCGGCCCAGGGATAACCGATGTGAGCGGCGGAAAGATATTCCTCTCCTCGAATGATCTCGGCCACGACGTACATATCAAATTAGACTACAAAGACAAGGTCATCACCGAGTCGCAGTACTTGGGCGCACAGAAGGACAGGTACATATTTCATGTGGACTATTCCCGTCTCCACGACTATATGAATAACGACACATGGAAGAACTTCATCTTTGAGCGCACGCTCGACGACGCGTCGGAAACACAGTTCACCAACGGCCGCTACTACTTCTCTCTGAAGCGCGCGCTGAAACCGGGAGAGTGGAGCACACTGGTGCTGCCCTTCAGCCTGAGAGCCGAGGAAGTAAAGGTGATGTTCGGCAATGACGTGAAACTCGCCAAATACACCGGTTCCACGAAAAATACTGAAGACGGCTACATCCTGAACTTTGAGAAGACGGAAACTATCACAGCCGGGGAGCCCGTACTCATCTGCGGTGCCGACGAAAAGTCCGACAACACCTACCTGGCAGGAAAGCTGCTCCTGGGTAATGACGACAACCGCGGCAGCGACGTGGTGAGTACCGTCAGCATGACCGACCCGACCACGGATACAAGCAATCAGTTCAACCTCAAGGGCACCTATATCCATAATGCCTCATTCATACAGTCTGGCGACTACTACCTCGGCAGCGGCAACGCTCTCCATCATGCTAAATCTGCCAAGCCCCTGGGATCTGCCCGCATGGTGGTACGCTACGAAGGAAAGAACCCACAGGCAAAACTCGCCGCACTGAATTTCGACGGAGTTACTACCGGCATAGACGAGGTGAGAATGGACAACGACACACGCGAGGCCCTGACAGGCAGCAGCTCTGCACCGGCCTATAACCTCAACGGACAGCGCGTAGGCAGCGGTTACAAGGGAATAATAATTATCAATGGCAAGAAAATCTTAAAACACTAAACGACCTATGAGCAATCATATAACAACCATCAATGACAAGGGACGAAAACGCCCTTACATAAAACCGGACAGCGAGGTTATCGAACTAAACGTAGCAGGGAGCATCAACGAAGCGCATGTGTCTAATGTCAAAATAAATGGATTCAACGAAGGAGAAGTTCCCCCAATAACTGTCGTTGAGGATGATGACGAGGACGATGCCAACGCTAAGCAAAACGGAATGTGGAGCGACGACGATGCTATATAGCAATAGCTGAGAGATAATATAATAAGAACAGGGAGGTGTATCAAAATTCTGGTTCATCCTCTTTTTCGTATTATTTTTTAAAACAAAGCCTCGACTTTCACAAGCCGGGGCTTTGTCATATCACAAAAATTTAGTATTTTTGTCGCATAATTTGCGGCGTTACATATAATATTTTGTCGCAAAAGCGTGGAAACTTTATGTATATACACGAAAGAGACAATTGGACAAACTTCCGTTGGGATGCTTCTGAGGTGTCTCTCCTTCAGGAGAAAGTATTCCGTGAGCAGGGGCTGCTTTACGGGAGGTTGAGCTCTCTGGGCTTTGACAGCAAACTACGTGCGATGGCGGAGAACCTGACATACGATGTGGTATATTCTTCAGAGATAGAAGGCATACGTCTAAACGTGGATCAGGTTCGTTCTTCCATTGCCCGGAAGCTTGGAATAGAGAACGTGAAATACACCGCGCCTTCGCACTATGTTGACTCCGTTGTAGGTGTCATGCTCGAAGCGGTTCAGCATTATGATTTGCCTCTCAGTAAAGAGAAACTGTGTGCTTGGCAAGCAGCTTTCTTTCCATCAGGCTACAGCGAAGGCAGTCAGATAGAGATTGGCAAATACCGTACAAACGAGGAGCACATTGTCAGTGGAATGTTCGGACGCGAGAAGATTCATTATATTGCTCCTTCTCCAGAACGTGTAGAAGAGGAAATGCAGAAATTTCTCATCTGGTTTGATGGGGAAGAGCAAGTGAGCAGTGTTATCCGTTCAGCCATCGCTCATTTCTGGTTTGTGAGCATTCATCCCTTTGAGGATGGCAATGGGCGGTTGGCCCGCATCCTTTCAGACATGCTTCTGGCTCGTGGAGAGAAGAGTGATTTCCGTTTCTATAATGTTTCATCACAGATAAACAAGGATAAGAACCACTATTACGACATCTTGGAGCGGATGCAGCATGGCGATGGTGACATCACAGAGTGGTTGGTGTGGTACATGCAGAAATTGGTTGATGCACTTGACGAGGCAGACACCATCATGACCACAATCCTAAATAAGAGTTTCTTCTGGCAGAAGGCATCGGCTGTGCCAATGACCGAACGTCAGACCCAAATGCTCAATCTCTTTCTTGACGGCTATGAGGCTAAGATAACGTCAAAGACATGGGCAACATTGGCAAAGTGCTCAAAAGACACGGCCATACGTGACATACAGGACTTGGTTGACAAGAACATACTGAAAGAGGACATTCCCGGAGCCAAGCGTCCCAGTTACTCCATCGTCTATGATGCAGAGGACTTGACGCAATTCTTCACCGATGTAAGTATTACAGAAGAGAATGGCATTCAATACCTTAAAGCATTGTTCAAGGGAAAGAAACCAATCTGCGAAAGAGTCCTGAAACTTGATGCTGACCGATACCAAAAAGGCGATTTGCCATTGTCCAATCTGCTCAGTAAATATTGCTCGTATATCGCAGAAAACAACAGAGACTTATAATCCCCTTTTTGTGCCCGACACAGGCCGCAGCCTGGTTCGGGTGGTGGTAGCAAGAAACTAATTACCCACAATACATTGGCCGTTCATGACCGATGGTTGTGGGTTCAGTGTGGCCTGAATAGAGCACTGTATCATCGGGGAGGGTAAGAATTCTCTTGTAGATGCTGTTGTAGAGTTGCACTTCGTTTCCACCTATATATTGCGTGGAGCCAGGACAGTCGTGGAAGATGGTATCACCGACAAAGGCAACTTCGTCTTGCAGACTATAGAAGATAACGCTGTCAGGCGTATGTCCAGGAGTATGGATGACCTTCAAGGCGAACGATGGATTGGCTTTCAGACAGATAATGTCACCATCATCAAAATACTCTGCTCCGTCCAGATAGACATTTCTGCCACAATAGGCACTCAGGTTCCAGCGGGTGTCCGTCAGGTATTTTTCTCCATCACGATAGATGCAGTAGGGGATGCCCAAGGTCTGGGCAATCTCCCTGACAGCACCCGTATGGTCAAAGTGACCATGAGTAAGAAGGATTCGCTCTATCGTCCAACCGTTCTCCTCTATCTTCTGCAAGATACGACTTGCCTGTGCGCCTGGGTCGATAAGGAATCCATGACGCGTCTCATCGTCAATGTAGAAATAGCAGTTGACGGCGAACACATCCTTGACAACAATCCGACGTATCATATACGACAACCCTCCGGCCCACACTGATGGGCATCCTCGCCAACTGTATTCTTTTGCTGGTCTTTGAGTGCCTTTTCCAACGTATGTTTGAAGGCGCTGACAGACAAGGCACCAGGGATTACAAACTTCCCGTTGAACATAAAATAAGGAACGCCATGCACACCCCGCATCATGGCCTCACGCTCGTCGAAGCGCACCTCTTCCTCAAACTGGTTCGACTCCAATACGTTCTTTGCCTCAGTCTCGTCAAGTCCAGCCTCACGAGCCACACGGAGTAGCACGTCGTGTTCGGCCAGTTTCTCATTACGAGTAAAATAGGCATCAAACAGCAGTTCACTCACACGGTCTTCCAACGCTGCATCGTGCTTCGTCTGTGCCAATTTCGTAAGACGGTGGGCATCGCGGGTGTTGGTGTAGAGCGTCGTGGCATAGCGGAAGTCGATACCTTCGTCGATGCCAAGCTGCGAGATGTGGTCTATCTGCTGCTGGGCTTCCTCTTTCGAGAGACGATACTTCTTGGCAAAGCGGTCAACGGTGATGGTCTCAACCGTCTTGGGCGCGTCGGGGTCAAGCTCGAAAGCACGTGTCTCGATTTCCACCTCATTCTCCAGTCCAAGTTCCTTGATAGCTTTCTTCAGACGGGTCTCGCCGATGTAGCAGTAAGGGCAAGCATAGTCACTCCAATAAACGATTTTCATTGTCTTAATCTCCTTTACTTTATTGATGGTTATTACTTGTTTTGTTTTCAGGGAATCAACTGACTCTGACAGTACTCAAGCGGTATCATTAGCGTCATAGAAACCGCAAATAGCCGAATAGATCTGTTAAAGAATCCCATAATTCCCACACTTTTGTTATGAATTTCGGTGCAAAGGTACGGAGTTTAAGCGAAAGTTTGTATATTTACACTCGTGAACGATTCGATAAGATTTATCGGTAAAAACGATATAGCATGGAATTGAGACAATTAAACTACTTTGTAAAAGCCGCTGAGACAGAAAACTTCTCCATCGCAGCCCAGGAATGCTTTGTGGTACAAAGTACGCTTTCGCAACAGATCAAACAATTGGAAGATGACCTCGGCGTACAACTCTTCGAGCGCATTGGAAAGAAGGTGTCGCTGACCGAGGCAGGTAGGCAGTTCCTGCCTTTTGCCCGTCAGACACTGGAGTATGCCGAGCAAGGCAGACAGCAACTTCAGGACATGGAAGGACTGAAAACGGGAAAACTCCGCATAGGTGCCACCTACGGACTCTCCGTGTTGCTCACCAGGACGATGCAGCGTTTCTGTCCGCAATACCCAGACATCCAGTTTGACGTCCGTTTCGAGCGCGCCGATGAACTCATTACGTTGCTTCATAATCGCGAGATAGACTTTGCGCTGACCTATAATCTTCTGGAAAACGAGCCGTTGCTGGAGGAGATACCACTCTTCGAGTCACGCTTATGTGCCGTTGTAGCAGAAGAGCACCCATTGGCAAAGTTTGAGGAAGTGAAGCTCAGTCAGCTGAAGTCTTTTCTTACAGCAGTTCCTGCAAAGGGCATGAATGCCCGCACGATGATTGACGGTCTGCTTCGTGATCACAGTGTTGACTTGAAACCTCTCATGGAAATCAACGAGATTTACACGATGATTCACATGGTGAAGTCATGTCACCTTGTAGCCATTCTCTCCGAATCAGTCATCTATGAGGAAGAAGGCTACAAGGCTATTCCAATTAAGGAAGCCAAGGAAACCATGCATGCCTCGCTGGTCTATGTCAAGGGGATGTATCAGCGCAATGCCGTAAAGGAATTCTTCAAGCGTATGCAGATAGGGGAAATCTGAATCAGCTAAAAACAGTACATAAAGGATGGACAGTATGTTAATGTGACAGCTGCATATAATAGTCGTATGGGGGTGTATCAAAATTCTGGATCATCCTCTTTTTCGTATTATTTTTTAAACGAATTATATGGCAAAGGTACACTTTCTGGATTACAATCCCAAACAAATTATCCTTTTTCCTCAACGTCTTGACAAAGATATTGCGGAAAACGACCCCGTCCGCATTGTAGACACCATAGTGGACCAGCTCAAACTGGGTAATTTCCGCAAGCTATACCGAGAGCGCGGGCGCAGTCCTTACCACCCCAAGATGATGCTCAAGGCAATTCTTTACGGTTACATGAACAATATCTATTCATGCCGCAAGATAGAGAAAGCCCTGAAGCGTGACATACATTTTATATGGCTGGCAGGCTACGAACAGCCGGACTTCAACACCATCAACCGTTTCCGCAACAGGGTGAAGGATGAGATAAACGAAGTGTTCACCCAGCTTGTGGTCATGCTCGCGGACAAGGGCTACATCAGTCTTGACGTAGAGTACATAGACGGAACGAAGATAGAGTCAAAGGCGAACAAGTATACCTTTGTATGGAGGAAGTCGACAGAGAAGAACCGTGCCAAACTCATGGAGAAGATAAAGGTCCTGTTGGAGCAGGTGGATGATTCCATTGCACAGGAGAACGGCAATGAAGACGAGCCGTTGTGTTTCACTCCAAGCGACCTGCGTGACATGGCCGAGCGTCTCAACAAGACCCTGGAGGCCAACCCAGAGCCTTCTACAAAGGAAGGTAAAGAAAAAAGCAAGGAAGAGCGGCAACAAAATTGCTTTCAACATAAAGAAAATTTGCTCGAAAATCAACAAAGAAGGCAAGGGAAAGCCTTTTGAAGCCGCTAATACGGCCTATTTCTGCCTACTTGCGGTCCTGACGACTCTAGAAACAATGAAAATGGAATTTTAACTAAAAAGTCGGCCTAATCCTAATTTTACTACTATCATTGTAAAAGAAAAGAGGATGCACCATAAACTTAATTATGATACCCCCCCTTTCGAGTTACTCTCGAAAGAGCCTGCCTGTCGGTGGATACATCTCCAAAGTCGAGTATCTAAACCGACCAATCGGTAGTGAAGAAAAAATTCTATTGTTCCGATTGTACGATTTTTCAGAGTAAAGCCTCGTTGCTATAGATTTTATCTTTGTTAATTTAAATGTACTGGTAGGGAACACGAATGTTCTGACAATAACAAATCTCCCACATCTTACTTTCAAAAACATAGATATAGACGATGAATATAGTTCGGGGCTTTAGGAAGCGTCAAGCCGTTCATATAGTTTTCATTTTTTTACATCAGTATTTACCCACGATACGGAATCTTAGAACTCACAACATCTATTTTGTTTATGTCATAACCATTGATTTGTAGAAAGTGGTATATGGACTGCACTGTGAGCATTTTATTGTTAGTTGGACCTACAACAATCTTTTTAAGAGCCTCCTTAGGTACTCGTATTTCAACATAAGGAGTAATATACCCATTGCGAACACGATACTTTATTTTTGAAGCATCATCACAGTGAACAACCCCTCTTGTTTCTTGTTCATGCTTGTATGCATCATTCTTTGCACCTAAACATGTTGAAAGAATTATATTGTTGTAAAAAGCGTTCCTATTATGGTTGTTATCTTCTTTTGATGGCTGGGGACCATCGAGAGCAACAAAACAACCAGTTTTGACCAATTTTAAAAAGTTGCCCAATTCTGTTTCGATGGCTTTTTCTCCATAGATGCATCGTGCCATAATCTCATAACTTTTTGCTAACATATCATAGTCAAATGCTATGGCACAACCGTTTCCATTTGCAGCATACATACCCCACATGCTCAAATTGTCCTCATTTGCTGAGAATGAGGTGATATAATAACTACGAAAAGCACCAACCACAATATTTTGGTCTTTCTCTATCTTGTTTACTATGTTAACGCCCTCAACTATTTCGTGAGGGTCATTTTGGTACAATACATTTGTTGCTCTAAGAACTATGCAATCCTTATGGA
This sequence comes from uncultured Prevotella sp., assembly GCA_902496445.1. Lineage (GTDB taxonomy): Bacteria > Bacteroidota > Bacteroidia > Bacteroidales > Bacteroidaceae > Prevotella. The sequence continues at coordinate 785 of CABVAZ010000004.1, read as the reverse complement.
CGATATTAATTAGGGCATTCAAGTCTGTATAATGGAAAACATTCCAAGTTGTTGTTTGTCCTGCTACTGTTGACATAATGTTATTTTTTTAGTTTATTCTTCGTTATAATTGATTTCAAGAACTCACGATTTATTTGGTCTATAATAAATATTCTTAGTGGAAAGTTTATCAAAATGGAATTTGAATGTTACCACTAATATCTTCACTTACCATAGAGCAATCTTGCAATTTATGCAAATCTTCAATATGACTTATCAGATTATTATAGTTTTCAAGATTCTCTATCTCTTCACGCCTTGCTTTGCTCAACTTACAAAACTCTTCTTCTTGTTCTAGTCCTGCAAATCGTCGTCCACATAGATTAGCGGCAATGCCAGTTGTAGAACTGCCACTGAATGGGTCCAAAATCCATTCGCCTTGATTAGTTGAGGCAAGAATCATACGAACAAGAAGACGCAAAGGTTTTTGGGTAGGATGCTTCCCACAAGTTTTTTCCCAACGGCCGATAGCCGGCATTCGCCATACATCAGTCATTTGCTTACCGCCATTCAGCTCTTTCATCAAGTCATAGTTGAATTTGTGTGGAACTTTCTGCATTTTTCTTGCCCAGATTACAAACTCTGTAGAATAGGTAAAGAAACGACAAGATATATTAGCAGGAGGATTAGTCTTCTGCCACGTAATCACATTCAGAATCTTATATCCAAGTTCCGTAAGACAATTTGCCACTATAATACCCCCCGATATTCAGACAACCGCTTAGGCTAATCCAACACAAGTTTGT
>CABVAZ010000003.1:0-121986 GCA_902496445.1 uncultured Prevotella sp. | reverse complement strand
TCTCATTCAACAACACCCTCTTCAGCAGCAGCACGTGTTGCGCAGAGTGCGTCATCAACGCGATCCTTCTTCTCCTTCATCTCAACCTCAGAGTTAGCACCTACATAGAGCACTGCCACACCGCCTGAGAGCTTAGCCAAACGCTCCTGAAGCTTCTCCTTATCATAAGAGCTCTTGGTGTTGGCAATCTCGTTCTTGATCTGAGCCACACGCTCTTGAATGGCCTCTTTAGAGCCGGCACCATCCACGATAGTTGTATTATCCTTCGTGATAGTAACCTTCTTAGCCGTGCCAAGCATCTCGAGCGTAGCCTTATCAAGCGTCAGACCCTTATCCTCACTGATAACAACGCCACCCGTAAGTGTTGCGATGTCTTCGAGCATAGCCTTACGACGGTCGCCGAAGCCAGGAGCCTTAACGGCGCAAATCTTCAGTCCGCCACGCAAGCGGTTAACAACCAGCGTTGTGAGAGCCTCAGAATCAACGTCCTCAGCAATGACAAGCAGAGGTCTTCCACTCTCAGCTGCAGGCTGCAGGATAGGCAGGAAGTCCTTTATATTAGATATCTTCTTGTCGTAAATAAGTATATATGGGTTCTCCATCACGCACTCCATCTTATCGGTATCGGTAACGAAGTAGCCGCTCAGATAGCCTCTGTCGAACTGCATACCCTCTACCACGCCGATGGAAGTTTCGCGTGTCTTGCTCTCCTCGATGGTGATAACGCCGTCTTTGCTCACCTTACGCATAGCGTCGGCCAGCAGCTTTCCGATTTCAGGATCGTTGTTAGCACTTACGGTAGCCACCTGCTCTATCTTGTCATAGTTGTCGTCTACCACCTCGGCGTTAGCCTTGATATAATCAACCACCTTGCTCACGGCCTTGTCGATACCGCGCTTCAAATCCATAGGATTAGCACCCGCAGCCACATTCTTCAGGCCTTCGTTAACGATAGCCTGCGTCAGAATGGTAGCTGTTGTAGTACCATCACCAGCATCATCACCTGTTTTGCTGGCCACGCTCTTAACGAGTTGTGCGCCCGCATTCTCAAAATTGTTCTCCAATTCAACTTCCTTGGCCACCGTAACGCCGTCCTTTGTAATCTGAGGAGCGCCGAATTTCTTGCCAATAACCACGTTGCGGCCTTTAGGGCCAAGCGTAACCTTCACGGCATTAGCCAACTGGTCTACGCCACTCTTGAGCAACTCACGAGCATCTGTATCGAATTTTATCTCTTTAGCCATAATATTTTTTTGTTAGTTTTTATGATAATTAATGTTGAAAAAATAAGTTTTTGCTCACTCCGGCCATTAAGCCTCTACCACTGCGAGTACGTCGCTCTGGCGCATGATAAGATATTTTGTGCCTTCGCTCTCGATCTCTGTGCCTGAATATTTGCCATAGAGAACCTCATCGCCAGCCTTGAGCACCATCTTATCGTCCTTAGTACCCTCGCCAACGGCAATCACTTTGCCACGCTGTGGTTTCTCTTTAGCTGTGTCAGGAATGATAATTCCACCTACTTTTTCCTCTGCCGGTGCAGGAAGCACCAGCACTCTGTCTGCTAATGGTTTAATTGTCATAATCTATATCTTTTAAGTTTATTAAATTCAACAATCTGCCATCAGTCTTACGAAAACCGTGCCAAAAGGTCATACTGCCACTTTTGTCACCACAAAAGTGACACGTTTGTCAGTCACGCCCCCTGCTCTTATTGTCAGAGGGCATGGCTCTGTCAGTCTGTCTCCACCTGATTAAGGTCTACGAATTGTCCGCGTTTCTTGCGCTCCTCTATGGCTTGCTTCAGCTTTCTGCGCCTGTTGGGAGCAAGCCATCTGCGTGCAAAGATGTTAGGAATATCCACGCCGATGGCTATCATGACAAGTATGAGTACGGCGTTGATGCCGTTATGCACGGCAAAGGTCACCTCGCCCACGATGCCCTGCATGTCGATGAAGCCATAAAGAGCCCTATACATCAGCACACCGGGCACCATTGGTATCACCGCCGGGATGCTTATGCACTGGTGAGGTGTGTGCAGCAAGTGCATCACCTTTATATTAATAATGCTTATCAGAGCCGAGCCGCACAGCGTGCCGATGATAGGTCCGAGGTCAAGACCCACATTTCCGTTGCTGGGCCCCAGGTTGATGAAGTTGCGCGAGCACACTGCTATGATGCCACCCATAGCCACCCATGGCATCAAACGCTTGGGAGTGTTGAAGATAGTGGCAAAGCCCATGGCCGAAACAGCGGCTGCTATGGCATATTCTATAAAGGTGTGATGGGGCGTCATGCTCAGTTCTTTCACAAAGTTGTCTATTCCGCACACCTTAATGGCAATGGCAATGCCGAACGACATGGCCACAATCATGAGCATGGTATTGGTGGCTCGCACCAGTCCCGTCTCTATATGGTTGTCAAGCATATCGCTCACAAAGTTGATAAGCGGCACTCCCGGCACGATGAAAAGCGAGCAGGCCATGAGCTGATGCCACGGTGTAGACGAGATAAGGAAAGGCAAGTGGGCCTTCACAAAGGGATAAATGGGCGACGTAGGAATGGATATATAAGCAAAAAGCCATGCCAACAGCGTAGAGACAAAGGCTGCCACGGCGATGTCGGCATATACATTGCTGCCCTTATGGTTGAGCCACATGCGCAATCTGTTGCCCAATATGGCGGCTATAGAGGCATAAAAGAAGGCGGGCCAGTCGCATCCGAACTGTATACAGAACCCTCCGCAGGCAAAACCGGCGCCTATTGCCACCATCCAGTCAGAGTAAGTGCGGCGCGCCGTAGCTATCTTCTCCAGCTCTTCACTGTATTTATCCAAAGAGTAATCCTTTTTGATGGCAGTCCAAGTGAGCTTGCTGATGTCTTGAATGGCTTGCATGTCGATGCCGTGATGGTCGCATCGCTGCATCTTAGAGAACGAGTGCGTCTCGTCGCTCACATTCACTTGCAGCATGTAATAGTCTATATTGATGTGCAAGTTTTCCTCTGGCAAGCCCAGATAGGCCGCCGCGCGATGCATGTTACGGCTGATACGACTGGTGTCTGCCGAACTATCCACCAATATCTGCCCCGTTCTGAGTAGTAAGTCTAGCTTCCGACGTAAAATCTTAGTCGATTCAATGTGCTCTTTGCAATCCATTTAAACAATCTTTTTGTTTCTTTTACTTATTCTAAATTCCGCTGCAAAGTTAGCAAAAAAAACTCAATGTGCAAAGCCTACCAGCCGAAAACAAACCACTAAACGCAACTCACTGATAGGCAATATGTTGTATATCGTCTTTTAAAATAGGCCTTTTCAACTCGCTAAAATGCCTGTTTCGGCTTCCCAAAACGCCCTTTTTGCAACGCGATAATGCCTATTTCGCCGTCAAGAACGCTATCGCGCATTGGCCAAACAACGGTTTTGTAAAAGAAAAGCCCACTTCTTCCATATCGCCTATGCACCTTTACGCCATCACCGGACAAGCGCTTCGAGCCTGGCTCAAGGAGAAAGGCAGAGCGCAAGACGCCAATTTTATTAATTAAAGGGCAACTTCTTTTAAAATAAAAACAAAAAATTTGTTCAAGTAAAAGATTATCAGTAAATTTGCAAACCACATATAAACCATGAACACGGATGAGACAACTTAAAATCACTAAATCAATCACAAACAGAGAAAGTGCCTCCCTCGACAAGTATTTGCAGGAGATTGGCCACGAGGAAATGATTTCCGTAGAGGAAGAAGTGGCCTTGGCACAACGCATCAAAGAGGGCGACCAAGAGGCGCTGGAGAAGCTCACAAAAGCCAATCTGCGCTTTGTGGTCTCGGTTGCCAAGCAATATCAGAACCAAGGGCTGTCGCTCCCAGACCTCATCAACGAGGGAAACTTGGGGCTGATAAAGGCTGCGCAGAAGTTTGATGAGACTAGAGGATTTAAGTTTATATCCTATGCCGTGTGGTGGATAAGGCAGAGCATCCTGCAAGCCATAGCCGAACAGAGCCGGCTGGTAAGGATGCCGCTCAACCAAGTGGGCTCTGCCAACAAGATAAACAAGATGCTCAACCGCTTCGAACAAAAGAACGAGAGGCGCCCAAGCCTTGAGGAAATAGCGGAAGAGATAGACTTGCCGGAGGAGAAAATCATCGACGCGATGAAGGTTTCCACGCGTCACGTATCGATGGACGCTCCGATTTCAGACGATGCCGACAACAGCTTGCTCGACATTCTGCCCAACAACAACGCCCCGGCTACCGACAGCGAGCTGGTGCAAGAGTCGCTCAAAGAAGAGATTGGGCGCACGCTCCAAACGCTGGGCGAGCGCGAGCGCAGCGTGATAGAGGCTTTCTTCGGCATCAACCAGCCCGAGCTCACACTCGAAGAGATAGGCGACCGCTTCGGCCTGACAAGGGAAAGAGTGAGGCAGATAAAGGAGAAGGCCATCCGAAGGCTCAGGCATAACACAAAAAACAAGATATTAAAATCATATTTAGGACAATAAAGAGATAGGTGTTTATATGAGATTTTTAAGGTATTTAACGGCTGTTGCCTTCTTGGCTTGCATGGCATTGCCGGCCAGCGCCAAGATGGTTGACAAGGTATATGTATTTGGATTGGCCGCTTCTTTCAACGATTCGCTGGTTTACATCACCGACATCTTCGAAGTAGACAGCGCTTATATAGAAGACAACCGCACGCATTTTCTCCTCAACCGCGGCGACTACTCTTACCAACTGCGCAATTACTTCCGCCAGAAAGGCATGGGCGACCGCACATGCGTCACCTATTGGGCCATGGATGCCAAGTCTATTGAGAAGCAATATGCCAAAGTCAAGAAGCTATATACGGAGAAAAGCAAAGACCGCTACAACGTTCAGTTTCTCACAGCTAAGGACTTTAGATACACTGCTGTGAAGCCTGCCGAAGCGCAAGAAGACGCTCAGCCGGCCAAGAAAGAAAAGAAAGACCGGGGCAGAAAGCCGGAAGGAAAAAGCAACGGCAACACTACGCCATCGCATGGCGAACATCCTGAAGGAGGCATGAATGGTGAACCGCGCTGATGACTTCGTGATAGCAGGGCACAGAATGCGCATGAGCTTTGAGCAAGAGGTTAACGGCACGTGGCTCATACCTTCGCTCAACCACTTCAAGGTGCAGCATTCTGACAGCGAGGAGCCTCTGCTGAGCATCACGGTAGACGACAGTTTGAGGCCCGTTCCCAAGCCGCAGCGCGAGCGGATAGGCAAGTTTGACACCGGAAACGGCGACATCGTGGTAGACAGACTGCCCGACGGGGGCTATCAGTACATCATGAAGGACTTGCAAAACTATGACGTTGCGCTCATTATATCCAACAAGTCGTTCAGCAACTGCCGCGTGGCACTCAATGGAAACCTCAGAATGAGGGCCTACGGACTAAATGGCGCGGTGATGATGGCCTTTGCCTACGCCTCTGCTCTGCGGCAAACACTGCTCATACATGCGTCACTTGTGCGAAAAGAAGGCCGGGGATACGCCTTCATAGCCAAGAGCGGAACGGGCAAAAGCACACAAGTGAGCAACTGGCTAAGGTATATACCGGGCTGCGATTTGATGAACGACGACAACCCCATTGTGCGCATCATAGATGGCGAACCATGGATTTTCGGCTCGCCATGGAGCGGAAAGACGCCATGCTACCGCAATGTCAAGGCCCGTTTGGGAGCCATAACTCGCATCGACCGGGCCAAGACAAACAGCATAGAGCGGCTCAAGCCCCTGCAAGCCTTCACATCCCTGCTGCCGAGCTGCTCGTCTATGAAGTGGGATGAGGATATATACAATGCGGTGTGCGACACCGTGACGCGCGTTGTAGAGACCTCTAAGCTATACATATTACATTGTCTTCCTGATGAAGCATCGGCTCTGTTATGTTACAAGAACATATCCAAATAAAAGAAATACAGTTGCCCAACGAGGTTCTGCTGCCTGAGGTGACGGCTCTGCTTGATAGCGGTCACACCGTAACCATCAAGCTAAGAGGCTTCTCTATGCGCCCTTTCCTGGAAAACGACCGCGACAAGGCGCTGCTCACCAAGCCCATAAAGCCCCAAGTGGGCGACCCTGTGCTGGCCGAGATAAGGCCAAAGCACTTTGTGTTGCACCGCATTGTGCGCATCAAGGGGCAGCAAGTCACGCTGCGGGGCGACGGCAACTTAGGCACAGAAACGTGCACCCTGCATGACATAAAGGGCGCGGTGATAGGCTTCTATCGCAAAGGGCGCAACCATCTTGACCGCACCGACGGCATGAAATGGAAGGTTTACTCCTGGATATGGATGCATCTTTTGCCCGTAAGGCGCTATTTGCTGGCCGCCTACCGCAGGATATGGATAAGGCTTTTCGGGCCTATTTAACAACAAACTTGATTATGAGAGAAAAAAAAGGATTTAGTTTGCGCCAGGTTTGTGGCGAGTATATCATGGTTGCTGTAGGAAAAGAGAACATCGACTTCAGCAATGTTGTCAGCATGAATGAGACGTCTGTCTTTCTTTGGAACACCTTCCAAGATAAGGATTTCACGGAAGAAGACATGGCCAAGGCCTTGTTTGACGAATACGATGTGAGCATGGAGAATGCCCGCAAAGACGTAGCCGACCTCGTGAAGCAATGGGCTTTGGCGGGCATCATAGAGGGCGAAGACGTGCCGGAGGTTGCTCCTGCCGCCGGGCCAGAGGCTCCTCAATCATCAGAAGCGGCCGAAAAGCCCAAGAAGGAGGGCTTCTTCAAGCGGCTGCTGCATAAGTAACAGTCGGCAACCATAGCCGAAAGAGGCTCTGCAACAAGACATATCGTCCTTGTGCAGAGCCTCTTTTTTAATTACATTCACCACCCTATAACGGAGAACCTTTACAGATTTTGCTCAAACCACTGGGCTATCTGGCGCAACAGGTGGTTGCGTGTGTTGCCGCCATATATGCTGTGGTTGCGGTTAGTATAATAGTTCTCTTTAAAGTCTTTGTCATGTTGTACAAGCGCCTCAGCATATTCAAAGGTGTTCTGAGGGTGCACATTGTCATCTGCCATGCCGTGACAGATAAGCAGAGAGCCATGCAACTTGTCGGCCCGGGTGATGGGATTGACGGCATAACCGTCGGCATTCTCCTGCGGAGTACGCATATATCGTTCGGTATAAATGGTGTCATAATACTTCCAATTGGTGGGAGGAGCCACGGCAACACCTGCCTTAAACACGCCGCGACCCTCACTCATAGACATGAGCGTGTTGAAACCGCCGAAGCTCCAGCCCCATATACCGATGCGAGAGGAGTCTACATACTGCTGCTTGGCAAGCCAAATAGCCGTCTCAACCTGGTCTTTCGACTCCAAATCGCCTATATGAAGGTAGGTGCTTTTCTCAAAATCGGCACCGCGGCCGCCCGTTCCTCTGCCGTCTACGCACACCACGATGTAGCCTTTCTGCGTGAGATAGGCATCAAAGAGGGCACCATTGCCCATAGAGCCCACGCCCCAGTTGTCTATAACCTGCTGATTGCCGGGCCCGCTATACTGGAAGAGGATGACGGGATATTTTTTATGGGCGTCGAAGTCTGCCGGCTTCACCATCCATCCGTTCAGCTTCACGCCTTCTTGCGTGGTAAAGGCAAAGAACTGAACATCGGGTCTGTCAACGTCCTTGAGCTTGTCTTGCAGCTCCTTATTGTCGAGCATGGTGCGCAAGAGCTTGCCTTTCTGGTTGTGTATAGTATATATATATGGTGTGTTTCGGTCGCTCCATGTGTTGAGGAAGTACTTAAAGTCGGTAGAGAAGATGGCACTGTTCCATCCGTTTTGCTCGGCCAGAGCCTTTGAAGTGCCGTTGGCCAGCGCCACATACACCTCTCTCTGCATAGGCGTCTTCTTGTCTGCCTGATAATAAGTGCAGCCAGTAGCCTCGTCATAGCCATACACCGCAGTAACCTCATACGGGCCCTTGTCTATCTGCCTGATGAGTTTTCCATTCATGTCATAGAGATATAAGTGCATATAGCCATCCCTGTCAGAAGGCAAGACGATGTGGTTTTTGGTCGTCACGATGCCTTCCATAGCCTCTTCCTTCACATACTTGGGTACGCTCTCCCTGATGATGAGTTTGCAAGCTCCTGTAAGCGGGTCGGCCTTATAGATGTTCAGCACGTCCTGATGGCGGTTCATGGTGAAGATGAGGATGCTCTTCTGACCCTCTATGGGCAGCACGCGAGGCACGTAGCCGTCGCTGTCGAGCGGCAGGTCATACTGTCTGATCTGGCCATCGGCTATGTTACATGCCCAAACACTCACCTTGGCGTTCTGCTGTCCGGCCTTAGGATACTTGTAGCTGTAGAGTCCGGGATAATCAGCATACTCCTTTTGGTCGGGGTTAGAACCCTCGAAGAGCTGCAAGGAGTAGGTTTTCACACGGCTTTCGTCATATTTTATCCAGCTCAGCGTAGCGCCGTCGCCTCCCCAGGCCATGGCGTTGTTGAAGCTAAACTCCTCTTCATTCACCCAGTCGGGTATGCCGTTGATAATCTTTCCGAAGGCTCCGTCGGTGGTAATCTGCCGCTCTTGCTTGCCGTCAGTCACAAAGATGTTGTTAGCTCTGACGAAAGCCACGCGCCTGGAGTCGGGCGAAAAGGTGGGCACTTGCTGCGGTCCGCCCGCCGACAGCTGCCTCATCTGCTGGCTCTTCACATCATATAGATAGAAGTCGGCCGTGAAACTGCGGCGATAGATGCGGTTATAGTCTTTCTGAATGAGCATATATTTGCCGTCATTGCTCAGCTGATAGTCTTCAAACGCGTCTATCTTACTGCCCGTGGTGTGCTCTTTGTCAAAGAGAACCCCTGTCTGCTTGCCCGTAGCAAAGGAGTATTTCACTACTTGCCGTCCGTCTTCTGAAATCTGCGCATACTCAGATCCGCCTGCCAGAGGGTGCACTCCCGTAATGCGCTTGGCACTGTAAGTGCCGTCGGTAAAAGCTTTCAGCGTAAGGGGATTGCCCGCATGAGATGCGGCAGCTATGAGCATTGCAGTGCACATAGTGATGATTTTCTTCATTATATATTTGTTATTTGTAAGCTAAGTGATAGGCAAAATTACAAAGAATTCACTAAATTTGCAAGTTATAATCATAAATTCAGAGCTTTGACAGAAAAACATTACAACGACTTTGGAAGTTGGATACGTCGTCACTTCCACGAAAAGGTGCAGAAATTATCGGTAGACGCGGGCTTTACATGTCCCAACCGAGACGGCAAACTGTCGCACGGCGGATGCGTGTTTTGCGACAACCGCACCTTCAGCCCGGCCTACTGCAACGGCGTGAAAGGTGTGGCCGAGCAGCTGGAAGCCGGCAAACGCTTCTTCGCAAGGAAATATTCGGAGATGAAATACTTGGCCTACTTCCAGTCTTTCACCAATACCTATGCCCCACTCTCGCGGCTCAAGGAGCTGTATGAGGAAGCTTTGCACGTGACCGACGTGGTGGGCATCGTCATAGGCACGCGTCCCGACTGTGTAGACGCGCCCCTGCTAGACTATCTGCAACATCTTGCCGAGCACCATTTTGTGATGATTGAGTATGGCATAGAGAGCGCCAACGATGCCACGCTGCGCTTCATTAACCGCGGACACAACTTTGCCTGCGCGCAAAGAGCGGTGGTCGAGACGCACAAGCGAGGCCTGCTAACCGGGGCACACGTCATCTTGGGCCTGCCCGGCGAACCGCCTGAAGAGAGCCTCAGGCAGGCTTCGGTCATCTCCGACCTGCCTATCGACATGCTCAAGATACATCAGCTGCAGGTCATCAAAGGCACCAAGCTGGCCGAGATGTATCAGGAAGAGCCGTTCAGCCTCTACTCACCAGAAAGCTATATGAACCTCGTCATAGAGTATATTCGCAGACTTCGTCCGGATATAGTACTCGACAGGTTTGTCAGCCAGTCGCCTTCCGGTCTCTTGCTGGCTCCTAAATGGGGTCTGAAAAACCATGAGTTCACCGACAAATTAGACAACAGAATGGTCGAACTAGATGCTTGGCAGGGCGACAAAACAGTCTGTCAGACAGACTGTTAAGCCCCTATAAGAATGAAGCCTGCGCCTATCCGGAAGACAAGCGCAGGCTTATGATAAAGTTAAATAGGCCTTTTTACAACGCAAAATAGGCACTTTTGCAAGCCCAAATAGGCATTTTCGCGTTGTAAAAAGGCCGTTTTTGCAAATCAACCCATTATGCCCCGCAGAAGAAGAGCACCAGTATCTGCGCGGTAAAGATGCGCAGGAACATGCTGAGCGGGTACACCGTAGAGTAACCAATGGCCGGTGCCTCACCTGCACATACTGAGTTTGAGTAAGCCAAAGCAGGTGGGTCGGTGTACGTACCCGAAATCATACCCATGATAGTGAAGTAGTTGAACTTGTACTTCCAGCGTGCAAAAGAGGCCACTATCAATATTGGGATGACCGTAATGAAGAAACCAGTGAGCACATAAAGCAGGCCGTCGCCTTCTACTACAGTCTCCCAGAAGCCGTCGCCTGCCTTAATTCCCACGCTGGCAAGGAACAGTGCCAGGCCGAACTCACGCAACATCATGTTGGCAGATGTGGTGGTATAGGTAACCAGATGGAACCTATAGCCATACCGGCCAATGAGTATGGCAATGATGAGCGGGCCACCGGCCAAGCCCAACTTGAGCGGAACAGGCATTCCCGGAATGGATATGGGCAGACTGCCGAAGAGTATACCGATGATGATACCGATGAAGATGGTGGCTATGTTTGGCGCGTTGAGCCTGCGTGACGAGTTACCCATCATCTCGGCAACACGGTTTACGTTCTCCTCCGGTCCCACTACCATAATCCTATCTCCTACCAGGAAGTGGTGATTACGGTTGGCAAAGAGGTCCATACCCTGCCTTGTCACGCGCGTGATGTTCACTCCGTAGACGCTGGCAAAGTGCATCTTGCCAAGCACCTTGCCGTTCATGGTTGAGTTGGTAATAACTATTCGGCGGCTCACCATGGGTTGTTCGGAGTCTTCCTCATGCCAGTCTGGGTGTATCTCCGGGCCTATAAAGGCCTGTATAGCCTCAGCGTCAGCCTCCGGACATACGATGAGCACCTCATCATCTTTCTCCAAAACAGTGTCGCGTTTGGGCAATGAGATGACGTCTTTATGCTTGATACGCGTGCAAACGAAGTCGCGGTTGAGGAACTGCGAAATCTCATGCAGCGTGCGGCCGGCTATATACGCGTTGTCTACACGCAGGAACATAGAGTGTGGTTTGGCGTGGGGGTTGTCGCCTTCGAGCTCATTAAGCTGTTCGTTCTCATCAGCAAAGGAGATGTGAAAGAAGAACTTGATGGCCAGAAGCGCACCTATGATGCCCAAAACGCCCAAGGGATAGGCGCAAGCATAGCCCGACGCGATGGTGGGAATGTTGCCTCCGCTGAACACAGAGTGCAAAGCTTCGTTGGCAGCACCAAGACCCGGCGTGTTGGTTACGGCACCATAGAGGGTACCAATCATCATAGGCAGGTCGTTGGGGTTGTGGTTCTTGTAGAAGAAGATGTAATAGCAAGCAAACATTACCAAGATGTTGAGCAACACGGTAACGCATGAGAGCACGTTAAGCTTAACGCCTCCCTTGCCAAAACTCTCAAAGAAGCCGGGCCCAACCTGCATACCTATCATGAAAACGAATAGTATCAGGCCGAAGTCTTGTAGGAAATTAAGTACCGTAAGGGGCGCTGTGAAGCCGATATGTCCGGCCACGATGCCGACAAAGAGCACGAAGGTCATACCCAAAGAGATGCCTCCTATCTTTATCTTCCCTAAATAAACACCAACAGAAATAACCAAGGCATAGAGCAGAACAATGTGAGCTACGGTGTCTTGATTTCTAAATAAGTCGATAAACCAATCCATGTTATGATTACTAAATTGCTGCAAAGTTACTATCTTTTGCATAAATAAACGAGGCAAAGTGCCAATTATTTATGCCAAGCAGCTGTTTTTGTTGCATTTTGATGAATATATCCGCCTCATAAAACAAAGCGGAAAGCCCTACCGCAGCGAGCTTTCCACCTTTGTTCTATCGTATAGCTTACTTCTTTTGTTGATATCTCTTCAAGAAGCTATCGGCCTGCTGGTTGCCCAGCTCCTTGGCTTTGGCGATGTTCTGCATACCTTCTGCCCGCTCATTGTTTTCCACCTGAGCCACGCCCAAGAGCAAGTAAGCATCGGCATAATCCTTTGACAGCTCTATAGCACGCTTGGCTGCGGCTATAGCATCGGCATATTTATGCACCTGAAGGTTCACTGAGGCGAACTCAGCCCAATAGAGAGGCTCGTCTTTCGTGATGAGACAAACGTGCGCAATGTCGTTAAGGGCCTGCTGCCACATACGTCCTTTCACCTCAAGCTGCTCACGGTTGAAGTAGAAGGCCGCGGTGCAGCCGGAGGGATTGAGCACCTCATAGCGATATAAATCGATGACTGCCTCACGGTATTTGTTCATCTTGCCATACTGAAGTCCGCGTGCCAGGAAGTAAGGAGCGGCCACAACGGTGTAAGGAGTGTCGCAAACGGCCACCGCACTATCCAGCAATGATAGCAGCTCCTGGTCGGTTCCGCCCAGCTTCTGCTTGGCTTGCATGGCCTGATAAAACACTTCTCCGCCTCTCAGCTTAGAGCGCGTGAGCCCCATAAAGATGTCATAAGCCTCTTGATAATTGCCTTGTCCGTACTTGATGATGCCCTCTTGCTGCTTGTAGGCCAAGTTGTTGTCGGCCTTCTGAGCCTCTTTTATCTCGGTCAAAGCCTTGTCGAACGTCCATGGAGCATATAAGCTATCCACCTTAGCCTGGGCATACTGGCTGATAAGACGCGAATAGTTGTAATGGCACTCGCTCTTATCTGAGACCTTGCTGATAGCCTCTTTCATGGTGTTGTCGGCACCCAGATAGTCGCCTTTAGATGCCTGCAGGTTGGCAAGGCCCCAATATCCGTCATTCTGCTGGGGAAACATGCTGATGAAATCTTTAACTGTTGCCTCGTAGTTGTTTGGGTCTTGCTGCTGCGACATAAGCAAGGCAAGCTGTGCATCCTTTAAGTCTGACGGCAAAGCCACCCTGATTTTGCACTGCCGGAGCACCGGATCGTTGATGGAAAGGCCGCTCAACGTGAAGTCATTGGCATATCGCACGTCAGTAGCGCTGGGTGTGCTGGCCGAGTAAAGATACACTCCCAGCACCTGACCGTTGTCAGCTACGAGTGGACAACCATTGTATTTGTCGTCTGCCTGACTGGTTAACACGTAATAGTTATACTTATTCATAAACTTCTCAGCGCTTTTCACGCTGTTCTTCTGCGGCGCGCCGTCCTTTGCATAGGGCACTATCCAACCAGCAGAGCCGCTGTTTGCCGTCGCTGAGGCAAGAGTAGCGACGCCGGCGGGGGCACCGCTGATGGCAAACTTCACCAAGTTGTAGATTTCGTTGGCACCCATCAACTTCGTCACTTGGTGTTTCTGTCCCTTCGCGTCAATGGCAACAGCATGGTCAGCGCCTGCAAATGGCGACCACGGGCTCACACAAGTGCCGTCATTGGAAATGCAAATGCCGTTGGCAGTAGCCAATATTGAGCCGTCAGCCTTAAAGGTTGTAATAGACAAAACGGCATTAGCTACCTTCTTCACTGCACCAGACTGAGCAGCCATGCGACTGCTGAAGGCAGCGAACAACACAAATAAGATTAATAAAACTCGCTTGTTCATATCTTCTTTTTCTTTCTTTTACTCATCCATCTTTATCAGACTATCTCCTCTATAAGCCCTTGGGGCGTCACTCTCCCCTACTGCTCAGGAGCTCACGGGCATTGTTGCGCGCGGCGTCGGTAACATTATCGCCCGACAACATCTGCGCTATTTCGTCCACACGTTGCTCTTCGTTCAACTCACGCATGTTGCTTTGCGTGCCCGTAGGAGTCTCATGCTTCTCCACTTTATAATGATATTGTCCCAAGGCGGCAATCTGCGGAAGGTGCGTAATGGATATAACCTGCCGCCCCTTGCTGCCCATTTCCTGCATGATAATGGCCATCTTCTGCGCTATCTTGCCCGACACACCGGTGTCAATCTCATCAAATATGATGGTGGGCAGCTTCACTACGCCACTTATCATAGCCTTGAGCGAGAGCATCACACGTGCTATCTCGCCTCCGGAAGCAATCTGCGCGACGGGCTGCATCTCGGTGCTTTTATTGGCACTAAAGTAGAATTGTATCTTGTCGCGGCCGTTTTCGCTCAGCGGTTTGGCCTCTATGCGAGCCTCAAAACGCACGTTGGGCATACCCAATGGTATGAGTCTCTGCTTCATTTCAGATGCCAACAGCTTGCCGGCCTTGCCCCTCATGTCACTCAGTTTAGCTGCTTTAGCCTCGCAGTTGCGTTGCGCTTGGGCCAGCTTCTGCTGCAACAAGGCCACCTCTTCATCGCTGTTGGTAATGGTGTTGAGCTTGTTTTTCAAGTCATCACGCAGCTCAATGAGCTCTCTGACCGTCGATACATGGAACTTCTGTTGCAGCGAATAGATCTTGTCCAGCTGATTATTCACCTCGTCTAACCGCTGCGGGTCGAAGTCAACATCCTCTGTTTGCGCCGCTATATCCTGCGCAATGTCCTTCAACTCTATATGTACAGACTCCAATCTTTGCGTTGCTTCCTTTATCTCAGGATACACTTCGGTTATGTCATGCAGGCTATCAGAGGCACGCTTCAGCTTTTCTACGATGCCATTCTCATCTTCATTGAGCAGATTGTCAGCGTTATAGAGAGCCGTCTTGATGTCTTCGGCGTGCGAAAGCTTCTGCAATTCCTGCTCCAGATCCTCTTGCTGACCATCTTCAAGCTTAGCTTCCTCAAGCTCATGATACTGAAATTGCATGAAATCTTGATTGGCCTTAGCCTCCTCTATCTGCTCTTTAAGCTTCTGCAGTTGTCTCTCCACGGCCTTAAACTGTCGATAGCCGTCTTGATAGTCATGCAGTTGTGTGGCGTCATCAGCTATAATGTCCAGCACATTAAGCTGAAAATCCTCTTGCTGCAACAACAGGTTCTGATGCTGGGAGTGTATGTCTATGAGCCTTTCTCCCAATGCTTTCATCTGCTGAAGGCTTGCCGGCGAGTCGTTGATAAATGCTCTCGACTTGCCACTAGCCATGAGTTCGCGTCTCAGGATGCAATCCTGGGGCTCATACTCTATGTCATGTTCGTCGAAGAAAGCCTCCATGCCATAGTTGCTCAAGTCGAAATGCGCCTCTATAACGCACTTCTTCTCACCTTTCTTGATGGCTTTGCTGTCGGCCCTTTGCCCTAGCAGCAAGCCTATAGCACCGAGTATGATACTCTTTCCGGCTCCCGTCTCACCCGTAATAACGGAGAATCCGGGATGAAAGTCGATATCCAGCTCGTCGATCAGCGTGAAATTCTTTATGTATAGATGTGTTAGCATTTACTGTTTTATTTTATCCCAAGCCGCGCTTTGGCTGGCATTGATGTTAAAGAGCAACTCATATACGCTCTCTTTTTCCTTTTGTGTGCCCTTGCCTTTGTATATATTGGCCAGCTCATCGCGCTTATAGTCGGTCCATATCTGCGGAAGCATGCTCAAAGGCTTATCTTCATGCGCCTTCTTCAGGTCGTTTTCAAGTGCTGTAGTGATGTTGGTGCGTCCTCGTTCGGCGTTGTTGGCCATCTCATCAAGCCCCGTACGATAATAATCATACTGCAATTGCCTGAACGGCTTCATGGCTCCGTCGAGATAATCGTTGATTATCGCGAAGCGATTACGACTGTCTTCAAACGATTTCCAGCCCGGAAAGTTCAGATTTTGGGCGTTGTTGGCCAGGTTCATGCACAGTTGCAGCACGTCTTCTCCGCCCATTGGCGCGAAGCTGTCAAGGTCTAAGCCTATAATCAGGTAGGCATAATAAGCCACAAGTGCCGTGAGCTGGTTGTCTACTGTCTCATCATTGTAGTCCAACTGGTCGAACTGGGCAAACGTAAAACTGAAGTTGGCATCCTTATTATTATATAATGTGGTGGTGTAAGCGGCATTGTAAACGGGCCGGTTGGCCTGGATGAGTGCCGTACACGTGAATGTATTTGACGATTGGTCATACTTTGTCACGGTAATATTAAAGTTGCACACTATCCGTTCGTTCTTTTGGAACTGCAAGTTAGTCCACTTCCTGTCGTTGATAAACTGCTCCAGCGTTTGCTGAAGATTGGTGAATATGCTTGCGTCCGTGCCTTGTATCTGGTTGTGATTGATGGTTACCTTGGCCAATAGCTCCTGCGCCGCGATGCGTTGGGGCTGGGCCAAGCACAGCACAAGGACTATGACAGCCCACGTTCTGTACACCTTTTTATATAAAGTGTGATGCTCCTTCAGGCTCATAATATGTTCTCCAGTTCGTTGATAATATCTTTTGCCACCTCAGCCTTAGGTTTTTTGTCGAATTTCTTCGCCCCTTGGGCATTGATAATCATTATCTGATTGTCGTCAGTACCAAAGGTAGTACCTTTTACGCGGGTGGAGTTGAGCACGATGAAGTCGGCATTTTTCCTCTTCAACTTACCTCTTGCGTTGTCCTCTTCATGGTCTGTCTCCAGCGCAAAGGCCACCAGTCGCTGTCCCTCTTTCTTTCTTCGGCCCAGCTCGGCGGCTATATCCTGGGTTGGCTTCAGCCTGATGGCCATGCCGTCGCCCTCGCGTTTCACCTTATGATCGGCTACATGCTCCGGCCGAAAGTCGGCAACGGCAGCACTAAGTATGGCTGCGTCCTGACCATCGAAGGCTTCTGTCACGGCCTTATACATCTGGTCGCAGCTCTCTACGTCTATTCTCTTGATGCCCTGACTGCACTCCAGGCTCACCGGACCGGTTACCAGCGTTACCTGCGCGCCCCTTTTGAGGCACTCCTCAGCCAAGGCGAAGCCCATCTTACCGCTGGAGAAGTTGCCTATAAAGCGCACGGGGTCTATGCGTTCATACGTAGGTCCGGCCGTAACAAGGATATGCTTGCCCTGCAATGACGTGGCACTTGAGCGGCCCTCCTGCTCATCGAAGAAGCGGTCTATGGCATCTGCTATGGCATCAGGCTCTTCCATGCGTCCCTTGCCCTCCAGTCCAGAGGCCAGGAAGCCCGATTGCGGCTCGATAATATGATTGCCGTAGCTCTTGAGCAGCTGCATGTTGTGCTGCGTGGAGGGATGCTTATACATATCCAGATCCATGGCCGGTGCTATGAACACAGGCGCCTTCATAGAGAGATAGGTAGTGATGAGCATGTTGTCGGCCACGCCGTTAGCCATCTTCGCCATGCTGCTTGCCGTGCAAGGAGCCACTACCATGGCATCGGCCCATAGCCCCAAGTCAACGTGCGAGTGCCATGAGCCGTCGCGTTGAGAGAAGAATTCGCTCACCACAGGCTTATGCGTGAGTGCCGACAGCGTGACGGGAGTGATGAACTCCTTGCCTGCCGGCGTGATAACCACCTGCACCTCAGCTCCCCGCTTAATGAAGTTGCGTATCAGGTAACATGCCTTATAGGCCGCTATGCTACCCGTTATGCCCAGTACAATTTTCTTTCCTTTCAGCATATTTGGGTATCGTTAACGTTAATGCTTGGCAAATTCGCGCAGCCTGAT
Source organism: uncultured Prevotella sp. (assembly GCA_902496445.1). Lineage (GTDB taxonomy): Bacteria > Bacteroidota > Bacteroidia > Bacteroidales > Bacteroidaceae > Prevotella. The sequence continues at coordinate 104,257 of CABVAZ010000003.1, read as the reverse complement.
GCGTGTGAGCACCTGCTTTGTGTTATACGTAAAGTCGGCCTGCATCATCCATCCGTAGTAGCCGGTGTCTTTTTTCAGTACATCGGCAACGGCCCAACCCTTGTACTTACCAAAGTTGAAGCACTCTTTCTTGCAGGGTTTGCCCTGCTCGTCCATAAAGGGTTTGCCGTTCTGGTCGTTCTCCTTCCATACTATCCGGCCCGCGAAGTCAACGTTGTCATTGGTCTTTGAGAACTCGGCCAGCTCGTCCATGTCGTTGTGCAGCACCCGCTCGGGCTCTTCCTGAACACCCGGAGCATACCTGTCCAGCTCGCCCATGAGCACCCGGTAAGTGGCTTCGGCATCCTGGTCGGCCTTATGTGCCTGAAAGTCGTCCTCCATCTTATGCCCCGTATAGAACTTATAGGCAGCGGCAAGGTTTCGCCTTTCCATCTTATGAAAGATGTTTTGCGCGTCGATGAGTCGGCACTTAGAGAAGTTGAAGTCTACTCCTGCCCTGAGAAACTCCTCAGAGAGCATGGGCACATCAAAGTGATTGGAGTTGAAGCCGGCAAAGTCGCAGCCCTCAAACTCCTTAGCCAAGTCCTTGGCCAAGTCTTTAAAGGCCGGTTTGTCCTTCACGTCATCATTTGTTATGCCCGTGAGAGCCGTCACCTCAGCAGGTATTGGCTTGCCGGGGTTCACCAGTTGGTTGCCCCGCTTCTCTGTTCCGTCGGGCATAACCTTTATATACGAAATCTGTATAATCCTGTCGTTTACAAGGTCAAGCCCCGTTGTTTCCAAGTCGAACACAACAAGGGGCTTTGTTAAATTCAGTTTCATTACGTTCTTTTCATTGCTGGCAGGCGGCATGAGAGCCGCCCGCACCTGTATTAATCATTGAGCAGCATGGGCATAATAAGCATGAGCACCTCCTGATTTTCAGGCTGTTGCTCAGGCACCACGATGCCTCCCCTGGACGGATCGGCCAACTTTATAATGACGTTGTCGCCCTCCAGGTTGTTGAGAATCTCCAACATGCTCGATCCCTTAAAGCCTATGCTCATGGGCATACCGCCATATTCGCACGTAACATGCTCGGTGGCGTTGGTGGCAAAGTCAAGATCTTCGGCATCAATCTGCAATGTTCCGTTCTCCATATGGAACTTCACCAGCTCGGACGAGTCGCTAGCGAAGGGCAGAACGCGGCGCAACGCACCGATAAGGCTGCGCCTGTCGATGGTCATCTCATTGGGATTGTCGGTAGGTATCACACTGTTATAGTTGGGATAGCGTCCCTCTATGAGCCTGCATGTGAGTTTTCCGTCGGCATAGCTCACCTCAGCCTGCTTGTCATCAAACCTTATCACCACGTTGCCGCTGTCTCTTGCTATGGTGTTCTTGAGCAATGTGGCCGGCTTCTTAGGCATGATGAAGGCCTTGGGATTTTCGGTTTTGATGTTGAAGTTGAGGTTGCGCACCAGCTTATGTCCGTCGCTGGCCACGACGGCCAGTGCATCCGGTGTCAGGTCGAAGTATATTCCGTTCATCACGGGGCGTATTTCGTCGTTGGCGGTAGCGAAGAGTGAGCGTGTGATGTTATCGCTGAGAATGGCCGCATCCACTGAAAGTGAGGTAGCATCATCAGCTAATGGCTTGGTCTGAGGATATTCATCAGCGTTCTGAATGGGGAAGTTGGCCGAGCCATTCTGATAATCTATGGTTATCTTTTGCTCTTCCATGCTCACGCTAATAGACAGAGGCTGCTCCGGAAGTTCCTTCACAGCGTTCATAATGGTTTGGTTATTCACGGCGAAACGGCCCTCGCCCTCGCAGTTGTCCAGGTTCAGCGCGGTTTGCATAACGTTTTCGCTATCTGAAGCCGTAACGGCCAGCTGACCATTGCGCACTTCAAAGAGAAAACTGTTGAGTATAGCAAGCGTGTTCTTGCTGTTTATCACTCTGGAAAGTGACAAGAGATGACTGCTCAGGGCAGTACTTGATAGGTTAAATCTCATTTTTATAGTTGTGCTTTAGTTAATATTCGATATAGTGAAAATACTTTTTCTTTTGAACTACAAAAATACAAAAAATGATTGTCACAAGCAAAATTAAGGTGCAAAAGTTTCTTTCTTTGCAACTATTTTCGTAATTTCGCAGTCTGTAAAACGATTAAATTACAAATCATACAATATGGAATTACAAGGTAAAGTGATTGCGGTGATGGACCCGCGATCAGGCGAATCGGCTCGTGGAAAGTGGATGTCACAAGACTATGTTATCGAGACCCACGACAATTTCCCACGTAAAATGGTCTTCAACATCTTCGGTGAAGACCGCATCAAGCAGTTTAACATCCAGGCAGGCGAGGAGATTGTGGTGTCATTCGACATAGATGCCCACGAATATAACGGCCGTTGGTTCAACAATATTCGCGCTTGGAACATCCAGCGTGTGGACGCTGCCGCCGCACAAGCCGCCAGTCCTGCTCCAGCAGCTGCGCCCCAGTCTGCCCCGGCACCCGGTGCTACATCTCAGCCCGGCCCTACCGCACCTTTCCCACCCGCCTCTGAGGCCGGCGAATCGACTGATGATCTGCCCTTCTAATGGCAGTAATCTGGCCGAACAAACATATCACACACGCATAAAGGCAAGTCTTTGGGGCTTGCCTTTTTTCGTCTTCGCATGGCACCCATCACACCATCGCGGCGGCAATGATGGGGTTTGACTTGGCAAAACAGGCATTCTTGCGTTGTAAAAAGGCCGTTTTTGCAAGCCCAAATAGGCACTTTCGCAAATCAAAAAGGGTCTTTTTGGAAAGCTATCTCTAATATACTGATTGTCAACCAGTTGCACATCGTCATTCAGAAAGGCATTCTGAGAGCGGCAACCTGCCTTTCGGCCCCGGCTGGAAGGCTATTTTCAGGAGCTCTCCATGCCCTGTTAGCCCTTCTATACATTAAAGCCGGCACGCCTTTGCAGATGTGCGAAAAATTCGTTATCTTTGCCTTAAACAAAAAGAATGGATTATGGACATCAACCAAAGGATAGAAGCTTTGCGCCAGGAGATGCGCCAAGAGCATCTGGCAGCCTTCATCTTTCCCAGCACCGACCCGCACAACAGCGAGTATGTGCCTGAGAGATGGACCGGCAGGCAGTGGATCAGTGGGTTCAACGGCTCGGCTGGCACCGCCGTGGTAACGATGAAGAGTGCTGCGCTATGGACAGACTCGCGCTACTTTCTGGCGGCTGAAGAGCAGCTGAGCGGCACGCCCTACAAGCTGATGCGCCTTAAGATGCCGGGCACACCCACCATCACCGAGTGGCTGGGCAGGCAACTGGCCGACGGCGAGGGGGGCTCGGAGGTGGGCATAGACGGCATGTGTGCCTCGTACAACACCGTGGAGCGCCTCACAAGAGAGCTCAGGCGGCAAGGCGGACTGACACTGCGCACCAATCTGGACATACTGCAACGTATATGGAAAGAGCGCCCGCCACTTCCGCTCGGCAGCGTGTTGACGCACCCGCTGCGCTATGCTGGCGAGGATGCTACAAGCAAGCTGCGCCGACTGCGTGATGAGCTCTGGCAGCGACACGCGTGCGGCATACTGGTGTCTGCGCTGGATGACGTGGCTTGGCTGCTGAACCTGCGAGGCAGCGACGTGCATTGCAACCCCGTGTTTGTGGCCTATCTGCTGGTGACGGAGCATCAAGCCACGCTGTTTGTCAACTCCAACAAGCTTTCGGCACAGGTGCTCTCCTACCTGGAAAATATGAAGGTAAGGGTGAAACCTTACGACGATGTAGCCCGCGCGCTCAGGCATTATGAAGAGTATAACATATTGCTCGACGGCGACGAAACCATCTACTCACTGGCCAAGGCCGTACAAGCCAGGGAGATAGTGTGGCAAACATCGCCCGTGCCTGAGATGAAAGCGGTGAAGAACAAGGCTGAGATAAAGGGCTTTGACGACGCTATGCTGCGCGACGGAGTGGCCATGGTGAAGTTTCTGAAATGGCTGAAGCCTGCCGTGGAAGCTGGCACACAGACGGAGCTCTCGGTAACGGCGAAGCTCACGAAGCTGCGATCTGAGCAGCCGCTATACCGTGGGCTGTCGTTCGACACCATAGCGGGCTACGGCCCTCATGGGGCCATTGTGCACTACGAAGCCACGCCCGCAACCGACGCCCGGCTAGAGCCAAGAGGGCTGTTGCTACTAGACAGCGGGGCACAATATGCCGACGGCACAACCGACATCACACGCACCATAGCCCTGGGACCACTCACCCAGGAGGAGAAACGCATCTACACGCTTGTGCTGAAGGGGCACATACAGCTGGAAATGTGTAAGTTTCCGGACGGAGCAAGCGGCACGCAGCTCGACATCATGGCGCGTAAGGACATGTGGCGCGAGGGACTTAACTATCTGCACGGCACGGGGCACGGCGTGGGATCGTACCTTAACGTGCATGAAGGGCCGCACCAGATACGCATGGAATGGAAGCCGGCACCCCTGAGAAGCGGCATGACGGTGACCGACGAGCCGGGCATCTACCTGCCCGGACGCTTTGGCTGCCGCATAGAGAACACGCTCATCACGGAGCCCTATATGCAAACAGAGTTTGGCAAATTCTTGCAATTCCGCCCGCTCACCCTCTGTCCCATCGACACAGAGCCCATCATCAGCGACATGCTGACGCAAGAAGAGAAGGCTTGGCTGAATGATTATCACGCCAAGGTGTATCAGAAGCTGTTGCCATTGCTGTCTGATGATGAAGGCATCTGGCTGCAACGGGCGTGCAGAGCCATAGAGTAAGCCATGCCGAAAGGTGTAAGGTCTGGGGCAAAAGGCCCTCTGCTTTTTGCCATATAGCAGTTTTTCGCCCACCTACGACATGCAAGCGGGGCATCAGGATTATCCTAATGCCCCGCTTGCATATATAGAAAGAGAAGTACAACTACTTCAAATCCTTCAGAAATTCTATCTCAATGATCTTCAACGACCGACTCTCGCGGCTTATCTGCTCATCGTTTCGGCCATCCAGTTCCTTCACTGCGCCAAAGGCATCCTTGGTAGACGACGGTGCAGCAAGGCGAATGGTGTAGGTGTCGGTGACGGGCGCGTTGACCAAAGGAATGTGCGTAAAGGTGATGGCCTTGGGCGTTACGCCTCGCCACACCAGCTGATTGCCGGCATAAACCTCTATGGGATAAGATGTGGCACGGAAGTTTTTCATCTTCAGACAGATGTCGTCGATGCGTGTCTTCTCGCTTAACGTATAGGTAACCCAGGCACTGTCCAACTGCGGCGAGCTGGTCCAGTCGGTGTTTTCGTACGTATCGAAGCTCTGGCGCACATCGTTTCCGCTGCCTGCCACGGCCTTGATGATGGCTATTTCCTTGCGCGAGGGCGTAAACGAGGGCGTGCGCGGTGTTTCGCCACGGCTCAAGACGCACTTCAATCCGTCGGAGGGCATATAGGTAGACAGGCCGTCGTTCACGTCTACCGCATGGGTAGTAAGGCTTAAGGTGGCATCGGCCATGCCCTTTGCACGGGCTGTAATCTTAACTGTGCCGGCCTTTGTGCGAGAGCGGAGCATGACACGCGTGATGCCACATTCTACGGGCAGCGTGTCGCAAAGCACATGATTGAGCGTGGCTACGGTCTTATCGGCCAGCGCAGCCGACTTTCCGGCATCGGCAGCCGACTTGGAATTGAGCGCTGCCTGATTGGCCTGCGAGCCCAAGCCGCGCGTTTTGGCTATGCCGCCACGATATTCGGCAGGTCCGCCTACTGTGAATTTAATCAGCCTATTGTCTAGAGGGCATCGCCTTCCGGCCTTATCAACCACCTCTACCTGCACCAGGGCCACATCGTTTCCGTCAGCCTTCCAGCCCGTGGGGTTCTGTATGGGGGTGAGCTTGAGATGGTCGGGGCGGCCGGCTGTGTGTAGTTGATAGCGTGAGAGTTCCTTTCCGTCCTTGTCATAGGATATGGCCAGGAGGGTGGAATCTTCATAAGCAACATTCTTGAAGGTATAGAGGAAGTGATAATCGTGCGAAGTGGGCTGTATGGCCTTGCCGTTTTGATAGAGCACAACGCTGTCGCCATTGCTCACAACATATACAGAGGGCACTTTGAAGCCCTTGTCATAATTCCAATGCCCCACGATATAAGTGGCCGGTTTGAGATCATCCACCCAACCGTTCCACATCACCTGAGCCGCATAAAAGGCATCCTTGGGCACGCGCATAGGGTCTACGAAGCCGCTCACGCGATAGTTGTCGGCCGAACGGCCATGGCTCTGCGTGTCGCTGAACACTATTTTCGCACCGCCACTGTTTACCTTCGTTCCCGTGCCGGGGCGCTCCAGCCAGTAGTCATACCAGCGTCTTACCTGCTCAACGACAAACTCATCGTTGTTATGATTGTAAGAAGCGGCCGACGCATTGCGGTAGAGCGGGCCGTCACCTTCCTGATGGTAGGGGTAGCTCCATGAGTTCCAATACCAGCGGAGGGCCTCGTCGCGGCAATACTCCATCATCCACATGGGCTTGTCGTCGCTTTTATTCACGTAAAGCATCTCGCCTCCATACTCAGCTTCGGGCTGGTCGAGCATCTCACGCGAGCCTATGGCGCGTCCGCCGAAGGGGTCGTACTCGTTGCGAATGCTCTTCATCTGTCGCATGTGCTGTGTTGTGATGCGCTGATTGCCGCACTCATAAAACAGAATGCTGGGGTTGTTGCGGTTATAGATGATGGCATCGCGCATCAGCTCTACGCGCTGTTCCCACTGTCTGCCCGTGGCATCGTGCTCGGCATCGCCCGCCGGCATAGCCTCTATGAGGCCTACCCTGTCGCAAGACTCCACATCCTGCTTCCACGGAGTGACGTGCATCCAGCGCACAAGGTTGCCACCCGACTGCACACACAGGTTGTTGCTATAGTCGCTAAGCCATGCGGGCACGCTCTGTCCCACGCCCGGCCACTCGTTAGTGGAGCGCTGCGCGTAGCCATGCACCATGATGACACGGTCGTTGAGGTATATCATGCCGTGCTTGAACTCAGTCTTACGGAAGCCCGTCTTGGTGCTCACCTCATCGTGGGGCGTGCCATTGGCATCGGTAATGGTGGTTTTAACGGTATATAAATAGCCATAGCCCCAGCTCCAGAGGTGCAGCCCGCTCACGCGCTTCTCGGCTTGCAGCGTGGCAGAGCCATGTGCCGGCACGGTCACACGCTGCCCTTTGAACTGCGCAACCTGCCGACCGTCGTTGTCTATCACCGTGACGTTATAGCCCATGACGGCATCTTTATCCGTCTCGTTGCGCACCTCGCTCTCAGCATGCAGGGTGGCTGTGCCCGTCGGAACATCGTAGTCGTAACCGTAGATATACGTACCGGTGGTGCCAAGGTTGCTGAACAAGGGCAAGGTCTGGTATATCTGATCTGTGACATGCAGCCAAACGTTCTTCGTCAGGCCGCCGTAGTTGACGTAAAAAGGCTTTGACATCCACTGAAAAGTGCTTCCTGTGGAGGCTTCCTTATAGTCCCAGTGGTTGTCTGTCTTTACTTCGATGAGGTTATCGCCCTTCTTGAGATAAGGCGTAAGGTCGAAGCCGAAGGCCATGACACCATTTTCGCTCTTGCCTACGTGATGACCATTGAGCCACACATCGGCCAGTTGGCGCGCTCCCTCAAACTCAATGAAGACGCGCTTGCCCGTTGTCTGGGCCGGCAGGCGGAACTTCTTGCGATACCACACCACGGCGGTCTTCATGTCATACGTGCTCAGGCGAAAGGCATCATCCTCGTTCCAGGCATGAGGAAGGGTAACGGCCTTGCCCGTTTTGTCTATTATCCAATCAGAATTGAAGTTGTAAGTCTGCCTTGCCGAAGCCGTATAAACACTCAAAAGCATGGCGAAAACGATGAATGTTCCTCTGCTTACTTTCGCGGAAGCCAAGGAAAGAAGTCTTTTTCTTAGTTTAAAGCTTTTCATTGCCTTTATAAAATGGTTTTTAATAGGTTCGTGAATAGATCTCGTTGCAATAGTATGTTTAGGCTACAAAGATAATTATTTAATTTTAAATTACAAAGACACAAGTTGTTTTTAGTAAAATAATATCGCATTCAGTGCATAAGTATGAATAATAAAAAAGCTCCGATAAGCACGAAGCCTACCGGAGCTGAATATTGAAATAAAAAGTCTATGACCTTACATCTGTATGAAATTGCAAGCCTGGGCAATCCAATCGTAGACGCCACTGCATATACCAAAGAGCAGAACGCCCGTTGTGCAGAGTGCCAAAGCAAACTTGGTGCCGCAGTCGCTGGTGAATGTGGGCAGTGGATTGTCATTGCGCTTGATGTACATAGCCTTAACTATCTTGAGATAATAGTATAAGCTTATGACCGTATTAACCAATGCAATGAACACCACAGCATAAGCCCAGCCACCCAGATGGGTGGTTACGTCGGCTCCGTGAACGCCTGCCATGAACACGAAGAACTTGGAGAACATTCCGGCAAAGGGTGGTATGCCGCCCAAAGAGAAGAGTGCCAGCGTCATCAGGAAGCTCAGACGGGGATTTGTCTTGTAGAATCCGTTATAGTCGTCTATATCTGTCTTGCCGCCATTGTTCTGCTCAACAACCGATATAATGCTGAATACGGCCATGTTGGCCACCACATATACCAGGATGTAATAGCTGAGCGAAGCCAGGCTGATGGCAGAATCGCCGAGGATGGCAAGCACGATGTAGCCGGCCTGAGAGATGGAGCTGAAGGCCATGAAGCGCTTCAACTCGCTCTGACGGATGGCAAAGAGGTTGGCTACGGTGATGGTGAGCACGACGATAATCATGAGCATCACCTGCCAATAGGCAACCATTGAGGCGAACACATGAATGAGAATAGTGCACAGGGTGAAGGCAGCGGCTCCCTTAGACACTACAGACAGATAGCCCGTGACGGGTGTAGGAGCTCCCTGATAGGTGTCGGCCGTCCAGAAATGGAACGGTACAAGAGAAATCTTGAAGGCCAAGCCACTGAAGAAGAACACCATGCCCATGATGGCAAGGGGTGATGCCGCGAGCTTAGCTGCTACGTCTGCGAAGTAGAGCGTGCCGCAAGCGCCATAGATAAAGCTTATGCCATAGAGCATAACGCCGCTGGAGAAGGTGGCTGTTAGGATGAACTTGGCAGCTCCCTCGGCAGAGTTCTTGCGATAAAGGTCGAATGCCACAAGCGTAGCAAGGGGCACGCTGGCCATCTCGAGGCCCAGGAAGAACATGAGGAAGTGGCCTGCGCTCATCATGGCATACATACCCAAGAGCGTTGAAACGATGAGCATGTAATACTCACCTTCCATACGGCGCACCTTATCAGAGGTTACCCAAGCACGGCTCATGATGAATACGATGAGCGTACCCAGCGTGAGGATGGCCTTCATGGCGTGGGTAGCGGGCGTTGTTTGATACATTCCGCCAAAAGCTTCGGTGCCTCCTAAGGGAAGCAGACAAAGGATGGTCTGTGCAAACAAAAGAATACAAGCCAGCGGATTGAACCACTTGCGATCAGCCTGCCGTGCAGATACGAAATCAGCAACGAAGAAAACAAGCAGAATAGCCAGGAGTGTGGCCTCCGGAATCATTTTTAAGAAATCACTGTAATTCATTTCGCTATAGCTTATAAGTTGGTCAAATTACCTGCAAAGGGGATGATATGGCTGAATATCGGGCCCACTGCATTATAAATAATGTTCTGAAAGAAAATAGGCATAAGGCCCAGTCCTGCCACGCAGAAGATGAGTCCGCCTACGGCAAGACGCTCGTCCCAGGTGGCATCGTGCAGCTCAAGGAGCTTGGCATTGGGCACCTTCTGATAAAGAATCTTGCCAACCACACGAAGGATATACACTGCCGTGATGACGATAGACGTACATGCCAGAATGGTAGCTACACGATGAAACGTGCCGGCATTCTCAAAGCTACCCACGAAGATGGTCATCTCGGCTACGAAACCTGAGAAGCCCGGCAGTCCGAGGTTAGCCAAGCCAGCCACTACATAAGCCACGGAGAGGAAGGGGATGACCTTCATCAAGCCGCCCAGATAACGCACGTCGCGCGTTCCGGCACGGTGATAAATCATACCGATAACGGCAAAGAAGAGAGCCGTCATGAGTCCGTGAGAGAGCATCTGCAGGATAGCTCCCGTGATAGCAGTCTGCGTGAGCATGAGCAAAGCAAAGAGCACCATGCCGCAGTGAGACACGGATGAATAGGCGTTGATGTACTTCAGGTCGGTCTGAACGCAGGCTGACAGGGCTCCATATACCACAGAGATGCACGTAAGCACCAGGAACACGGGCACCCAAGTCTGCAAAGCGTCGGGCAGAAGATACATGGCGATGCGAAGGCAACCATAGCCTCCGAGCTTCATCAGCACGCCGGCATGAAGCATAGACACTGCCGTAGGCGCCGAAGCATGACCGTCAGGAGACCATGTATGGAATGGGAACAGGGCTCCTAGAACGCCAAATCCGATGAATACAAAGGGGAAGAAGATTTTCTGAACCACAGGCGGGATGTTGTGCAGAGCAGCTATCTCGTTGACATTCATCGTGGTGGCTCCGCTGAAATAGTAGATGCCGAGGATGCCAAGAATGAGAAGTGCCGAACCACCCATAAGCATCAGGGTGAGCTTCATGGCCGCATATTCCTTAGGTCCTGTACCCCATACACCGATGAGAAGGTACATAGGGATGAGGGCAACCTCATAGAACATGAACATGGTGAACATGTCTGTGGAAATGAAGAAGCCGAACACACCCGACGAAAGTAGCACGAACCAAAGGAAATACTCCTTCTTCATGGGCTGAAGCTGCCAACTTGCAAACGTTCCGGTGAACACAATGATGGCAGAAAGCAGTATCATCACAACCGAGATGCCGTCTACGCCCACACTATAAGCAATGTGCAGGGGCGCAAACCACGTCACGCTATAGGTGAGAAGCATGTCGGCAGAATTGCCTGCGCTGCGCTGCTGAACGAAATATACGGTTAGCCATGCGGCCAAAGCAAGCAACGCCGTGGCTCCGACAACCATGACACCACGCACCTGGCCGTCGTTCTTTGCAAGCCAAAGCCCTGCCAGCATGAGCAGGGGAATAGCTACGAATAATGTTAATATACTCATTTCCTTATTATATCAAGCAAAGTAATACTAATGTTAAAGCCACTGTACCGGTAATAAACCATACGGCATACTGGCGCACATCGCCGCTCTGCCACGGGCGTATGCTCTCGCCTGCCTCATTGGTTCCCCAAGCCAGGAAGTTGAACGTACCGTCGATGACGTGACGATCGAACCAAGCGATAGGAATAGAGAACAGTCTGAAGACAATCTTATGCGTGAAGAACAGCCAGGCATTGTCTATATAGAAGCGGTTAAGGGCCGCGTCATGTAGCTTAGGCATCTTGCGTGCCAGCATGTCGGGCACGGGATTGTGCTTGGGAGCATACATCCAGGTAGCCAAGGCAAAGCCTATGGTGGCCACGGCAAGGCTCAGCCAAGCGGTTGAACCAAACTGGAAGTGCTGCAGGGCTATGTCTTCAGCATGGCCGGTAGCGCTTACGAAGTGACCGAAAGGCACCCAACCTGCTACAATAGTAACCAAAGAGAGGAACACCAAGGGGCCCCACATCACGAAAGGTACCTCGGCAGGACGCTTGCGATGCTCGGGATCGAGCTCGTAATAGCTCTGTCCCCAGAAGATAACATAGTAGAGACGGAACATATAAAAGGCGGTAAGGCCGCTCACCATGGTCATGAAGTAACCCATGAACGGTGAGAAATGGAAGCAGGCATCAACGATTTCATCCTTTGAGAAGAAACCAGCCAGGGGCCAGAAGCCGCTGATGGCTATCGTACCGATAAGGAAGCAGATGTTGGTGATAGGCATATACTTGTGCAAGCCGCCCATATAATCCTTGAAGTTGCTGCCGATGATGACGATGATAGCACCAGAACAGAGGAAGAGCAATGCCTTGAACATGGCATGAGTAAAGAGGTGGAACATACCGGCCATATAGCCTACACCACCCTCACCCTCTATAGACGTGCACACGCCAAGGGCAACCAGCATGTAAGCAATCTGCGATATGGTAGAGAACGCCAAGCCACGCTTGATGTCGCGCTGGCAGCAAGCCACAACAGCTGCATAGAAAGCAGTGAACGCGGCAATGTAAGCCACCCAGTGCAGCTGGTTGGGCGCATACTCAACCCAGATGGGGAAGAGCGACGCTACCTGATAAACGCCGGCCACAACCATGGTAGCTGCGTGTATCAAGGCACTCACAGGCGTAGGACCTTCCATGGCATCGGGCAGCCAAATGTGCAGGGGGAACATGGCACTCTTGCCGGCACCGCCGATGAACATGAGGAACAGGGCCAGCGGAAGAATGGCAGAGGCTCCGGCCAAGTGGCTCTGGATGCCCTCTGTGGCATTGAGGTCGTAGTTGAATGTGCCTACATAGAAGCTGTAGAACAATATACCAATGAGGAAGAACAAGTCGGCAAAGCGCGTCACGATGAACGCTTTCTTGCTGGCATGTACTGCCGCATGCTTGGGATAATAGAAGCCGATGAGCAGATAAGAGCACACACCCACAAGCTCCCAGAACAGATACATCTGGAAGATGTTGGTGGCAACAACCAGTCCTAACATCGACATGGTGAAGAGAGAGAGGAAGGCATAAAATCTCTGGAAGCCTTTCTCATAGCCCTCAAACTTGTAATGCTCGTCACGCTCAGCCATATAGCCGAAGCTGTAAATATGAACCATGAAGCTCACGGTGGTGATAACGATGAGCATCATCACGCTGATAGGCGTGAGGCGGAAGCCTATGTTGAAGAGCAACCGTGTGCCGAAGAGCGGCGCTTTGCCAAAGTCGAGCCATGTGAGATTGAATGTTGTGATGACGGGATACACCTGGTCAGCGTTTCTGCCCACCACAAAGAAGTACTCATAGGCGGTGTAAAGGCTCATCACCCACAGCAAGCCCAGGACGCAGGAGCCTATCACTCCGGCCACAGGCTTCTTCATCTTCATGCCAAAAAGGCCCAGAAGCAGGAAGCTCAGGAATGGCAGAAGGAGTATCAAATATGTGTAACTAAACATAATTATTCTTTTTTACCATTTCATGTTTTCGATACTGTTTACCTGATCGCTGTGGAAGTGACGGTAAACATTGATGATGATAGCAAGCGCTACAGCTGTCTCGGCTGCACTGACGCCAATGGAGAAGAGCGTGAAGAACATGCCCTCGTAGCCATCGGGATAGAGCAGACGGTTGAAAGCCGCGAAGTTGAGGTCTACGCTGTTGAGCACCAGCTCGATGGAAATGAGCATAGCGATGAGGTTTCTTCTTGTTACGAAGCCGAACACTCCGATGAAGAAGAGCAACGCACTAAGCACAAAGAAATATTCTACAGGTATCATTTCTTGTCCTCCTTGTTTTTATTGTTCAGTATGGCCAGCCCACCGATGATGCAAGCCAGCAGGAATAAGGAGATGAACTCAAAGGGCAGCACGTAGCCAAACTTGCTTCCGCTCATCAGCACAGAGCCCAATTCGCTCATATCCATCTCTCTCGCCAGAGTGTCACCACGCTGCATGGCAACGTCGATGAAATGATTCTTAAGCAGCACGAGAGCCACAGTGGCAAACCCCACCAGTGCTATGCCAGCAGCTAGGATGGTGCGTTTGCCCAGCCATCTTTCTGACAGTCCGGCCAAGGTGCGCTTGCTTACCAGCTGAATGGCAAAGATATACATCATCGTGATGCCACCGGCATAGATGCTTATCTGCGCTGCACCGAGGAAGGTGTAGTCCAAAACAAAGTACAGTCCGGCTATACCGAAGAGCACGAACAGCAGCGCCGTTGCGGCACGCATGATTCTCTTGGTTGACACGCAGAATATGGCAGAAGCCAAGATTACTGCGGACAATATTGCAAACATTATTAATCTTGCCATAACCTTCTACTTTGTTTTAGTGTTAAACTTGCCTACTTCCCAGTCAGCGCCGCCGTCGATAAGGTTGGGAAGGCTGCCTCCCTTATACACTTCCTTATCCAGATGCAGCACAAGCTTGGACCGGTCGAACACCGAATTCTCGAAATCATTGGTAAACTCTATGGCATCGAAGTTGCAGGCATTCACGCACAACTGGCAGAACATGCAGTCGCCCAGGTCGTACTGATAATCATCGAGCTTACGCTTCTTCTTTCCCGTCTCCGGGTCGGTTTCCATGTGGGCCGTAATCTTTATCGTGTCATTGGGGCAAGCCTTCTCACACATGGTGCAGGCCGTGCACTTATAGTCGCCCACCTTCAGTCCACGCTTCACGGCTTCAGGATCATCAGGCGTTTCTACGCGCTTGAAGACGAGCCTGCCACGATGGCGTTTCGACACGTGCAGTGTCGTCTTGCGGTTTTCGGGATACTGCTCTGTGGTCTTAGGCGTAAAGTATTCCTTCATCGTGATTTTCAGACCCGTGGCAAGCGTCTTGATGGCACTCCCGATACCGCCGAAATATGATTGTTTGTTATCTTCCATTTTATCTCTTATTGCACATTATTTGGTGAAAGTTAAGCCGAATGCCACGCTAACCACCATCACGACGATGATGAGCAGCGACAGTGGCATGAGATACTTCCATTCCAGCTTCAGTATCTGGTCGATGCGCAGACGCGGGTACGTCCATCTTATCCACATCAACAAGAATACCACCACGAAAGTCTTGCCCAGGAACCATACGATACCGGGGATATAGTCCATCACGCTGTCGAAAGCGTCGATGCCAATATTTACCGGAGCCCAGCCACCAAGAAACACTGTGGTTGCTATACCGCTCACTACGAAGAGGTTAAGGTATTCGGCCAGATAGAAGAAGCCGAAGCCCATACCCGAATACTCGGTGTGATAGCCTGCAGTAAGCTCGCTCTCTGCCTCAGCCAAGTCGAAGGGGCCACGGTTGGCCTCGGCGTTGCCGGCGATGCAGAACACGATGAACGCGGGAATTGTAGCCCAGGGAGCCTGGAACACAAGCCACTGCCAGGGGCCCGTCTGCGCGTCTACTATGCCGCTTATCTGCATGGTGCCGGTGAGTATCACGGCTGAGATGAGGCACAGTCCGAGTGACATTTCATAGGAGATGAGCTGCACTGCGCCACGCATAGCACTCGTAACAGAATATTTGTTGTTGCTGGCCCATCCTGCCATGAAGATGCCTATCACTCCTATGGAGCTCACGGCAGTGAGCAGGAATATGCCTACGTTGAAGTTGAGCACCTCCCAGCCTTGGTTCCAGGGCAGGAAGGAGAAGGCTCCCACAGAGGCAATGATGACCAGGAAAGGCGCTATGGCGTATAGCAACTTGTCGGCCTTGTCTACAAAGAATATCTCCTTGATGAGCATCTTGAGCACATCGGCTATCACCTGCAGCGTTCCCCATGGGCCCACACGCATAGGGCCTATACGGCACTGGAAGTAGGCGCAAACCTTACGCTCCATGAAGATGAGCACAATGGCCAGCACGGCATAGGCTGTAAGAATGAGCAAGCCCACCAGCACACACTCTATGAGCACCGTCCAGAAGTTAGGCAGTCCGCACGTGTTGCGCAGCAGGCCGTCGAACCAAACAGCTAAGTTAGATAATATATATGTCTTTTCCATTGTCTGTTTATCTGTCAAGATCAGGGATTACAAAGTCTATAGCGGCACCCGTAGCTATGAGGTCGGCTATCTTCTGTCCGCGCAACATCTTGTCGAAAGCGCCTGCCAGAGTAAGGCCCATGGGGCGCAGCTTCACGCGATAGGGGCTCTTGTCGCCCCGGCTGTCAAGGTAAACGCCAAACTCGCCGGCGCCACCCTCTACAGAGAAGTACCACTGTCCCTCGGGAACGCGTATCACGGGCTTCTGCTTGATGTAGTATTCGCCTTCCGGAATGTTGTCTATCAGCTGCTCTATGATGTTCAGGCTCTGATACATCTCGTTGATGTGTATCATATATCTGTCCATAGAGTCGCCGTTCAGAGAGGTTATCTCATCAAACTTCACCTTGTCGTATAAGTCATAAGGATGGTTTTTGCGCACATCATTATGCCATCCTGCAGCACGACCTGCGGGGCCGGTAACGCCATAGTTCACGCAGTCGGCCAGGTTCATAGGTCCTACGCCCTCAAGCCTCTGGTGTGTGATGACGTTGTCGCCGAACACGTCCAGATATTCCTGTATCATGGGGCGCAGATACGTGCACAGCTTCTTGGTGTTGGCAACGAAGTTGGGGTCGATGTCGTCCTGCAATCCGCCGATGCGATAATAGTTTTGTATGAGTCTGCCACCGGTTGTTTCTTCCATCACGTTGAGCACATGCTCACGGTCGCGCATACAGTAAAGGAAGGCCGTCAGGGCGCTCAGGTCTTGCGCGCAAGTGCCCAGGAAGAGCAAGTGGTTGTCTATACGCTGCAGCTCGTCCATGATGGTGCGGATGTAATGTATTCTGTCAGACAGCTCTATGCACATGGCCTCTTCTATCACACCCACCAGAGCGTGGCGGTGGTGCATGGCGCACAGGTAGTTGAGACGGTCTGTCAGGGCGAGTGTCTGAGGATAGGTCATGCCCTCCATCATCTTCTCTATGCCGCGGTGTATGTAGCCCAGGTGAGGATAGATGTGCTTCACGGTCTCGCCGTTGAGCACCGTCTGCAATCTCAGCACACCGTGCGTAGAGGGGTGGTTAGGACCGAAGTTCACCACAAAGTCGTCGTCATCAAAGAGTCTGTGGCGCATCTCCACCAGTTCGCCCAGGTCGTTGAGGTTCCACTCCGACGTGTAGTCGCTCTCAGGCTCGTCGGTCATGGGGAACCGGTTGTTCTCAGGGCTCATGTCATAGTCCTTGCGCAGCGGATAACCCACAAAGTCATTACGCAGGAAGAGTCGCCTCATGTCGGGATGACCGAGAAACTTAATGCCCAGGAAGTCGAACACCTCGCGCTCCATCAAGTCGCTGCTGGCATACAGATGATAGAGTGAGGGTATAACATAGTCGTCGCCCACCTTCTTGGCAATCTGCTTAACGCTCGTGCGCTCGTGCGTGTTGGTGTTCTCAAGAATGTATATACATCCCAGCCCTTCGTCAGGGCCAAAGTCCTCACCCACTATGGTAACAAGGTAGTCGAAGTGCTTTTCTTCTTTCAGCTTGGCCATTTCAGAGGCGAAGCTGTCAAATCCGAATTCTTTATTCTCAAGTTTCATACTGTGTCTACCTTATATATTATTATTAGCAGATTCTGGCTTGAGGCTGTCGAGCTCTGCCTGGAGGCGCTCTACATCCTCCTTGTTGGGAGCCTCGGTCACGATGATAGGCTCGCGCTCGCCCAACTTGGCTTGAGCCAGGTTCTCGTTGCTTATGCCGTGCAGGCCGCCCAAGCCCATGCTTATCTCTTTCTCCTGGCGGGTCATCTTATGATTGGCTCCGCCGAAGAATTTCTCCACTTTCACCTTACGCTGCAACTGCATCATTCCGTACAGTATGGCTTCGGGGCGCGGAGGGCAACCGGGGATATACACATCCACTGGCACCAGCTCGTCGATGCCTCTCACCACGGAGTAGCTCTTCTTGAACGGACCGCCCGAGATGGTGCAACCGCCAACAGCCACTACATACTTGGGCTCTGCTATCTCGTCGTATAGACGCTTGAAGACGGGCGCCATCTTATTGGTTATCGTACCGGCGCACATGATGAGGTCGGCCTGACGAGCCGAGTTACGTGTCACCTCAAAGCCGAAGCGTGAGAAGTCATAACGTGCACAGCCCACGGCCATGAACTCTATACCGCAGCATGACGTACCGAAGGTAAGCGACCACAGCGAGTTGCTGCGACCCCAGTTCACCAGCTCGTCCAAACTGCCCAGCATAACGTTGGCACCGCCGTCGTTCAGCTCTTGTGCTATTTTCTCCAGTGAGTCGTTGTCTTTAAACTCACCATAGGGAATGCTCTTGATTTTGGCTCTCTTGCTTACTTCCATTCAAGCGCTCCTTTCCGCCAGGCATAAGCCAGGCCTAACACCAATACCAACATGAAGAAAAAAATGGAGAACAGCATGGCTCCGCCGTTTGCCTTGGCCAGACTGCCGAACACAGTAGCCCAGGGATAGAGGAAAACAGTCTCCACATCAAACATCAGGAAGAGGATCGCAAAGAGGTAGTAACCTATGTTTGAAGGCAACCAAGAGGTGCCGCGCGTAGGTATACCACACTCAAAGGGCTCACCCTTCACCGGGTTGTAAGAGCGAGGGCCCACCAACTTGGCGATGACATAGGCTCCAACCACCAGGACGACTGCCGTCAGGATGACGGTAATAAATAGTGTGAAATACATAAAACTTTATATAGCTATCATTAAAATTTACGTAAACGCGTTAAGAAACATGTCATGTCTAGAACGCGTGCAAAGTTACAAAAAAATTCTGTGAAAAAAACATTTAGGATTATAAAATACAGCCCGACCTCATAAAATCTTTCTGCCTGACCCTTTGGGTATGCTTGACTATTTCTCTCAACAACGTAAAAAGCTCTAATTGCTTCTTCACAAGCTTGCGAGGCCGGCACAAGGCTCGGCCACTATCTTTCAAGAATCTTTCATCATTCAAAGTGCACAAAAAAATCTCAAATCTCGAATTGCCCATTCCCATATTCCCAACCTGAAGCGTATGCTAAAGCCTATTATAATATAATTATATTATAATAGAATTAATATTATTAATAAGCACAAGATTATTAAACTATAAACTTACGGTTTCACCACCTCCTGTCCGTAAGTACGAGAAGGGCAACATGCAATATGTAAATTTGAGATTTGAGATTTGAGATTTTTGGCTAAACCCTGCCGAATGCACTTGTTGTTGGGCTGAAACAGTGCTATTAACGCTCAGAACAAGGACTTTTGGCGGGCAAATAACGGCATTTAACGGGCTTGATGGAAGCTTTTGGCAAACTGCTAGACACCAAGCGGTTACAAGACGATTTTCACATCTCTCTGTCATGAAGGTGATATAGCAAGAAAACGGTGCGCTTAACCGTTGTTAAGAATAACGCGAGAGTATTTAACTTCTTATAACTGTAAAAAACAATCAATTCATCATGTTTTACACTAAAATCTCCGTCTAAGTACGCCTAAAAAGCCTGTAAACGGCATCTTACAATTCGTAACCCATGAAATTGCGCTCTTACGAATACGCCCAATATTGAGTGCGATTTTTTGTAGTCGGCAACAAGCACAATAAAAGATAAATAGTTGGTTATTAGCATATTGCCTAAACGCAATGGCGTGGGGACGCACCAGAAGGTGAGCCCCAGCCATTGAGATGTGACATGTTGCTCGCTTAGGGGGGAGCCAAGGCTCGAAGAGACTTCTCAAACAAAGTTTTTCGTCACTTGAGGACGATTTTTAGTGTGAAAAGAAGTTAAATTGCTACAGTTCGAGCAGCTCCTTGGGCGAGCTGACGAGCGTGGTGGCGCCGTGCTGCAAGAGAAACTCCTTGCTACGGAAGCCCCACAGCACGCTGATGCAGGGTAGCTGGGCATTGTGCGCCGTCATGATGTCTACGTCGCTGTCGCCCACATACACGGTGCCCTCGCGGCCCACACCGAGCTGTCGCATAGCCTCCAGCACCGTGTCGGGAGCCGGTTTCTTGCGTATCTGCTCACGCTCGCCTATGGCCACACTGATGTAATCGGCAAAGAAATGATGCGCCAACTCTTGCGTGGCAGCATAAAACTTATTGCTCACAATGGCCATTTTACAGTTGGCGCGGCTCAGTTGGGCCATCATATCCATAATGCCCGGATAAGGCTGCGTGGTGTCAAGGCCATGCTCCAGGTAATGTTCGCGAAACTTGGCATAAGTGGCATCAAACTGCGGATTGCTCTCTCCGCCGTCTATGGCGCGCTCCATGAGCTTCTTTACGCCGTTGCCTACAAACTTGCGCACCTCTTCCAGCGTGCGTTCGGGCATCCCTGCCCATCTCAAAGCATAATTGGTGCTGGCGGCAAGATCGCCCAGTGTGTTGAGCAATGTGCCGTCTAAATCGAAAATGTAAGTCTGATACTTCATCGTTTACTACGTGTTATCGCTGTTTGAATCTTTTTATTGAATTGAGTTGAATGATTTAATTCTTCTATATCTACGTGCATTCTATATTGCCAACGGTTGTAGCAGTCGGCCGGATTGTTGACGCGCGAGCCATACACATCCCTGTCTCTGAGATTGTCGTCAGTGGCCAAGAGGTCTTGAAGGCTTACCACGCATAGCATGGATGGACAATACAAGTGTCGCATAACCATCTCGTGGGCTATGTGCGGGGGCAGTTGGCGGGGTGCCTGCCCCTCTTTCTGCAACATCGCCGTCCAGTAACGTTGCGCCATGGCACGGTTTTCTTCCCACCAAAGGGGCATAGGCGCCATATCGTGCGTGGTGGGTGATGCCATGCTGAGATAGGGATAAGACTCCAGGTGCGCGAAGCCTTGCGCGCCGCATGAGGGCAGCAGCTGCACATGATGCGACAGTATGCGCAGCCTCTCCAGCACATCAGCGCAACCGGAAGGCATGTGGCCCAGCGTGTCGCCGCACACCAGCATGTGGCAGTCAGACAGTATGGCGGACAGCCTGCGTGCGCCCGTCTGAGTCCAAAGAGAGTTATGCCGGTCGGTGACATAGTGATGGCAAATAGAGAGATAGGCGTTCTGCTCGGCAGGCGTAAGGTATTGAAAGGCGGGGGCGGCCGAACCCTGATAACGAGGATGATAATGCGCCTTGCGCGCACCGTCCTCTATGAAGAGCACGTTGGCGCAAAGCTGGCACAGGCCATCTCTTATCCAAATGCTGTTTTCGTCTTTCAGATGGCTGAAATGGCTCATCACCTTGCGCTGATCGGCAAATTCGGGCTTCAAGTCATACAGTCCATACGATTGCGGGATGAGGAAATGCGCTTTCACATAGCCGCTATGCAAGCCGAAAACGCTTTGCAAAAGGGCGTCGGTAATGACGGGCCGTGTGAGCAGCTTACGTCTGAAGCGCAAGCCAAAGCTCTCTATCTCGTCCTCGGAGAGCGGATATGAAGGCTCATAATGCCCCATAACGGCCGAGACGCAGTTGGTGGGTATCACCCAACTGCGGAAGTAGGAGGACACATTGTCAATGCGAACGGCATCAAAAAATTTAGAGATGTAATCTATTCGCTGGCGCCAGAAGCGCTCAATATCGTCTTGGCTAGCCTCGTCCCAGCGCCACACGGGCATCCCCCAGTTTTGGCCCTGGGGTTCATCGGCCGTAGGAGCTACGCCCAGACGCAGGTTCATGCAGAACCATTCGGGATGGGTGAAAGTCTCAACACTGTCAGCATACACACCGGCGGGGATGTCTCCCATCAGCGCAACGCCGTTCTCACGGGCCAAGCGGGCTGCCGAGGCAAGCTGACGATGAAGGACAAACTGAGTGTAATAGGCAAACCTAGCCTCTGTCCACATATTGCCGGATGAGGGTGAAAACACCTCTTCTATCACCTCAGCCGGCGTTCGCCGCAAGTGCCAGTCTTGCCAATGGGCTGTGTGATAATGCTCGCGCAAGGCGCAAAAGGCGGCATAGGGCTTCAGCCAGAACGAATGGGCTTCGAAGAAAAGCTCAAAGGCCTTGCTTCGCAACACTTGTTCGCCCTCAGTCTCAAAAGCCTTGCGCAGGTAGTCTAGCTTCAACCTGTCTACAGCCTCATAATCCGAATAGCTCAGCGCGTTGAGCTCGCGGCGCTGCCGGTTGTAAACAGCCTCTTCGGTGGCATTCTGACAGACGGGCAGCTCATTCAAATCAACATAATGGGGGTGCAAGGCAAAGGCCGAGACACAATTATAGGGGTGAGAATCGTTCCAGGTATGCTGTGTCGTTGTGTCGTTTACGGGCAGCAGCTCTACTATGCCCAAGCCTGCAGAAGCGGCCCAACGGATGAATAGCTTCAGGTCGCCAAAATCGCCTACGCCGAACGATTGCCGGCTGCGAAGAGAGAAAGGGGGAACGCAAACCCCGGCTGTTCGCCATTCATATTCCTTCATTCTGAGCGATTCGCCATGCAGCACAAGCACCTGCCCCTCTGCTATCGCGTTGCCACCGGTGCTTCGGTTAAAGCCCTCTTCCCACTTCTTCAGTCCATGGGTGGCGGCGTCTATCACCACATACTTATACTCCAGCGGCAGCGTGATGGCATCAGCGTTTACGGAGAGCATCCACTCGGCATTGCCTATATATCTCATCCGGAGATACTGCGATGGCGACCAGCTGCCCAGCGCGGGCTGATTGCCCAGCAAAGCCAACAGCTCGCCGGGCTGAAGCTGCGGGGCTATCACTCTGAAGAGCAGCGTGCGGCGGAAGATAGGTATGCCTGCGGGGCTCTGCTTGAGCGTTAGCTTACGCGAGACAATGGTTTTATAGGCTTGCGAAAGCAGATGAGATGAGAGAGGAGCATCGCGCCAAGCGTCGGCAAACAAGTAGTCGGCACCCTCGTTTACGTCATACTGGCGCTTTATGCCATGCCATTCGGTTCTGCACACACGCTGCGCGGCATCCATCACCTTATATATATAGCTCAGGCGCACCAGCGGATGGCGCTGCCTCAGCCCAACCGTTGCCTCGCCCTGCCATAGCTCTCCGTCGGACGTTTGCAGCTGCACGTCTCTGGTACGGGTTATGCCGTCGCTGTCACTCAGCCTAAGCTCGGCATGGAGCTGCTGCCCCCACGCTGCCCGATAATGGATGCTAAACTTTAGTTTCATAAGCGCAAAGATACTAAAAAAACATGGACAGATGATTACATTAACCTAAACTTTTTGTAACTTTGCCGCCGTTTATAAACAAATAACATTTTACATGAAACGCAGAATTATCACTGTAGCCACTTTCTGTGTGCTTATAGTAGCAGCTATTACTTATCTTTTCATGTTTTCTTCCATGGCGAGGGGCAAGGAAAAGTACGTTTATGTAGACGAAGACGACAATATAGACTCCGTGTACGCCAAGCTGAAGCCCATAACAACACGCTTTAGCATGATGGCCTTCAAGCTCATGGCAGGCCACTCCGGCTATAAGGACAACATCAAGACAGGACGTTATTCTATTGAGACGGGCGCTTTGCAAACCTTCCGCCACTTGCGCAACGGTCATCAGGCTCCGCTCTCGCTCACCATTCCTTCGGTGCGCACCGTGCAAGACCTGGCCGACAAGCTGAGCGACAAGCTCATGCTCTCACGTGGAGAGCTGCTTGCCGCGCTCACAGACGCCGCCACATGCAAGAAGTATGGCTACACGCCGGAAACCATTCTGTGCATATTCATACCCAACACATACGACGTTTACTGGAACATTCCCGTAGACAAGTTTATCGGCAAGATGGCCGAAGAGAGCGGAAAGTTCTGGAACTATGAGCGTAAAGAAAAAGCCAAGGCTGCCGGACTGACGCCCGTGCAAGTCATTACGCTGGCCAGCATCGTAGACGAAGAAACTGACTATGAGCCCGAAATGCCGATGATAGCCGGTATGTATCTCAACCGATTGCACATGGACATGCCGCTGCAGGCCGACCCCACGGTGAAGTTCGCCACCAAGCAGTTTGAGGCTCACCGCATTTATCACAACATGCTCACCGTAGACAGTCCTTACAACACCTACAAGAACCTCGGCCTGCCTCCAGGCCCCATACGCATTCCGTCTGTGGCAGCCATCGACGCCGTGCTCAACTATGTGCATCACGACTATGTGTACATGTGCGCCAAGGAAGACTTCAGTGGTCGTCACAACTTTGCAAAGACCTATGCCGAGCATGAGGTGAACGCCCAAAAATATGCCAAGGCACTCAACGAGCACGGCATACAATAAAAGCAATATGCAAGCAAGCACCATCAAGCCCTCTCGCTCTCGCCAAGAGAGTTGGGGGCAAGGGCTGGCTTGCGCTTGAAGCAGGAAGGTGTAAAGGTTTATCACCCTCACTTTTAGCCTATAGCTATCAAAAAGTATTTACCGTTGAAGAATGTATTGATGAGGTACAGACACAAAAAATGCCCGGCACTTCTCAGCGGCAGGCACTCAATCTCAATAGGTATTAGCTTTTTTAAGGTAAAAAGATTGTATTCAGGATAACGATTGCAAAGATATGATTTTTCGCTAAAACATGCAAATTTTTTTTTATGTTTTAAAACATGTTCATATATTTCACGTTATAACGGGGCTCAAAACAGCCGCTGAGAGAGGCGAAGAAGTGCGACGTAACGGCTCCCCGTGCCCTCACAATGCGCCATGCACGAAGAAGGCTCCTTGCATCGCAATCATCAAGACATTATTATATCAAAGACGTTACATATAGTCATAAAGTCTTAACAACGAGCATTTTTTCGAGGCTGCCGGTACATAATACGGAATTTTTAGTTAATTTTGCAGCATGAAAACAAAAATAAACTGGAAGTTATTTGCCCTCTTATTCATCGTTTGCGCGGGCATATATTTTCTCACCCGCAGCTTCTGGATGTCGCTGGGCATTCTGTTGTTGCTCTTTGTCATAGACGGATTGCTGGCCGACTACGACCGCAAGCGGCGCGGAGAGCGCAATAAGGAGCAGGTGCTGAAACATCTGCATGAGCAGAAAAAAGACGACAACAAACAGCCGGAAAACCAACAATAGCATGTGGATATGGCCACATGGGGGCCTACTAATATATGGAAAAACTCGTACAACTATATAAACAATGGAGCGGAAACGCCCCGAAAGACATCGAACACCTGCCGGGAGCAGGCAGCAACCGACAGTATTACAGACTATATGACAGCAACGGGCAGTCGGTGATTGGCGTGGTGGGAACCAGCGTAGAAGAAAATCATGCCTTCATATACCTTGCCCGGCACTTCACACGCAGGCAACTGCCTGTGCCAAAAGTGCTTGCCGTGAGCGACGACGAGCGAAGATACCTGCAAAGCGACTTGGGGGCTGTGTCGCTATTCGATGCCGTGAGCGGCGGAAGAGATGCCGGCGGACGATATAACCAGCATGAGAAAGACTTGCTTACACGCACCATCAGGCAGCTGCCCAACATACAGATAAGGGGCGCGAGAGAGCTCGACTGGACAGAATGCTATCCTCAGCCAGCCTTCGACCAGGAGAGTGTGCTCTTCGATCTCAACTACTTTAAGTATTGTTTTCTGAAGCCCACCGAGATAGACTTTCACGAGTTGAAGCTCGAAGCCAACTTCAGGCTCTTTGCCAAAGACCTGACCAGCGAGACTATGGAGAGCTTCCTCTACCGCGATTTTCAGGCTCGCAACGTGATGCTCGACGCAAAGGGCAATCCTTACTTCATCGACTTTCAGGGCGGTCGCAAGGGTCCTTATTACTATGACTTGGCGTCCTTTCTCTGGCAAGCCTCAGCCAAATACTCGCATAAGCTGCGCAGGGCGTTGGTATACGAGTATTACACGGCTCTGCAACAATACACCGAGGTGCCTTCTACCCGCCATTTCGTGGAGAGGCTGTCGCTCTTTGTGCTCTTCCGCACGCTTCAGGTGCTGGGCGCCTACGGCTTCAGAGGCTACTTCGAGCGCAAGAAGCACTTCATAGACTCTATACCCCCGGCCATAGAAAACCTCAGAGAGCTGGTGGCAAGGCGCGACGCTTTCCCCTACCCCTACCTCATGGACGTGCTGAGAAGGCTCACCGAGCTGCCACAGTTTGTGCGCATGGACGTGCCGCCTCTCACACGCACAGATGGCTTCAAGACGGCTCAAAACGACGTATATACGGCCAACCCGCTTGACGGACCGGCCACTTACTCCAAGTACGACGGCAAAGGACCGCTGCACGTGAGCGTGTATAGCTTCTCGTATAAAAAAGGAATACCCGACGATCCGTCGGGCAACGGTGGCGGATATGTATTCGACTGCCGCTCTACTCACAACCCCGGACGCTACGAACCCTACAAGAAGCTCACCGGACTAGACGAGCCCGTGATAAGATTCTTGGAGGACGACGGTGAGATACTCACCTTCCTCGACAGCGTTTACCGCCTGGCCGACCATCACGTTGAGCGCTACTTGCAGCGCGGTTTCACCCATCTCATGTTTTGTTTTGGATGCACCGGAGGACAGCACCGCAGCGTTTACTGCGCGCAACACTTGGCCGAACACCTGCACAATAAATATGGCGTAGAGGTTGAGATAACCCATCGCGAACAGCACATCCATCAGGTACTCAAGGCAGAAAGCAACAAAAAGATGCAATAAAAATTTGGTCGTACCAAAGAAAATAACTACCTTTGCACCCGCTATCCGAGAGAACGGCATAGCAACGGGAAGTAGCGCAGTCCGGTAGCGCTCCTGGTTTGGGACCAGGTGGTCGCAGGTTCGAATCCTGTCTTCCCGACTATACTCTTGCTAGAAAGGCGCTTATCCTTCACGATAAGCGCTTTTTTCATATCCCCGCTCGATGCTTTACAAGCGTCATCAGATGTCTATGGCAGGCTAAAAAAATGAAAAACACTGTCGGATATTTTGTTTTTCAATGAATAAACCGTATATTTGACACGTCAAGAAAAGCATCTGCTATCATGCACATACTTGATTTTACACTTTTAATCATCATCGCAATGAGCAACACTTTATCTTTCGCGCAAGTGCGCCAACCTGCTGTTGCGGGACAGTTCTACACCGCCGACAGCGCCAAGCTACAGGCTGAAGTGAGCCATCTGCTACGCCACCAAACATCCTCCAGGCCCAAAGACAATGTTTGCGCGCTGATAGTACCCCACGCCGGTTATGTTTTTTCGGGCCAGACAGCGGCATCTGCCTTTGCCCTGCTCAACCCCGAGCACACCTATAAGCGAGTGTTTTTGCTGGGCCCAAGCCACCACGTGTGGCTCGATGGTGCTTCGGCAGACTGTGGCTATGCGGCTTACCGCACCCCATTGGGAGATGTGCCGGTAGACGTGGAGCTGTGCCGGCTGCTGGCAGAGCAAGGGGGCGCGCTGACCTATCGCCCTGAAGCTCACGATGCCGAGCATTGTCTGGAGGTGGAGCTGCCCTTCCTTCAGTGCCAGCTCAAGCAGATGCCGCCCATCGTGCCTATCATCATATCCACCGAAGACACGGCTAAGCTGAGCAGCTTAGCTCATATATTGAAGCCCTATCTCAACGCCGACAACCTCTTTGTGATAAGTTCCGACTTCTCACACTACCCCGCTTACAACGATGCCGAAGACGTAGACAGGGCCACGGCACAAGCCATCATGACGGGCAAAAGCCAATGCTTCTTCAGCCAAATCACAGACAATAGCCGCCAGCACATCCCCAATCTGGCCACATCGGCCTGCGGGGCATGCGCCATAGGCACGCTCATGCTCATGACAGATGGCGACAAGCGCTTCGACTATCATCACATATCATACTGCAACTCTGGCGATGCCATCTATCATGACAGGCAG
Source organism: uncultured Prevotella sp. (assembly GCA_902496445.1). Taxonomy (GTDB): domain Bacteria; phylum Bacteroidota; class Bacteroidia; order Bacteroidales; family Bacteroidaceae; genus Prevotella. The sequence continues at coordinate 76,701 of CABVAZ010000003.1, read as the reverse complement.
CGCGTGGTGGGCTATCACGCGTTTGCAATCACCCTGAACACTGAGAATGCCCAAGTGCATGACGAGGCAGAGCCTTACAAGAGTCTGCCCGGCTTGGCAAGAAAGAGCATGGAGGCGCATCTGAGAGGCGAGACTTTCACACCGCAAAGTGCCCTTCCCGAGCTCAGGCAAAGGTGCGGAGCTTTTGTCACGCTGCATACTGCCGACGGAAAGCTGCGGGGATGCGTGGGCCACTTCGGCGAAGACATGCCCCTGCAAGATGTTGTGGCACGCATGGCAGTGAGTGCCGCCTTCAAGGATCCACGTTTCCTTCCCGTAGAGAAAGACGAGCTGAAGAGCCTGAAGATAGAAGTGTCGGTGCTCACGCCTATGAAGCGCATCAACAGCCTCGATGAAATGCAGCTGGGACGCGATGGCATTTATGTGCGCAAAGGATGGCGCAGCGGCACGTTTCTGCCTCAGGTAGCCGACGAGGTGAACTGGACCAAGGAGGAATTTGTTGATCATTGCGCGCACGACAAAGCCGGACTGGCATGGGGCGAATGGAAGAGCGCAGAGTTATACACCTATAGAGCCATCATCGTTCATGAGTAAGAAGTGCATGTTTTTCAATCGGTTGGCCGACGGCAGCGTGCGATGTACGCTGTGCCCGCGTCAATGCCATATAGCCAATGGCAAGCACGGACTGTGCGGAAGCAGGCGCAATGAGGGGGGAGAGCTGGTGAGCGACGTCTACGCACGACCCTGCGCGCTGGCCATCGACCCTATTGAGAAGAAGCCCCTGGCCATGTTCATGCCGGGCACCCAATGCCTCTCAGTGGCCTGCACAGGGTGCAATCTGCGCTGCCTCTACTGCCAGAACCATGACATATCGCAGGTTTTGCCCGACGATGTGCCCAGCGATGAATGCACGCCCCGCCAACTTGTGGAGCTGGCTGAAAGGTATCATTGTCCATCCATTGCCTATACCTACACCGAACCCCTCACTTGGTATGAGTATACTTACGACACAGCAAGGCTGGCACATGAGCATAAGCTGAAGAATGTACTGGTAACCGCGGGCTACATCAACGAAGAGCCGGCACGCCGGATGGCTGAAGTGACAGACGCTGCCAACATAGATTTAAAATCGTTCAGCGACGAAATATACGTCAGAATGAATGGCGCCCACTTGCAGCCTGTGCTCAACACCATCAAAATATTCTGCGAAGCGCAAGTGCATGTTGAGCTTACCAATCTGCTCATACCCAACGTCAACGACAGCCACGCCATGATAAAAGACATGTGCCAATGGCTGGTGAGCCAGGGCATGAGCCAGGTTCCCTTGCACTTCACACGCTTCTTTCCCCGCTACAAATGGCTCAACACAGAGCCCACACCGCTCGCCACGCTTCACGATGCCAGGCACATAGCCGTAGAGATGGGCATGAAGCATGTGTTTCTTGGTAATGTATAACAACCAACAATGCCTAAGCTCTTAGTGAACTGCCCTATTTAAGCATCCAAAAGTGCCGTTTTCGCAAGCCGAAAGCGGCACTTTTGCAAGCCAAAAGCGGCACTTTTGCAAAGCAAAAATAAGGTTATGAGTAAGAGCCTTTCTGCAATACGCCAATCTTCCACGTTAATGCCTGCTAATAGCTGTAAATCATTAGAAATCAACAAAGTGACACATTGCACTTGGATTGTTGGGTGTCGCTAGCTATCTTTGCATCATGTTCGTACAAAAAAAACGTAGCCAAGCAGGATTAACAAGTTAATAAAGCTTAAACCTGTTAATTCTTTCTTAGAATGTCTATAAAGTTATGGGCAATGACTGTTCTGCAACACGCTCTTGAGTAAGGACGGTTGCAGAAAGTCAATAGCATATCAAGGTATAAGCAGGCTGCTGTCGCCGTAGCTCAAAAAGCGGAAATCGTGGCTTAAGGCGTAATGGTATATCTTGCGCCAATCGCCGTGTACGAAAGCACTCACCAGCAATAACAGCGTTGACTGAGGCTGATGAAAGTTGGTGACGAGCATCTTCACTATCTTATACTCATATCCAGGTGCTATAATGATCTGCGTGCTGGAATGAAGCGCATTGAGGTGATTGCGGTCTAGATAATCCAGCAGGTTTCTGATAGCCTGCATGGGTGTAATACCATCTACGAGCTTTCCGTCGGCCCCGTTCTCATAAGGAGTCCACTGCTTTACGTGCAGGTCATCTTCTGAAGCGTCGGGATGAGTCTGCAAATATACTCCCATGTAATAGAGACTCTCCAGTGTTCTGACGCTCGTTGTGCCTACGGCAATGGCTTGGCACTGATGCTTGATGAGCCTTTCGAACGTCTGACGATGCACAACAATATATTCTGTATGCATCTCATGCCCCTCTATCTCCGTGCTTTTGACGGGTTTAAAAGTGCCGGCACCCACATGCAGAGTAAGCTCTTCTCGGTCTATGCCATGCTCGTCAAGACTTTTCAGAACGTTGTCAGTGAAATGTAGGCCCGCTGTGGGGGCTGCCACACTGCCTTTAATCTTTGAATAAACGGTCTGATAAGTGGTCTTGTCACTTTCTTGCGTGGCTCGGTTGAGATAAGGAGGTATGGGCAGTTCGCCAACGGCCTCGAGTATCTCGGCAAACGTTACGTTAGTAGTATCCCAGCTAAAGTCTATCCAATGGTTGGTAGAGGGTGTTCCGTGCAGGCTTGCATTGGGCAACTGCTTACCTTCTTGCCTGGTAGCGGTGAGCGTGAAGCTATGGCCATTGATGGTGAAATCGCGCTTCAGCGAACCCTCTTTCCACTTCTTCAAGTTGCCAATCATGCAGAGCCATGCGCAGTGGCCGGTGGTTTGGAACATCTGCTCATAGTCGGTTGGCTGGGCAGGCTCCATAAGAAACACTTCGATGAGTGCTCCGGTCTCTTTGCGGAAGTGCAGCCGGGCCTGAATAACTTTGGTGTTGTTGAACACCATGAGCGCCCCTTTGGGCAGATAGTCAGGCAGGTTGTAGAAAACGTCATCGCTCACCTCGCCGTGGCGATATATGAGCAGCTTGCTGTGATCGCGCTGTGGCAGAGGAAACTTGGCTATGCGCTCGTCGGGCAGGTCGTAATTGTAGTCGCTTATCTTTATATGTTTTGTATCCATTGTTATTGTTATTATTATTTTAAATTGCAAGTACTTTCTCTTTGAAGAAGAGGGGTATAGGTTGATGATGTCATCTGCTTAGTTTATGCCGATGATGACGGCTCGCACGGCAGCATAGATGTATGTGAGCACGTAGATGCATATCACAGTGTCGATGTCGGTGAGGCTGTAGCCCGTGCGCGTGTATTGCGTGGAGATATAATGCAGCTTAGGACTTATCTTATTGTACAGCCAGAGATAGAGTATATAGACGGCTGTGCCGGCAATGAGCCCCCACAGCATGCCCACTACCACGTCGAAGGGGAAGTGGACGCCAAGGTATATGCGTGTCCAACATGTGATGAGGGCCCAAATAGCCATACAGAAGCCTAACTTACGGCTGCGCACCAATAGCGTGACAAAGAGGGCCAGCGACGTGATGTTGGCCGCATGGGCTGAGTAGAAGCTGTAGCCCGTCGGCCGGTAATTGCGCACCAAATCAACATAAGAGGCTATGGCGACATCGGCGAAGGGCCTTGGCCGCTTGACCAAAGGCTTGACGAGCAGGTCTGAGAGCCCGCCGCTGAGCAGTAGGCACAGAGCCGCAAGTGAGATGACCAGGAAGATCTGTGCAGCCTTCTCGTTGTTCTTGATGATGAGATAGAGCAACATGAGATAGAGCGGTATCCATGTCAGGGCATTGGTGAGCACAAGGGCCAAGTTGTCTAACCACACCAAGTTACTGCCGTTCCATGCCAGCAGCCACTGTCTGTCGATGTCTATGAAGTCTTGCAGGTTCATTCTTATATTTCCTCCACTTGTTTCTCGGTGAGCCATCCTTCGCGTCCGTCGGCTATACTGACGGCATACCATCCCTTCATAGAACGGTCTTTTATTTCTACGCGTGTGCCTTCGTGAATAACAAATTTTGTTTCAGACGTTGCCGACGGCGTATTGCGCACACTTACGGTGGGTGCCGTTACGATGGCTCCTCGCTTGCTGCACACCTCACGGCGCTGTTGGGCAGCGCACAGATTGGCCAGGACAAAGAGCAGAGCGAATGCTATGCTGAGGAAGAATCCCCACTTGCGTCTGCTCACTTGGGCGGCAAAGAAATAGAAGAGCAGCGAAACGATGGCCAGCAACACAGCTACGATGGCCACAAAGGCCCAACTGTCTATGCTGATGAAATAAACCAGCGCACGATACCATGTCACAAAGAACATCTCAGGTTGAGGTGTTATCTTGTCTATTGTCTTTGAGCGGGCTTTCTCCAGATTGAATCTGATGTCGGAGTTGCCGGGATCGAGTTCGTAGGCTCGCTCATAAGCCAACACAGCCTGTGTGATATTGTCTACCCGATAGTAGGCATTGCCCAGATTATAGTATAGCGCCACTGTCTTGTTTTTGTGCAACAGCTCTTGATAGTCGGCTATGGCTTGCGTGTAATTGCCACGCAAATACTCTGCGTCAGCATTCTGCTTAGTTATGGCCATGGCTGATGCTGGCATGAGCAAGAGCAGAACCAGGATGACAGCATGTACCTTTGATGCGCCCGACTTGCCGTTGGCGAACGCGTTTTCTATGTGCATGATGGCTTGCATGGCCATTTCGAAAGTCTTGTTCATATTGCCTTGTACGTCGCCCGGGGCGTAGCGGTCATACTCGCATTCGTCTAGGGCAGTGATAAATTGCTTGATGGTGTCTTGGTCTACCTGGTTGGCGGCCAGCTGGTCGCTGATATTCTCGCGGGTGAGTTGCTCGGAGGGTATGTTGAGCTTGTCACTTACATATCCCCATAGAGCCTTGAGCACCTCATCAAAGAACTCGTCTTTCTGGCCTTTAATCATCAGCAGATTGGCCTGATGAAGACGTTTGGAGGCCACTCTATTGGCATTTCGGCTACGCCGTCCGGTCACGTCGGCACGAGCAGAGACACGCTTGCCCATGATGCGCAGAATGAGTATGAAGGCCAGGATGAGCAGTGCCAGGATGGTCCAGTAGCTCACCGACCCGAAGAAGAAGCCGTTGAAGGGGCTCATGCCCTTGTTTCCCTTCATGATGGGGTGTATGTCTTGGTCTACGAGCGACACCTCATCATCGTCGTCTACGCTGCCGTCGCCCTTGGCAACATTAATGCGGAAGGGTTGTGTTTGCAGCGTCTTGTAGCTGTTGGATTGGGTATCATAATAGGTGAAGCGTATCGGCGGAATGGTGTAATAGCCCTCTTTGCGCGGCACGAGAGGAATATCGTATATCATATTGCCTTCAACGCCGTTGGCCGTGAGTTGCGTCTTATCGGTTATCTTGGCATCGTATTTGTCAAATTCCTTAGGAAGCTGAACCTGTGGCTGCTGTATGAGCTTCAGATTACCGATGCCTCCCACCACCACACGCAGGTTGATGGGGTCGCCCTCACGCACGGTGTTCTTGTCTACTTGTGCCGATATGTTGAAGTGGCCCACTCCGCTGGAGAAGTCGGCAGGCTTATGTGGCAGCGGATCGACAGTAATGGTGAGAGCGGGAGCCACGATGTTGCGCTTCACGGCCTTATATCCTCCGTCATATATGAATGCCTCAAACGGATTCATATTGCGGTTCTCCTCCATCACGATACCGTGGAAGGTGATGGAAGGTATGGTGAGTTTGCCCGTCATCTGAGGATACATGACATACTGACTCCATGTAACACAGTTGTAGGGTCTTCCGTTTACACGCTCTATGTGTGCCGTGCGAGGTGTTGAGAGTTTCACTTGCTGGGTGTGAAAGCCTGTCAGGTCGGGCATCTTGCCGTCGAGCTGAGTGAGCTCTAGTGTTGTGTACACTTTATAAGTGAGCAGGATAGGCTCTTGTTCGTGCACTCTGTTTTTGCTGGCCGTAACCCTTATGAAAAGGTCTTTGCCGCCGGTAACCGCACCTCGCGGCGCGTCATCATCGTCGCTGTAGCCATAGCTGCCCGCAGTGCTGGCCTGGCGTGCCCCTTCGCTGATGTTGATGTGTATGGGAGTAGACGCCAGGTTTTGCCCGTTCATGGTGAATCTGGCGGGTGGTATCTTGTAAGACCCGCGCTTGGTAGCCACCAGGACATAAGTGAATGTCATAGATGATGAGCTGCGGGTGTGACCTCCCAGGTCTATCTGAAAGCTAGACTGTCTTGAAGTGCTGGGACCGTAAACAAGGTTCAAGCCCCGTGGCAGTCCGCCCAATCGGAAGTTTCGAATGCTTGTTGTGTTGAAGGTGTACTCTATTTGGAACTCTTCGCCCACAGCAGCATGTCTGGGGGCGCTCACTGATATTTGTTGTCCTCGCACCGCCAAGGCTATGACGGCCAGTAGGAATGTATAAAGTATTCGTTTCATATTGAGTTACCAATTCATTTCTAACTTACGTTGTTTGGGCTGCTGCATAGCTTTCTTGAGCCTCTGCTGAGTGTTCTTCTCCTCTTGCATGGCAGCATTGAGTAGCTGGTTGGCATTCTGCTTGCTCATCTTGTCCTTATCTTGTTGCTTGTTGTTCTTATTCTGTTTGTCTTTGTTATTATTCTTCTGATTCTGCTTTTTCTGCTGCTGCTTGTTGTTCTTATTGTTTTTGTTGTTCTTATTCTGCTTATTCTGCTGCTTTTGCTGCTGCTTCTGCCTCATGCACAACACCAAGTTGTGACGTGCATCATTATCAGATGGGTTAAGTCGCAACGCATTCTTGTAAGCATTAATGGCATCGCCGTACTTGCGTTGAGACTGAAGGTTGACACCTGTGTTATAATATGCCTGGGCAGCCAACTGCTTATTGGATGTTGCGGTGGCAGCTTTCTGATGCTGGGCAAGTGCCTCTTTCTTTTTGTTTTGGGCATATAGCGCATTGCCCAGATTGTACATGGCTCTTGCATTAGACGGATTTTGTGAAAGCGCCTTGCGATAGGCTGTCTCAGCCTGGGCATATTTTCTTTGACGATAGAGCTTGTTGCCCTGTCGGATGAACTGTCTGTCGTTCTGAGCCAGGATGCTCTGGGCGAAGGCAAAGAGCAATATGATTGTAAAAACAGTTTGTTTCATACCTTTCGTTTGAATAATTTCCAGTTGCTTACCGTCTTATTTTGTACATCGGCTATCAGAGTCTCTACTATCAACAATATGAGCAAGATGATGGCAAAGGCCTGGAACTGTTCGGCATAATCATTGTATGAGCTGGTGGATATGTCGCCTTTCTGCAGTTTGGACAGCTCGTTGTTGAGCCTCATCTCGGCCACGCTGCTGTTGTCTACATGCAGATAAGTGCCGTCACCGGCCTGGGCTATTTGCCGGCACATGTTTTCGTTGAGCCGGGAGATGACCATAGCGCCCTTGCTATCTTGCATATAGCCACCTCCGGGCAAGGGTATGGGTGCTCCTTTTGTGCTTCCTATGCCTAGGATAAACACGTTGATGCCTTGTCGGCGGGCCTTTTGGGCCATTTCTTCGGCGTTGCCCTCATGGTCTTCGCCGTCGGTGATGACGATAATAGCCTTTCCTGTGTTGTCATCCTGTGTAAAACTGTGCATAGCAACGTCTATGGCACGGCCGATGTCGGTGCCTTGGGTGCCTATGAGCGAAGGATCTATATTGTCGAGAAACATCTTGGCAGAGACATAGTCGCTGGTGATAGGCAACTGTACGAATGCATCGCCCGCAAAAACTACAAGACCTATCTTGTCGTTAGACAGTCGGTCGATGAGGTTCTCCACCATCATCTTGCTCTTGTCTAGTCTCGACGGCGCTACATCTTGCGCCAGCATGGAGTTACTTATATCCATAGCTATGATGGTTTCTATGCCCGAGCGCTTCTCGCCGCTAGTCTGCATGCCCATCTGGGGGCGCGCTATGATGATGATGAGCAGCGTGAGGCATGCTATGAGCAGCCAGAACTTCAGGCGTGGCCGGGCCTTAGAATAGTCTGGCGACAACTGCCTCAGCAGCTCAGGATTTCCGAATCGGCGCAGCTGCCTGGCCCTCTTGCGTGCCTTGACAAAGTATAGCACGATGAGCAAGGGGATGATTAGCAACAGCCATAGATATGTTGAATCTTCGAATCTGAACATTTGTTAGTCTCCTTTGTTGATGATTAGGGCAACCTTCTGAACACTGTTAGACGCAGCAGTATCTCAGAGAGAAGTGTGAGAAGCGCCAACAGGGCAAAGGGCTGATAGGCATCATATTGTCTGGCGTACTTGCGTCCGTCCAACTTTGTCTTCTCTAGCTTGTCTATGTCTTTGTATATCTGTGACAGCTCCTGCCTACTTGATGCCCTATAGAATTGGCCGTTGGTGGTGAGCGCAATGTTCTTGAGCGTCTGATAGTCTATTTCTCCATTGGCCTGAATGTATTGCGTAGAGCCGTTGACGGAGATGGGATAGCGAGCGGGGCCGTTGGTGCCAAGCCCTATGGTGTATACTCTTATGCCGTAAGTCTTAGCTATTTGCGCGGCTGTCATGGGCGAGATGTCGCCCATATTGTTTGAACCGTCTGTAAGCAAGATGACTATCTTGCTCTTAGCTTTGGCATCACGCAAGCGACTCACTGCGTTGGCAAGTCCCATGCCTATGGCAGTGCCGTCTTCAACCAGTCCACTCGCCGTGAGATCCGTACGCACGTTGTGCAGCAAGCTGAGCAATGCCGCATGATCTGTTGTCATAGGACACTGGGTGAACGATTCTCCCGCGAATATGGTAAGGCCGATATTGTCATTCGGCCGGCTGTTGATAAACTCTTGCGCCACATCTTTTGCTGCCTCCATTCGGTTGGGCGACACATCCTCGGCCAACATACTGGTGGATATATCCATGGCCAGCATGATGTCGATACCCTCTACGTGTTGCCTGCTCCATGAGTTGGAGGTCATGGGGCGCGCCAGCACAATCACCACGAGCGTGAAAGTGAGGCACCGTAAGAGCATGGGCAGGTTGATGAGCTTTATCTTCCAGCTCTTAGGAGCATACTGATAAGCATAGGTATCGCTCATGCGCAGCGTAGGCTCGCTGTGTCTCCTGTAAAGGAAATACCATATAATATATGGTATCAGCAGTAGGAGCAGAAGCAGATATTCTTTATTAGCAAATTCCATTTTCCATTAACTTAAGATGCCATAGGCCGTCCAAACAACGTATACCAGCAATGCCGTAGCAGCAATGCTGAGGACGATGATGCCCACTTTGAGCTTGGTGCGGCGACGCATGGTGCTTTGCTCATTGGCGCTGAGTGCGGGCTCCACTCGCTCTACGTTGGGCTTGTCGGTTTGTTTGGTGCTGTCTATGAAGTTTACCACACTGGTGAGGTATAAGTCTTTCTCGTTGTTAAGCGTAGCATATTTGGCAAATTTCACGAGGTCGGCGGTTTCAAATACTTCGCGCAACTCGTTCATCTTGTCTTGGTTTTCTTCTTTTTGCAGTCTGCCAAGGATTTCCTGACTGGTCATCTCCATGGCGTTGATGCCAAACCGCTCTTGCAAATAGAGGCGCAGGGCGTCGGTGAGCTTGGTGTAATAAGCTTTTTGATCCTCGCTCTTGTCCAGTTGCTCAGCCTTGATGCTGGCTATGGTTTGCAAAGCTTTTTCATGTGGAAGCTGCTTCTTCACTATCTTCACCCGGTTGATAACAGGTTTGTTTTGCTTAAGCCTGATGTATAAGAAGCACACTACGGCTATGAGCAAGAGAGCCAGGATGCTGAGTGCATACAGCGGCAGCCATTCTTGCCATGAGAAGGGGTTGTCAGCCACATCATGCATGGGGCGCAGCGAATTCTCGCCTTTACCCAAGCTGATGGTTTTCACGTTGAGCGTCAGTGGTTGCGTACTGTTAGCTTTGCCATTTATCTTAACGGAGAGAGCCGGAATGACATATTTGCCACTGTCCCATGCCGTGATAGTGTATTTTCTCTCTACCTTCAGCCCGGAGTCGTCATTGCTTAGCGTGTCTGTATGGCTCTCCACCACCTCTACACCTTTGCCAATCTGCTGGCCACTCTTGTATTCCGGAAAACTGACCTTGGCTTGTGCCGGCGCAGAAACAGAAACGCACAAGTGTGCCTGCGCACCTATCAAGATACTGGCTGTATCGATACGTGCTGCCACCTGCGCCTGCGCCTGCATGACGAAGGTTGAGGCGAGGAAGAATATGATGTATAATAATTTCTTCATCAGTGTTAATGTGAGCGTTGAGTGAAAAGAGCCAGCAGAGCCTTCACATAGTCTTCGTTGGTGGCTATGGATATATAGTCTACTTTGCTCTTTGCAAATGTCTGTCTGAGTTTATCCTCTCGTCTTAGCCAATAAGCAAAGTGAGCCTCACGCAACCGCTTGTCAGAGGTGTCTATAAACATCTCATGTCCTGTTTCGGCATCCTTCACCTTCATGAGTCCAACGTCGGGGAGCGTCTTAGCTCTGGGGTCATATACCTGAATGGCCACAACATCGTGCTTATGGTTGGCTATGGTGAGGGCATTCTGAAAGTCGGAACGAACGTAGAAATCACTCAGTACGAAAGCCGCACAGTGCCTTCTAACCACCTTGGTGAGAAACTCTATAGCCTGCTTGATGTCGGTCTTTTTGCTTTGCGGATGAAAGTCGAGCATCTCACGAATGATATATAGAATATGCTTACGCCCCTTCTTGGGGGGTATGAACTTCTCTATGCGGTCGGAGAAGAAAATAACACCTATCTTGTCGTTGTTCTGTATGGCGCTGAAAGCAAGTGTGGCAGCTATTTCCGTCACCATATCACTCTTCATCTGAGATGTGGTGCCGAACTCCAAAGAGCCCGATACGTCTACGAGCAACATGACGGTGAGTTCTCTTTCCTCTTCAAAGACTTTGATGTAAGGACGATGAAATCTGGCCGTGACATTCCAGTCTATGTCGCGCACATCATCTCCTACCTGGTATTCGCGTACCTCGGAGAAGGCCATGCCACGCCCTTTGAAGGCTGAATGATACTGCCCGGCGAAGATGTTTTGGCTCAATCCCTTTGTCTTGATTTCTATCTTCCTTACTTTTTTAAGTATATCTGAGGCTTCCACTGGTTTTTCTCCGTTTGCTATATAGTTACACTATGCTCTTTCATAAGGTTTTATCCCGGCCGCCGGGGCAGGTCAAGGCACCTCTACTTTGTTGATAATCTCGCTGATAATTTCCTCGCTTGTTATGCTGCTGGCCTCTGCCTCATACGACAGTCCGATGCGATGGCGAAGCACGTCGTGTGCAACGGCGCGCACATCTTCTGGCACCACATAGCCACGATGCTTGATAAAGGCATAGGCTCTGGCTGCTTTGGCCAGATTGATGCTGGCACGAGGCGACCCGCCAAAGCTTATCATGTTTTTCAGTTTGGGCAGCTGATAACGGTCAGGATAGCGTGTAGCAAACACTATGTCGGCAATGTATTGCTCTATTTTTTCGTCGATATAAACGTCGTTCACCACGTCACGGGCATTCAGAATATCCTCTGCACTGGTAACAGCCTTCACGGAAGGCATCTCCTTGCGCAGATTTTCACGCATGATGAGCTTTTCCTCGTCGAGTGTAGGATAGTCGATGAGCACTTTCAGCATAAATCTATCCACCTGAGCCTCAGGCAGTGTGTAGGTGCCCTCTTGCTCAATAGGGTTCTGAGTGGCCATTACCAAGAAGGGATCAGGCAACGCGAATGTCTCGTCACCGATGGTAACCTGGTGTTCCTGCATGGCTTCAAGAAGTGCGCTCTGCACTTTTGCCGGGGCACGGTTTATTTCGTCAGCAAGCACGAAGTTGGCAAACACCGGTCCTTTCTTTACATGAAAGTGCTCGTCTTTCTGAGAATAGATGAGCGTTCCCACCACATCGGCCGGCAAGAGGTCGGGTGTGAACTGTATACGGCTGTATTGAGCATCGATGAGATGAGCCAGGGTCTTTATGGCCAGCGTCTTAGCAAGACCCGGAACGCCCTCCAACAAGATATGTCCACCGCTGAGCAGGCTAATGAGAAGGGCATCTACAAGATGCTTCTGGCCCACTATCACCTGGTCCATTCCGGTTCTCAGGTTGGTTATAAATGCGCTTTGTTGTTCTATTCGTGCATTGAGTTCACGAATATCAATAGCTTCTGCCATGACTGAAATATTTTTATAATGTTTGTATTATACCTTATTTATAACGCAAAAGTACAATATTAAAGCGTTATGGGCGAAGATAAGCACCTAAATAATATTAAAAAAGTTTCTTAAAACCAATATTTTAAGAAACTTTTTCAATCATTCTATCTTTACAAATTTAATGCTCTTTTGTTAATTGCGCTTGCGAATTTTAACCTTAGGAATGCGAACTTTGTCACCTGCCTTGAGGTTCTTGTCGGGATTGACAGCCTCGAAGTAGCATATCATGTAGCTTCCCAACGTGCTATTGCAAACAGACTGAAGAGTCTGACCCTCACGTAGTGTGACGATTTTGTCTATTCCTACAATATCATAAGCGCCATATTTAATTCTGGGATCCTTCATATATTCAGCCATAGGCTTGACGGCATAGGGATCGTCTGCCTCTTTGGGAGGCTGTGGTGCCTTGGTCTTGCGTGTAGAAGTCTTGGTGTTGGACTTTGGCGCAGGCTTCATCGCAACCTTAGGTTGCTCTGTGGTTGTTTGGAAAGAATTATATGAGAATATTGCTATTCCAAGGATGAAAGCCACAACCAATGATATTGCCAGCCAATAATGCCGCTTTTGCCGCCTCAAAGGGGCATTTTCGGCAGGTGATATAGGCCTTTTTGGTTGAGCCTCGACAGGCTTTTCTTGTATCACGGGTTTTGCCTTTACTTCACGAAGCGTAGGCACTGCCACCGGCTCAGCCTCTTCTTGCTTGGCCTCTTCGGCGTTGACGGCAGGCTCCATGGGCCTTTTTGGTCGAGTTTCGACGGGTTTTTCTTGTATCAGGGGTTCCGCCTTTACTTCACGAGGCGTAGGCACTGCCACCGGCTCAGCCTCTTCTTGCTTGGCCTCTTCGGCGTTGACGGCAGGTTCTAGTCTTTCCGCTTCATGCGGAACTTCAACATCTTTGGTTTCAGGGGCAGCCTCATCCACCACGGTTGTTGCGGGTTGCTGAGCTTCGCTTTCTACTGATTCTTGTACCTCCTCTGTTTTTTCGGGTTCAGGAGAGTTGTCTTTTTCTTTCTCCTCTTCCAACTGTTCGGTAGTTTCAAGCTTGGCAATATCAACACCATCATTCACCACCACGGTCTTGAATTGTGCAAAAGGCTTATTCACAAGCTCTTTCATAGACGCGTCGGGGGTGAACGTAACCTTGTCGTGACTATTGATAAGCACCCTTTCACCCGTGTTTACATTAACACTTTCGCGAGGCTTTACGGTGGTTATCTTGAATGTTCCAAGACCCTTAATCTTTACTTGTTTGTCAGCATGAAGGCCCTCATCAGTAACCTCAAACAGGGCTGTGATGAACTTTTCTATGTCTTCTACGGGCAGCTTTTGCTTTTTAGCTACGCTTTCGGTTATTCTTCTTAACGATGATTTCACCATAATCAGGCCTCGCCTCCTTTCTTCAACTTTTCTTTAACAGAGGCAGCAGGTCGAAAATTCAATATCAGCTTAGGCGGAACCAACATGCGCTTCTTTGAAGAGGGATTGATAAGCACCCGCTCCAATCGCTTCTTCACGTCGAAAGTTCCGAAACCTGCTATGTTCACCGACTCACCGTTCATAAACTCGTTGCCCATTGCAGTAACTAGATTACTCACCAATCGCTGAGTGTCTTCTTGCGAATAGCCGGTTCGTTGTGACAGAGCAGAGATAAACTCTTTATTGTTCATAATGTTGCTTATAGTCTTGTTGTTGCGAAAAGGTCAAACTCGTCAGAGCCTGTAATCCTCACTTGATAGAACTGTCCCACACGGAGTCTACGCTCAGAAGCGGGGATGAGCACTTCGGGGTCTACTTCCGGCGAGCAATATTCGGTGCGTCCGATGTAATAATCACCTTCTTTACGGTCTATGATGGCCGTCATGACGCTTCCCACTTTCTGTGCTTCAATCTCTTCGCTGATGTCTTGCTGCAAAGCCATGAGTGTGTCGAGACGTTGCTGTTTCACCTCTGGCGGCACATCATCTTCATAATGCGTGGCGCTGTAAGTGCCCTCCTCTTCTGAATAGGCAAAGGCGCCCATGCGCTCGAAGCGTTGTTCCTTTACGAATTGCATCAGCTCGTTGAAGTCTTCGTCTGTCTCTCCGGGAAATCCCACCATGAGTGTTGTCCTGATATGTATGCCCGGCACCCTATTCCTTATCTCCTTTAGCAGCTGCAGAGTATCGGCTTTGGTCACATGTCTGTGCATTCTCTGCAACATGTGGTCGCTGATGTGTTGCAATGCAATGTCCAGATACTTGCACACATTAGGCTTTTCGCGCATCACATCGAGCAGTTCCATAGGAAAGTCGTTGGGATAGGCATAGTGAAGCCTGATCCATTTGACGCCTGGGATGTCAGCCATTTTACTTATCAGCTCGGCTATGTGGTGGTGACCGTCAATATCTACGCCATAGTAGGTAAGCTCTTGTTCAATGACCTGAAATTCTTTTGTGCCCTGGGCAACCAGTTCGCTCACCTCATTGAGTATTTCGTTCATGGGACGGCTCACGTGCTTGCCCGTAATGAGAGGGATGGCGCAATAGGCGCAATGCCTGTCGCATCCCTCGGCTATCTTAATATATGCATAGTGCTTGGGCGTTGTTATATGGCGTTGGCCGTCGCACGACGGTATGTCGGCCTTGCCTAAATCATGAAGGAGCTGCTTGTAGTTGAACTTGCCATAGAACTTATCTACCTCTGGTATTTCTCGTTCCAGTTCGTCCTTATATCTCTGTGAGAGGCACCCCATGACAAAGAGCTTGTTAAGTTGTCCGGCTTGCTTACGGGCTACAAACTCTAGAATGGTGTTAATGCTCTCTTCTTTAGCGCTCTCAATGAAGCCACACGTGTTGATGACGGCTATCTCGCCTTGTGGCCGCTTAGAGTCGTGCACGCAGTGATAGCCGTTAGCCTCAAACTGTTTCATAAGCAGCTCAGAGTCTACAAGGTTCTTTGAGCAGCCCATAGTGATGATATCTATCTGATTATGCTTCATTCTTGAAAAGAGAATCTACGAATTGTTCTTTGTCAAAGAGCTGAAGATCTTCCATTCCTTCACCTAGTCCAATGTACTTAACGGGCACTTTCAGCTGGTCACTGATACCAATTACCACGCCTCCTTTGGCTGTTCCGTCGAGTTTGGTAATGGCGAGTGAAGTGATTTGTGTAACAGCCGAGAACTGTTTGGCCTGCTCAAAAGCATTTTGTCCGGTAGAGCCGTCGAGCACCAACAGTACTTCGTCGGGCGCTGTGGGTATAATCTTCTTCATTACATCCTTTATTTTCTTCAGCTCGTTCATCAATCCCACCTTGTTATGGAGTCTTCCTGCTGTGTCGATAAGCACAACATCGGCATCATTAGCCTTGGAACTCTGCAGGGTATCGAAAGCCACGCTGGCAGGGTCGGAGCCCATTTGCTGCTTCACAACAGGCACTCCAACGCGCTTGCCCCATATATCTATTTGTTCTACTGCTGCAGCCCTGAAGGTGTCGGCAGCACCTAAATAGACCTTCTTTCCGGCTTTCTTGAATTGATAGGCCAGCTTGCCAATGGTAGTTGTCTTACCAACTCCGTTGACACCAACCACTAAAATGACGTAAGGCTTGTGCCCTTGCGGAATGTCCCAATCGCTGTTGCTGCCGTTGTTACTCTCCGTAAGCAGTTTGGCTATTTCCTCCCTCAGAATTCTATTAAGCTCTCCGGTAGATACATACTTGTCCCTTTTTACCCTTTCCTGTATACGGTCAATGATTTTGATGGTGGTTTCTACGCCCACGTCAGACGAGATAAGAATCTCTTCAAGATTGTCAAGCACATCATCATCTACTGTAGATTTACCGGCAACGGCACGTGCTATCTTAGAAAAGACGCTCTGCTTGGTCTTCTCCAATCCTTTGTCTAGCGTTTCTTTCTTGCTCTTATTGAACAGCCCAAATAAGCCCATAACTGATATATTTTGTTGCAAAGATACTAAAAATAAAAAAGGTTGCAAAATAATTTGCAACCTTTCAGATTTTATCTGTCAGAATAATTAATTCTTAAAGAAATCTTTAACTGCCTCGTTGGGCACCATATGCTCATCAAAGATGTAAGCTCCTGTCTTGGGGCTCTTCACCATCTTGATAACCTTTGTATATGCGCGACCATCCGTAGAACCTTCATGGAGGGTAGCGACCGCTTTCTTTGCCATTTTACTTAGCCTTTAAATTGTTAGACTTACTTAATCTCCTTGTGGAGGGTCATCTTCTTCAGTATAGGGTTATACTTCATCAGCTCAAGACGTCCCGGGGTGTTCTTACGATTCTTTGTGGTTATATAACGGCTCGTGCCGGGCAAACCACTGTTCTTCATCTCGGTGCACTCAAGTATTACCTGCACTCTATTGCCCTTTGCTTTCTTTGCCATGACGATTAATCTCCTATAACTTTAATGTCTTTCCAGTTAACATAGCCTTTGCTCACGGCCTGCTTCAGGGCTGCGTCAAGACCAACTTTATTAATAAGACGAAGGCCAGCAGCACTGATCTTCAGCTCTATCCAGCAATTCTCCTCTACATAGTAGAACTTCTTGCTGAAGAGGTTAACGTCAAAGGTGCGCTTTGTGCGATGCTTTGAGTGAGACACATTGCAACCTGACTGTGCCTTCTTTCCTGTGATTTGACAAATCTTAGACATTGCTATCTTTAATTTTCCGTTTCGTTAATTGATACCTATTCCAAACAGCGTGCAAAATTACAAACTTTTCCTGAACTTACAAAAGAATCGTTTGAATTTGTGTTCGGAATTAAGCTTTTTTTTATTCTTAACCTCTTCACACAGCCTTACTTATGCTTTTTAGCATCTTCTGTTACGTCTTACTGCAACCCGCAGCCAAGCCATTTGCCATGCCTGTGCGGTTCTTAATCCTTGCGTCCGAAGACAGGCTGCTGCTCGTCGATCTGGCTGTTTGGGCTTTCGAGACTTTGCATTTTTTCTTTCAGATAGCCCAAGAAGTTGCGAATAGCCTTGTTGGTTGCAATGGCCAAATTGATGTCGCGACCAAAGTCTTGGTTCAGCTTCATGGTATTCACCTCATCTTTCGAGCCCCATGCCAGCCAAATAGTTCCTACGGGTATCTCTTGTGATCCTCCTCCAGGTCCTGCTATACCAGTGGTAGCTATGGCAAAGTCTGTGTTAAGAGCCTCAAGAGCGCCCTCAACCATTTGCTTGGCAACATCCTCGCACACGGCAGTCTGCTCTTCAAGTGTCTGATGGCTCACGTTAAGCAATTTTTCCTTTATCTCGTTGGTATAGGATATGATGCCACCCTTGAAGTAGTTGGATGCTCCGGGAATAGACATGATAGCCTCTGCTATGCGCCCTCCGGTGCAACTCTCGGCGGTGCCCACTGTGAGTCCGGAGGCATAGAGCAAGTCGCCTATTTGTCTAGATATAATTTTGCTTTCGAATTCCATTTTATCTTATCGTTCGTTTCTCATTTAAAGGTAACCTTGCAGTAAGCCGGCAGGTCTATACTAGCAAAGTCCTTGTCCTTATATTTAAAGGTACCCACACAGGCTATCATAGCCGCGTTGTCGGTTGTATAGCTGAATTTGGGTATATAGATAGTCCAACCATATTTCTTGGCATGTTCCTTAAAGGCATTACGCAATCCTGTGTTAGCCGAGACGCCACCTGCCACGGCCACATGTTTGATGCCACAAAGCTTAACGGCTTGGCGCAATTTCTTCATCAGAATATCTACAATAGTATATTCCAAGCTGGCAGCCAAATCATTCTTGTGGTTCTCCACGAAGTTAGGATCTTCGGCTACCCATTTGCGCAAACTGTAAAGGAAAGATGTCTTCAGTCCCGAGAACGAGTAATTGAGTCCGGGTATATGCGGTTCTGAGAATTTAAAGGCATGAGGATCGCCCTGTCTCGCCAATTTATCTATGATGGGTCCGCCAGGATAACCCAGTCCCATTACCTTCGAGCACTTATCAATGGCTTCTCCCGCCGCATCGTCTATGGTTTGTCCCAGCACCTCCATATCATTATAAGCGTTCACCTTTACAATCTGTGAGTTTCCTCCACTCACTAGTAGACAAACAAAAGGCAGAGGTGGCATATGATTGTCGTCATCGCTTTCCTTGATAAAATGTGCCATAACATGCCCCTGCAGGTGATTCACTTCTATAAGTGGCACCTCTAATGAGCGTGCAAATCCTTTGGCAAAGCTCACGCCCACGAGCAAAGAGCCCATCAATCCTGGTCCGCGTGTAAAGGCCACAGCCGAGAGCATCTCCTTGGTGATGCCGGCCCGCTTGATGGCCTGATCCACTACAGGCACCACGTTCTGTTGGTGAGCCCGTGATGCCAGCTCTGGCACCACGCCTCCATAGGCACGGTGCACCTCCTGCGATGCCGTAACATTGCTAAGCAGTACGCCATTGCGCAACACTGCCGCGCTGGTGTCATCGCAGCTGGACTCTATGCCCAGAATATATATATTGTTTGTTTCCATTTCTTTTATGCGTTGCGGGAGCGTGCCTCCCTACTTAGTGTGAGAGCACCTCCACACCCTTATCGGTCATAAGGAAGGTATGCTCCCACTGTGCGCTAGGCTGCTCGTCGCCGCTAATCACCTCCCAACCGTAGGGATCATCAGCATCTATGAACACCTTCCATGTGCCCATGTTTATCATCGGTTCTATGGTGAACACCATTCCGGGCACCAGCACCATGCCCTCGCCTCTGTGGCCATAATGCAGAATATCGGGCTTCTCATGCATAGCCAATCCCACTCCATGCCCGCACAAGTCGCGCACTACACCATATCCGTATTTCTCAGCATGCTGCTGTATGGCATGACCAATGTCGCCTATGGTGCAATAGGGCACAGTTGCCTTGGCGCCCAAGTCCAGACATTCTTTGGTCACACGCACCAACTGTTCCTTCTCAGGTGTAGTTTTCCCACCTATGATGAACATTCGCGAGGCATCGCCAAAGTATCCGTCTACGTCGAGCGTCATGTCTACGTTCACAATATCACCGGGCTGCAGCACATCTTCTTTCTTGGGAATGCCGTGGCACACCACTTCGTTGATGCTTGTGCACACACTTTTGGGGAAGCCCTCATAATTAAGACAAGAGGGGTGAGCATGATGTTCCTTGCAATATTGCATACAAATATCATCGATCTCCTGTGTATTCATTCCCGGATGTATAGCAGCCTCCACGGCATCAAGGCATCCCGTGTTCACCGCACCAGCCTTGCGTATTCCCTCTATCTGCTCGGGAGTCTTTATCATATCTCGCGTAGGCACCAGCTTGCCTCGCTTCTCTAGGTCTATTATTTTCAAGTCCATTGCTGTGGGCTCCTGTCCCGGCAGGCAATGCCAACGTCTTTTCTTAAACATTCTTGTTAATCTAATTATACTTCTTTCTTGATGCAAAAGTAATATAAATCAGTCAGAGAACAAAAAAATTATGGTATTTTTGCATGTCAGAACCTTTTTCTGAAGTTTGCTATGTATTTAACCTCTAAAGGCGAATCAATATCTTGCACTTTATAAATTTTACCAGAGCCCGAAAAAACCGAATGATTATCCAGACGCACTACTGACCTTAATCACAAATCTTAGCCTCACTTTTCAAGTTTTCAGAGCCCTAGGTTATAATCTGTTTACAGTGAGATGAGGATAAAAAAAGCCACATGCCCTTGCGGACATGCAGCCGATGTTTATGATTGTTTGAGTTTGCTTATTTTGCGTAAGCCACAGAACGCGTCTCACGTATCACGGTTATCTTGACTTGTCCGGGATAAGTCATCTCGTTCTGTATCTTGGTAGCTATTTCAGAAGATAGTTTTTCACTCTCGGCGTCGTCCATCTTGTCGGCTCCCACTATCACGCGCAGCTCACGTCCGGCCTGTATGGCGTATGTCTTTGTCACGCCAGGATAGCTCATGGCAATAGCTTCCAAATCGTTGAGTCTCTTAATATAAGCCTCTACAATCTCTCGTCTTGCGCCTGGACGAGCGCCACTAATGGCATCACAAACCTGCACGATAGGCGCAATAAGCGAAGTCATTTCCACCTCGTCATGGTGTGCCGCAATGGCATTTACTATATCAGGCTTCTCCTTATACTTCTCAGCTATCTTCGCGCCATATAGAGCGTGCGGCAGCTCTGTTTCCTCGTCAGGCACCTTACCGATGTCATGCAGCAGTCCGGCACGCTTAGCCTTTTTGGGGTTAAGTCCGAGTTCTGCAGCCATAACAGCGCATAAGTTGGCTGTCTCACGTGCATGCTGCAACAAGTTTTGACCGTAAGACGAGCGATATTTCATTTTTCCGATGATGCGAACCAATTCTGGATGCAGGCCGTGTATACCCAAGTCTATGGCTGTACGCTTGCCTGTCTCAATAATTTCATTATCCAGTTGCTTCTTCACTTTAGCCACCACCTCTTCTATACGTGCCGGATGTATTCGTCCATCAGCCACCAGCTGATGAAGAGCCAGTCGGCAAACCTCACGGCGTATAGGGTCAAAAGCAGAAATCACAATAGCCTCTGGAGTGTCATCAACCACAATTTCTACGCCTGTCGCAGCTTCCAGGGCGCGTATGTTACGACCCTCTCGACCAATGATACGGCCTTTCACCTCGTCGTTGTCTATGTGGAACACGCTCACAGAGTTTTCTATTGCTGTTTCGGTTGCAACGCGCTGTATAGTCTGAATAACGATTTTCTTAGCTTGTTGGTTAGCGTTTATCTTTGCCTCGTCTACTATTTCGTTCACGTAGCTGGCAGCATCCAGCTTAGCCTGATCCTTCAAGCTCTCAACGAGTCTGGCCTTTGCCTCTTCGGCCGACAGTCCAGACAGTTCCTCAAGCTTTGCCCGTTCTTTCTCCTGCATCTTGTCGAGCTCGGCCTGCTTCACTTGCATGAGCTTCTTCTCGTTGTCAATATGCTGCTGCTGATTGTCTACATCCTGCTGCCGGCGTGCCATTTCTTCCTGTCTCTGTTTGAGGTTCAGCTCTTTCTGCTTGAGCCTGTTCTCGCTTTGCTGTATTTTCTGGTTGCGTTGCTGCACCTCTTTTTCCAGCTCGCTTTTCTTGTTCAGAAACTTTTCTTTCACTTCCAGGAGCTTCTTCTCCTTTATCACGTTGGCATCCTTTTCGGCCGTAGCCATCATCTCTTTGTATTTTCCGGTCAGGATATAACGAAAGAGCATATATCCAACAGCGCCTCCCAGCACGAGAGCCACCACTGCAATGATTACATATTCCATTTATTTAATAGCATTAAATTGTTAGTATTCTCATTTCTTCAATGCATCCTCTATTTCCGAGGTGAGTTGTCCGAGAATACTCTGGAAGGGCGCAGTGTCGTTTCTTGCGCTTTCTTTTTCATACCGTAGAGCGATGTCGATGAAGGCCATATACAGTATTTCCTTTTCGCTTTTGCGGCCCTTGTATGCACCGGCATAGCTATTCACTGTGTCGGTGATGAGTTTGGCAGCTTTGCGATAATACTCCTCGTCCTCCTTAGGCACTCCTATAGAGAATTCGGTGTCATATACATGCAGCCTGATATGTAGTTTCGTTTCTTCCGGCATTGGGTTCCCGATTATTTCTCACTCAGCAGAGTGATGCATTTATTCACTTCCCTGATAAGCTTGGCAATGCGCTTCTGCGCGCCTTCGACGTCGGTGTCAGTAACCTCCAGCATCTTTGCCATCTTCAGAGACTTATAGTTTTCCTGCGCCTGGGATAGCTTTTCCTGAAGGTCTTTTATCTTCTTGTCACGCTCGTCCACCATGGCATAAAGCTCGTTATTCTCCTTTTTTAAATCCTTGTATTGGAGAATCATCTGCCTTACGCGGGTAGTAAACGTGTTAAGCTTGTCCTCATTAGCAGTCATGTGTGTGCGATTTTTGCGTACAAATGTAACTTAAAGTTTTGATTTAACCAAAAGAAAGTGCAGCTTTTTTGCATTTAAGGTTCAATCATTGCTTTTTTTTGTCGTCATCAGCAGGCCTTGGCTCTTTCTTTGCGAGCAGCACAACCTGATAAACAAAGTTGGTTACCCAATGCTCTGAGAAGCCCAGTGTCTTGTTAAACTGACGGATAGCAACAACTGTCTTTATGACATCAGCCTCCTTAAAGTCATTTTTATTAAAGATGTCGCTCACCGTTTTCTCCGTCATGGCGTAGATAGCCTTCTTGAAGAAGCCAGGCACACGCAACTTAAACTTCATAAGATTGCCTATAAGCATCATGAGATCTTGGGTAAAGTTCTGGAATTGCACCAGATAGGTCTGCACGTCTTGCAGCCGACGACAGTTCTTCTTAATACTCTTGTCTATCTCATCAAAGAAGTCATCCTCGGTGTGATAGAGCTCTTTCATCATCTTCTTGCACTGGTTGCGCTCAGAAACGCCTAGCTTATTATTAGCCGTGGGAATATGAAAGGTAGCCTTGAAAACCCTCAGGTCGGGCACCATGGCTAGGTTGGTAATACCCAACCGAGAAGCCAGAACAGCCTGAAAATACACCCTGACGAGCGTCATATAGTCTTCCATGCCGCCCACCTTGGCCTTTTCTTCCGTCTTATGAAATAGTCTGGATATAAAGTTCATAATCTACGTTTTACAGTTGTTTTATTCAATAAGGACTTCAAAGCCCTCTAAATTTTGCGCAAAGGTACAAAAAATTCATGATAAAAAGTCGTCACACTCACATATTTCTTAAAAATATGTATTATCATATAAAATTTTATTTGTACCTTTGCCACGTTATAACATTACTACATGCCGGCCTTAGCATAGAAAGGCAACGACATGATTACTTACATTATATAATGTGAAATTATGAAAGGAATCGTTCTAGCAGGTGGTTCGGGCACGCGCCTCTACCCCATCACAAAAGGTGTCAGCAAGCAGTTGATACCCATTTTCGACAAACCTATGATCTATTATCCGGTGTCTGCGTTGATGCTTGCGGGCATCAGGGACATTCTTATTATATCTACCCCTTACGACCTTCCGGGGTTCCGTCGCTTGCTGGGCGACGGTCATGAGCTGGGCGTGCACTTCAGCTATGCCGAGCAGCCATCACCAGATGGGCTGGCACAAGCCTTCATCATAGGAGAAGAGTTTATTGGCTCTGACAGCGTATGCCTGGTGCTGGGCGACAACATCTTTTATGGCTCGGGCTTCACAGGTTTGTTGCGGCAAAGCGTGGCCACAGCCGAGAAAGAAGGCAAGGCTACTGTGTTCGGCTATTACGTCAACGACCCCGAACGCTACGGCGTAGCCGAGTTTGACAATGAAGGCAACTGCCTGAGCATAGAAGAGAAACCCGCTCACCCCAAGTCTAATTATGCAGTGGTGGGCCTCTACTTCTATCCCAACAGCGTGGTGAAAATAGCCAAGAACATCAAGCCGTCAGCACGTGGCGAGCTGGAGATAACCAGCGTGAACCAAGAATACCTGAGGCACAACGAACTGAAGGTACAGACGTTGCAGCGTGGCTTTGCATGGCTCGACACCGGCACACACGACAGTCTTTCAGAGGCCAGCACCTTCATAGAGGTGATAGAAAAACGGCAGGGACTCAAGGTTGCCTGCTTGGAGGAAATAGCCTTTAAGCAGGGATGGATAACAGCCGAGAACCTCAAAGAGCTGGCCAAACCTATGCTGAAGAACGGCTACGGAAAGTATTTGCAGCAATTGGCAGAGGAAAATCTGACCAAGTAGCCCATCACCCACCACACGATATTAACAAAAAAGATAATAAACCTATCTAAGAATGGAAGAAATAAAGAGAAAGGGTACAGCAGCCGAGAATGCCAAAGAGGAGCTCGAAGAAGGTAAGGCGTCATTCGACTTTACCACCATCTATACCATTCTGGTGCTCAACTGGAAGTGGTATGTACTGTCGCTTATCATCTTTCTGGGCCTGGCAGCCATCTATCTGCGCTATACCACGCCCATTTATCAGACATCTGCCAAGATTCTTATCAAGGACAACAACGGCAACGGCGGAGGCAGCTCACTGAAAAACTCTCAGAGCCTCGGACTGATAACCAACTCTAATGGCCTTGACAATGAGATTGAGATACTGCAATCGCACTCACTGGCCGAGGAGGCAGTGAGAGATTTGAAGCTATACGTAACTTATTCAACCAAAGGCCGTGTGAACGACAGGTTGCTTTATAAGACTCAACCGCTCAACGTAGACATCGACCCGCTGCACCGCGAGAAGCTCAACTGCTCTATTTCGCTCACCATCACACGCACCAGCAACGGCTACGACGTGAAAGGCATCTACTCGGTGCCCACAGCTGACAATATGTGTGAAGGGCCCTTCTCACTCAACCGAACCCTAACGAGCCTGCCGGCTACAATATACACACGGGCCGGAAACATCAGCATAGACGATAACAACGTGGCACAGCAAATGGAAAACGGCGAGGTGCTCAACGTGAACATTGTGTCGCCACGCATGGCATGCCAAAAATTTGCTGGTGAACTGTCGGTAGCGGCTGACAAGACGGCATCATCCATTGCCCTGCTCTCTATGACAGACGAGTCGGCAGCACGCTCTATGGATTATCTCAAGCAGCTCGTGGTGGTATATAACCGCCAGGCCAACGATGACAAGAACGAGATAGCCAAACGAACAGAAGAATTTATCAATGGTCGTTTGAACAAGATCAACGCCGAACTGGGAAAGACAGAAGGCGAACTGCAAAACTATAAAGAAGCCAACGGGATGGTGCAACTCGACATGAACGCCGGCAGCAGCTTCAATAACCAGAACCAGTACGAGCAGCAACTGGCTCAACAGGAAACGCAGATTGAGCTGCTCAACAACATAGCCGATTTCATGAAGCAGTCGGGACGCCGCTTCCAGGTACTGCCGTCTAATGTAGGCCTGCAAGATCAGAGCTCAACAAATCTCATCAACAAATACAACGAGTTGGTACTTGAGCGCAACAGACTCTTGCGCAGCGCCTCTGAGAACTCGCCGGTTGTAGAACCTATCACCGACCAGCTACGCGACTTGAACGTCAACATCAGGCGCGCCATAGACCAAGCACGCAAGAGCCTGCTCATACAGCGTGACGCTATTGCGGCTCAATATGAGAAGTATAATGCTCAGGTAGCCCAGACTCCTAGACAAGAGAGGCAAATGAACCAGATGGGACGCCAGCAGGAAGTAAAGTCGGGCCTCTATCTGATGCTCTTGCAAAAGCGTGAGGAAAACAGCATATCACTGGCTGCAACAGCCGACAAGGGCAAGCTGATAGACGATCCGCAGTATGGCGGACAGGTAAGCCCCAAGAAGAGCATGGTGTATGGCATTGCTTTGGCCGTGGCTTTGCTGCTGCCGTCGCTCATATTCTTCCTCATGCAGTTCTTCAGATATAAGATAGAAGGTCACGACGATGTGGCTAAGCTCACCAAACTGCCCATTCTGGCGGATGTGGCCGTGGCCAGCGAGACCGCCAAGACAAAGGCCGACATCGTGGTGCATGAGAATGTGAACAACCAAATGGAGGAAATCTACCGCTCCATGCGAACCAACTTGCAATTCATGCTCAAGGAGGGTGAGAATACGGTTATGTTCACTTCTACCACATCAGGTGAGGGAAAGACATTCAACTGTGCCAACCTTGCCGTGTCGTTCGCACTGCTTGGAAAGAAAGTATTGCTAGTAGGACTTGACATTCGTAAGCCCCGTCTGGCCGAACTCTTCGAGATTCCCGACCATCATCACGGCATCACGCCCCTGCTGCTGAAGGAGAATCCTTCGCAAGAAGAAGTGAACGAGCAGATATTATCCTCAGGCATCAACAGTAATCTAGATTTGCTCATGGCCGGACCTATACCGCCCAACCCCACCGAGCTCATCGCCCGGCCGTCGCTCGACAAGATTTTCAACTTGCTCAAGACAGAGTATGACTATATATTGATAGACACCGCGCCCGTTGGTCTGGTTACCGATACCCTGGAAGTGGGTCGTGTGGCCAACGCTACGGTCTATGTTTGCCGTGCCGACTATACCGAGAAGTCTAGCTTCGAACTTATCAACGAGCTCTCAAAAGAAAAGAAGTTGCCCAATATGAGCATTGTCATCAACGGCATAGACATGTCGAAGAAGAAGTATGGCTACTATTATGGCTATGGCAAATATGGCAAGTATGGTCGCTACGGTCACTACGGCCATTATGGCAGTTACGGAAGTTACGGAAGCTACGGCCGTTATGGCAACTACAGCTCCAGCCACTATGGCAACCCCAAAGACAATTCAGTGAAACGATAATTCGGCACAAGCCGCTAGTAAGGAGAAAGAAAGTCACAGCCCAAGCCAGGGTGCTTTCTCTCTCCTTATATATATAATAAGGTAAGAAGATTAATAAAAGACGAGATGATAATAGCTGTTGATTTTGACGGAACAATAGTAGAACACAGATACCCTAAGATAGGCGACGAGCTGCCTTTTGCTACAGAAACGCTCAAAATGCTCATCAAAGACGGGCACAGGCTTATACTCTGGAGCGTGAGAGAGGGCGAGTTGCTGCAAGAGGCTGTAGACTGGTGCCACCAAAGAGGCGTAGACTTTTATGCTGTAAACAAAGACTATCCTGAGGAAAACGGCACCACCAACAACAATCACTTCTCACGCAAGATTAAGGCAGACATATTTATAGACGACCGCAACATGGGCGGACTGCCTGATTGGGGAGAGATTTATCAGATGATAAGCCATCATCAGACGTGGCGCGAGCGCATAGCCGAGGCTTATCATCGCGATCTGGGACAAGAAAGACAGCCCAAGAAGAAGCATTGGTGGTCTAGAGGCTAATGCTCTCCTTAGATATGAGGGGCTTCATCTCCTTTCTTCTTCAAGCAAGAGGTACGGAGATGAAGCCTTATTTGTTTATATACTCCATGAGCAGGTCGGTGGCTGTCTGCGTGCTGTAGGGCGTAATGTCAAGGCACAAGTCATAGTTAGTGGCATCGTTCCACGTCTTGCCCGTCATGTCTTTGGTGTATATCTCCCTGCCATAGTCATGCTCTTCCATCATCTGCCTGGCCTTACGCTCATCCGTGTTATATATCTGCATGATACGCGTCAGGCGCGCTTGTCGGTCGGCATGAAGAAAAATTCTTACCGTGTTGGGCGTATCGGCAAAGAGGTAGAAGCCGCAACGCCCTATCACCACACAACTTTCATGGCGCGCTATAGCCTTTATCTCAGCAGCCTGAGCGTTGAACATTTGCCTGGAAGTGAGCTCGCGCTCGTTGCCGGAGTAAGTAGTTGAGTCGGCAAAAGCCCTGTAGAACACTGCAAAGTCATCCCACCACGATGGCCGTTTCTCATCCAGCCTGGCCGCTTTTTCCGGTGTTATGCGCAGTTTCTCAGCCACTGCCGTGAGTATCTGCTTGTCAATAAGCTTCACTCCCAGCCTTTTGGCTATCTCCTCTCCTATCTCGTGTCCTCCCGTACCAAACTGCCTGGCAATGGTAATCACAAATTTCTTGCTCTTGTCCATGGTATAACCCTTCATGTTATGTGTTACAAAAATATGCAATTTTATCGTTAACTACAAATTTTTTGCACCGTTCTTTTCTCTCTTCCCCATCTTTTCTCTCTTCCTAAGCAGCCCCACCGGGGCGCCGAAGCCCCTCTGTTGTCCACATTTCTAATATAAGTTTGCTAATATGCCGTTTTTTTTGTATGTTTGCACAACAATTTAAAGCATTAAATAATCAATAGATATGAAGGTAGGTGATAAGGTAAGATTTCTAAGTGATATAGGTGGCGGCCGCATTTCCGGCTTTCAAGGCAAAAACATTGTTCTCGTTGAAGATGCCGACGGTTTCGAAATACCCACGCCCATTAATGAGGTGGTGGTGGTAGAAGATGACGACTACAGCACCCGCAAGGTGATAGAAACGCGCTCAAAGGCCCAGGAAGTCCATGAGCCCGATGATCGTTCCATCAAAGCCAAGCTTCAGGGAAGTGCCCAACCCGATGAGCCGGAAGAAGCCGACGAGGCTGAGCAAGAGACAAATGACGATCCTTCGGTTAACTTTACGCCCAAGCCTCAGGAGCGAAAAGGCGGCGACAAGCTGTCGTTCTATTTGGCTTTTGTGCCCGTAGACGACAATATGATAACCAACACGCAGTTTGATGCCTATGTCATCAACGACAGCAACTATTTCATTTCCTATGTTTGGCTCACAGCTGAAGATGCCTCATGGACGGTGTTTGCCCAGGGAACGGCAGAGCCCAACACCAAGTTGCGCATTGAAACCTTTGGCCGAGAGCAGCTCAACTCTATGATACGCACGTGCGTGCAGCTCTTTGCCTTTAAGCGCGACAAGTCGTTCTTGCTCAAGCCCGCAGTGGATGTACAGGTGAGAATAGACGCGGTGAAGTTCTTCAAGCCCCGCTCGTTCCAAGCCAACGACTTCTTTGAGAAGCATGCCCTGCTCTATCCCATCATAGAGAACGACCGACCCGTGCGGCCACTTGTCATCAATGCGAACCAGCTCAAGCAAGAGCTCTACGCCCATGAACCTGCCAAACAGAAGGCCGATGTGGCTCCTGCACGCACTCCCGAAGCGCTCGTTAAGCGCTATGACAACAACCAAAGCAAGAGCCATAAGATAAAAAAGGTGCTGCGCGACGATAAGTTGGTCATCGACCTCCATGCCTCTGAGCTGCTCGACTCTACTGTAGGAATGAGCTCGGCCGACATTCTTGACTATCAGATGCAAACCTTCAGGCGCGTGCTCGAAGAAAACAAAGACAAGAAAGGGCAGAAAATAGTGTTCATACATGGCAAGGGCGAGGGCGTGTTGCGCCATGCCATCATCCACGAACTCAACTATCGCTACAAGCAATATCCCTATCAAGATGCCTCCTTCCAAGAATATGGCTACGGAGCCACACAGGTAACCATCAAGTAAAAGCGCTAAAACAATTATCCGTCATGAAATATGGATTTGTAAAAGTGGCCGCCGCAATACCCCAAGTAAGGGTGGCTAACCCCGAATACAACTGTGGAGAGATACTACGTCTCACCCTCGAGGCATCTGATAAGGGTGCCGAAATCATCGTCTTTCCCGAACTTTCCGTAACCGGCTATACATGTCAGGACCTCTTCAGGCAGCAAACGCTGCTTCAAGGGGCAGAGTCTGGCGTGGCCAGCCTGCTGGAGGGCACATGCCAGACAGACATTATAGCCATAGTAGGAGTGCCGGTGGCGGTGGGCCCGCTGCTGCTCAACTGCGCCCTGGTCATGCAGCATGGCGCCATATTGGGCATCGTGCCCAAGACCTATCTGCCCAACTACAGCGAGTTTTATGAAAAGAGATGGTTTGCGTCGGCCTCCGACTTGCAGGCCGAAACCATTCGCTATGCCGGGCAAGAAGTGCTCATGTCGCCGCAGCTGCACCTCTTCACTACAGCCTATGGCGTGAAGTTTGGCATTGAGCTGTGCGAAGATGTGTGGGCACCCCTGCCTCCCAGCAACCGTTTGGCACTGGCCGGAGCCGACATTATATTCAATCTCTCTGCATCAGACGAACTCATTGGCAAGCACAACTACCTTCTTTCGCTGCTGGCTCAGCAGTCTGCGCGCACCATCTGCGGATATGTTTACAGCGGCTGTGGATTCGGAGAGAGCACGCAAGACGTGGTTTACGGCGGCAATGCCCTCATCTACGAGAACGGTCAGCTGCTGGCCTCTTCAGCCCGGTTCAGCCTGAAAGAGCAGCTCGTCATGCAGCAGATAGACGTTGAGCGGTTGCGTGCCGAGCGACGCAACAACTCTACTTATGCCGCCGTACAGCGACTCATGGCAGCCGACGCGAGCCACTACCTGCACATTGCCGCCCCTCATCGCATGGAGGAGGCCGACTCTTGGCGGCTCATACGCAAGGTAAACCCGCACCCCTTCATCCCCACACAGGGCGACATGCAACAGTCTTGCGAAGAGATATTCAACATTCAGGTGTGCGGATTGGCCAAGCGCCTTGTTCACACCCACTGCAAGACGGTGGTGCTGGGCATCAGTGGCGGGCTCGACTCAACGCTTGCCCTGCTGGTTTGCGTGCGTACCTTCGACCGCCTGGGCCTGGACCGCAAGGGCATCGTGGGGGTTACGATGCCGGGATTCGGCACTACGGGCCGCACCTATCACAATGCTGTGGGCCTTATCAAGAGTCTTGGCGTCACGCTGCGCGAGATAAGCATCGCCGCTGCCGTGACACAGCACTTTCAAGATATAGGGCATGACGGCAAGACGTATGACGTTACTTACGAAAACTCACAGGCTCGCGAGCGCACGCAGATACTCATGGACCTGAGCAACCAGCTGGGCGGACTCGTCATAGGCACGGGCGACCTCTCCGAACTGGCCTTGGGATGGTGCACATATAACGGCGACCACATGAGCATGTATGGCGTCAACGTGAGCATACCCAAGACGCTTATACGTCATCTGGTGAGATATGTAGCCGAAACAGAGCCCACTCAGGCTGCTGACGGCACACGGACGGCACGCGAGATATTGCTCGACATCATCGACACACCTATCTCGCCCGAGCTCACCCCGGCCGACAGCAAGGGCAACATCAAGCAAAAGACCGAAGACTTGGTGGGTCCTTACGAGCTGCACGACTTCTTTCTCTATTACATTCTGCGCTTCGGCTTCAGCCCAGACAAGCTGCTCATGCTGGCCAAATGCGCCTTTCAGGGTGACGACAATCAGGTTGCGGGGCGTGGCAGCTATGACGATGCCACCATTCTGCATTGGCTTCGCACCTTCTTCAGGCGCTTCTTCTCTCAGCAGTTCAAGCGTTCGTGCTTGCCCGACGGGCCTAAGGTGGGCAGCGTGAGCCTCTCACCACGCGGCGACTGGCGTATGCCGAGCGATGCCGACGCGACTTTGTGGCTCAAAAAGGTAGACTATCTGTCATGACGCGGTTGCTCTACATCATCATTCTGCTGACTCTCACACTGCAAGGACAGGCTCAGTCATGGCAAGAAAGCCCCATCACCATAGCCTCTCTCTTGCAGTATGAGCAGTCGAAGGCACGCTCGGGCGAAGCCTTTGCCCCCTTCTCGCAATATGGCTTCAAGCGCATATATGCCACAGAGGTGCTCTCCTCTGACGACACACGGCGGCTTTGGGGCTATCATGTGGGGGCTAATCTCGACTTCGATAAGGATAAAGACCCGCTGTATAAGCTCTTTGCCTTGCGCACCATGGGCTCCATGGCCGTCATAGACGACGTGAGCAGTCGGGGAAAGTGCCGCGTCATCTTCTGGAGCAAACGGCTCTACCATCGATTTGAAGGCGAACTGGAGCAGCTGCACTTTGAGCTTGCCACCAATAAACATACCAATAAGCTGCTCTTCACACGTGCTGAGACTTCCGTGCGTGTGGTTGTTACCATCACGCCCGACCTTTATCTCATGGACATCGAGCCCACGCCACAGGCCGGAAACATAAAGACCAGGAAGCCCTAAGGTTGCTTTTCACCATCAGATTGAGACGTTTTCTGCAAAATAATGGGTATCAAAACGTAAATTGAAAAGAGATTTTAGCGGGCTACATGACCGATTTTGCCCGACGTCTTGAAGCCTATAGATGCAGAAGACGGGCAAAACGGCATAGGCGCTTAGACTGTTTACTTCATTTACCTAATTCATAGAACCAGCCTTAACATTTTTCTTGCCTTAGGGTTCACGCATAATGAGCACCTGAGACGCATGGCCTGACATTTTGCTTTCATCTTGTCAAGAGCGCAAAATGCATCATTTGGCATTTCAAAATAGGCACTTTCGACTTGCGAAAAGCATGGTTTTAAGCTGCAAAAAGGCCTATTTTGAAACGCCATCTCATTACTATTGCCAACTGATTGACTATCAGAGCCTTGTAGGAACACGTCAAAAGACTCATCCAGGCGGGCTATAAAGAGAGGCACAGCGGGGCTTCTGACGCGCCTTTTTGTGTGATTTTAAAATATAAAAGGGAGATTATCATGCAGAAATAAATAATTTTCTTAACTTTGCACTACTATTCGTTAGCATCTCAACGCTCACACCTGCCTGGCTCCTTGTCATGGCCGCTATACATAAAAGTGACCGTAAAGAGGGGCAGAACACGCAGAGTCTGGCAACATGTTGGGCATCTTTGCTGTGCGCAAACATGCCGGCTGGGGCGCATGCCTGATGATTTCGGGGCAGGAAACTGTTAAAATGAGCGACGCGAAAATTGAGAAAGAGAGATTAAAGGACATTACTTCACATTTAAAAATTATCATTTATGAGAAAAACTTTACTTCTTATGGCAAGCCTGTTGTGCGGTTTAGGAGCCGGCGCGCAAACCTATTCCATACGTCAGGCCACAGTAAGCAACGGACCTAAGCCCATGGTTCAGCGCACCACTTCGCTCAAGAAGGTGGCCGGCTCGCACGTTCTGCCCGGCAAGCTGTCGCTGAGCAAGGCGGCCACATCAGACGCCCCCATCACCACAACGCCCGAGGGACGCTTGGTAGACAATATGTATGTCAGCTCATCAGCTTACGGAATGGGCTACGGCAACATATACAGTCTGCAGGTAGACGGTGGCTTGGGAGCCGTTGTAGAGGGCACCGACGGCGCCGTTTACGTGCAGAACCCCATCTCTCAGGCTTATGTATGGGCCTTGGGCAAGCCTTGGATTAAATGTGACAAGGCCAAAGGCGACACCCTGGTGATGGCTACGCCGCAGCCCTATTGCATAGATGGCGGCGACACTTACTACATACAACGGCTGAAACTGTCGGCTGACAGCACCACGTATGTAACAGACTCGGCCAACACCAACATTCGCTTTGTGTGGCGCAACGACACGCTACGCCAGATAGACGACTGCTATGCAGGCCTTGTAAGTGCCGACGGCTCATGGTTTTATATGGGCGACAACGACATGCTCTTCACCGTAAACCCAGACAAGCCGGCCTCGCTGCCGGGCGCAGAGCTTGAGGCTACCACGCTGGAGATGAGCTATCTGTCTGACCCTAGCGACTTCTCTAAGACCTCAAAGACCAACGTAACGATGTATGCGCAAAGCAATGACGATGAGGATGGGGGCAGTACGCCTCCTACGGAGGTGTATCTCACCCATCTGGAGTCGGCCTTGCCCAACGTGCCCATCAAATGTTCGATAACCAACCTGGAGGGCGATGGCGCGCTAGAGATAGCCGGCCGGCAGTATCTGGGCGTAGACGAGAACTACAACTCGCACGTTTATGCCCTGCCCTGCAAGGCAAGGGTAGACTCAACGGGTGGCACGCCGTTCTTTAACTACGACATTCTGCCATCCATCAAGATTGCGCAGCCAGACGAAGACAATGATACCATCAAGGCCGATTATCCCTCGTCGTTGGTCATCAACTGCGGCAAGAACCGCCTATATACCATCAACGAGTATGTAGCGCCCAAGTTTATCGAGAAGGTCTACAACGCTGCTGTGCCCGCCGACCCTGTGTTCAGCAAAGACATTAAGCACCTGTCACGCTTTGATGTGCTCTACTTCGACATCCCAACCGTTGATACGGAGGGCAAAGATCTGAATCCTAACGACCTGTATTATGAGATTTATTGTGACGGACAGCCTTACACGTTCACCACAACAGCTTATACGGGTCTTAGTACAGATATGACTGAGCTGCCATACGACTTTCAGGACAACAGCAACTACGACATCCTCTTCTCTGACAGCAGCGTAACCATCTACTTCTATAACCAGAATTATGACTCGGTGGGTGTGCAGAGCATCTATAAAGCAGGTGGCGTGGAGCATCGTTCTAACATCGTTTACAAGAAGAACCCTGCAAGCACAGGCATCTCTACGCCTAACGAGCAGGCAGAGAGCGTGCTTTCTGAGAGCTATTTCGACTTGCTTGGCCGGCAGTGCGCGACACAGCCTAAGGGCGTTTCCATCCGACGTATGGAGCTGGCAGACGGCAGTGTGCACATGGTGAAGGTGGCTCGCTGATGCTTCTTAGGCTTCGTCTTTAAGTTATAAAAGCCCATCCTGGCTGCAGGATGGGCTTTTCGTATCTCTCTTAGGCTGTGGTTTCCCTGGCGGAACAGGGCATTCAGGGCACAAGGAGCATCACTTCTTATCGTCGGCATCATCGTCTTGATGCTCTTTTATCAGTTTCTCAACGTCCTTGGCCTCTTCTTCATTGCCTGTTTCTTGATAGGCCATAAAGAGGGGAATGGCCCAATCCAGCTTACGGCGGTGCGGATCGAGCCTGCGCAACTTCTCCAAATAGTGCGCTGACTCCATGAACATGCCTTTCACCTTAAGGCTGTCTGCCGTCGTCAGCTTGCCATTGTTGTTGTGCTTGGCCAGCTCTCTGCGCTCCATAGCCATGCGGTTGAGCGCCACGCCAATGTTGTATAAAATGGGTATCATGTTAGGTTTCAGCTTGTCGGCCTGCTTATAAGCGTCGGCAGCCTCCTCCCATCGTTCGGCGTGCATGGCTATCTCACCCTTCAATATCCATGTCTTGTAACGGTCGGGATGGTTCAACAGAAGCGTGTCTACAAAGTTTTCGAGTTTGGCACGCTGCTCCGGGTTCTCAAAAAAGCGCATCAGCCACGCCAAATAAGTCTCGTTGGTGGGGTCACTCTCATACAGTCGGCTGATAACCTTGAGATAATTGGCCGAGTCGGTGGCCGTCTTCATCTGCACGGCCATGCATTGTGCGATGACCTCAGCGGCTTGCTGGGCTGTTTCATCATCGCTCATGGCCATGCCGGCATATTGCATGGCCTGCGCGAAGTCTTTCTGCCTGAGGTATATCTGGGCCAGATAGTAGGCTGCTATACATGTTTCGTCGGTACGGCCCTTCATCAAATGCGAAGCGGCAGCCTTGATATAAAGTTGCAATGAGCTGATAGCCTCAGCTTGCAATGAATGGTTGTCAAAGAAGAGGGCCGCGTCTATGAGTTGCGGGGCTATGTGGTGCAGCCTTCTGCTGTTGTGGTGTTCTAGTTTTGGTTTGGCTTCTCCGTTCTTGTCCTTGAGCCTGTCGAGCGAGTCACTCTTCATAGACAGCTCTACACATTGTATGGCCTGACGGTAGATGAAGGCCGAATCGTGAACGGTGGGATGCGTGAATTTCTCGTAAGCCAGCTCTGCCTGCTCGTTGAGAAGCTTGGCTTGCTTACTGCTGCTCTGTGCAGAGAGCGGCGCTGAAAAGATGATACTGAGGAGTGTAAATAAGAGGATTTTGCGCATAGACATTCATTAAAGTGAGAAAAAAAGGAGTACTGACACTGCTTGGTCAGTACTCCCTGTTATTTAAAGGCTTATTTTACGCCGGCGTCTTGAGCAGCCTCTACAGTCTTAGGATCGTTCTCTCCATAAACAAAGTAGTAGGCATTGTAGAGAGCGTAAGCCCAAGAAGACTTATACTGATAAGTTTTGTCGAGGCTCTTGGCGGTCTCCAAGTAGCCGATGGCCTTCTTGTAAGCGTCTACAAACTGCTGTTTGGCAGCGGGAGCGATGGCACCCTTAATCTTGTTGATGCGCTCCTGAATCTTCTGGATGTAGCATGTGCCGATGGCAGCATTGATAGATACCTTGCGATCTTCGGGAGCCTTGGCCAGTGCTTTGTCCAAGTCGGTGATGGCTTCATCCCAGTTGTTAGCCCTCATAGCCATGTCGCCGCTCAACGTAAGTGCAGTGAAGTTGTCAGGATCAGCAGCCAGACGGTCGCTGATGAGCTGTTTTGCCTCTGCCGTCATGTTGAGTTGCTCTTCCGTAAGCACCAGCATGTTGAGCAGATCGTCGTTGGTCTTCTCGTTGGCATACATGTCCTTCAGCTTCTGAACATAGCCAATAGAGTCGGCATGGTTCTTGAGTTGCGCGCCCATAACAGCAAAAAGAAGGTTCTTGGCTTCCTTTTCGTGGTCCTTATCCAGCATAGCATACTTCACATACTTCTCTGCCTTGGCCCAGTCTTTGTTCTGATAAGCGTAGATACCTGCATAATATGCGATGTTGTTAAGGTTGGCATCCTTGCTCTTATCAAACTTTGCGAACATGGGATAGTCTGCACTTTCCACATACTCCGACAGATATTTGTAGGCGTTGGCGTCATCTTTTATGCCCTGATAGTAAACACCTCCGTTGATGAGATTGCCACGCTGATTGTAGAGAGCGTCGGCAACGGAACCAAACTTAGGCTTCACTTTGCCCTTGGCATTGGGCATGTTGTCATACTTGTAGCACTCCTGGGCTGCGCTGAAGGCTTGGCCTATAGCCTCGTAAAGAGCCTTCTCGTCTACCTGCTTGGTGCCTTTCTTGCCCATCTGCTCGGCAGTCTGGTTTTCAAGCTGCACACCCTCTTCCTTGTTTGCGGTGGCAAGTGCCAGCTCATACAGGTGGTTGTAGGCCTTAGCCTTCTCGGCATTGTCGGTCAGTTGGCTTAGGTTTGACTTTACAAGGTTCTCTGCTTCAGCGTAAGTAGATGCCTTGAGGATTGCTTTAAGTGGTTCGCTGTCTCCAGCAAACACGGCAGATGTACCTAGTAGCATCATTGCCGCAATCATTAATTTTTTCATTTTCTATTGTTACATTAAAGGTTTATGTTTCATTATTCGTTGAGTTTTTTACTCGAAGGGCAATGGTTCGTTGTCGTCGCCACCTTGTTCTGAGCCTTCAGTGTCAGCGGTTTCTCCTGCTTCGGGCTTGCTTGCCGCGTTGTCTTCAAGCGTATTCTTGATGGTGTCTGAGTTCTTCTGCCACTGCGCACGGCTCTCTTCTTCCACACGACTTTCAAGCTCTGCGCTCATCACCTTGCACACGCTGGCTATCACATCGTTCTTCTTGGCCAGGTTGATGAGCCTTACGCCCTGTGTGGCACGGCCCATAACGCGCACCTCAGACACGGCCAGACGGATGACGATACCACTCTTGTTGATTATCATCAGGTCGTTGTCGTCGGTTACGTTCTTGATGGCCACCACCTTGCCGGTACGTTCCGTAATGGCGATAGTCTTCACTCCCTTTCCTCCGCGGTTGGTCTTGCGATAGTCTTCTACTTGCGAACGCTTGCCGTAGCCCTCTTCGCTGACCACCATAACGGTTTCTTTCTCAGGGTTGTTCACCACTATCATGCCCACTACTTCATCGCCGTCGCCGTCTAGCTTCATGGCTCTTACGCCGGTAGCCAGCCTACCCATGACACGCACATCGGTCTCATCGAAGCGGCAGGCACGTCCGTTGCGGTCGGCAAGTATCAGTTCGTTATGGCCATTGGTGAGCCTTACATCCACCACCTCATCATCTTCGTTGATATTTATGGCGTTGATGCCCAAGCTGCGCGGATGCGAATAAGCCTCAAGCGAGGTCTTCTTCACCAATCCCTTCTTGGTAGCAAACACCACATAGTGCGACTTGAGGAACTCCTCATTGTCGAGTCCTCTCAATCGGAGGAACGCGTTCACCGAGTCGTTAGGGTCTATATTGAGCAGATTCTGTATGGCGCGGCCCTTCGAATTGCGGTCGCCCTCAGGTATCTCATAGCAC
The DNA here is from genome assembly GCA_902496445.1 of uncultured Prevotella sp. Classification (GTDB taxonomy): domain Bacteria; phylum Bacteroidota; class Bacteroidia; order Bacteroidales; family Bacteroidaceae; genus Prevotella. The sequence continues at coordinate 38,849 of CABVAZ010000003.1, read as the reverse complement.
TTGAGCCAGTAGCACCTACCCTTCTTGGTGAAGAAGAGCATGGTTTGATGCATGGTGGCAGGGTATATAAACTCGGTAAAGTCCTTTTCGCGCGTGCGCGCACCCTTTGCTCCCACGCCTCCTCGGCTCTGTTCGCGGAAGTCGTTGAGCGGCGTACGCTTCACGTAACCCAAGTGGCTCACGGTGATTACCACGGGATCGTTGGGGTAGAAGTCTTCTACATTGAACTCGTGCTCGTCGGGTTTGATTTCCGTACGGCGTTCATCACCGTATTTCTCTTTCACTTCTTGCAGCTCGTCTTTCATCACTTTCTTGCACAATTCGGGATCATCCAGAATGCGCTGTAAGTAGTCTATCTGCTTCTCCAGCTCCTCATACTCGGCGTGCAACTGGTCCATGCGCAGTCCGGTGAGCTGCGACAGGCGCATGTCTACGATGGCCTTCGACTGTATCTCGTCGAGCTGGAAGCGTGCCTCCAATGCTCTTTGGGCATCAGAAGGCGTCTTGCTGGCGCGAATGAGGTGCACCACCTCGTCGATATTATCGCAAGCGATGATGAGTCCTTCGAGTATATGGGCGCGTTCTTGTGCCTTTTTCAGGTCGAACTTGGTTCGTCTGATGGTCACCTCGTGGCGATGCTCTACGAAGTAGCGTATACAATCTTTCAGGCTCAGCAACTTTGGCCTCAGCTGCAAGGGATTTGCAGGGCTGGGCACCAGCGCGATGCTGTTGACGGAGAATGAGCTTTGCAGGGCGGTGAGCTTGAAAAGCTTGTTGAGAATGACGTTTGCGTTAGCGTCTTTCTTCACGTCTACCACGATGCGCATGCCCTGTCGGCCCGTCTCATCGTTAACGTTGGATATGCCGTCTATCTTGCCTTCCTTCACCAAGTCGGCTATATACTCAATGAGCTGCTGCTTGTTCACGCCGTAAGGTATCTCTGTCACCACGATGCGGTCGTGATTGTCGTCGCTCTCTATCTCTGCCCTGGAGCGCACCACGATGCGTCCTCGTCCCGTAGCGTAGGCTTCCTTCACGCCGTTCAGGCCGTAGATGATGCCTCCGGTGGGGAAGTCGGGGGCCGGTATATACTTCATCAGCCCGTCTACGTCTATGTCTGGATTGTCTATATAGGCGCAACAGCCGTCTATCACTTCGCCCAGGTTGTGCGTAGGGATGTTTGTAGCCATACCCACAGCAATACCGTTGCCGCCGTTAACCAGCAGGTTAGGCACCTTGGTAGGCATTACGGAAGGCTCTTTAAGTGTTTCATCGAAGTTGGGAGTCATGATCACGGTGTCCTTATCCAAGTCGTCCATGATGTGCTCACCCATCTTCGAGAGCCGGCACTCAGTATATCGCATGGCAGCAGGTGAGTCGCCGTCTACCGAACCAAAGTTTCCCTGTCCGTCAACGAGCGTGTAACGCATGTTCCAACTCTGGCCCATACGCACCAAAGCGCCATAAACAGAAGAGTCGCCGTGAGGGTGATACTTACCCAAAACCTCACCTACCACGCGCGCGCACTTCTTATAAGGCTTGTCGCTGGTGTTACCTATGCCCAGCATACCATACAGAATGCGTCGGTGCACGGGCTTAAATCCGTCTCTCACATCAGGCAAGGCACGAGCTACAATCACCGACATAGAATAGTCGATGTACGAGGATTTCATCTCATCCTCGATGTTAATCTTCATGATCCTGTCCTGATCAATCGTCTTGTTATCGTCCATTTATTGATTGTATTGAATATTTTATGTTGAATCGAGCTGCCCCTTTTCGGGCCGAAACGCCCCAGAATGCCCTTTATTTTGCCTCTGTTGCATTTCCGGTGTTTCGTTTCAAGGTGTAAAAGTACAAATAATCTCTGAATTGCGAAAGCTTTTTGGCGTGAAAATAACGCTTTAACGCCATTTAATCATACGGATGCCACCGGGCACGCATGGCCCGGCAGAACGAGACAAGCGGGCATTGGGCGCGCCCGTCTCCTTTATTTGTCTACGGACGCATGACGCTTTGGTTGGCAAAACAGGCCTTGTTACGTCGCGAAATAGGCACTTTTACAAGCCAAAAAGGGCACTTTTACAAGGCAAAAAGGGCACTTTTGAAAAGTCAAAAGCGCAGCGCAGCTCATTCCATTGACTATCAATGGGTTGCAATAAGGGCTAAAAAGATTTTCAAGAAAGGAATTTTGGGGAGCGCAGACTACTTGTTAACGATGCGCGCCACCCTGATGCCGAGGGCCGAAGGCTGGCCTCGCAGATAGTCATAGAGGCTCTCTGAGGGCTCAACCACCTGATTGCCGTTGCGGCGCATACTTGAAGCATTGATGAGATGCAGGCCGTCTTGATGCCAGGAGGCAATGCCCAGATGCGACGTGTCGAGGTTGTTCTTGGCTGTAACTATGGCAATGATGTCGCCATTGTGCACCACTTGCTGCATCAGCACCTTATCGGCCACGAGCACGGTAGGTATATATCTCACCTCAGTGCCATTGGTCTGATCTTCCAAAGTCTTCAGGGCGCGCACCCGCTCAGGATGGTTGCGCAGCATGGCATAGCTTTGCGCGTGGGTGCTCATGTAGTTTATCCTGAGCTTCTGACGGCCTCTGAATATCTGCACAGGCTCATCTATCTGCCTCACAAGGCCCATAGCCTGATTGTCGGTCACCCACCATTGATAGTAATGCAACCGGTTTTCGTAAGACATCACGCCTCCGCGATAGCGCAACCGGCGCAACATGCCCACGTAGTCGGCCACCTTGGTCTTGCCGCGCAAGGCACATAGGGTGAGCGCGGCAACGTTTTCTACAAACGTAGTGCAGTCTAGCTCGTGCAAGTTCACCACCATCTGCTCGCTATCCGTACGGTCCAGGGTGTGCGACACATAGGGCGTGCCCAGGAATTGGCGTGCCATGAACATCGAGATATACTCTTCGCTGCTGTACAGGTCGCGCAATCGCTGGCCCTCTTGAAGCAGTCTGGCAATCTTATCCTTATCTTCGGGCGAGATAAAGACATTGGCATCAGCATTCACCTTCTTCGGAGCAGGGCGCTCAACACCATGCAGAGGCTCAGCCGCCATGGCTGACAGTGAAGCTGTTATACTAAGAAACGCGATGAGCAACAGGCTCATCAATCTTACCTTATATATGCTTTTGATATTCATCTTATTCATAAACGAATTGTTAATGCTTGCGCCTTCCGAAGTTGAAGCCCACATACAGATTGATGTTTCCGAAGATATTGTTCGTACTGAAGTTCGCTCTGCGGTAGTTATAAGCATGGAATATGGCGCTCAAACCGGCATACCAGCGGCTGTTGTTATACACTAAGCCAAAGCGACCGATGCCGTCAAGGTTGACATTCTTAGAAGAGAAGTCCTTGAAATTGATGAACTTGTGGCGCAGTTGTCCCTGACTCTGATTATAAGCCAGGGCTACCGAGAGCGAAGCGGCAAGCAACCAGTTATGGGCAAACACCCAGTTATAGGCGTAGCCCACTGAAAGCGACATGTCGGTGTACTTCACCTTGCCCGACTGTAAGGTGCTGTCAAGCACGTTATCGAATATTGTTTCGCCCAGCTTCTTCTCCATCATACTGTTTAAAGACTGCCAGTCCATGAGCAAGGTGTGGTTGGTATAGCCCAAGCCGGCGAGCCAAGAGCCGGCCGAACGTCGCTGTACGGTGCTCTGACTGAATGCCGCGGGATAAGAGAAACGGTGATGATTAAAGATGTAATAAGCGTTAAATCCCTTGATGCTGGAGGTTAGTCCGCCAAACGGAATGCCCTTCATCGCGCTGGTGTTTATGTCGTTTGCCAGCCTCACATCACGTATCTTGTAGTCGTTACCCGTCTTTCTGTAATAGAAATCTATGCCGAAAAGGGCTGAGTAGAGACTGAAGTCGTACTCCTTGCGCTGCTTGTTTCCGCTGGAAAGATGCATGTGGCTGATGTCTACCGTATAGCCTAAGAACACCCAACGATAGCCCAGATAAGGTCCGATACGATAGTTGAACTCGGGTGCCAGCGTGACGCTTTGGCCGTTGGTGTCGCCCAACCGATACATCTCATAGGTGGTTGTGCTTTGCATCATCACGGTGAAGTTGTAGCGCTGGGGCTCTATATAGCTTGTGTCTACATCGTTAAAAGCCCGCAGAAAGTCGCCCACGCGCCGCAACATCCATATTCCTATGCTCGGTTTGTGCTTGTCGCCGGGGCGCATCCACGCCACCGTGTCGGCCGGCTGCGCTACAGACGGCGTGTGAGCCGATGCTTCAAGCAACGGCATAAGGCACAGCACAAGCATAGCAAACCTCATATCTTGCCCAATATACGGTCTAGAACCCAGTTGGTAGGAGTGGCACTGACACTGCTGGAAGAGCATGTGCCGATGCCCTGCAGCGCCTTGACAACTGCCGTAACGATGGGCAGTTGCACGTAAGGAGGATTGGGCACGTTGATGGTATGCGTGCCGTCAGAGAGGTGCAAGTGTATGGGGTCATAGCTAAAGACGGAGAAGCAGAGCATGCCTTGGGTGCCTATCACCTCCACCCTGTCTTCTTTGGCGCTCTCATGACCGGCAAAACACCAGGAGCCGGAGCCGCTCAGGCCACTGCTAAACTGATAGACGGCATTCACGGTGTCTTCTACTTCATACAGTCCGGCACGGTTTGCGCAATAGCCATGCGCCCTTACTATCACGCCAAAGAGCTGTTGCAGCAAGTCCATCTGGTGGGGAGCAAGGTCATAGAAGTAGCCTCCGCCGGCTACGTCCTTATGCAAGCGCCACGGCAACTTGTCATAGGGGGCATCGTCGCCGGGCCTTGGCGGCCACACAAAACGCAGCTGCACGCTGAGCACCTTGCCTATCAGACCTTGCCGGATAATCTCTTCCACCTTCTGAAAATAAGGCAGATACCTTCTGTAATAGGCCACATAGCAGGGCACGCCGGTGAGCTGACTGGTGCGATTGATGCGCAAGCAGTCGTCATAAGATGATGCCAGTGGCTTCTCTACATAGCAGGGCTTGCCCGAACGCATAGACATGATGGCGTAAGTGGCGTGCGACGATGGCGGCGTAGCAATGTAGACGGCGTTCACATCAGGGTCGTTGATGAGCTCTTGTGGGTCTGTATACCACTTCCTGATGTGGTGACGCTTAGCGTAATCGTGCGCATGATGCTCGCTACGAGCCATTACGGCAACCACACTGGAGCCTTCCACCTCACTGAAAGCAGGCCCAGACTTCTTCTCTGTCACCTCACCACAACCGATGAATCCCCATTTTATTTCTTTCATGTAGATGTTTTTTATCCGTGCAAAGCTAACTAAAAAAAATCGCTCTTGCAAGAAAAAGACGCAACTATTATGCCTCCGGGCCGACAAAAGGGCCGCTCTGCCGGGACAATATCATGGGTTGGGCCCTTGCCGAACAGGCAAAACGCTACCCGTGAAGGGGCCTCATGGGAGACCCTATTAGCTGAAAAACTTCTGTACAGGGTCCATAAACCGCGTGAGTTGCCGGCTGTGTATGCGGCCATAACCATCCATCGTCTTCATACTATAGGCCACATAGAGCCGCTTCTTAGCCCTGGAGAGAGCCACATAAAACTTTCGGGCGTCCTCAGCATCACGCTTCTCGCTCTTGTTAAAGAAGTTGGGATAGCGGCCATCTACGGCATCAAAGACAATGACATTGTCAAATTCCAGCCCCTTAGCCTTATGAACGGTGGTTACATATATCCTGTCGGCCATGCCTTTGCTATTGCAGAAGTCGGCCTCCTTGGCTGTGTTCAGCTCCATGATGTGGTTGGCGAGCTGCTCAACAAGCAGGTCTGAGCTCTCGTCGGCCGCCAACATGTCGTTGCGCATATAGCTCATCACATAGCTCCACTTATCTATTTCACCTATCCACTTGTCCTTCAACAGCTCGGCATACACCCACTGCATCTCATCACTCAAGGCAAAGGAGCCTTCGGCAGGGCGGGCATAAAGCCGGCGATGCGTGTGCATGAAGAGCTCACGATAGTAGGTTCTGAACTTATATATATAAGGTGTGACCTTGTCATGGGTGATGAATGCCATCTGAGCAGACAGCTTGGGCAGGGCTTTAGCATAGCAGAAGTTCACCAAGCTCACCGTGGCGGCCACGTCGTCTATGGCCTGGTGAGAGTTTACTCCCTTGAGATAATAATAGTCTAACAGCGATTCCAGCTTGTAACTGGTCAGGTTGGGCTGCAGCAAACGTATGAGCTTGAGCGTGTCGATAATCACATGTCGGCCTCCGCCCCTTGCCTTTTCGGGCAGATAACGCTGCATGTTGCTCTGCAAGATGTGATAGTCGAAGGCCACATTATGCCCCATGACAGGGTCGTCGCCCACATATTCGAGGAACATTGCGAGGGCTTGTGCAGGCTGCAACAGCTCGCCGGCCGCTTGCTTCTGCTCATATATGGCCCGCATGGGGTTCTCCTTGTCGCCCAACATGGCCGGAATGGGCTGTCGGGTGGCGATGTAGAGGTCTAAACTAGCGCCTACCACCTTGCCATGACGTATCTTCATGGCCGATATCTCAATGATATCGTTTGTCTTAGTGTCTAGTCCGGTGGTCTCTGTATCGAATATCACCAGCTCGTCTTGCTCGTAATGCTTCACAAACTCGTTGAGATAGCTGCTCTTGTCATAGTATAAGAAGTCGGTGGGCGACAATGACAGCTGCTTGAGCTTATGCACAAAGCGCCTGGAAAGGGCCTGCGTCTTGAATATTCTGAGCCCCGTGAAGATGCGAGACCAGCATATAAAGTTGTCTTCGCGGCCCTCTACGTTGAAGTGGGCAAGCAATAACTTCATGGCAGGAGAGGCAAACAGGTCCTGCCCCGACACCTTGAAGTGCGGCAATCCTCGACTTGTCATCACCTCACTCAGCTTGTCTGCATCGCTGTTGGCACTCACTATCACGGCCGTTGTGTCGGTTTTGCTTTGCGCCTGCAGTGCCTCAACCCTGTCGCAAACATCTATCAGCTCGCTTTCCAGGGTGTCGCTGTACAGTATTTGCAGGCTTCCTGCCGGGGCTTTCTCCTCCCTATCGGTGACGGGCAGCAGCTCTTTGTCTATGTGCAGCGTTTCTTTGGCATAGGTGTTAAACACATCCAGCAGGTAGCTGGGCGACCTATGGTTCTGCATAAGGTGGTGTAAGTGGCCCTTACATCTTATCTTCAGCTCGGTGAGCGTGTCGAGCTTGGCCCCCATAAAGGAGAAGATGGCTTGCTGCTCGTCGCCCAGATACATCACCGTGAAGTGGTCCTTGGCCGTGAGCTGGTCTATGATGGCCAGCTGCATACCATTGAGATCCTGCACCTCATCCACCTGTATCCAGTGATAACGCTTGCATGTGGCGTCCTTCTTATATACCTCATACGTGCGCAAGAGCAGGTCCTCAAAGTCGAGCATATCGTTTTCGCGCTTGTAACCTTCATACTTAGCGGCATAAAATATCTTCCAAAGCAACGAGTGCAAGTGGCGTCCCGTGATGCCCTTCAGCCCTAAGTCGGTGGCATCGTCTATGTAATCAGGTATGTGCCGGTACACTTTCAGCAGCGCGTCGAGCCCAAAATGCAATCCGCGCAGCTTGCATAGCTCGCTGAAAGCCTCACGGTCTTCCTTGGTAAAGGAGTCGGGATGCATGAGCATGCCCACGCCGTGACGACACGCTATCTGCATGATGAGATGCGAGAAGTGTATGATTTGCTGATAACCATGCAGCCTGTTGAAGTCGTTCTTCACGGCTTCGTCGTCCTCAGCCATGAAATCGGAGAGTATGGATATGGCTTCATCATCGTCAATGATAGACGAGTCGGCCTCTATATGGCCCTTCTCAAAGAGAAACTTTGAGCAAAAGCGGTGCACGTTGCCCACCATGAGCCCCTCAGGTGCCTGTCCTTGCATCTTCAAGGCAATGCGTTCGGTCATTTCACGCGACGCTCTGTTGGTGAAGGTAAGGCATAACATGTCGTCGTAAGGCACTCCCATGGCGTGGGCACGGCTGATACGCTCGGCCAGGATGCCCGTTTTGCCGCATCCGGGGGGTGCCAGCACCAGATGATAGCCACCTTGGGCATCTATCACGGCCTGCTGACTACTGTCGGGAACGAATTGAAAAGAGGTGTTGCTCATGTACGATGATTTAAGGGTTATGGCATTCTGTTGGGGTGCTCACTACTGTCTGAGAGCCTAGGGCACAGTCACCAGCTCTATCATCAGCAGCCGCTCTACCTTCACCTTGCCATATTTCTCCAGCAAAGCTTGGTCGGCCTGAAAGGCTTCTTGCAGTGCCTGGGCAGGCTTCTTGCCGCTCTTATGCGCGCAATAGGCCTTAAAAGCATCAATGGCCTGGGCCATTTGCCCGCCCACCCACAGGCAGTAGCCGGCGTTGAGACAGTCTTCGGCGTTGGGCTCATCGGCCATTAGGCGCTGGTATATAGTTGTTGCGCGCTCCACTTTCTCGGTACAGAGCAATGACCAAGCCAGCAGTCTGAGCACGTTTTTGTTGTCAGGATGCTCATAATCAAGCTTATATGCCAGCTGCAGAGCCTCATCGTGGCGATTGAGCCTCAGCAGGCACATGCATCTATCAAGGTCGTATACAATGCTGTCGAGCGTCATCATGCTCAACGCGTCGTAGCGTTTCTCGGCCTCGGCATAATTGCCTGTAAGCATCAGAGCCTTGGCCAGTCCGCCCAAAGCAGCCTTGCTGTCAGGGCGTAGCTGTACATAACGGCGGTAGGAAGCAACGGCATCGGCCAGCCTACCGCTCTTCAGCGCATAACGTGCACGGTAAGGCAGCACGCTGACATCGGCGTCGTCGAAGGTGGAAAGCAAAGCCTGCAGGGCCGACCATCGTCCTTGCTTGAACAGAAAGCTGCACATCTGCACACGCTGATCGTGCAGCTGGGGCTGGCAGAAAAGGCTGTCGGCCATGAAGAAGCCCCTCACGCCGGTGGCATCACCCGCTGTGAGCCGGTCGCTATTGCCGGTGCTGAAGGGATTGACCAGCTGCTCGCGCCAGCGGAAAAGACGGAAGAAGCGCAACAAATCTTGCAGATAGAGGCGGCGAACAAAGGCCGGCGACGACATTTCAGCGTCGGAAGGGCGGAGCGCCATGCCGCTTTGGGCTGACAAAGCCTCTATAACGTTCTTGGGTAAGCGGTCTATGATATGGCCTACAGCAAACGAGAAGGAATATAAATCGGAGTCGCAGAAAGAGCCTTGTGCCTGCACCAAGGTGGTGAGCCGCAGCTTTTCTATCTTTTCTCTCACCGTGGTGAGGTCGGGATGATTGAGGGTGAAGGGCAGAAGCCAGTTGGCCATGGCGTCGAAGAAGGGAAATCTTTTCATCTGAGAGAAGCCTCCGAAGAAGATGTCGGAGCCTTTGCGCTGCATATCGGCCATGCGCTCTACGTGTTTCTCAACCTCTTCGGTGGCCTTGTCTTGCGCGTCCGGGTGCAACACATCCTCCAGTTCGTCGTCCTCACGCTCTTCTATCACGCCGAAGCGGTTGAACCTGAGGGTCTGATTGCGCATCAGTCCAGGCATAATATCGTCCTTGATGGTCTGGCTGTCTTTGTCTACATTCATGCAAAAAAAGTATTGCTGTTGCAGGCCCAACAGCTCCTTGCAACGCTCAGGGTCGGCGCACACCCGGCTTACCTGTTCTTTCTGCTCGGCAAAAAGGGCAAAATCGTCGCGTAATGAGAGCACCCAGCCCACCAGAGCGCGCTCTCTGAGCTTGGCATCCTGAGCTCCCAAATACACATTCATCAGGGTTTCGCTCTTGCGGATGTCGAAGATGTTCATGGCATTGAGGCTGATGGCACTCACCATAAACAGCGCATCACTCATCGAAAGGGTGGGCGAAAGCAGCAGCGAGGTATAGAAAGAGGCGTCTTCGGAGCTCCACTGGCACGACACAAAGAGCTGGTTGAACAGCCTGTCCATGAAGGCTGTGTGCCGGGCATATAGCTCCTGGCTGCGCGAACGCTGCCTCTCAGGGGGCTCGAGGGAGAGAAGTGCCTCGTCAGAGACGAAAGATTCGAGCACCTGCTTCAGAAATTCGTGCGACATATTGAGCCTGTCGCCACGGCGGAAGGCTTCTACATACACGGACACATTCTTACAACGCCAACTCATGAGCAGGTCGGCAGCCGACTTATAGGCAAGCCTTAGCAACTTGTTGTAGAGCTTCTCGCGGCCGGGATCGGCAAAGCCTTGCCGCATGTATTGCAGCATGAGCCCGTAATCCTCAGCCACCGACAGCACGTCAGCAGCTCCTGTGCGCTGCGGATGGCCCTCGTATAGGGGGCGCAAAAGGCGAAGGGCGTCGCCCAGCCGGCCGGCGTTGAGCTGACGAATGGCATCGGTTAATATCTTTTCAATACTCGGCATGGTTGTATTTCAGATTAGGTAACTTGTCTATAGCCTTGTCGTTGGCTCCCATATATTTCTTGATGAGCGCGGCATACTGGCGCACGCCCCGTGCGTTGATGGCGTCGCAGGCCTTGTTGTAGCCGGCAACAAAGGCTTGCAACTGCTTCTGACGGGCGGGCACATCGGCCGTGCGAACCACCAAGACGCCGTAATGGCCCTTGCCGGAGTCCATGAGTTGCTTATGACCAGCCTGTAGAGCCATGGCCCATTGGGGCTGCGGAAGCCACATGGCATCCATTTCGTTGGTCTTCAACATGCTCAGACGGAGCGGAACACTGTTTATCTGCACATGGAAGACGTAATACTTGGGCTTACCCTTTTTCACTGCCAGGTCGGTGAGCTCGTCGGTTGCGGAGAAGCGGGTCATGGCCACCATCTTGTCGCTGAGCTGGCTCAGCTCTGTGATGCGGGCACGGCGATTGGTTATCAGCGCCCACTCAAGAGGCGTAGAAGCCAGTTCGCGCAAGGCCACACGACTTCTGAGGCGGGCCACACGCACCCGTTCGGTAGCGGCAGCCTGCACACTTCCGCCCACAAGAGCCGTGTCTATATCCATGTGGGCCGTAAATCTGCGCAGCCTCACATCCACTTGGGCAGAGTCATAATAGTTGCTGTCGTGCATAAGATAAAGGGGCAGACAGTCTAAGGTGGGCATGACAGCCACCTTAAAAGCTGCCGAATCGAGACGGGCCTGGCGGGCTTTCTCAGCCTTGGAGAGTGCCTGCTTATGACCGGAACCACCTACGCAGGCACACATCATGCCCACGGCCAGCAACAATATGCCGGAGAGTAATCGTTTCATATCTGCAAATGTAGTGAAAGTTTACGACATACACAATACCTAAAGGACGAAAAGTAGGTACGTAAAAAGAAAAGGCCGGCAGCACACCATGTGCTCCGGCCCCTATATCATGTTTAGAATAAGACTCCCAAACTTTAATATCTGTCATGCATCCCACCCATCGTGAGCGATGATACGATAACGAACAACGCTGTGATAATGGCGGCTATCATAAACAATTCCATGCTCTCTCCTCGCTTTCTTGTTAATCTCAATCCAATAGAAAAGCCGCGGGCTTACTTGCCCATGGCTGCGGTGTGGTTGTTGTTAACCAATTGTACACCTGCTACTACTGCTACTGCTAATACTACTAATAATGTCATCATAATCTTTGTCTACTTTTTTTAAGCTCCCTTTGAGCTTTGTTATACAATCTTTATTTCCTTAAATGCACTGCAAAGGTAAGCATTGTGTGCGGACACAACAAATATTTTAACCTGAATAATCAATAATCTTACCCTTTCTTGTCTTACATCAAAGCGATTGATTTGTATCAGTCTGTTTCGCGAAAATATGGGTTTTGGCTTGCAAAAAGGCCTATTTGGCAAGCCGAAAGTGCCTATTTGGGAGGCTAAAAAGGCCGTTTTTAGAAGGGCGCCTGTAAAGGATTGAATATCAAAAGGATAGAAAACGCATCTAAGAAAAAGGGGAAGCAGCGCTTACTGCCTCCCCTTACCTTATATAATAAGGATATGATAGCTTATGTCAGCCCTTATCTTCTGCGCAGATAATAGGGCACGCGGTTGCGCTTGGCAGCCGATACCAGCTTGCTTCTCCACTTGCTTGCGCCGATGCCCAGCTTATAGATGTTGCTGTTGAGCACCTTGGCCGTGTTCTGGAAGTAGAGTCCATTGAGGTTGTCGCAGTGGTGATCGAGATGGTTGGCAGCCGTTCCGATGTGGTGCTTAGGATTAGGCGACACCATCAGCTCGGTGGCTGAGATGTTGTCTACATGCAGATCCAGCTCTTCGAGCCCATTAGGGAAGATGCTTGAATCACGGAACTTGCCCATTGAGTTGCTCTTTGACGAGAAGGCATTGCTGGTAAATGCTGAACCTGATGTAAGGTTGTTGTTGGTGCACCAGTTGTTAGCCACGTCGAAGGTAACCTTACCTGAACCATCACCGCCCTGAATTGACCTGATGTCGGAGCCTGAGCAATAGAGCGTGCGGTTCTCATCCGCCTCGTCCTTGGTTACTGTTATGAAGTTGTTCTTGATGGTAAGAACAGAGCCACCGGGCATGTAACGCAGATTGACAAGAGGTGTTGCAGAGCGTGTCTGGAAGTTGATGAACGTGTTGTTGATGATGCTGATGTTCCAACGCACTGAAGCATCCCATGTTAGATTGCGGTTGGCATCGGTTACAACTGAGCCCATAGGCGAGTCATAGAACGTGTTATTGTAGATTTCCACCTTCTCCAAGATGTTGCTCTTGGGCTTTCCGTTGTGGTCGGCATAGATATACTGATAGCCCGTACCCTTCTGGCTGTAGTAGCCATCGTTGTAGAACTCGCAGTTCTTTAATATCAAATGGTGGATGTTAAAGTCGTTTGCACCTTGGATACGGAAGAATCCACGTATAAAACCATTGAAAGTACAGCCGTCCCATTCCAGCAAATTCACGTTAATACCCATACCGTTGGAGTACATATTCATAAAGTAGTTACCGCATGCGCCATACCCAGAGCCATCTTGAGAGTGGCCGTAGTTCTTTGCCAAAGGCACATCTACATCCAGGTTACGGAAGCAAACAGTGTCTATATCCAAAGGAATAGAAGCATTCTCGCCTGCCTGAGGAGTACGACCCAGCATGAAGTTGCAGGTGTTGATAGCGTTACCTGTTTGTGTCATACCGCTGAGCAGCAGCTTAGCCTTGCCCTTACCGGCAGCCAGGTCGGCAGGATTGGTTTCCAGGGTGAGGCCCTTATAGAGAGAAACGTTGCTGGAAACGTGATAAGTCTTGCCACCTTCCAGATAGAAGCGCTGGTTTTCGGCCAATGTATTAGAAGCGCAATATTCGTTAAGGATGTTATCGAGCTTCATAGAGTGATATGATGAGATGTCATATACATTGGTTGTACCGATAGTATCGGTGGTACTTTCCACATGCTTGATGAGGATAGGAGGACCCGGATCGCCCTTGGTGCGCTTCATGAGTGAGTTATAACAAGCATCAACGGCCACGGGGATGTCCTTATCCCACACGTCGATGTTGTAAACAGAGTTCTCTGAGAGTCCCTCAACGTCTACATAGCCGCGTGCCCAGTCCTCATCCGTAAGGTTATAGTGGACATACTTCTCAGGCACATTGGCGTTGAGCGATGAGTTGCTGGCCTTGATGGTGAGATAGTCTACTTTGAAGTGATCGCCCTGCACGGTGAAGTGCTCGCGGAAGCCAGACATCTGATCATCAGTGTAACCCTTTGTTGAACGGTTGAGATTGACACGGAAAGAGGTCTTGGTAATGTTGCTCACCTGAATAATAGAGGGCACCTCATAACGTGCATCTGTCTGCAAGCCCAGGTATTCTGCCCACTGACGCCCGTTGCCATAGCCATACCACCCCGAGTTGAGCGGATCGTTGAGGTCCATGGAGTGCAGCACCTGAATGGCGAAACGATAGTCAGTCTGATAGTTAAGGTCCTTGATGACACAGTCTAACTGGTCTGGCGGCAGGATGGTATCGCCTATGATAAGGCCTGTGGTGTCGGCATTGGCCCAAGCCTCAGCGCCACCTGACACACTTGGTACGAGGGCCCACTTGATGTGATAGCCTGCTGCGCCGTCTACGCCATACCAATAGAGATGAACGTCATTAAGGTCAACGACGGTACAGTTGTAGGGGTCGTCGCTTCCTTTGCCTGTGTTATTGTCGCATCTGAACATTGTCCTGAAGAGCCGACCGTTTGCTGTCACATCGTCATCATCGTCAGAGCAGGAGAACGCAGTGCATATTGCCATGAGGCAAATGGTATATAATAATAACTTCTTCATTGCTTTTTATATAATAAATAATGTATTAATAACCGTAATGCTCGGTATAAACGTTGCCTGAACGCGTGATAGCCTCTTGTGGTATAGGCAGCAGATAGCGCACCACGGGCAGGTCGTTCTTGTTGACAGCCAGTGGGTCTACAGACTCAGCCTTGCCGTCGCGCACAAGATAGATATTGCCGTTAACGTCGCCACGCATATATCCGAAGAGCGAGTATAGCACCTGAGCTCTTGGATAGCCGGCATCTTCCCACCAGTTGTAGAACTGTGTATCGGTCCAACCTATTGTAGAGCTTGAGCCAGCCAGACCGGTGATGTCTTTCAAAGAGATGGCGGTGTAAGGCAAATTGTTTTGCTCGAAGTAGGTCTGCGGCTTTACCTGAGGTATCGTTCCTGCCTTATACGGATTTACGATAAAGCGTATTGGCAACGTGGTGTTTGGAAAGAGAGAGCCGTCGCCGGGGTTCTGGATGTAGCAAGAATAGATGTCTGTTGGCAAAATCTCGCTCCACTTGATGCCGTCTTCATTCTCCACCATATCCATGTAAGAAGAAGACACGCCGGCATTCTCAGCCACAGCATAGTAGCGCATGAAGGTTTCGAAGAGCGTCTTGCCATACAGATTGTTACGTACAAGGTCTTTCCAACGAGAGTTTTCGCCCGCAAGTTCCCACTTACGCTCGTTGAGAACGGCCTTGAGGAAGCTCTCCTTGCTCGATGCAGCCTGTGCTACGTAAGCGTCAACCTTCTCTGCGCGGTCCTCAGAACTGAAGGCTCTGTTGCGCACTTCCTTTAATGCTGCCTGTGCTTCTGCCGTAGGTCCGTTGAGCTCATTCTCTGCCTCGGCAAACATCAGCAGCACATCGGCATAACGCAAGTAAGCAAAGTTGATGCCCGTAGAACCTGTGGTGTTGGCTCCCAAGCCCGTTGCGTTCCACAACTTAGACCACTTGTTGTTGTGAACTGAATAGTCGGCACGCATCACGGGCTCACCGGTAGATGAGTAATACCACAATCCGTTGACATAATCACGACGCAAATCCTTCTCATCGAAGGTGTAACGATAGAATGCCTCAAGCCTTACGCTTCCGCTGCACTCACCATATACGTGAGGAGTGACGCCGTTAGAGCTTGATGCTGTGGGGCCCTGGTAGTAACCCCAACCACCAGTTGAGCCTTTGGCGAAAGGTATCTCGAAGATAGGATCGTCGTTGTTGATCACTCTGAAGTTGCACTCATTCTCGAAAACTTGTTTGTAAGAGTTGCTCAGATGGTGTGTACCGGCAAGTATAACAGAGTCGGCATAGTTGCGGGCAATGGTATAAAAGTCCTTGTAATTGCTGGGACGCTCCATCTTACCGTAGGAGTTCTCGCCATTAGGACGAAGTGAATAGCCACCTGCCTGCAATGCCATGCGGGCTATCATAGCCCAACATGCTTCCTTGGAGATGCGCTCCACGCCCTCAGAAAGCGAAGAGGTGTACTTCATGTGAGGGGCAGCCTGGCGCAAGTCGTTGATAACTTCAGCATACACAGTGTCGCGGTTGGTAACCGGAGGCACCAAATCTTGCGACTGATAAGTATTCTTGAACGTGAAAGGCACATCGCCGAAGTAGCACAACAACTCGTAGTAAGCCATTGCCCTCATTACCTTTGCCTCGCCTATCTTCTGCTGCACGTCGGCATAATCCTCAGTACCGGGCTTGTTGACTTGGCTGTTCTCTGCATTATAAATAAAGTTGTTAGCTACCTCAACCGTCTTATAAAGCTGGTTCCACAACGAGTTTGCCGAGCTGGCATCGCGTGTACAGTCAAAACGTAACGGCGCGTTGGTCTGCGCATTCTCATTAGAGTTGGCTGAAAAGTCAACATCACTGTTCAGCTGCAACGACCTGTAAAGGTTACCTCCGAAGGTACTTCCGCTGAGTATCTCGGCATACACTCCGTTCAGGGCGGTGTTCATCTCACCCACCGAGCCGAAGACATAGTCATTCTCGTACCGAGATGGTGCATCAACATCCAAATAGTCGTTGCAACCTGTCATTGCTCCCAGAATGCCAATGCCTAATATTATATTCTTGAATTTCATGTTTATATTCGATTTATGATTAGAAAGTAACGTTCACGCCCAATGAGAAAGAACGGTTGCGCGGGTAGCGGTTGTAGTCCATAGAGGGCGTAAGGCCTGACTGCACGTCAACTTCAGGATCGTAGCCTGAGTAGCTTGTGATGATGAAGAGGTTGCTGGCAGACACATAGAAGCGCAGCTTGTCCATGCCCCAGCGCTGTGTGAGCTGACGAGGAAGGGTGTAGCCGATGGTCAGGTCGGTGCAACGCAAGAACGAACCATCCTCTACGAAGCATGAAATCATCTGGTTGTTAACCACGTCGGCCGGGTTCCAAAGCGTAGCATTGCCGTTGAGAGCAAGATAAGTGTCTACGCTGTTGTCCAGATAAGTGTTCTTATACATTGCCTCACCATTGGTTGGGTCGGTGTATCTCCAGCGATTGTTGGCAAACTTGCTATATACATTGTAGAACTTATACTGGCTTGAGGTTGAGCTGGAGAGTGCATAACCCATGGCGTTATACACGTCGAAGCCCACCATATAAGTAAAGTTGGTGCTGAAATCGAAGTCCTTATACTGTCCGGAAAATCCGAAGCCACCCTGATACTTAGGATTGGTGTTACCAATAACAGTCTTATCGTTCTGGTCTACCACGCCATCACCGTTCAGATCCTTCAGTTTGATCTTGCCGGGAAGGGTAGCGTCGCCTGAGTTAGAGGCGTTGAGGGCGTTGTTGATCACGGTTCCCATCTTGATGATGTTGCCATTCTCATCCTTCTCTGTTGGATTAGGCACTGCCAGATAGCCCTGTACGGGATCGAAAGTGAATTCACTTGGCGAGTAGATGCCGTCATAAACATAACCATAGAATAGGCCAAGCTCGCCGCCAACCTCCAACTTATAGTCGGCAGCATCGCTCGACGACCAGCGGTTTGAAGTGTTATAGAGCACTCCGTCGGTAGAGTTCAGCTTCTTGATGGTCATCTTGTTCCAGCCAAATGTGAGGTTTCCTGAAAGCACATAGTCCTTTCCGCGGAGAATGTCGCCGTTGACAGTCAGCTCCACTCCGTTGTTTGTTACGCGGCCGATGTTCTGCATCTGGCGCTCATAACCCGTCACGGTAGGTATGATAGAGTTGTAAAGCAGGTCGCGAGTTGTGTTGAAATAAATCTCAGGAGAGATGGTCAGACGGTTTCCGAAGAAGCTCAAATCCAGACCAATGTTGCGCTTCACTGTTGTCTCCCACTTGATGTCCTTATTGGGGAACGAGCCAGGCACGGAATAATAAAGCTCGCCGTTGGTAGTTGCCTCGCCGAAACCAGGGCCGCCCGTAGACGAAGTGCTGTAAAGATAGCGCCACAAGTCGCTCGATATATTGTTGTTTCCGCTCAATCCGTAAGCCACACGAAGCTTCATCTGGTCAATCCATTTCACGTCCTTCAGGAAGTTTTCACGTTTCAAGTCCCATGCTGCAGACACGGCAGGGAAGTAACCCCACTGGTTGCCGGGGGCGAACATGGTTGAACCATCGGCACGGAACGTGAAAGAGAAGAGATACTTATGGTCGAAGTTATAATTCAGCTGACCAAAGAAAGAAGCCATGCGGGCAGGAGTAGACAGTGATGACGTGGTGGTATAAGCCGTACCCAGGCCCATGTTGTCCCAGGCCTTCTGAGCCCAGATGTTCTCATCAAAGAGGTTATTGGTAACCGACTTTGAGCGCTTCTGTGAGTTGGTGATTTCCTGACCCAGCAAGATAGAGAAGTTATGGGTGTCGTTTAGCGTGAAAGCATAGTTGGCCGTGTTGGTCCAAGTATATGCCTGAGTGGTATAATCAGCGATGGTAGCCACGGGCTTGCCTTGGTTCACGGTAGACTGGCCGGTGCTCGTCATCGGACCAAAGAAGCGGAAGTCTTCGCCGTAAGCCCAGGTATAGTTACCCTCTGTGGTCAGCACGAGGCCCTTGATGGGCGTCCATTTCAAAGAGAACTGGTTGCTGATGGTATATGAATGGCGTTTGCGCTGGTTGGTGTCAATATCCGATTTAGGATTGGTATAGAGGAAGTTCTGCTCCTCACGCGGGTCTGCCATGTAGGGAGGCCAGCTTCCGAACTCTCTCAAACCGTTGGTAGGACGATACCTCAGCACGTCGATGATACCACCGGTACCGATGTTATCGCCGCCGGCACCGATGTCGCGGCGGAACGTCATGCGGGGATTATAGGTCAGCACCAAGTTCTTGGTGAGGTTGGCAGCAAGTTTCACGTTCAAGTTAGTACGGCGAACGCCTGATCCGCGTATGATACCCTTGTCCTCACTTTGCGTCAACGATGAGTTGAAACGCAGCTTCTCAGAACCACCGCCCACGGTTACGTTGGCCGAATAGTTGAGGGGCGTCTCGCCAAGCACCTCATCCTGCCAGTCGTGGGTAGGCAGCTGACCATACAAGTCGAGGTCGTAGGGGTTACCAAAGTTTCCTCTGAAGGCCTTGGCCCATGACGAACGCGTGCCGTTGGCAGCAGCGCGGTCATACTGATAGTCGGCAAACTGCTGCGTATTCATCAAGTCAAGCGTCTTGGATATGTGCGAAACCGACATACGACCATTGAAGCCCACCTTCAGCTTGCCTGCCTGCGCGCTCTTGGTTGTTACCACCACGATGCCGTTGGCACCCTTCGCACCATATATAGCGGTGAGCGAAGCGTCCTTCAACACGTCGATACTGGCGATGTCCGAGGGCGGGATGTCGTTGATGTTGCTCTGCTGGAAACCATCAACGATGAACAACGGGTCGTTGCTCTGCGTCACTGAAGAGGCTCCGCGCACGCGGATGTTGATGTCAGCACCAGGCTGACCGTCAACAGTAGTTACCTGCACACCGGCTATCTTGCCCTGCAAAGCCTCGGCAGCCGAAGCTACAGGCACTGCGGCAAGGCGCGCTCCGGAAACCGAACCCACCGAACCGGTGAGGTCCTTACGCACTGCACTGGTGTAACCCAGCACAACCACCTCGTCGAGTTGGTCAAGATTTTCTTTCAATACGATTTGCTGGCTACTGCCCACATGAACTTCTTGGGTCTCCATACCCACATAAGAAATGACAGCAATCTTGCCTTTCTTCAGGTTCAATGAGAACTTACCATCAAGATCAGTTACTGTACCGTTCGCTGTGTTGCCCTTTTCCACCACCGTGGCGCCAATAACAGGTTCATTGTCTGAGCCTATCACCGTGCCTGATACGAGGCCTTGGGCGAACAAAGAAGAAGGTGCAAGCAAGAATAATGCCATAAGGCAAATTCTAAAGAGTTTGTTCATTGCATCTTTCATTTGGCTTTTAGTTTGTTTTTTAATATTTGATAAGTTTAAAAGTTTTGTCTTTGGGTAGAGGCAAAGTTTGTCTGTTTCTTTGCAAAGTTAACATTATTTATGCAATTAAACAAGAACTTCTTTATTCAATATAGATATACTGGCATATTCTATAGACGAAAATCACTATAATATATACTATTCATACCTTGAATTTTGATACCTTAAAAGTAATCTTAACGCTTGTAATACAAGTTTAACCAAGCCCTAAGGCACACCCCCGGCGCCCTCCCCATATTAAATAAGGTGTAAGCACGCATGCCAATGCCCACACCATGACCGTATTGTAACAAAAAAGAAACAAGGCTAAGACAGTCATTAAAAGTTTTATTAGTAACTTTGCATCACAAAGCAAAAATGAATACACAAGGCACTTTTCACCCATTCGCGACAGCGTTGCTGGCGTGGTTCAATGTCAATAAGCGCGACCTGCCGTGGCGACATACCCACGATGCCTATGCCATCTGGCTCAGTGAGGTTATCCTCCAGCAAACACGCATAGCCCAAGGCACGGCTTATTGGCTGAGGTTCATGCGTGCTTATCCCACAGTAGAGGCACTTGCGGCAGCCAGCGAAGACGATGTGCTGCGCCTATGGCAGGGGTTGGGCTACTACAGCCGCGGAAGAAACCTTCACAAAGCGGCTCAGCAGATTGTTGAAATGGGGCATTTTCCCGATGAAATGGGCGAAATTTGCAAGCTAAAAGGCGTTGGCCCCTATACGGCAGCAGCCATAGCGTCATTCGCCTTCGGCCTTCCCGTAGCGGCTATAGACGGCAATGCCTTCAGAGTGATGGCCCGCTACTTCGGCATATCCACTCCCATCAACACCACCGGGGGCCGTCACACCTTCGAGGCACTGGGCAATGAGCTCGTGCCCGCCACACGGTCGGCCGACTACAATCAGGCTGTGATGGATTTTGGCGCTACTCTTTGCACCCCCACATCACCAACTTGCACATCTTGTCCGCTCATGGAGGGCTGCCAAGCGCTGCGCTCCGGGCGCGTAAACGAGCTGCCCGTGAAGCTCAAGACGGTGAAGGTGAAGGAGCGGCAAATGGCCCTTATATATATAAGGTATAAGGATCAGACCGCCATCTGCCGCCGTTCGGGGCACGATATCTGGCAAGGGCTGTGGCAGCCACTGCTCATCGAGGGCACCGAGATGCCCGCTCTCAGCGGCCGTCTCACCCTTTTGCGCAGCCAAGTGAGGCATGTACTCACCCACCGCGTTATCCTGGCCGACTTCTATCTGCTCCAATCCGGCACCCGCCCTACCCTGCCTGAGGGCTATATATGGATTCAGGAGAGCGAGCTGGGCCATTACGCCCTGCCCCGACTGGTGCAGAAACTGGTTGAAGACGTCAGAAAAGAAACTCTTAAACATCAAACAATATGATTAAAAAACTATTTTTCATGCTGCTGCTTGCAAGCTCCGTGCTCTCGGCATCGGCACAAGTAGAACGTCCTAAGCTCGTCGTAGGCCTTGTGGTAGACCAGATGCGCTGGGATTATCTGTATTATTATTACAACGAATACGGCAACGGAGGCCTCAAGCGCCTGCTCAACGAGGGATTCTCATGTGAGAACACGCACCTTAACTACACACCAACGGTAACGGCAGTGGGCCACTCCACCATCTTCACCGGCGCCTTCCCCTCTGTGAGCGGCATTGCCGGAAACAACTTTACCATCAACGACAAGGAGGTGTATTGCTGCACCGACAATGGCGTGAAGAGCGTTGGATCAAACAACTCAGCCGGACAGATGTCGCCACACAACATGCTTGTCACCACCATAGGCGACGAGCTGCGCATCGCTACCAACTATCAGTCAAAGGTCATCGGCGTTTCTCTCAAAGACCGCGCTTCCATCTTGCCCGCCGGACAGTCGGCCAACGCGGCCTATTGGTGGGACACCAAGGCAGGACACTTCGTCACAAGCACTTACTATATGAACGAGCTGCCACAGTGGGTAACCGACTTCAACAAGGCCAACCACACCAAGCCGGGCTTCGACATCAAGACGTCAAACCTCGGAGTGACCGTAACCTTCAAAATGGCAGAGGCTGCCCTGAAGAACGAACAGCTGGGCAAGCACGACGCAACAGACATGCTCACCGTGAGCATATCATCTACCGACGCCATCGGACACACCTACAGCACACGCGGAAAGGAGAACCACGACGTGTATATGCAGTTAGATAAGGACCTCACAACCTTCCTCAACACCCTCGACAGCGAGGTGGGCAAGGGCAACTACCTGATCTTCCTGACGGCCGACCACGGCGCAGCTCACAACTATAATCAGATGAAGAGCCACAAGATACCGGCCGGTGCATGGGACTATGACAAGACAACCACCGAGCTGAACACCTATCTGAAGAGTAAGTTCGGCATGAGCCAGAACCCCGTTATGTTTGAAGACAACTATCAGTTCTTCTTCAACGACAGCCTCATCGCAGCCTGCGGAAAGAAGAAGCAGGACCTCATCGACGCCTCACTGCAGTGGCTTCGCAACGACCCACAATTTGTTTATGAAGTAGACAATGAGAAGGTGGCTACGGCAACCATGCCCGACATCTTCAAGAAACGCATCATCAACGGCTACTTCCCACACCGAAGCGGAGAGATAAGCGTGGTTACCCGCCCGCAATTCTTCGGCGCTCAAGACAGCCCAACCTACAAGGGCACACAGCACGGACAGCCATATCCCTACGACACACACATACCCTTGTTGTTCATGGGCTGGCACGTGGCCCACGGGCAGAGCAACATTCACTACGACATGACCGACATCGCCCCCACCGTATGCGCCATGCTGCACATACAGATGCCCGACGGATGCGTGGGCACAGCCATACCGGAGATAGCCAAGTAGGCTAAAGCTATAAAGTGCGGCAGGCCATTGCGCTTGCCGCATTTTTTGTCTTGCACGGCAAAAAGGGCCTTTCTGCACTGCAAAACAGGCCTTTTCACAAGGCAAAACAGGCACTTTCAGGCGCTCAAACGGGCCTTTTTGCAACGCCACATTTTTTCTTCTGACTATCAACCTTTTACAAAACATATTATAAGATGCATCTTTTTACTGCAAGAAACAGTTTTGGCCTGCCGACAGAATATTCTGACACAGATATTACAATATGAAGAAACTGGCCAAGAAAGTGTAATAATTCCGCAGAATGGGAGTCTATATAATATGTAAAGACAAACCAGATGGACGACAAATTTATCATAGACCATATCCTGAAAAGCGGCAACAGCAATGGCTACAAGCTCATCGTGGCCAAATATTCGGGGCTGCTTTTCTCAAAAGCTGTCGGTGTTATGAAAGACGAAACCGCCGCAAAAGACGTTGTGCAACAAGCCTTTATACGTGCATACTCACGTCTCAGCTCGTGGAACGGTGCCTCGCTTGGCCCATGGCTCACTGCCATTGCCGTTCATCTGGCCCTCAATGAGCTGGAAAAGAGGCGCAGGCTAGCCACCCAACCACTGAACGGACGCGAGGCGGATGCCGCCGATGAGGGCTATAGCCAAGAACACGAAGAACTGCTGCAGCGCATGGAGGCGGCCATTAGCAGGCTGCCTGAACGAGACAAGCGCATCATCCGGCTACATTACTACAAAGGAATGAAAACCAAGGACATTGCCCTGACCCTAAATATGAGCACGGGCAACGTGCTGATAAAACTACACAGAATAAGAGAACAACTAAGAAAGGACATGCAAGATGAAAACAATGAATGACAACGACATAGACAAGCTCATAGTCGAAAGTCTGAAGAGGGAGGCCATTCTGGACGACATCAACCGCCAGGTGATGAAGAGCGTAGGGGCCGAAAGCCGTAAGCGCCGGTGGCAAAAATGGTGCAAGCTGCTGCTCACATGCTTCGGCTTGCCACTCATCGTGCTTGCACCCACGGCATGGATGGTGCTTTGTGCCAACCAGAAATCCAATCCTTGGTTCACAGGAGCCCTGCTGCTCGGCATGGCCGGCTTCGTACTGCCCGCCATCTGGCTCACCAACAACGTGATGAAAGATTTTTCTCAGAAACAAGCGTAATGTTTTAGCCCTATGGCTGTCTTAATAACAGAGAGCAACAAACAAGAACATTCATTAAAAACAAGACATTATGTTAGGACCTATGGAAGTTGGAGCCATCAGCTCCGCACTCGGAATTACTTGTGGAATAGTAGCTATTGTCTGCGCAACAGTGGCTAAAGCCAAGAAAGACAAAGAAGACAGCCGCATCAGGCAGGCTATCATAGACAACCACACCGACCCTGAGACCGCCAAACTGCTGATAAGAGACGATGAGAAAAAGCAGAAAAACGTGTTCATCGTCCTGCGTTGGGCCCTGGTATTGCTGCTGGGCGGCATCAGTTACCTGCTGGGCGCGCAACTCTTTTCTTACTCAATGACTTGGGTGTTTTGCGCCATCGGCGTGGGGCTTGGCCTGCTCATAGCCTTCCTCATTGAGTATAAGCTCACCCAAAAGCAATCTCCCAAAGAGTAGCATCAGCCCCTTGCGCCACACTGCAGCATGATTCCTCACCCCTGCCCCACGCTCAAGAGCCATCTCCCCACACGGAAGATGGCTCTTGGGTATCACAGGGGGAAGAAAAACCGTCAGACTTTTCTGCCCAGAAGAAATCGATTATCGCCTCAGTACTTTCATCACCCTGCCGTGGGCAGTGCGCACAATGTTGATGCCTCTTTGCCATTCGCGCAGCCTCATACCCGACAGGTTATACCAAGTCTCGGTGCCCTTTGCAGCCGTACTTACGTCTTTTATGCCCGTGGCAGAACCCTTGTCCAGCAACGACACTGCTGACGCATTGTCTATCACACAGTTTTCCTTGTCGTCGGCATCATAGTTTCCTACAAACGCCACGGCCTGCATATTGTCTAGCTTCCAGCTTTTGTCAATGGCAAAAGTGCATTCATAGCTGAAGGTATTGCCGTTCCACTCCACCGGCACGCCCCATGTGCTGTTGTGCGCACGCGTTACGTGGTTTTGCACAAAGGTGCCGGTAGCTCCCGTCTGATTGGTTGTGGCTATGCCGTTCTCCACCAGATAAACTGTGAGGCGTGGGTTCTTGGTGGCGTAGTTGGCGTTCTTCTTGCCGTTCACCACCACTGTGGCGTAGGTAGAGTCGGCATTCAGGGCCACGCTAACACCCACGGCCAGTTCGGCAACCCTGTCCATATAATAGTCCAGAACCTGCTTCATCTCCGTTGTACTCTGCGGGATGAAAGCCGTGGGTGTCTTTCCGCTAGTGCTGGAAAAGTCAGGACGGCGGTCTACAAGCACAGCCGGAGCGTAAGAATTGTCTTTTGTGGCATACAACCATACCAAGTCTTCGTCCCAAGGTTGAGTGAACTGGTCGGTGTAATAGCCCGCGTGGTGGCACACGGCTGTCACTCGGTCGCAGTAAGGAGCCTCTTCGAGCACCGCGTTCAATATATTTGCTACGCGCGGACAGTTCACACACATCTCTGTTGTGAACTCTTCCACCAGCACATTCTTTAAGTAAGCATAGCTGGCCCCGACGCTGTCGTTGGCCGACATCTCATCGTCAAAGCCGTCAACATGCCGCAGGCAGAGCGTGAATTGCTCGCTCTCGATGGCTTGTGAGGGGTTGACGACAAACGTAACAGCCTTTGAACGGGCTGAGAGCACGGTGTCAGGCACCTGAGCTTCCAACTCTGTTGGGCCGCTCAACAAGGCAAAACGCAGTGCGTGGGCATCGTTCATGCCAAAATTATGCACCTGTGCCGTAACGCGCAACGCATTGGGCCCGGCTGTGGGATAAGGGCTTACAACAGCTCCGGTAAGTCCTAAGTCGAAGGAAGGCACAGTAGAGCCCTGCACAACAGCCTCTATACTCACCTGTCCAAGCTGGCTTACGTCTTGCCAGTCAGCATCACCCAACTTCACGTAAGAGGTGTTGTACATGGGCTCACCCACAAGTGAAACGCCCTGAACGCTGGCCCGCTGCTTAAAGCTGAAGCCCACATAGAGTTGCCGGCCGTTGATGCTGACAGGCTTATCCAACTGCGCCGTGTTCCAACCACGTGCTATCTTGGGACTCGAAGTCCTGGTTATCACGCCCTCGGCAAGGTTTTCGCCGTCTAGCTGAGTGCGCACCCAAACCTTCAGTGTGTCGATGTTGATGCGCTGAACCAGTGCCACACGCACGGCGGTTATGTTGCTGCCTTCGTAGGCAGAGGTTGCCGTGACGGGCAAACAGATAGCTCCCTGCACCCAGCCTGTGCTGTTCAGCACCTGCTCACTGCTCGATGCCACCTCGCCATTGCAGTAGCCCAAGTTCACCGTATTCTGCGCGCTGGCCGCAACAAAGACCGCCAGCGTGAATATAAAGAATATTATCTTTTTCATCTCACTATCATTTTACGTACCTTACCCTGTTTTTTCACAATATATACGCCATTAGCCAACTGCCCCTTCATAGCCTTTGCGCCATTCAGCTGATAGATGACGGCGGTGCCTTCTGCTGCGTCGCTCACGTTCGTGATGCCCGTAGTGGCCGACAAGGTGACAGGTGTTTCGGGAGCAGAAAGCGAATATTGTCCATTGTGCACGCCACGCAGAATGAGCACATAGTTGCCTTGCGGCAAATGGCTGAAGGCATAGCTCAGCGTATTGCCCACGTTCTGCCGGTCGTGTCCGGCCACGGGGGTGTGCTCAAGACAGTGACATCGAGCCTCAACATCATCTATCACCACATAGCCGGAGGTGCGGTGCAACACCAGACTAACTGCATCTGCCCCGTTCGTAGCAAGGCGCAAGGTTTGCGCCGTAGTGCTTACGGGCTCTGTAGCTACGGTGCTCCACTGTCCGTCATGCAGTGTCTTCACCTCTATGGTATTGCCTTCGCGCGAGCTGCGACACCAGAAGCTGATGCTGTCTGAGATACTCTCACCGAAGGCCACCTGCAAGTAAGCGCTGTCAGTGGCCAGTCGCAGTGAGGGTGAAGCATTGCCGTAATAACCTTTTACGGCAAAATAGCTGTCGCTGTTGGTTTGCCATAGGGCTGGCATGCCGTCGGCGCGGCCGCTGAAGTCGTAGCCTTTGCTCACCAAGTTGCTGCCATAGGCCAGACTACTGAGCGTGAGTTCGTAGCTGTCGGCATCATCCAACGCATTCCAATGTGCCGTGAAGCCGCTCGCAGAGAGGTCGGCTACTGTCACGCCTGAAGGGCGACGCTTGGCAAAAGGCAGCACCAGGGTGCGTGCTGTGCCCGTTGTGGCGGCCGATGCATAAGAGCCCCGGCGTGCCGTAACGTCTATGCCATACTCCGTGTCGGGCTCAACCGTCGGCAAAGACAATGAGGTAGGCTCACCAACCTTAACCACAGTGGTGTCGGCGTTGGTCTCTGTGCCATCGTCATTCAGCAGATAGGTATGAATCAGATAGTCGGACGCATCAGTTACGGGAGTCCATGTCCATGTAAGCGTGCTGTCAGTCAGCACCGACGCCTTGACATTTTCAGGAGCTGCCAACTTGAATTTGCTGGGACTGAAGAGCACCCTGATGGTGTCGTTCTTCTCTACCACGTTGTCTATAGCGGGCACGGTGCTACCGTTCCATGCGGTAAGCGCCAGTGAAGTTACGCCATTGGTGCCTGGCATGGCATCGTTTCTGGGATTGTTATCTTGCGATCCTGTCACCTCCACAAGGTCCACGTGCTGGTGAGTCTGAATGTTGTTGATAAGATTTTTCTGCCACAGCGAGTCTACCTCGTCAATATGCCAAGCCAGCATACCGTGATCGTAGATATATTTATCCCAACCCGTTTGCTGTCTGTTCTCCAGCAGAAAATATTCGCTGTCAGAGCCCGGCACCTTCACGCGCAGAGCCTTATTGCTTGCCGCAAGGTTGGGCAGTGTGGCTATGCTGTCTATGTCGGCTGTTACATCCTCCGGCTTCAGCCATCCCAGTACAAAGCGCTCGTAGCTCGAGAAGGTTGGCGGGGTGTTCATATTGTTGTTATAACTTCCTCCCGCCATCGTGTCCCAATAATATAAGCCGTATTGAAGCATTGACGAGAGCATGTTGTACGACACGTCATAGAGGTCGGGCAAGCCGAGGATATGCCCGAACTCGTGCACCACAGTGCCTATGCCTGTGGGCTCTTTTACCGATGCATCGGCATTATATCTCACCTCGTTAGAACAGAAATAATGGCTTATTTTCTTGCCGTCTTCCGTCATACTGATGCCCCAATCGTCCTCCATATTGGCAGCATGAGGCCATATAAACTCCTTTCCGTTAGGATCGTCAGCTTCACCGTAGCCAGCGTAGATGATGGCGATATTGTCTACCACGCCATCGTTGTCATAATCATACTGTGAGAAGTCTACCCCCATGTCATGGGCTTTCTCTACAGCTTCCTTGACAGCCTCGCCCATGTGAGCATCCTGACTGGGTGTGTCGGTGCCGTAATAAGTTGCTCCCTTAGACAGGGTGATGGGCCCGATGACATCCCACTGAGGATCGAACACTCCCGTGGAGGCATCGTTATAGAAATCGCGTGCCGAGCCATTAGCGCCGTTGCTATAAGTAAAGCCTTTGGTGTTGAGCAGATTGTTATAAAATTGCTGTGGATTGTCGATAGACGAGAATTTTACGTCAGAAAACTGAATGAGCAGACAGAGCGTCTTCATGTGCCCCGTGGTAGGAAAGTTGTTAATCATGGGGTGGGTGTAACCGCTTGGCTCTGTCACAGCGCGGCGCATCATAGGCCTGGATAAAGGCATGGTGGCAGCTGCTTTAAGCATCTGTTGACGGTTGGCACTGGCTACGTAAGCCTTTGCCTGAGCATTGCGCTCACCGGGGTTAGCGGCACAAATGCCACTGGCCACGAGCCTGTTGTTAGTGAGCCGGGCATACTCAAACTGTTGTTTCTGCGTGTTGTATATCAGCGGAAAACCATCTTCTGACAGCAGCACATGTCTATGCTCATCGCCCCGCATCAGAACGGTGAGTGTTGTTCCGTCGGGCTGACGCACGGTTTTTGGCCGAGGATCAGCGGGGATAGCCATTGCGCCTTGTTGCAGAAAAACGGCTAAGAGAGCCGCCATAGTTGTGCGTTTTAGTATCTTCATCTTGTAAAAAAAGTTGTTGAACATCGCCTGCTATCTTGCTTAGGAGCATCTTAGCTGGCAGAAAAGTTCGTATTAAAAAAGTAAAAGGCGGAGGGCAAGGCCCTCATGAGGCTGTCCTCCACCTATAAAAGAATCAATATCGATGAGCTTATCGGATAACCACCTTATGGCTCACGCCGTTCTGCTTCTTGATGTAGATACCGCGCTGTGCGGGCTTTGCATGAAGCAAGCGGCCGTTTAAGTCATAGTAGGTAGCCTCTCCTTCGTCAGCTGTGAGGGTGGTTATGCCCGTCACCACGTTAGAGAGGGCACTCTCGCCAAGATCGTATACGGCACTCACGCTGTAAGAGCCTGCACCCTTCACGTTGGCAGAAGGTGTTGTGACGAATGCCACCTTATCGCTTCCGTAATAAACGTTATAACCCAAGAGCTTAGGAGCCTTAGCCAGCGTATAGCTCATATCGTCTACCAGAATGCCGAAGCCGTTTTTCGTTACATGCAGTGCGGCATACTTAGCGTCTGAGGGCAGAGTGATGCTCTCCTGTGTCCATGCAGATTGTGCTGAGAAGTTAAGTGTCTGAGCCACGTTGGTGAAGTCGGCCGGCTCACGACCGGTAGATGATGTGAGCACCTCTACCGTAGCAGCGTAGTTGCTCTTGGTGTAGAAGCTCAAATCAGAGCCACCTTTCAGCTCGGGCGAGATGAACCAGTCATCCTCCGGTTCGCTGCTGTTGGCACGTCCTTCAGCATCCTCACCATAGTTGCCCCAAGCGATGAGGCACTTGTCGCCATTGCGCGCGCCCCAGAGAGAGCGTCCTGAGTAAACACCTAAGCCAGCCTCTGTGGTGCTCCAAGTCATCCAAGCCAATGGATTGTTGAGGTAAGGCCACCAGTTGCCGTAATACTGTACGAAGCTTGACGACAGATGCTTGTCGCCGTCATAAGTATTCCATCCGGCAATGTTATCAGTCTCAAAGGCATTCTCATCCTCAAAGTCGAGGGCTACGGGATAGCCGTCATAAGCTTCGGGCGCTGTCCATGTAAGGGTATTGTCACCCGTGAAGGTCAGAGCTGAAGGAGCGTTGAGTGTGAGCTGACGAGCCTGAACATCCACGTCGGTGCTGGTGTTGTTGGCGTCGTTGGTATCGGCATCCCAGTCTACTGAGGCGTTATAAACCAAGTCTGAAGCGTTAGCTACTGTGATAGGCAACTTGAAGCTGAACTGCGCTTCCTTGCCTGCTGCGAGTGTTTCAGTGGGCTCTGCCACATCCACTGTCTCACCGTTCACATTGAAGTAAACCGAATAGCCCTGAGCATCAGTAGCACCCTCGTTGGCCACTGTAACGGCTACGTTGAGCGTGTCGCCCACCACGGCATGGCGAGCCGAGCTAATGGCTGTTACGGCTAAGTCGCTGCCGCTGGCATCAACAAGTCGCCAGTCGGTTGCCCACACGCGGTCAGCAGGATTAGCTGCGTAGGCAGTGAAAATGAGTTGTGCTTTCTTGCCCTTTAGCTTGCTCAGTTCGAACATGCGATCCTGCCATCCCTCGTTGCCCGTGAAGTGTAACGTGTCGGCAACAGCCTGTGTATGATAGCCGTCGATAACAGCGTCTATCGTAACAAAAGCCTTGCTGCTGATGCCCGGCGCGTGCCAAATCTTCATAGTCAGTACGGGCTTTACAGCCGTAGTGAGGTCGATGATAGGTGTAGCGATGCCACCCGATGCCTCACTTGCATTGGTAGGAGCAAAGACAAACGACACGGTGCTGTCGGCATAGCTTGTCACGTTGGTGTCGAAGATGCCGCCGTAGTCGATGGTCCAAGTTTGATTGTTGATGCCCTGATAGAGTATGTAAGGCTGATGGTTCAGGCCTGAGCTCTTCATGGGCTCAAGATAAGGCAGAGCATAAGGAGTACCTATCACGATGCCGAAGTTCTTATAGTTCGACTCACCCTCATCGTTAAAGGCTGTGATAGAGTAAACCACCTGATTCTGACCCGTAAGGCCTTGGTTGTCTACCTCTACAGTCTCGTTAGTAGACATTGTAGTTACTTCCTTGTGCGAAGGATAGTTCTTGTTGTTATAGGTATACAGGCGATACTTCACCGTAGCCGGGTCAACATAACCGCCATGACGGCCCACGGTAGAAACCTTGTCGAAGTTGATGTTGGTAACATAATCGCCGTCACCCCAAGTAGCGTGAGCGCTGGCCACGTCTTGCGGCACATCAGGTCCTACGTATATGAAGCGCTTCACGGGATAGCCGTCTCCATGGTCGTTGGCAGCACGTACAAAGAAGGTGTTATAACCCTTCACGGCATTCACCTTGACGCTGCCCGTAGCACTGGCTGACACTTGTGTGGTGCCCAGCAGCTTGCCGTTGGCGTCATAAACGTTCACGGCGCTTACAGTAGTAGTCTCACCACTGATAGTCTTGGTAGGAGCGGTAAAAGTGAAGGTGCCGTTAAGCGCGCCCTTGTCACCGGGAACGAACTGCAGGTTCTGCACACTATCAGGAGCTACCATCGGAGCCACGGCACTCACCTTGACGGTGTCTACCGTCCAGCCGTCGTTGTCATTGCCCACGTTGTTGGCATACAGAGCGAAGCAATAAGTGCCATTCTCTGCAGGAGAAACAAAGTAGTCTTTGGTGTCTACGGCACGACGCGTATAGCGGTCGTCCTTGCCCGTGATGTTTCTTGTAGCAGTTATATTGTCCAGAACGTTGGTTTGAGCCTCTACGGTGTTGTCTGTGCCGTAGGTTACCTTCAGTATGCCCTCACCCCGCAGCTGGAAGCCGAAGTGATAGAGAGTATCGGCATGCAACTGGAACTTAGGAGTGATGAGCCAATCGTCCATGGCTCTTCCTCCTGCCGTCACCACGGAGTGGCTATACTGATTGTAATACCATGTCATGTAAGAGCCATTGTTATCGGCGTTGATCACCGTCCAGGGTGTCATGCTGCTGGCATCGTCGAAGTTCTCTTCATAAGGCAGAGCCATGTAATTGCCACCGGCAGCGGTGTTGGTCTGCTCGCCTACGCCCTTGTTGCCATGAGAATAAGGATAGATGGTGTATGACCAAGACTGTATAGTCTCGGGCAGCGTGTTGTCTTCAACCGTGGTGTTGGCAGTGCTGTCCACCACATAACCGTCGCTGCGCACCACCTTATAAGTAATGTCGCTGGCATCGAAGGTGCTGCCGAAGTCGGCATAACGTCCTGCGGTGGGCTTGATCCATGAGATAGTGGCCTTGGTGCCGTTGATGGTGAGCTTGGCATCGGTTACAGACGCGGGAGCGTCATAACCGGCAATGACATTGGCACTCACCAGAAGAGGATTGAGTGAGAGATTATAGTCGTTGCTCGAAATCTTCACTGCAATGTTGTTAAAGCCGCTGGGCAACGTAACCTTACCCTCGTAGTGTGTCTTATAGTTGAGGCTGCGCGGGAAAGGTGAGGTGATATAATAATTGCCCGCGTGGTTGGATGAGGAGACATAGCACGTCAGATTCTTATAGTTGTAATATTCAAACTTCATCTTTGTGCCGTCAGCATATACAGAGTCGGGGGTAGTAAAGCTGATGGTAGCCTCGTTACTGCCCTCGGGAATAGTGACCTTGAAGTCGGTGATGGGTTGGAAATACTTGGTATAGGAATTCTTTACTGTCTCAGGGCGCTGGAAGAAGAAGTTGAAGCCCGTAGGAGCATCTATTATCTTAGTGGCCTCCACTTTCTTCTCGGTCGAGCCGTAGGGAACGTAAGTGTTTACCTTATAATAAGCAGTGCCCGAGTTCAAGTCATAGTAATTCATGATCAACGAACCGTTTTCGCTGACAATAGGCTGAACACCATAGACATATTTATTAGGCAAGCTGCTGATCATGCCTATGGAATCGACGCTGAAATCGGATGTGTTGATCTTTCCCAAATAAAGAGAATCATCTTTCCACACAATATAGAGGGTACCGTAAGAAGCCGTAAACGACTTGATGGCCATATTGCCCTTCTCCTTGCTTGAGTACCACTTGCCCAGCACACCCAGGCGCTTGAGCTCGCAGGTAGCCGTATCTACGATGTTCAGACAATAATTCTCATGATCGGTAGAGCCCTGCGCGTTCTTGATATTTTCAAGCGTGATGGCGTAGGTATTGCCCGTCTGGTCATCATAAGCCATGATATAGGGCACATAACTCTTTGCTCCGCCATGACTGGTGTTAAACACCTGCGAGCTCAGCGGCTTCATGGTGTTGGCGTCATACACGGTGCGCGTGATGGTGGGATAGGTGGTATAATTGGTTGTGTGTGGCAAGAAGCTATACACCTTGTCGCCGATGAGCACCGAATAGGGCGACGCGCCCCCGTCTGAGCTGATGGTGTCGCATGTAAAGGCCGGGTCCTTGGGGCTATAGGCATTGCTATAATCCTTATATAAGGAGAAGTTCACCCAGCCACCTGTGGCCGTAGTGCCGTCGCTCGCCACACCGGCACCAGCGTTGAAGCCAGTGTAATGATAAACCGTTGAGTCTTCCGGGGCATTCGGATTCTTCCTTACTTGCGGCAGGCGAGAAGCCGGAGTCTTGCCCTGACCCACATATTGGTTGTACTGCTCAGCGTCAGCCAACGGCATAAAGCCTTTTACTTGCGTGGCTGACTGTCCTTTCTTGCGCACGGCAGTATTCTGCATGGCAGCACCGGATAAGCCCGACGCAGCCTTGGGTGGTTGAAGCGTGAGCACCTTCTGTGCCTGCACCATACCGGGCAATGCACAGAATGTGGCAAACGCCAACAAAACTGATTTGAAGAAGTGATTCATAAGCATTTCTTTTAAAATGTTAGATAGCTATTGAAAATTGATTAATTCTGTTGCAAAAGTACTGAAAATAGTTGCTATATTACAAATATTTTATGCCTGCGCGTCTTCGATTTCAAGAAAATGATGATGTTTTGCCCATTTCATCGGGTATGCTGAGCCGGAGATGCATGGAATAGCTAAGAAGGCAAATACGGCCAATAATGCGATATGTTTCACCAATATTAAAAATAATTTGCTAACTTTGCAGCGGTATGGCAACAAAAACAAGGCTTTATATAAGCATCATCATTCTGCTTTCCCTTCTCCCTACACTTGCCAGGGCCCTTGATGAGACACCCGGAAAGGCTGTAGAGCTGAAGCTGAAGGCCGACAAGTATATGGCGCACGAGCAGTTTTCGGAGGCGCTCACCACTTACACCCGTGCCTTGGAGCTGGCGCGCAAGCAAAACGACAGTCACACGGCTGCCGCCTGCCTGGGAAATATAGGTACTATATACGGTGAAATGGCCGATTTTGGGAGGGCTGAGCATTATTACAAGAAAGGTTACGACATGGCCGTGGAGCAGAAAGACTTGTCCCTGCAACAGAAATTTGCCATCAGCCTGGTCATGGTGAATTGCGAGAAGGGCAATGTGGAGGAAGCTCGAAAATACTATAATATACAAATGAGCATTCCGCTCAAGCCCACTCCCGTCATGAGATATTATGCCCTCAACAACCAAAGCACCATCGCCATGGCGGCGCACGACTATGTCACGGCGCACTATTACTTGAGCAAGGTGAGGCAATATATAGAAGACGCGGGGCTAGATTATCGCTATCTGTGCACCACTTACGGCACCAACGGCTCTATCTATATGATGCAGAACCGCACCCGTGATGCCATCAGCAATTTTCTGACAGAGCTGCATCTGGCTAAGAAGAATCACGATGCCAAGCTTGAATGCTCCATCTCAAGAGAGCTATACGTGGCTTACAAAAGGGCCGGCGACGCGCTGCAGGCACAGGCTTATAAGAGCAGGTATCTGGTGCTGAGCGACTCACTCTTCGATCAGAACCGGATGAACGCGGCGCAGAACAAGCTCTTCGACTATGAGAACCAGCTCAACGACCAAATCATCAGCAGCCTCACAGAGCGCAGTCGTATGCTCATGGCCAACGTGGCTCTGTTTCTGTTGTTCATCATCGTGCTGAGCGTGCTCTACATCAAGCTCAGAAAGCGCAACCGATACTTGCTTGAGGCACAACAGCTGCTCATTGAGAAGAACAAGGAGCTCACCCGGCAAGATGATACCAGCAAGGCCATGCTGCGAAAATATGCCGAATCCATCGGGCAAAAAGAGGAACAAGACGAGGCAGAGAACACAGAGGGGCGCCCACTGCTCACTGCTGCCCAGCAGGCAGTGTTGCTGGATAAGATAAACAGGGTGATGGACGATATTGCCGTCATCAGCCGACAAGACTTCAGCCTGAACATGCTGGCCGAGCTGGTGGAATCTAACACCAAGTATGTATCGGCCGTAATCAACGAAAACTACGGCATGAACTTCAAGACTTACCTTAACGAGCATCGCATTCGTGAGGCATGCCGGAGGCTGAGCGATGCCCAACATTATGGCAACATGACCATACAGGCCATATACGAGGAACTGGGCTATAAGAGCGGTTCAAGCTTTGTGCAGGCCTTTAGGAAGCTCAACGGCATGAACCCCTCTCAATACCAGAAACTGGCAAGCACCATGCCCGACAAGCAGAAGGACCAGGCAGCAGGATAAAACAAGGGCATCAATGTGGATTTAAAAAGACCCCAACGATGAGCCGGCATCTGTACTGCTTGATAGAATTCATGATGAGAAGGCAAAGCTTGTCAAAGAGAAGAAAATCAAGAAAGATAAGAACGAGTCACGTATCTATCGCTCCGCCGATGGACATTGGATGGAACACTTTACTGATAAAAAGCGACCGGATGTCTGCATCGATGACGAAATACCGTTCGATATTCCTGAAACGTGGGAGTGGTGCAGAGTTAATGAGCTTGGTGAAATAATAACTGGTGGAACACCATCAAAATTAGAATCTGCCTTCTATGGCAAGGATTTCCCTTTTTACAAGCCAACAGACTTAAATCAAGGTATAAACACAATTAATTCTAGTGATGGACTATCAACGCTCGGCTACAATCATTCAAGGCAACTTAAAGCTAACTCTATACTTGTTACATGTATAGGAGCTACAATCGGGAAAACTGGGTTGATAAAGCGAGATGGTTCTTGTAATCAGCAAATAAACGCGATAGTACCAAACACTAAGATACTCGAACCACGGTACGTTTATATGGTGTTTATATCCAATTTTATGCAATCGGATATCAAATCTAATGCAAGTTCGACTACTTTGCCAATTCTAAATAGAAGTAAATTCTGCCAATTACTTTTCCCTATTCCTCCACTCTCCGAGCAGCATCGCATTGTGGAGAAGCTTGAAAGAATTCTCCCAATGCTCGATACATTTAAAAAGCGTTAGCTAATAGAGATAAAACATGCGATCCATCATCTGCCATTTCTCGTCGCTTGTAGCATCAGCGGCGCACTGCTGAAAAGCTGAGACAAACGTCTCCCACTCCTGCTGACGGGGAAGGGTGGCAAGGCGTGCCATGGCGGAGTCCCAATCAAAATCGAGCGGAGTCTCGACAATCATGAACAGACGGTTGCCAAGGATATAGATTTCCATTTCTAGTATGCCCACACTCTTGATGCCCTCTTCTATCTCAGGCCAGAAATTCTCACGGCTATGGGCCGCACGATATTTCTTGATGAGCTCGCTATCGTCACGCAGCAGCATGGTCTGGCAATAGCGTTTCACCGGACCATGATATTCTTTCACTCGGAATCCTTCTGTCATAGTAGTAAATATTGTTTGTTCGCCACAAACTTACACATTTATTTTCAAATACTGCCCATAATCTGCCAATAAAATAAGGAATACATCCTAAATGTAGGGACGTACCTTGGTGCGTCCACAAGGGGCGGACATGGGGCGTGATGAAGAGTAAGATAATGTTACATAACAGGGTTCCGGACATCAGCATCCGGCATTGATGACATTCTTAAATATCAAAGCAGTGATGATTATTCACACACAAAAATCCTCAGCAGTTGTAGTGGCCGTGCCTTGTGCCGGCCCCACACCAAGGAACAACCAATGAACATATACAGGCCGCACCACATGTTCTACCCATACATGGGGCAGATTCTTGCCGTGCTTGGATGTTGACCGCACAAGGCACGGCCATTACTGAAAAATTGAGTGCGGTTTGATGAAATCGGGATTCATAATAAAGAAGAAAGGTACATTATAAAAGAAAGAAAGCTATCACGCTCATCACACCCTTGGCACCGATGCCTTTGATGCACATTATAAGATAGCTTGCGAAAAGCCCCAGCGGCCAGACATTTATCCTACCAACGCCAGAAAGACGTGACCTGAAACGCTTTCTTATTCGTTCTTGCCAAAACCAACATCGTGCGATGAGATGCAGTAATAAGCAAGATGTTTTTGCGGACAGATAAATAAATTAAGTTTTTTTTGCATATAATAATTTTATTTGTAACTTTGCAAAACCATACACAATCCTATTGTGAAACCAAAGAACACTTGAGCCATCACACAAAAGATGGATCAAGAAACCGTTTATGAAGAAAAAGGAATCGGTCTGGCATAAGTAAAAATCATCACATCATGGAAGAATTAACACTGAAAGATCTCAAGAAGCTGGCCAAACATCCCGCTGCCTGCGATCAGAAAATCAGTGTCGCGCTCATAGGCGATACGGCTACGCAGTTTCTGGCCACAGCCCTGCGAGGCATGGGTGTGGCCAAGGGGTACGACATAGACCTCTTTGAGGCTGAATATAACCAGGTATACCAGCAGTTTATGGACCCTGACAGCGAGTTGTATGAGCATGACCCGGAGTTCATAGTGCTCTTCCAGTCTACTCACAAACTTTGTGAGAAGCATAGCATGCTCCCTACTCAAAGCCAGGCAACGCTGGCCGACGAACGGCTAAAGTTCGTAGAATCGGTTGCGGAGATGCCCGCGCTGAAGGGCAAGAAGATAATCTGCCTGAACTATCCGGAAATAGAAGACACGGTGTTCGGCTCTTATGCCAATAAGGTGGAGTCGTCTTTCACCTACCAAGTGCGCAAGCTGAACTTTGGGTTGATGGAGTTGGCACAGCGACATCCCAACCTCTTTGTTTGCGACATTGCAGGACTGCAAAACAAGATGGGCCGCAACTTCATGTTCGACGCCAACATATACGTCAGCACGGAGATGGTGCTCAGCGTAGACGCCGTTCCTTACGTGGCCGGCAGGGTGATGGATATTATCTGTGCCTGCAAGGGGCAGTTCAAGAAATGCCTTATTCTGGACTTGGACAATACCCTATGGGGCGGCGTGATAGGCGACGACGGGCTGGAAGGCATACAGCTAGGCCACGGCCTGGGCATAGGCAAGGCCTTCACGGAGTTTCAGATGTGGGTGAAGAAGCTTCGCCAACGGGGCATCATCATCTGTGTGGCATCGAAGAACGATGAGGACAAGGCCAAAGAGCCGTTCTTAAAACATCCCGACATGATACTCAAGTTGGATGACATTGCCGTATTCCAAGCCAACTGGGAGACGAAGGTCGATAACATCCGAACCATTCAGAGCATTCTGAACATTTCGTTCGACGCCATGGTGTTCCTAGACGACAACCCCTTTGAGCGCAACATAGTGAGGGAGAACATACCGGGCATCACTGTGCCCGAGCTGCCCGAGGACCCTGCCGAATATCTGGAGTACCTCTATTCGCTCAACCTTTTCGAGACGGCTAACTACAGCAGTGAGGACAAGGACCGCACCAAGCAATATCAGGTGGAAGCCAAGCGCGTCTCGCTGAAAAAGACTTTCGGCAGTGAGGCTGACTTCCTCAAGTCATTAAATATTATTGCTGTCCGCTAAAACTTTTTTGATTGTACAAAATTAGGGCTGACACTTCTCACGAGGTATCAGCCCTTTTAGTTACCTTTGTAATTGCAAAAAAACAAGTAACTATGAACAAAGGTACACATTTTAACGGACAGCCGATGTATGGTCAGCT
>CABVAZ010000002.1:0-138361 GCA_902496445.1 uncultured Prevotella sp. | reverse complement strand
TAAAATCCCTTGGCCAGTAATGGCTGTGCGGGTTCGAGTCCCGCTCGCGGCACCCTTAAAACTTCTTACACATGAAGCAACTCACATGTTTCTTATTCCTTATATTAGCACTTGCAGGGTGCGGAACAAGCAGTGGACGCTTCAAAATAGAAGGTCGTTTCCTTCATATCAATCAAGGTGAGCTCTACGTTTACAGCCTGGACGGAGGCATAGACGGCATAGACACCATCAAGATACAGGGTGGACGGTTTGCCTATGAAGTGCCCATGGAGCGCCAGTCGGTGCTTATGATTGTGTTTCCAAACTTTTCTGAGCAACCCATCTTCGCCGCTTCAGGCAAGAGCGTAGACATTAAGGCCGACGCATCACACCTGAAAGAGATGGAGGTAACGGGCACCGACGACAACAAACTGATGACGAAGTTCCGCCAGCAAACAGCAAATGCCTCACCACCAGAGCAGATACGATATGCCGAGATGTTCATTCATGACCACCCGGAGTCGCCCGTAGGCGTTTACTTAGTGCGCAAATACTTCTTGCAACAGCCCGTTGTCAACTATCCAAAGGCATCTGGCCTGTTTGCTCTGATGGCTGCCAAGCAGCCCGACAACAACTATCTGTCATGGCTCAGACGGCATGTAGA
Source organism: uncultured Prevotella sp. (assembly GCA_902496445.1). Lineage (GTDB taxonomy): Bacteria > Bacteroidota > Bacteroidia > Bacteroidales > Bacteroidaceae > Prevotella. The sequence goes on along the minus strand of CABVAZ010000002.1, from coordinate 137,718 downwards.
CCCGCTCAAAGCAATGAGTCAGGGAGCCGCCATGCCCAATTTCAAGGGCACAGACGTATATGGCAAGCCTGCAAGAAGGGCCGATTATGCCAAGGGAACCACCATCATAAGCACCTATGCCTCATGGGATTATCAAGGACAAGACGTGCAGCGGATGCTTAAGGATGCCCTCGGTCGCTCGCACGGAGCACTCAAGCTGCTCAGCATCTGCGCTGATGCCGACCCGAAACAATGCACCGAATACATGAAGAACAACGATATAACCTGGCAGAATGTGTGCGACGGCAACATGCTCGACGGCTCGCTCATGCGTGCCTTCTGCATTGGCAGCGTGCCTGAAGTGCTGATTTACAACAACGGAAGGCTCGCCCGGAAAATCAACAACCCCAACACCATGAGACAGGAAATAAACAAACTATATCCTTAACATGCTTGTCAAGACTTTTTGTGCGGCCATCAACGGACTTGAGGTAACCACCATCACAGTGGAGGTGAGCATAACCCGTGGCGTACACTACCACCTTACAGGGCTTGGCGACGCGGCTGTGAGAGAGAGTCATGACCGCATTGCCGCCGCACTTCTCAACACTGGATATAAGTTTCCGGTGGCCGACATCACGGTAAACCTGGCACCTGCCGACCTCAGAAAGGAAGGTTCTAGCTTCGACTTGCCCCTGGCCATCGCCATACTGGCTGCCAATGAGAAGATGAACTGCGACAACCTGCAGCGCTACATGATGGTGGGCGAGCTGAGCCTCGACGGTTCCTTGCAGCCCATCAAGGGCGCCCTGCCCATCGCCATACGCGCCCGCGCCGAGCATTTCGACGGCCTCATCGTGCCTAAAGCCAACGAGCGGGAGGCCGCCGTGGTGGATACGCTGAAGGTATATGGCATGAACAACCTCGTAGAAGTGATTAGCTTCTTGAATGGAACAACCTCTTTTGAACCCTGCATAGTAGATACTCGCAAGGAATTCTACGAACATCAATACAACTTCGACCTTGATTTTGCCGACGTAAAAGGCCAAGAGAGCGTGAAAAGAGCCCTTGAGGTGGCGGCGGCAGGCGGACATAACCTCATCATGATAGGCCCGCCGGGCTCAGGAAAGAGCATGATGGCCAAGCGACTACCCTCTATCCTACCCCCTCTGACGCTTGCCGAGAGTCTGGAAACCACGCAGATACACTCCATAGCAGGCAAGCTGAACAACCACACGGGCCTTATCAGCCAGCGACCCTTCCGTGCTCCGCATCACACCATATCCGAAGTGGCCCTCGTAGGAGGCGGCCAGACACCTATGCCAGGCGAGATAAGCCTGGCGCATAATGGTGTTTTGTTTGCCGACGAGCTGCCCGAGTTCAACAAGCACACTCTGGAGGTGCTCAGACAGCCACTCGAAGACCGCCTCATCACCATCAGCCGGGCCCGCTACACCGTTACTTTTCCGTGCAGCTTTATGTTTGTTGCCAGCATGAACCCCTGCCCCTGCGGCTATTATGGTGACCCTAACCACCACTGTGTGTGCACTCCCGGGCAGATACAAAACTACATGAACAAGATAAGCGGGCCGCTACTCGACCGCATAGACATACAGTGCAGCATCACCCCCGTGCCCTTTCAGGCCATATCAAAGGCGGCACCCGGCGAGCCGAGCAGCGCCATCAGGCAGCGCGTAATGGCCGCAAGAGCCATACAATCAACTAGATATAAGAATTGCAAAGGCATACACTGCAACGCCCAAATGAGCGAGCGGCTCATTCACCAATACGCTCAACCCGACGACAACGGCCTGAGCATGCTGCGCAGTGCCATGGAGAAGCTGGGACTGAGCGCACGTGCCTACAGCCGAATACTGAAGGTGGCACGCACCATAGCCGACCTGGCGGGAAGCGAGAACATACGCACCGAGCATCTGGCAGAGGCCATCAGCTACCGCGAACTAGACCGGGGCGACTGGGCAGAGCGGGGAAGCTAATCCGCATAAACGGTCACATAACAGGTTATAAGAGCTTAAAAGCCGGCATCAGCGCATGATGCCGGCTTTTAATATACACCATTCTGTCAGGCAGACTGCCCATATCAAGCCTTTAGGGCAGAGGCAACAGCCCCTCCCAACGCACGTCCCACCCGGCGGGGAAACCCGGATTGGGTCGCTTGCTGCCGTCCCATCCGGCGCACATCATAGCCACTGCAGTGAGCAGTCCGCCATTGCCGGGCAGATAGACACGCAGTCGGCCGTCCTGATAGTTATGCCCGTTATTCAGATACGTATTCTTCTGCATAGGCATCACCAGCGCATCCACGGCCCGGTCTGGCCTATGCAGCCTGGCAGCCGTCATAGCTGTCATGGGGAAATCCCATCCCCACGAGGTGGGCCAGTTCCAGTTTTGCCATATCCAGTCGAGCGTCTTGCTCATCACCTTGTCGTTTATCAGGCTGTTGTCTGGCAAAACGCCGAGCGCACCCAGCAGAGCCGGGTGATCGGAAGTGCACCTCACGTTGGTATAAGTATTGGTAGCACTCTCGGCAGCCAGATAGAGCGAGTCGGCATTATAAGCCAGTGGCGAGAGCTGCTTGAGCACCTTATCCCACTGAGCGTTGCGCTTCAGCCCCCTGCGCAGCCGCCATTGCTGGGCTGTTTCAAGGGCATAATGCCAGTAAGACAGCTCAAAGGGCGGGTTATAAGTGGTGTCGGCCGGCAACGTTTCCTGTGCCGGGATGCAGCCCTTCAACACATACCGCTTGCGCTTGGCGTCATAAGTGGCAAACGAGGCCATGAACTGTGCCGTCTCATCTACTATCTTGGCATATTTGTTTATCACCTCCTTAGGCGTAGCCTTATGGCCTGTGGCAGAGCCATAGCCCGCGTTTTGTGCCTCGGCACGAGCCGCCCGATAGAGCAGTTCGGCCAGATAGATGGGGTGCGGCTGCTGCCAGATGAGGTAAGAGCCTATGTTGGAGGGAGCCTCCTGCGCGCTGGGATCGGTCATCTTCATCCATCTCACGCCTTGATAGCCCTGCCGCCTGGCTATCTCACGGGCCATAGGCTCGGCCTTGAAGTACCATTGCAGCGAGCGGTCGAGCAGCTCAGGGTGCCCCCAAAGGGCAAACTGTGCTTGGTGCCACCATATCATCTCAAGATGAAACTTGCCAAACCAGCTGTTGTAAGTGAGTCCCGTTTCCTGCGGAGGCGTGCTGCCTGCGTCGTTCACGGCCAGCAGATAGGCCGACAGAATGGCTCTCCGCTCTATCTCGCGTGCCCGTTTATCGGCCACATGCGAGAAGTCTACGATGCCGCCCTTCTGCCAATAGCCTTGCCAGTAGCGTGCCGAGGCCTGCTCGATGGCCCCGAACGAAGCATCGGCCGAAGCCGCACCAAGAGCCGAAGGAGATGTGACAGGCTTAGGAGAGAAGGCGCACACCAGACTGAAGTCGTGCGCCTGAGTGCTTATGCGCACCGTATTCTCACTACACGAGAAGCCGGCATCGGCACTGGCTTTCAGCCAAACGCCATAGCGAGTGGCGTCAATCTGGCGGGTGATGGTCGCCTCTCGTCCACTCACAACACTGAGTTGTGTGCTGTGTTTATCGTTGGCGAGCCAGTTGCAGGCATCGTCTGAGTGTCCGCCCGTGGGATAAGGAAAGCGCAAGGCCAGCCGTATGGGCCCGTCACTGTATATGCTCACGGCCACACGGTCATGCTGTGGGTCGCACACCGTGCGCACATCATAGTGCCGTCCGGCATAATCAAAGCTGCTGCTCACGCAACCCGTCCACATGTCCAGGGTCTGCGCCACATTGCTCACGCCCTGAATGCCATTGCCATCCAGGCCTGAGAAGTCGAAGCCCAGCGCGCCCAAGTGAAGGCGGTGCGGGTTCTTGCGCAGCCATTCTGACGCGTCATGCTGGCGGCCGGGCTTCTTAAACTGGGCCGAATAGAGCTCCTTGTGCCCCTTGCCAAAATCTTTTGCCACCAGGGCATCGGCAGGCTTATAGTTGCCGGTGTTGGCAAACGAGTGCCAGCCCCAATCGCTGAAGGTGCCCAAGGGCATGCCCTTGCTATACTGTTCGGGAAAGGTTTGCAGGCCGGTGGCATCCACCGTCATGGCGAAATGGCCGTTGCCTACAGTGAACGCCGACAGGGTGTCGACGCTTTCCACATGGGGATTGTTGCGCATCACCACCACATGGCGGTTGATGGCAGCACGTTGGGCCAGCCCACTCGTAGCAAGCAGAATGGCCAGAAATACTGATGCGAAGATTCTCTTCATGGTTTTTAGTAAATTGTTTTGTGTGCAAAAATACGAAAAAAAACGCTATTGCATGCCTCAAAAAGTGCATTTTCTTTGTACATATTGCCCTTTTGGCGTAACTTTGCAGGCGATTTCATATCACAACACACAAATGGCGAAAAAGCAAATACTCCTCATCAACGATATGGCGGGCTACGGAAAGGTGGCCACGGCAGCCATGCTGCCCATCTTGTCATATATGGGTTATCCCACTTACAATCTGCCCACAGCCCTCGTTTCCAACACCTTAGACTACGGAAAATTCAACATTCTGGAGACAACAGACTACATACAAGGCGTTTTTCCCATCTGGAAGGAACTGGGATTTCATTATGATGCCATCTCTACGGGCTTCATAGCCAGCGAGCGACAGGCCGGCATCATATCACGCTACTGCACCGAACAGGCTGCCGAAGGCACCACCATCTTCGTCGATCCCATCATGGGCGACGAGGGAAAGCTATACAACGGCGTCACCGAAGCCACCATAGGCTCGATGAGAGAGATGATAGCCGTGGCCGACCTGATATTCCCCAACTACACAGAGGCATGTTATCTCACCTCTACCCCATTCTCCCGACAAGGCGTAACGGCCCAAGAGGCACGCCAACTGGCCCTCGCACTGCATGCCACGGGCAGCAAGAGCGTGCTCATCACATCTATTATGGTGGACGGACAACCCTCCGTGGTGGGCTTCAACCATACCTCGGAGAGTTTCTTCTGCCTGCCTTACACCGAGATACCCGTGCACTTTCCCGGCACGGGCGACATCTTCTCGGCCGTGTGCATAGGTCATCTGCTAGACGGCGAGAGCCTGAAAGACAGCACGCAAAAGGCCATGGATGCCGTTTATACCCTCATAGACTTGAACAAGAACAACACCGACAAGAACCGGGGCATACCCTTGGAGCGCTATCTCAACATTCTTTAGACTGGACTGTTTCACTCCGCCAAGAATGTGGAAAGGAGGGTTTAAGAATTACGAATAAACTTTACAAAAAAATCATACTGCCCAAACCGTTTTGCCAAACAGGCGGTTTGGGCTTGTAAAAAGCATGGTTTGGCAACGCAAAAAGGCCTATTTCGCATCGCAAAAAGGCCTATTTCGGAAGTCGAAAACGACACCATGCTTCGGCATTATCATATCTTTTTGATTTCCAAATACTTACTCCCAAGTCGTCATGCTTCGTTTTAGGGCATTCAATTTCCCTGTGTGCCTTCATAAGGTGCGTATAAATAATTGACGCTTTATTTTGATATTAGGCATAAATGCCGTAATTTTGCAGTCGGATAAGAAATAGATTATGGACTGGTTACAAGCTCTCTTTGACATACCCTCGGCGCTTCAAGCCATCGTGGTTATATCCCTGATATGCGCCATAGGCCTGCTCTGCGGCAAGATACGCGTCATGGGCATCTCACTGGGCATTGCTTTTGTATTCTTCATCGGCATCTTTGCCGGACACATAGGGTTTGCGGTAGACGAGCAGATGCTGTCTTACTGCGAGACGTTCGGCCTCGTGCTCTTTGTTTATACGTTGGGTCTGCACGTCGGCCCCAACTTCTTCGGTTCGTTCATGCATGAGGGCATGACGCTCAACCTGTGGTCGCTGGCCATCATCTTGCTGGGCACGCTCATGGCCATAGCGCTCACTTACTGCACCAGCATACCCATGCAAGACATGGTGGGCGTGCTTTGCGGAGCCACAACCAACACGCCCGCACTCGGCGCAGCACAACAAGCGCTGGTGCACATGGGCATTGGAGGCGGCAGGGCTGCACTGGCTACGGCCGTTACCTATCCTTTGGGCGTGCTGGGCGTGATACTGGCCATCCTGCTTCTGCGCAAGTTGTTTGTGAAACCCGCCGACCTCACGCCGAAGAACAAGGGAGATGAAGACCATACATACATAGGACAGTTTGTCGTGGTGAACCCCGCGCTGACCGGAAAGACGCTGGCCGAGGTGGCCAGAGGCACACACGCCAAGTTCATCGTGTCGCGTATATGGCGCGGAGAAGAGGTTATTCTGCCCATTGCAACCACTCTGTTGCAACATGGCGACAACGTGCTGGTGGTGACAAACAAAGACGAGGTGCCCACCATGGAGATACTCTTTGGTGAGAGAGTGAAGAAAGACTGGAACAAGGAAAAGATAGACTGGAACCACATAGACTCTAATGTGGAGTCGAGGGTGATTGTGATGACGCGCTCAGGACTGAACGGCAAGAAGCTGGGCAACCTGAAACTGCGCGACACCTATGGCGTGAATGTGAGCCGGGTGCTCAGGGGCGACATCAAACTACTGGCTACCGACGACCTCATACTGCAATATGGCGACCGACTTACCGTGGTGGGAGAACCCAAGGCCGTGGATAATGCCGAGCATTTCTTAGGCAACTCGGTGAAAACACTCAACGAACCTAACCTTGCCAGCATATTTATGGGCATGATACTGGGCCTCGCGCTGGGCACCATACCCTTCTCGGTGCCGGGCATCAGCAGCCCCATACGCCTGGGAACAGCGGGCGGACCCATCGTCATGGGCATATTGGTAGGAGCCCTCGGACCGCGTTTGCACGTCGTGGCATACACAACGCGCAGTGCGTCGCTCATGCTTCGCAAGCTGGGACTAAGCCTTTACCTGGCCTGCCTGGGCCTGGAGTCGGGCAAAGACTTCTTTTCTACCGTTATCAGACCCGAAGGATTGCTGTGGGTGGGCATAGGTTTCGCGCTCACCCTGGTGCCTATTTTGATTATCGGACTGGTGGCCTTGAAGAGCAAGAAGTTTGATTACGGAACAATATGCGGCATTATGTGCGGCGCAATGGCCAACCCCATGGCGCTGGGATATGCCAACGACAGCATCAAGACCGACACGGCCAGCATATCTTATGCCACGGTCTATCCGTTGGGAATGTTCATCAGAGTGATTATTGCGCAGGTGCTGGTGATGTTCTTCGTGTCCTGAAGCTCAGCCCTTCCAGGGAGCCTTGCGCTCAAAATGCAGCTTTTGGCCCGTCACAGGGTGTACAAAAGCAAGATATTCGGCGTGCAGATACAGTCTGTCGGCCTTGCAGCCATAGAGCGTGTCGCCGCATATAGGGGCGTTCAGACCGTCATGATGCGAGCAATGAACGCGCAACTGATGGGTTCGGCCGGTAAGGGGCTGCAACGTAATCCATGTCTTACCATCCTCCACCTTATTAATATGATAATAGGTAATGGCCCGACGACCATGCTGAAAGTCTACTTTTTGTCGCGGACGATCGAGCAAATCGGGGCTAAGGGGCAGCGTAATAGTGCCCTGACCGGGAGCAACGGCGCGGCTCAGTATGGCGGAATAACGCTTGCGTATGGTGTGAGCTGCAAACTGACGTTGCAGGTTGCGGTGCGCCTCTTGGGTCTTAGCCACTACCAGCAGACCGCTGGTGGCCATATCGAGCCGGTGCACCACATGCCATCGCGAGCCATCCTGGCCCTGCGAGCGCAGCATCGACAGCACCGAGGGATGGTCTGAACGGCCCGGCACACTGAGCATACCAGCCGGCTTGTTGACCACTATAAGGCTCTCATCCTCGTAAACCACCTCTAGCTTCTGGCGTTCCGTGAGCTCAGGTGAGCCACTGTCAACCTCCAACCCTTGCAACATCCACCCCAAAATGGGCTTGCACTTGCCGCTGCAAGCAGGATAATAATGGCCCTCATGGCGCACCTCGGCACGTGGTGAGGGTCCCCACCAGAACATAGCCATGCACAATGGCCGGCAATGATGAGTATAGGCATATTGCAACAGCTTGGGTTCGCAACACTCGCCGGCACCTGATGGTGGCACTTTATACACGGTATCGTGGAAGATAGTGGGCAGATCACGACGCTCACCACGCGCGTTGAGCATAACAAAATGGCTGAACAGCCAGTTCTGCAAGGCATCCGAACGTTGCTTGCGCTGCACTTTCAGCTTATTGATACGTTGGTCTGAAACGCTAATTTGCGCCTTAATATCCTCCATTTCATCGGTAAATCGCTTCTTAGCCCTACGCCATTCGGCCTTCAGATACTGGCTCTGGCGCACCATCTCGGCAGCCTCAGCTGGTGAAACATTGCCTTGGCGCCTGCGTTCGTCACGCTGCTGCTTGGCATCAGCCATGCGTTGGCGGTGCAAAGCCACATCGGCCTCACCTCGCTTTTGTCGTTCTGACAGCTCAGACAACAGCTCTTGTCGCTCAACCGACTGCTCCAAGCGGGCTATCTGATGATTGATGAGCGTGATGCCTGCCTCTTCTTGCTTGAAATAACCATCGGGCTGAAGATAACTGAACACCGGAGGCACGTAGTCGGAAGCATCTTCCAAACCATCCATTTGACCCGAATAGGCCTGAAAATAGCCCATTTCACCGCTCTCATTACGCACCACAAGCACTCCGAACATCTTGCCTTCGGCAAGACGGGGCAGCCGCTTTTGCAGCTCACGAACGGCCATGAGGCACAGCTCGTGTGGCTCATAATAAAAGGGATTATTAAACTTCAGCGGTGGCTGAACATGGGTATGAAGCGGATGAAACAACACTTTCTTAATGCTATAGTTTGGTGTGGCAAAGGTAATGAAAAAGGTGCAGACAGCCAAAAAAGAAAGGGAGGCAAAGCCATAAAGGCCCGTCTCCCCTCTGTTGTCTATGAAATAAGATGATGTTACTTCAGCTTCTGATAGCCGTAACGGGCACTGTCGCCCAGCGCTTCCTCTATACGCAGCAACTGATTGTACTTCGCCATGCGGTCAGTACGCGACATAGAGCCGGTCTTAATCTGCCCAGAGTTGGTGGCAACAGCTATATCTGCGATGGTGGTATCCTCTGTCTCACCCGACCGGTGTGACGTTACCGTGTTGTAACCATGGCGGTGTGCCATCTCAATAGCCTCAAGTGTCTCGGTGAGCGAGCCTATCTGGTTCACCTTAATAAGGATGGCGTTGCCCGCGCCAAGCTTGATTCCCTTCTCAAGGAACTTGGTGTTGGTCACGAAGAGGTCGTCGCCAACCAGCTGGCAACGGCTTCCGAGGGCCTTGGTGAGCTTCACCCAGCCGTCCCAATCGTTCTCGTCGAGGCCGTCTTCGATGGAGTCGATAGGATACTTAGATATGAGTTGCTCCAGATAAGCAATCTGCTCATCGTCTGAAAGCACCTTGCCGTTGGGGTCTTTAGGCATTCCGTTGCTCAGCTCACGGTAGTTATAGTAGTACTTACCGTCCTTTTTCACCGAGAATTCACTAGCTGCACAGTCCATGGCAATGCGTACATCACGACCCGGTTCATAGCCTGCTGCCTTCACAGCATCCACAATACTCTGCAGAGCATCCTCTATTCCGTCGAGCTTGGGAGCGAATCCACCCTCGTCACCAACGGCTGTTGAGAGGCCACGTTGCTTCAGATTCTTCTGCAAAGCATGGAAAACCTCGGCTCCCATGCGTATAGCCTCATGCTCAGACGAAGCACCTACGGGCCTAATCATAAACTCCTGGAAGGCTATCGGGGCATCGCTGTGCGCGCCACCGTTGATGATATTCATCATCGGAACAGGCATTACGTAGGTGTTTGCGCCGCCTATGTAGCGGTAAAGAGGCAGGCCCAGGGCCTTGGCAGCGGTATGTGCCACGGCCAAAGAGACGCCCAAGATGGCATTTGCGCCCAGTTTCGACTTGGTGGGTGTGCCATCCAAGGCCAGCATCTTATAGTCTATTTTGCGCTGTTCCAGCACATTCCAGCCCTTGAGAGCAGGGGCTATGATGTTGTTAACGTTATCCACAGCCTTCAGGACGCCCTTTCCGCCGAAGCGATTCTTATCGCCGTCGCGCAGCTCAAGGGCCTCGTTCTCACCTGTAGACGCACCTGACGGAACGCTGGCACGCCCTGTTACGCCGTTATCCAGCGTTACTTCAACCTCTACTGTAGGGTTGCCGCGAGAGTCTAATATCTCTCTGGCATGTACTTCTTCTATCTTCATGCTATTCATCTTTATGTTATTATAATGTAACTTACACAATGTCATCTGCAAAGATAATGCCAATCCTTGAAAAACAAGAATTGGCATTATCCTCAAAAGTAGGTATTTTTCAGATTATTTCTGCAACGTTAGCCCCATCAGACCAATGACAACATCGTTTGACAAGGTGCGCAAGGTGAGGCTTCTGAGCTTTTTCTTGGGGTTAAGACGCATACTCAGAATCTCTGCCGCGCCCCCTTTCAGTGTGCGGGGCTCAGGATTTGGGTCGTCAGCAAGCAGCGTTCGCGACACCCGTCCGGTGCCCAGCTCCACGCGATAGGGCCGTTGCACTGTCAGCTTGAAGGCCTTTCCGTCGTTCAGATAGTCGCGTTCTATGGGGCACCAGTTATACGGATTGACGAGCATAAGACTGTCTGTGCTGCCATCCTCATAGGTTATGACGATTTGACCGTTAGGTATGTCATACTGCATATGATTGGTTGAGCCGGCCAAAAGCAGGTAGGCACGTGAGGCACGCCCCTCTAGCGGGATGCTCATACTGTCGGGATAGTTGTCCCAAAGCGACGTATAGACAATGTTGTTACCCTCTTTGGGCGAGCGAAAAGCGAGTCCCATGGGAGTTGAGAAGCGCCCATCCTTGACGAGAGAACGGAACACCGAGTCGTTGATGTCAGCCGTTTTGCCCCACGAGCACCAGTCTCCCACACCCTGTACGGGCATTTCAAGCGTTGTGAAAGGCGGTCGGGGCGAGACATAACGGTTCTTGAAGATGTCTGACACTTTGGCATTATATGCCTTACTTAGGTCCACTTCCTTGCACTTGGCAGGCAGAATGCCTTCTAAGCCCGTGCCCCAGTCGAGGGTATCCGGCCGCTCATACACATTAGCTGCTACCTGCCGAGCCTGCTGTTGTATGGCTGAAACGGGCAGAAAGAAGGTTTGCACCGAGTCGGTATTGCCCACAACGGTCTCGCTGCCCGCCTTAATCACTATCTGCAGAGGCTTGGCGAAGTGCTGGGTGACGGTATATTGCAGTTTGTCATCGGCCTGCTTGAAGTGCACAGTGATGTAGGGCGTTGAGATGAGAGCCCACTTCCAAGCCTTGGGAAGGCGATAGTTGATGTAGCACTTGCCGTAGAGGGCGGCCGGCTCTATGCCGAACAGTCCTTCAACAAGGGCTTTTGAGCCTATGCCCACCACGTCGGCAAAGTCGCGATACTTCTCTCCCAGCGCGGCATCGTAATGGCTTATCTGTCCGAAATTGCCGGGGCTGGCTCCCAGATACATGTTATCCAGGATGCTGGCCTTGAGGAGTTGATAGCCCTCTTCGGCCCTTCCGGCTTTGAAATAGGCCAAAGCCATGTGCATAACCTCTGCCGGAGCAACGTTGTTGATGCTCCATTCGTATGGTTGCCAGCCGCTTGTGCTGATGGTTTTCAGGTTCTCGGCACCTTGTGTGAGCGAGTCGAGCTTCTGTTTCAGGTACACATCATCTCCCGTATGCACTGTAATGGGGCCTAGGGCAATGTGCGGAATACACGAATCAACATATTGCGTAGCCCGATACCACTGATCCGGCGTACCCACACCACAGTCTATGGGCGTGTAGATGCTCCATATAGCGGCATTGCGATGCACCCTTCTGAGCCCCATATAGTCCTTATACTCTGCCCAATGGCCCGCGTCGTCTAGCCACAACGTGCGGTTGATGGCGCGCAAGGTCTTTTCCGCCTCCTTATTATAATAGGTTGGATCTTCGCCCAGCAGCTCGGCAATGCGCCCAGCCAGCTTGAATGCTCGATAGTTATAGGCTGAGCTGTGCGTGACAGAGCCTCCGTTGTAATATAAGGCATCGCTTGCCCAGATGCAGGCATAGGCATCATAGAGCCCGTCATCATCAGGATCGAAGTTTCGCTTCTCCCATTCCAGGTGCCGTTTCAGCGTAGGCCAGAAGGCACGGAGCTGAGATGAGTCGGCATTAAACTGCAGATGAGTGAGCCATTCGTCTATTAAGTTAAGGTTCATATCATAATGGCTGAGCCGTTTGGCATCATTCGGAAACCTGCCTATATAGCCATTGCTGAACAGAGGTGTGCCTAGTCGCTCCACGCTGCGTGCCAAATGCTTGGCAGTATCCTGCGCGGCGGCCTGCGAAACAGGCTCCACCGTGGTGATTTGCGATGCCGCGTAGTTGCTGAAGTGGGTGTTTTGCCGGTCGGGCCAGCCCACGTAGTCGCCCGCGAAAGCGCCCCGCCAACCGTTGTAAGGCATTCGCCAGCCTATGGCACCGTGCATCCAAGTATTTGTTTCGGCTCCCCAGATGCCATCGGCAGCCGCAGTGAGCGCTCCGCCCAGGGTATTGAAGAAGGCATCAGGCGTCACTATCATGATGTTCTTACCCAGTGCTTCGGCCTTGTCCCACGCATTCTCATAGGCTATACTGTCTGAATCGGCCGTTGAAAGCGTAAGCGATTGTTCTGTGCCTTGCACGCTCAGCCGGGCATATACATTGCCCCTCAACGGGCAAGACAGTGTGGTTACGTTCTTGCCGGAGGGATCGAAGTCGCCTTTGTCGGCCCTTAAATCACCGTTACGTGAGAACGATGTGCTCTTCACATCTCCTATCCGCCCTATCAAGGTGAGCGGTTTGGTGAAGCCATCGGCTGAGAATTTCCACAACGCGCCCTCCCTGTCGGCGCACGCAAAGGTGATGATGGTGAGCAGTCCGCCGTCCCAACTATCGTCTGTAAGGGTGTAATAGCGCATTCCGGCCTCATATCTGGCCTCGCAATAGCGCGTTTGCGTGAGCGGCAATTCCTTATCGCCCACCTTCAAGGCAAAGCTTATGTTGCGATAAGACTTCTTCTTATATGAGGCGAAAAGGGGTCTGTCAGAGGTTTCAAGTCGCCATTCGGTATTGGTACCGTACAGAGCCCGGGTATATTTATTATGGCCGTTGAGACATACAAAAGCCGGTCCATCGGGATAATAATTCAAGCTGCGCTGCGCATGGGCCACTCCCATAACAGCCAGAAAAGGCAATAAAAGAGAGAGTTTAAATGTATTCATTGTTTCGGAAAGATAGTTTTTGCAAAGATACACATAATCTTTCAAACAATACATATCCCATTATCATAAAAGTTATTAACGATTGCGAAGTGTCGAAAGAAGCATCGATATGTTGCAAAAAAATGATAAATAAGCGAGCAACCCGATATGATGTGAATGAAAAAAGTTAACTTTGCAGCATGACAAACAGGTTAAGAAGATTATCACTCAGCATTCTTTTATTCGGCATAAGCTTCATGGCAGTTGCCCAAAGCAGGCCGCGCGTGGGGCTTGTGCTGGGCGGCGGAGGAGCCAAAGGAGCCGCAGAGGCCGGCGCCCTCAAGGTTATTGAAGAGGCAGGAGTGCCTATCGACATGATAGCAGGCACGAGTATAGGCTCTATAGTGGGCGGAATGTATTCCATCGGTTACCGTTCGGCCGACCTAGACTCACTCTTCAGCTCACAAAACTGGCTGGAGCTGTTTGGCAAAGAGCTGCTGGGCAAGCACAGTATTATCAACCTTCTAGACACTATGGTGGCTCGAAGCCCGACGGCGAGGATGCCCTGGCGCGGTGAGATGAACCCGTATATGTCGCCGATGAGCTTCGATAAGCTACCCATACCCTTCAGATGTGTGGCCACCGACCTGAGAACGCAGACCGAAGTGGTGCTCGACTCCGGCCGACTGGCTCAATGCATGAGGGCCAGCATGGCCATTCCGGGTGTGTTCTCACCCGTCAGGATGGACGGAAAGGTGCTCATTGACGGTGGCGCGATGAACAATTTGCCGGTGGATGTGGCCAGAAACATGGGCGCCGACATCGTGATAGCCATCGATCTGACACAGAACAAGCACGATGACCATGACGAATCATCGGACTTTAAGACGGGGATAGGCTTGATAGACTGGTTTCTGGAGAGGCCCGACATATCCAAATATAACAAAAACAGGCATGATGCCGACATTTATATCAACCCTAATTTGAAGGGCTTTGATGCGGCCAGCTTCACCCCAAACGATGTCTTGGAGATGATGAAAAGGGGTGAGAAGGCTGCAAGAAAGCACTGGAGCGAGCTGAAGGCATTGGCCAAGCGCATGAAAAAGGCCCGCGAGCAAGAGTCCGATTCCACGTTCTGCGCAGAGAAAAACGTGCCTTGAATACGATGGAAAGGGCTTTTTTGAGCTGAAAATACAAAAATAAGAAGCCATACACACCTATATAATTTTGCAAGAACAATGCTTTTATATGGCGAAAAGGCCTATTTTACAAGCCAAAAGTGCCTATTTTACAAGTCAAAAGTGCCTGTTTTGTTAAATCATTGAGTATTAGATAGTTACATAAAACATCCATTTTTCCCACCAAGATAGCCTTCAGGCCTTGGTCTTAGAGCATAAAAAAAGCGTTAGAGTGGGATTTTAGCCCATTCCAACGCCTAATATCAAATTTAACTCTCTATGCTATTTCACTTCCCAAATATCGTTTGTCTCCAATAATTCAGTGAAGTTATGATAAGGTTTCTTGGCCTTCACCTCTTCAATCTGCTGGTTAACGGCCTCGTCATAGGTAGGAGCTTCAACGTCACGAATAACACCCAAGGCCACCGGGAAGCCGTGCTCGTTGTCCATCATGGCAAGTTTCATCTGCAAAGTGTTGTCCTCACAATGCGCGTCGTGCACCAGAATGTCGTCTAAGGTATAGCCATCCTTGCCCACTTCCACTACTTTCAGGCCAAAGCCATCCTGCACCAGACCGTACTCATTGTGCTCTCCGAAGAGCAGTTTCTGCCCATGCTGCACATAGATAGCGTTCTTCTTTCGGCCCTCTTTGGTATAGATAGGGTCATAAGCGCCATTGTTGAAGATGACGCAATTCTGCAAAATCTCGCACACCGCAGCACCTTTATGGCTGTTGGCAGCCTTGAGTATGCGCACCGTCTCGTCGCCGTCGTTGGCCACTGAGCGCGCAAAGAAACGGCCACGTGCGCCAAAGCACAGCTCGGCGGGGCGGAACGGATCCTCCACCGTGCCATAAGGACTAGACTTAGACACGAAGCCACGGGGCGAAGTGGGCGAATACTGTCCTTTGGTAAGGCCGTAAATGCGGTTATTGAGCAACACGATGTTGATGTCGATGTTACGCCGCATGGCATGTATAAAGTGGTTTCCGCCGATAGCAAGTCCGTCGCCGTCACCGCTAATCTGCCATACCGTGAGGTTGGGATTTACCACCTTCAGGCCCGTTGCCACGGCAGCCGCACGCCCATGTATGGTCTGCATGGCGTAAGTATTCACATAATAAGGCAGTCGACTGGAGCATCCTATACCTGAAATAACTGCCGTTTCGTAAGGTGGAACACCTATCTCAGCCATTGCTTTCTGCAAACTGGCCAGAAAGAAATGATCTCCGCAACCCGGACACCAGCGGGGCTGACCTTTCTTAAAGTCTTTTGCTGTATATTGATTCATTGTCTTCTTCGTTTAAGTTAGATGCTTAATACTTTCTCTTCATAGGTTTTGGCCTTACCTGGAGCCTCTGTTGAGTTAATAAGTTTCTCAAACTGCGACACCAACTCGCTCACTACGAAGGGCTGACCCTTTACTTGATTATACTGATAAGGGGTGAAATCGTTGATGCGGATGCGCAACAAGGCAGCCAGCTGGCCCAAGTTCTGCTCGGCCACCACCACCTTCTTATACTTCAGAAGCACGTCGGCGGTGTTCTTTGGCAACGGGTTGACAAAGCTGAACTGTGCCAATGCCACCTTATAACCACGGCCGCGAAGCTCCTCCATGGCTGCCATCAGATGGCCGAACGTACTGCCGAAGCCCACGATGAGCAGTTGTGCGTCGTCGGCATCGCCTATCACACGCAGGTCAGGAACAGCTATTCGGGCCACTTTCTCATATCTTATATGGTCCATCAGGTTATGGTTCTCCGGCTCAGTGGATATAGCTCCGGTCTCACCATCCTTCTCCAGGCCGCCCAGAATATGGGTATAGCCCTCTTGTCCCGGTATGGCCCAATAGCGAACCTCACTCTTCTGGTCGCGCACATAAGGCGTATACTTATACTTTTGGTCCTTTGTCACGTAATGAGGATGGATGTCCGGCAGGTCGTCTATGTTGGGCAGGCGCCATGCCGACGAGCCATTTGCGATGAAAGCATCGCTGAGCATCACCACCGGAGTGAGGTGTTCAAGGGCTATCTTTGCCGCCATGTAGGCGCACATAAAGCAGTCTGTTGGGCTCGTAGCAGCCAAGACGGGCATCGGACTCTCACCGTTACGTCCGTAGAGCACCTGAAGCAGGTCGGTTTGCTCACTCTTTGTGGGCAGTCCGGTAGATGGTCCGCCACGCTGAACGTCTATCACCACGAGGGGCAACTCGTCTATCACAGCCAGGTTGATGGCCTCACTCTTCAGGCAGATGCCCGGTCCGGAAGTGCTGGTAGCGGCCAGGGCGCCGGCGAAAGAGGCTCCCACGGCACTTGAGCATGCCGATATCTCATCCTCACACTGCACGGTCACCACGCCCAGCGACTTGTGCTTGGCCAGCTCATGCAATATGTCGGTGGCAGGAGTGATGGGGTATGAGCCCAGATAAAGCTTCAGTCCGGCCTTTTCTGCGGCTGCTATCAGGCCGTAAGCCGTAGCTTTGTTGCCCGTAATGTCCATATATCGGCCCGGCATCTTCACCTTCGAGTCAATGCGATACGTGGCAGGCACCGAGGCGTGCGTATTGGCTCCGTAGTCATAACCGGCCTGAACCACCTTCATATTATTCTCTGCTACGCCGGGCTTCTTGGCGAATTTCTCATTGAGGAAGTTCCTCACGAGCTCCAAATCGCGGTTAAACAGCCAGCACACAATGCCCAAAGCAAACATGTTGCGGCACTTCAGAATGGCCTTATTGTCCATTCCGCTGTCAGCCAGACAGGCCTTCACCATGCGCGTGATGGGGCAAGCCACCACCGTGTCGGGGTCTATATTCATCTCGCCCAGATAGTCATCAGACCTGAACTGCGCCTTTTGCAGGTCGCTGGGACCAAAGCTGTCGGTGTCGATAATCACCGTAGCCTGCGGCTTGGCATAGCGATACTGCGTCTTAAGTGCCGCGGCATTCATGGCCACGAGCACGTCGCACTTGTCACCCGGCGTGTAAACCTTGCCCTCGCCGATGTGTACCTGAAAGCCCGACACACCCGTGAGCGACCCTTTGGGCGCCCTAATGTCGGCCGGATAATCAGGGAATGTAGAGATGCCGTTGCCCACTGTAGCCGATATAGTGGAGAAGATGTTGCCGGCAAGTTGCATTCCGTCACCCGAATCACCTGAGAAGCGCACCACTACTTGGTGCAACTCTTTTACTTCTAATTGTTCTTCCATAGTATGATTTTAGTCAGATAACAAATTCGTTTTCGCAATTTAGGGTCTAAAAACAGCCTTTTCATCGCTCAATACTTAAACGAAGAGCCGCCCAGGAATTCCCTCAACAACGAGGTAGGAGGCAGTTGCTTGTAGGGAATAGGCTTGAAGTACTTCAAGAATTTGAGCAATCTGTAAGCCTCACTATACTCCTCACAGTCTTCAGGCACCTGCTCCAGGAGCGGCTCGGCCTGCGACTTGATAACGGCAAGTTCGTATATCATGGCTGTATTGAACATCACATCGGCATTCTCCTGATAGGGGAATATCCACTTGTTTTCGCCCTTTCGCACCGAAGGCCAGCGGTGTATGGTTTCCTGAGCCGTCACTCCGCGGTACTTATTGTCGCGAATGATGCGCCTCAACAGCCGGTTGTCTGTCGTCGGAATATAATTATGGTCGTCCAACAGGATGGTGGTCAGCGCCGAAGCATACACCCTGAACTTCATCTCTTCGGGTATTTGCGCGGTCAGTTCGGGGTTCAACGCATGAATACCCTCAACCACCAAGACGTTGTTATCACTCATCTTCAACCGCTTTCCGCTCTTTTCGCTCATGCCGGTCTGGAAGTTATAGCGTGGCAGCTCCACCTCCTCGCCTCTGAACAAGGCATTAAACTGCTCGTTGATGAGCTTTAAGTTGAGCGCGTAAATGCTCTCATAGTCATACTCTCCGTTCTCATCGCGCGGCGTATGCGCCCTATCCACGAAGTAATCGTCCAAGGATATCTCCAGCGGTTTAATGCCATTGGCCAGCAGTTGTATGGACAGGCGCTTGCATGTAGTTGTTTTTCCGCTCGAAGAAGGGCCTGCCAGCAGCACAAGCTTCACGCCTTTGCGCGCTGCAATACTGTCGGCAATCTGCGAAATCTTCTTTTCCTGAAGTGCTTCAGACACGTTTACGATTTCGGTGGCATGACCTTTGGCCACAGCATCGTTGAAATCGCCCACCGTTCTGATGCCCACGATGTTCTGCCACTTATGATGTTCCTGAAAGATTTCGAACATCTTGTTTTGTTTTACCAGCGGTCCCAGCTTAGAAGGGTCTTGCCTTGAGGGTATACGCAGCAGTATACCTTTATAATAAGGTTCTATTCCGAAGAGATAAAGTTTGGAAGTATTGGTAAGAAGAGAACCATAATAATAGTCCACATAATCGTCTATCTGATAATAAGTGGTGTAAAGCCGCCCTGTACTTTTCAGCAGTTTCACCTTGGCCATGTCGCCTTTGTCCTGAAACATCCTCACCGCCTCTTCGGTAGGCACCTCAAATCGCCTCACGGGTATGTGGGCATCGATGATTTGCTGCACCCTGTTGCGTATCTTGTCAACATCTTCCGGCGTCACCTCATGGCCCAGATGCAGGTCGCAGTAGTAGCCGTTAGACACGGGAATATCTATCACCACGCTGCTTTCTGGATATATGTCGTGCACCGCCTTGCACAACACAAAGAACAAGGTGCGTGTATAACCGCGCAGCGCACTGGGCGAATGCATATCCAGAAACTCCACGTTCTTGTTATGAAACAGGCTGAAATGCATGCCCTCCACCTTGTTGTTTACCTTGGCCGACACGGGTCCGTACTTCATATCCAGCCCCATGAGCGGATAGATATCGCTGAGCGTGCTGCCTGTCTCCACAACTTTCTTGGTGTTGTTGTTTATGCATCTGATGGTGATATTCTTCTTCATGATAGATTCGGTTATTGATTTTAGAATCGCAAGTTCAAAGTTAGCAATTATCAAATGAACCACAAAAACATTTTGACTATAAAAAGTTAAAAAGGCATCTATTGGCGATAAAGACCCTAAAGTGATGGTAGAAAGACACAAAAAAATAGCAAAAAAATGGTCTAAGTGACTAGGAAAGAAAATAAAAATCACTATATTTGCAACGCATTTGAAACACCTGTTACATGACAACAGCTAATTATTTAGCCATATTCTTGAAGATAGTAGGCTCATTAGCCCTTCTTATCTATGGCATGAAAGTAATGAGCGAGGCCCTGCAAAAGATGGCGGGCTCGCAGTTGCGCTCTATTCTGGGCACAATGACCACCAACCGATTTACCGGTATGCTCACCGGAACGTTTATAACATGCGCCGTGCAGTCGTCGTCGGCCACCACTGTGATGACTGTAAGCTTCGTTAACGCGGGGCTGCTCACCCTGGGTCAGGCCATATCCGTCATTATGGGAGCCAACATAGGCACCACCCTCACGGCCTGGATTATGTCGTTGGGCTACAATGTAGACCTCACCATGGCGGTCTTTCCGGCCTTCTTCCTCGGCATAATCCTCATCTACACCAAGAATCACCGCTATGTGGGCGACTTTCTCTTTGGCATAGCGTTTCTTTTCTTCGCCCTTGTGCTGCTCGGAGACGCAGGCAAAGCGCTCGACCTAGAGCACAACCCAGAAGCCATCAGGTTCTTTTCCAGCTTCGATATCCACAGCCATCTCACCATCATCACCTTTGTTCTGATAGGCACCGTTATCACTTGCGTCGTGCAAAGCTCGGCTGCCGTGATGGCCATCACCATCATGTTGTGCTCTACGGGCGTGCTTCCCATCTATCTGGGCATTGCCCTTGTGCTGGGAGAGAACATCGGAACCACGGCAACAGCCAACTTTGCGGCTCTCGGTGCCAATACGCAAGCACGGCGCGCTGCCATGGCTCACCTGGTGTTCAACGTCTTTGGCGTGGTGTGGGTGCTGTGTCTGTTCTATCCGTTCGTCAACTTTGTGTGCCATCTCGTAGGCTATAACCCTTCAGGCATAGGCTATACCACGGCACAAAAGGCCCTGAAACTGCCCATTGTGCTGGCCGCTTTTCACACCTGCTTCAACGTTACCAACACCGCAGTGCTTATTTGGTTCATCCCCGTTATAGAGAAAGTGGTGTGCTGGATTGTCAAGCCCAAGAAGAATAAGGACGAAGACGACTTCCGCCTGCGCTTCATTCAGGCCGGCATCATGAAGACGCCTGAGCTCTCAGTGCTTGAAGCCCAGAAGGAGATACAGTCGTTTGCCGAGCGCATACAGCGCATGTTCGAGATGGTGAGAGACCTGCTTGAGGAGAAGAACACCGACAATTTCACCAAGATTTTCACACGAATAGAGAAGTATGAAGGCATTTCCGACAACATGGAGATAGAGATAGCCAACTATCTGAACCATGTTTCAGACGCCCATCTGAGCGACGAAACCAAGAGCAAGATAAGGGCCATGCTGCGCGAAATAAGCGAGATAGAGAGTATAGGCGACTCATGCTACAACATGGCACGCACCATCAACCGTAAGATGATGAGCAAAGAAGACTTCACGGAGAAGCAGTATGAGCACATACATCAGATGTTTGAGCTCACCGACGACGCGCTCTCCCAGATGAACATCATGCTGACAGGGCACCGTGAAGACGTAGATGCCAACCGCTCGTTCAACATCGAGAACGAGATAAACAACTATCGCTCGCAGCTCAAGGCCCAAAACATCAACGATGTCAACGAACATAAGTACACCTATGCCATCGGAACGATGTATATGGACATTATTTGCGAGTGCGAGAAGCTGGGCGACTACGTGGTGAACGTGGTGGAAGCGCGCATGGGCACGCGACAGCAAGTAGCCTGAAAACCACGCCCGTCACATAGCCGGAAGCCCATATCAGCACACGCCCTGCATATTTTAAGCCACTGCCATACACTTGGCAGTGGCTCTTTTTATGCCCCTATAATCAACCAGCCCACTGCCTATTCAGCCTCGCAGGGCCCCTAAGGTGGAGGCAAAAGCACACCACGCCGTCGCAAATGAGGCTCAACGAAGATGTAATAGCACTACTTTCTTGATAGAATATAATTTGTTTTAGACAACAATATAAATTATATTATGATTGAAAATAAATTATTTTACAATATAATATAATTTATTTTATAAGATAAGAATGGCATTCCGGGAGGCATAAATAAGGTTAATTACAAATTCAGAAAAGGCATTTAGGCCAAAAAAGCACTAACTTTGCAAGCATGAAACACATTCTGCTCATCATCTCACTGCTGCTTACCTGCTCACTGGCTCAGGCACAACAGCAGCAGTACACAAGGCTCAAGGGCTATTACAGGGTTTATCAGCTCACCAACCAACGGCTGACCTACTTCATCGACGGCATGATGGAGCTATATGTTCCCATCGACATGGCAAGCACAGACAGCACTAAGGCCGACAGCAAGCGCACGGTGTTTGCCGACCGTAAGTTCTTAGGCGAGCGCAGAAGGAAGGCTGCCGATGCCGGCGAAGACGATATCCTGGCGCGCATGGCCCTACCCGCCCCAGAGGTAACACCCCTGATAGAGAGCCTGAAAGGCGATGAATATTCTACCCGGAACAATGGCGACGTATACCGCTGGGCCGACCGTTGTGGAACCATCAGGCACACCAAGGGCACCGTGAGTGTGCAGATAGACGAGCTGACGGGGCGTGAGGGGCACGAGCTGGACCTCAGTGAACTGAAGATGTACGGCATTGTGGCACGCATGACGGCCTACGACGACACGGAGACCTACGGCAAACGGGCCGACGGGCGCTACACCCTGGCCGACCTGAAGAGCGCCTCTAAGCGGCAAACCCTCTATGCCCGCTATCGCGGAGAAGACGAAGATGAGCGCATAGACATTGTGAGCGAGCTCTTCATCACCGACTCTGCCACCATAGACAAGGCCGCGCTGAAGCGCATAAAAAAAGAGAAGACCCCGTCGATGTCCTTCTCTGTTCCTTCAGCAGCCACGCCCTTGGATGCCTCTATAGAGAGGGCATGGGCGCAACTGCGCGAGTATTAAGTTGTATGGCGGGCATGAGAGCCAGGCCCCTGTGCCCGCCATAAAAGGAGTTACTTATTCAGTTTCCACGTAACACCGTCCTTGGTGTCTTTCACTTCAAAGCCTGCAGCCTTCAAGTCGTCGCGTATGCGGTCACAGGTAGTCCAGTCTTTGGCGGCCTTAGCCTTGTTTCTGAGGTCGATAACCATATCCACCACCTTGGCATAAGCCTCCTCACGAGCCTTGTTTCCGCTTTCGCCCTCCTTGCAAAGCCCCAGCAAATCGAAGGCAAAGAGGTTCATGGTGTCGGCCAATTCCTTGAGGTCGGCCTCGCTGATAGTTGCCTTATGGTCTATCAGAGCGTTCACCACGTGGCACGCCTCAAACAAGTTGGAGATGACACCGGGTGTTTGCAGGTCGTCGTTCATGGCATCATAGCACTTCTGTCTCAGTGCCCCTACGAAGCTGGCCGTAGCCTCATCGCTCTGCTGAGCGGGCGTGATGCGCTTCAGGTCGTCTATTCCGTTCATCAGTCGGTTATATCCTTTTTGCGCAGCTTGCAGTGCGTCGTTAGAGAAGTCAACCGTTCCGCGGTAGTGGGCACTAAGTATGAAGAAGCGAATCGTCATGGGCGAGTAAGGCTGCGACAGGCTCTTGTGCGTGCCTTTGAAGAACTGTTCGAGCGTAATGAAGTTGCCCAGGCTCTTTCCCATCTTCTGTCCGTTGATGGTAATCATGTTGTTGTGCATCCAGTAGTGCACCATCTGGTCGCCTTGTGATGCTACGGCCTGCGCTATTTCACACTCATGATGCGGGAAGATGAGGTCCATTCCGCCTCCGTGAATGTCGAAGTGCTTGCCCAGATACTTGCGTCCCATGGCCGTGCACTCGCAGTGCCAGCCCGGGAAGCCGTCGCTCCATGGGCTTGGCCATCGCATGATATGTTCGGGCTGAGCCTTCTTCCACAAGGCAAAGTCGCACTGGTTGCGCTTCTCTGACGTGCCTGCCAGCTCGCGGCTCTTGTTGATCATGTCGGTGAGATTGCGCCCTGAGAGAATGCCATACTTATGGTCGTGGTCGTATTTCTCTACGTCGAAGTAGACCGAACCGTTACTCTCATAGGCATATCCGTTGCCCAATATCTCTTTTACCAGCTGCTCTTGCTCGATGATATGTCCGGTGGCATGCGGCTCTATAGACGGCGGCAGGACGTTGAGCGCCCTCATAGCGTCGTGATAGCGGTTGGTATAATACTGTGCAACCTCCATGGGCTCAAGCTGTTCGAGCTTAGCCTTTTTCTCTATTTTGTCATCTCCCTCGTCAGCATCATGCTCCAGGTGGCCCACATCAGTGATATTCCTCACATAACGCACCTTGTAACCCAGGTGACGGAGGTATCTGAAGAGCACATCAAAGGTGATGGCGGGGCGCGCATGGCCCAGATGCGGGTCGCCGTAAACAGTTGGTCCGCACACATACATGCCCACATGGCCGGGGTCTATAGGGCGAAACAACTCTTTCTGACGGCTTAGCGTGTTGTAAATAATAAGTCTTTGTTCCATAATAACGCCTTTGTTTGAGATGCAAAAATACAAAAATCTATTCACACTATCTCTTGATATGCTGATTTTTTGCTATCTTTGCACCAAATCTAATACATTTTTATATGGCATACAAACGCATTACTGCTGAAGAAGCAGCAGCACTTATCAACGACGGTGACTATATAGGGCTGGGTGGATTTACGCCTAACGGCAATCCGAAGGCCGTGTTCAGGTGTCTCAGCAAGCGAGCCATCAGGGAGCATGCTGAGGGCAAGCCTTTCCAGGTGGGCATACTCACGGGAGCCTCTTCGTGCCAAAGCATAGAGGGAGACATGGCCAACGCTCATGCCATTAAGTTCAGGGCGCCCTTCTCTACCAACAAGGACTTCCGCACGCACACCAACTTAGAAGAGATAGACTATGAGGACATGCACCTCGGACACATGGCCGAGCGGCTGCGCCATGGCTTCTACGGTGAGGTGCAATGGGCCATTCTGGAGGTGTCTGACCTTGACGAGGGTGCCGACGAGTGCCGCGCCTACCTCACATCGGCGGGCGGCATAGCCACCACCATAGCCCGTCTGGCCAAGCATGTGATACTGGAGCACAACACTTTTCACAACCCCAACTCGCGCTATCTGCACGACACTTACGAGCCGGGCGACAATGGCTGGGGACGCAAGCCCATGCCCGTGATGGCTCCTTACGACCGTGTGGGCAACAACTACGTGTCCATAGACCCCAAGAAGATTGTGGGTGTGGTGGAAAGTTGCATACCAGAAGAGGCCAGAGCCTTTAAGGCGGTAGACGAGTTTACCTCGCGCATAGGATATAACGTGGCCGAATTTCTTGCCAACGACCTGAAGGCCGGCCGCATTCCACCGCAGTTTCTGCCCATACAGAGCGGCGTGGGCGCAACAGGCAATGCCGTACTGGCGGCTCTGGGCAGCCATCCGGGCATACCCAACTTTAATGTTTATTCTGAGGTGGTGCAGGATTCGGCCATCGACTGGATGATGAAGGGAAAGATACTGGATGCATCGGCCACGGCCATGACGGTAACCAACGAGTGCCTGCAAAAGGTTTATGCCAACATGGACTACTTCTCCAAGCACCTCACCATCAGGCAGAGCGAGGTGGCCAACGCGCCGGAAGTTATCAGAAGACTTGGCGTTATCGCGCTGAACACGCCGCTGGAATGCGACATCTATGGCAACGAGAACTCCAGCCACGTGTGCGGTTCGAAGCTCATGAACGGAATCGGAGGGTCTTGCGACTATGAGCGAAACGGATATATAAGCATCTTCACCACACCATCTATCGCCCACGACGGCAAGATAAGCTGCATAGTGCCCATGTGCTCGCACGTAGACTCTACCGAACATGACGTAGACGTGATAGTAACGGAGCAAGGTGTGGCCGACCTGAGGGGCAAAGGACCGCTCAGAAGGGCACATGAAATCATAGAAAACTGTGCGCATCCTGACTATAAGCCACTGCTAAGAGAGTTCCTAAAAGTGGCCGACAGAGGGCACGAGCCCGAGTCGATGACGGCCTCGCTGGCTTTTCATGACACACTGTTGAAGAAAGGTGACATGCGATTGACCAACTTTGCCGACTATATAAAATAGGTGTAAGAAGACAAAGTGAACTTTACACAACAGCCTCTTGCCGTGCGCAAACAGCCCGCAAGGGGCTGCTTACGTTTTCAGTGATCGCCATCTTGCTCCTGGGCACCATGATATTGTATGTTTCGGGGATGATGCTCGAGTATTTCCCGGCGCAGAGTGGTGGTGTCTATGTGGGTATATATCTCCGTGGTTGATATATTCTCATGTCCCAGCATGGCCTGTATGGCTCGCAAGTCGGCACCCCCCTCAAGCAGTGCCGTGGCAAAGCTGTGGCGCAAGGTGTGGGGAGAGATGGTCTTGGTGATGCCTGCCTCGCGTGCCGCCTGCTTCACAATGATGAGAATCATGGTGCGTGTGAGGTGCGCTCCACGGCGGTTAAGAAACACATAATCTTCTTCTCCGGGTTTAATCTGCAGATGGTCACGGTCGAGGAACCACAGTTCCAGGTTCTTGATGGCCGAGGGCGAGATGGGCACAAGGCGCTCCTTAGACCCCTTGCCCATCACTCTTACAAACTGCTCGTCGAGAAAGAGGTTGGTCATGCGCAGGTTGACGAGCTCTGAAACGCGGAGACCGCAGGAAAAGAGCACCTCTATGATGGTCTTGTTACGCTGTCCTTCGGGCTTGGAGAGGTCGATGGAGCCCTCCATGGCATCTACCTCGGCCGTTGAAAGCACCTCGGGCAGGTAGAGACCTGTCTTGGGTGACTCGAGCAGCTCGGTGGGATCTACATCTATATAGCCATCGAGCAGCAGATAACGGTAAAAAGACCGCACACCGGAGAGAATGCGCTTGACTGACGTCGCCCCCACTCCGAGGTCGGAAAGCGTGGCGGCAAACTGCTCAAGATGGGTGAACCGGGCCTCAGCCGGAGTAATGCCAACATCAGAGAGAAAGGCAAAGAGCTTCTGCAAGTCGCGCATGTAAGCCTCTACAGTGTTGGGCGAGTAGCCCCGTTCCAACTTCAGATAGCGCTGGTAATGACTCACAACATTGGCTAAAGAATTCTTGGCAGTTTGCATATTTATGTTTATTTTTGCAAGCAAAGTTACGAATAATATCTCAGAAATCATGAAAATAATGATTATCAACGGGCCCAACCTCAACCTGCTGGGCGTTCGTGAACCCGGCATCTACGGCAAGGAGTCGATGGAAAGCTACCTGCCCAGCCTGCGCAAGCGCTACGCCGATGTAGACATCGACTATTTTCAGAGCAACGTAGAAGGTGTGCTCATCGACAAGATGCAGGAGGTGGGGTTCAGCTACGACGGCATCGTGCTCAACGCCGGGGCTTATACGCACACCAGCATAGCCCTGCTAGACTGCATACGGTCGCTGCGCACGCCGGTGATAGAGGTGCATATAAGTAATGTGCACGCACGCGAGGCCTTCAGAAATCAGTCAGTCATCAGCTCAGGATGCCTCGGCGTGGTAGCCGGCTTCGGTCTCGACAGCTACCGCCTGGCCATAGACGCGCTTATAGAGGCAGGCAGGAAGGGTTCTGACAACGATGACAAAACCATGCAACGGGCATGAGCAACGGCAAGCGTAACCACATGGAAACGCTCACGCACGATGAAATGCGCGAGCGCATAGACAGCTATATAGACGCGCACACCGATGCCGAGGGCGACTATCTGCATGCGCTATACAGGGCAACAAACATACACACCATACACGGGCGCATGGCGTCGGGACACATACAGGGCCGGTTGCTGAAGATGATTGTGGAGATGGTGAGGCCCAAAAACATCCTGGAGGTGGGCACCTTCAGCGGATATAGCGCGCTGTGCATGGCCGAGGGACTGCCCGAAGGCGGCAAGGTGTACACCTTTGAGATTAATGATGAGATGGAAGACTTCACCCGTCAGTGGATAGAAAGGTCGCCTTGGGCCGGGAAGATAGACTTCAGAATAGGCGACGCCAACCTTTTGGCACCCCGGCTGGGCGTTGTCTTCGACCTGATGTTCATAGACGGCGACAAGCGTAACTATGCCGAGACCTTCAATACGCTGTTACCTCTGCTGCGCAAAGGAGGGTTTATGCTGGCCGACAACACGCTGTGGGACGGCCATGTGATAGACCCTGCCTACGACGAAGACCCACAGACACAGGGCATCAGACACTTCAATAACATGCTGGCCGCAGACAACAGAGTGGAGAAAGTGATTTTGCCTTTGCGTGACGGATTAACACTGATTAGGAAAAAATAGCGGGTATAATCCATAAAATAATAGTAATTTTGCAGTTACTATATTTTTTCACTCATATAAAAACAGACAACACTATGCAAGAAACAAGACAAAACAGAATATCAAGACTGCTGCAAAAGGAGCTGGCAAAGCTCTTTCAGGAGCAAACAAGAATGACCCACGGCGTGCTGGTGAGCGTTACACGCGTGCGCATCAGCCCCGACCTGAGCGTATGCACGGCTTACCTGAGCATCTTTCCCTCGGAGAAAGGCGAGGAAATCATGGCCAACATCAAGGCCAATGAAAAGACCCTGCGCTACGAACTGGGCAGACGCGTGCACAACCAACTGCGCATCATACCGGAACTGAGGTTCTTTATAGACGACTCTCTGGACTATCTGGAGCACATAGACGAACTTCTGAAGAAGTAAGGGCAGGTAAAAGGACGCAGCACAACATGAATTTCCCGTTCTATATTGCACGCAGATACCTCTTCTCAAAGAAAAGTACACATGCCATCAACATCATCAGCGGCATCTCTGTGATAGGTGTGGCCGTGGCTACTACGGCCCTGGTGGTGGTGCTGAGCGGCTTTAACGGCTTCTCAGACTTGGTGGCTACGCTCTTCACATCGTTCGACCCACAGCTGAAGATCTGTCCCGCCACGGGCAAGACGGTACCGGCCGATGACCCCGTGCTGACTAAAGTGAAGCACATGCCGCAGGTGGAGGTGGCCACGGAGTGCCTGGAAGACAATGCGCTGGCCGTGTTTCATGGCAAGCAGGCCATGGTGACGATAAAGGGAGTGGGCGAAAACTTCGACTCGCTGACCAATATTCGCAGCATACTTTACGGCGACGGTAGCTACGAACTGCATAATGCCAACTTGCAATATGGCATCCTGGGCATCCGTCTGGCTGAGATTCTCAACACTGGAGCAAAGTGGGACGACTATCTGCAAATATATGCACCCCAGCGGGAGGGACAATTGGACATGACAAACCCCGAGAGTGGCTTCGTGGAAGACTCTCTGCTGTCGCCAGGAGTGGTGTTTCAGGTGAAGCAATCAAAATACGACAAGGGATATATCATCACCTCACTGGAGTTTGCACGCAACCTCTTCTTCAGACAAGGAGAGATAAGCTCACTTGAGCTGAGGTTCAAGCCGGGCGTTGACATCGATGCCATGCAAAAGGAGATAGAAGGCGTTGTGGGCAAGAAATACAAGGTTCTGAACCGCTATGAGCAGCAGGCCGACACGTTTAAGATTATGCAAATAGAGAAGCTCTTTGCCTATGTGTTTCTCACGTTCATACTGATCGTGGCCTGCTTCAACATCATCGGCTCGCTGTCTATGCTCATCATAGACAAGAAGAACGATGTGAACACACTGCGAAACCTGGGTGCCAACAACAAGCAAATAGCCAGTATATTCTTGTTCGAGGGCCGTATGATTTCGGTAGCCGGCGCTGTGATAGGCATAGCCATAGGACTGTTGCTGTGCTGGTTGCAGCAAACTTACGGTCTGGTGCGACTGGGCAGCTCGAGCGGATCGTTCATTATAGACGCCTACCCCATCAGCGTGCACCCCTTAGACATCGTCCTTATCTTCGTGACAGTGATTGTGGCAGGATGGCTGGCCGTGTGGTATCCTGTGAGATACATGACAAGACGACTGCTGTAAATATCATAAAGGTCAGGCCGGATGCCTGACCTTTTTTGATGTGCGCCACGTTTCAAGAATTTGAAGACGGCCCTTTTCCTGCCACAAAAGTACCTTTTTCTCTTCCCCATAAAGTGACATAAGGCTATGCAAAAACATAGGAATGAAATTCGCACACTTTTATATAAAACCTTTATTTATAGGGTAAGACCTGAAAAAGAGGATGAGATGCAGGTGGAATATGGGTGGAATGTTTAGCAAAGTAACAAAGTTACTCTTGCGTTATAACTCATTCTTAGACAGCAACATACCAGAAGGGTGGAATAGGGTGGAATAAGTTTTCGCCAAAAATTTTGTAAGCCGCTGAGATACCCCTATCAAATTCTTTTCTGGAAGAGGCATTTCAAGACTATCATCCATTACAACAAGGATTAAGAAATCCCGATATTCAGCATCCTACAATTATACTGCTCAGCTTCGTCTTGATTGACTGGAAAAGCACGAAAGTGGCTCATCAGGACATGTGACTGATGGACATGTATGTGAGATTGTATGACGAGCTGAGGGAGGAGACTGAGCGACAGGAGCAAATGTTCTTCTTGCAGCAGGCTGAACACTAGCGCATGCAAGAGAAAAGTGGAGGATAAGCTTTATTTTATGAAGGCAAACGAAAGCGTCTCTACAGTTTTATATAATAAGAAAAGAGGATGTATCAACTCAATGATACACCCTCATTAATGATTTACAAGAAGTCTATGTGGCTCACGCTAATCTTTTCATGAAGGAAGATTTGCGCGCTTTCCTTAAACTTGTCTGGGTTCTCAGTGGTGAAATACTGGCACGTACCCTTCTTGGTTATCATCTTGTCCATCTCAGGATGGCGCTTGAGATAGTCTTTTAAGCTGCCGGCCACATACTCACCTTGGGGCACTATGCGCACGCCGGGCTGCACATACTTGAGTATCTTGGGCATGAGCAGCGGATAATGGGTGCACCCCAAGATGATGGCATCGATGGCGGGATCGAGCCGCATGAGATGATCGATGCGCTTCTTGACGAAGTAATCAGCTCCAGGGCTGTCGGCCTCGTTGTTCTCTATGATGGGAACCCAGAGCGGACAAGCCACTCCGGTGACCTTGATGTCAGGATATAGCTTTTGTATCTCCAAAGTATAGCTCTGGCTCTTCACCGTTCCCTCAGTGGCCAACAAGCCCACATGACGGCTCGTTGTGAGTGACCCTATAACCTCTGCCGTGGGCCTTATCACGCCGAGCACACGGCGCGAGGGATCGAGATGGGGCAGGTCACGCTGCTGAATGGAACGCAGAGCTTTGGCCGAGGCTGTGTTACAGCCCAGTATGACCAAGTGACAGCCCATCTCAAACAACTTCTCAACGGCCTGAAGGGTGAACTGATATACCACATCAAACGAGCGCGAGCCATACGGAGCGCGCGCATTGTCGCCTAAATACATATAGTCAAGCTCTGGTAAAAGCTGGCGAATGCCATGCAGAATGGTTAACCCTCCGTAGCCGGAATCGAATACTCCGACAGGACCGGGTGATTTAGGAAGCTCCATAACGTTTGTTTTTGTCAGTGCAACATTTGCTTGAGTGTTTCCGTAACATTATCGGAAAGCGTTTCATCAACATAAGGCAGGGCATTGTTGTCTGTGTTGAGAATGAAGGCATAGCCCTTTTCATGCCCCAACTGCCT
Organism: uncultured Prevotella sp.; assembly: GCA_902496445.1. Taxonomy (GTDB): domain Bacteria; phylum Bacteroidota; class Bacteroidia; order Bacteroidales; family Bacteroidaceae; genus Prevotella. The sequence continues at coordinate 106,395 of CABVAZ010000002.1, read as the reverse complement.
TACTGCCGCGTCTATTCTCTGGCGCAGAGGCGCCAAAGCATCTTCTTCGGCCTTCTTGAGGAGCTGCTCAGACTCATCGCGGAAAGCTATGCCACGCTCGGCAAGCTCTTGCAGCTCGGCCTGCCGCTTCTTCAGAATAGAAGGCGCAAAGTCGCGCTGACCGTCGAGAAACTCCTCATACTTGTTGTTGAACTCGGCTTCAGAGCGCTTGGCCTCAGCGTCATACTTAGCCCGCAACTCATCCATGTTGTGCTGCGCTATGGCATATCCGCTCATGGCATGCAGCACATTCTGGTAACTGAAGTAGGCAAACCTAACTTGCTGCGCAGCCGCCATAAGGGGCATGAGCAAGGCTAGAAAAATGATAGAAAGCTTTTTCATCCTTATACCTATTAACAACAAAGGCAGGCATTTGAAGCCTGCCTCCGCCTTATATAACTGCTCTTTGATTACTTGGTCTTGGCAAGCTGAGCCTTTACCTCAGCAGTGACGTCCTTGCTGAGTGCCTCGTTGATGTAGAGGGGCTGGCCAGCTGCTTTCTCCATGATATACACATAGCCGCCTGCCTTAGCCACAGCCTCGATGGCGTTGCGCACTTTTGTGAGGATAGGGCTAAGCTTTTCTTGCTGCTCCTTGTTGAATGCAGTCTGATTGTCTTGCGCAGTCTGCTGTATCTTAGCATACATGTCCTGGAGCTCTTTCTCCGTTTCCTGCTGCTTGGTGGCATTCATCGTGCTCTTGGTCTTATCATATTCATCGGCTTTACGTGTCAGTTCGTCCTGCATAGCTTTCAGGTCTTTCTGATATTGATCGCCTTTTGCTTGCAGCTCTTTCTGTACTGCTACGGCCTCAGGGAGAGATTCAAGCAGTGCCTGTGAGTCTAAATGACCGAATTTCTGTGCGAACAAGCTCATTGGAGCGCACAGCATCAAAACTAAAAGTAACTTTTTCATTTTGTTGTCTTGTTTTATTATTTAATCAGATAATTATTATCACCTTAGGATTGTTATTCTCTTAGATGCGCAGAAGCCCGACTGGGCAGCCCGCAGAGCTGCTTACTCTGCTGAATAGCCAAGTTTCTGAAGCACCTCATTGCTGATGTCTATTTTCGGCGAGCCGTAGATGATGCCGGCAGAGGCACTTGCCCGGTCTACCACCAGACTATAACCTCGCTGGTCGGCAATGTCTTTCACGGCGTTGTATATCTCGTCTTGGATAGGCGTCATGAGCGAAGTGCGTTTCTTAAAGAGCTCACCTTCCGGACCAAAGTATTTGCGCTTAAGGTCAGAAGCCTCCTTTTCCTTGTTCATGATGGCCTCCTGGCGTTTCTTTTTCTGGTCTTGTGAGAGGAACACCACCTCGTTCTGATAGTTCTTATACATGGTGCTGGCCTCGGTGTTCAACGCTTCCACCTCAGCTTGCCACTTCTTTGACACTTGGTTAAGCTGCTCATTGGCGCGCTCATAAGCTGGTACATTCTTCAGAATGTAGTCCATGTCGATCAAAGCAAACTTCTGTGCGCTTGCTGAAAGCACAGCCATCAGCATCAGGCACATAGCAACTAGTCTTCTCATATTATGTTTTTTCCTTTCTTATGTTTATTTTTTCAAACGGCCGTAAAGGCCGATTGCTGTATATTCTCACTGTTGTTAGAACTCCTGACCGAGTATGAAGTGGAACTGACTGCCTCCCTTTGAGCCGAAAGGCGAGTCGAAGCCATAAGCCCAGTCGATACCCATCAGTCCTACCATAGGCAGGTAGATGCGCACACCTACACCTGCCGAGCGGTTCAGATCGAAGGGATTGAACTTGGATGTTTCTGTCCATGCGTTACCACCCTCAACAAAGGTGAGGCCGTAGATGGTGGTGTTGCCCAGCAAGAACGGGTAACGCAGCTCCAAGGTGAAGCGGTCGTAAGCGTAACCCTCTGCACCTAAAGGTGTGAGAGCACCGTTTTCATAACCTCTCAAGCCGATTGTTTCTTGCGAATAACCTGTTGAATAGCCGCTCATACCGTCGCCACCGACATAGAATGTCTCAAAAGGCGACTTCTTGTATTTGTTGTAAGAGCCCAACAAGCCCAATTCTACCCTCGTCATGAGCACGAAGCACTTGGCTCCACTTGACAGAGGAGTGAACAATCTGCCCTTAAACTTCCACTTATGATACTCCACCCAGCGGTATTTCTCTTGCAACTGGTCGTCGTAGTTGGCTGCCAGGCGGTTTGTGGCGAGGTTTTTGTAGTCCTTATGATCCCACTTTGACCATGGCGGTGTGAGCGACACAGAAGCCGTAAACTCCGATCCGCGACGCGGATAGAGCTGGTTGTCGGTAGAAGAGCGGTTCAGGCTGATGCTCAGGTTGAGGTTATTAGCCGTTCCGTTGGTCATCAGGAAGTTGTACCTCCAGTTCTTCAGCATGTATCTCTGGTATGCCAAGCCCACGCTTAGGGTGAAATAGTCATCCGGCCAGCGCAGTCGCTTACCCCATCCCAGGCTCACTCCGAGCATCTGGATATACTTATCCGGATCGTAATAGCTATCGTAGTTGTTGTAATAGCTGTTTCCGTAACCATAGAGCGAACTATAATAGTTGTTCAGATAAGCATTGTTGGCATACGTAGAGTTGATATCGGTCTGCTTAGAGTAAGAAACGCCCACGCTGAACTGTATGGGTCGCTTGCCTCCGAGCCAGTTGGTGCCATAACTCAAGCTATACTGCTGATAGTAAGAGCCATTGGTCTGAGCTGTCAGGCTAAGCTGTTCGCCATCGCCGATAGGCATAAATCCCCTGTGTTCCTTGTTCTTTCTGAAGAGATTGGCCATGGAGAAGTTGTTGAGCTTCAGGCCCACCTTTCCGATGACACCTGTCTGTCCCCATCCCAAGGAGAACTCTATCTGGTCGTTACCCTTTTGCTTCAGGTTCCAGTTAATATCCACCGTACCGTCCTCGTAGTTAGGCTTTACGTCAGGATTGACAGCTTCTGGGTCGAAATGACCCATGCTTTGCAGCTCTCGAGCCGAGCGTTGCAGTGCCTCTTTCGAGAACAGGTCGCCTGGCTTTGTGCGCAGCTCGCGCCTCACCACGTTCTCATATATTCTGTCATTGCCGTTTATCTTCACATGGCTTACATGTGCCTGAGAGCCCTCAAAGATACGCATCTCAAGGTCGATGGAGTCACCCACGATGTTCACCTCCGTAGGATCGAGCCTGTAGAACAAGTAGCCATTGTTCCAATAAGCGTTGCCCACAGCGTCTTCATCCTCGGAAAGGCGCTTGTGCAGATACTTTTGGTTATACACATCGCCCTTCTTCATGTTGAGCAAACGGCTCAGATAGTCGGTAGAATATACTGTATTGCCCACCCAGGTGATGTTTCTGATATAATACTTCTGTCCTTCATTCACCTTGAGCAGCACGTCTACGTGCTTGGCGTCGTAGTTCCACACGCTGTCTTTCAGCAATTCGGCATCACGATAGCCCAGCTCGTTATACTTTGAAATAAGGTTTTTCTTAGCCTCCTCAAACTTTTCGGGTGTGAATTTCTTCGACTTCATGAACGAAGAGAGCTTTCCTGCCTCATGTATCTTGCCCAGCACGCTCTTTGTGAACATGCGTCCCTTTATCTTGGCATCGCTCAGATGGTTGTTTCCCTCAAGATATATGTGGTGCACTTTCATTTTTTCTTTCTTGTCTACATCCACATCCAGTATCACCTGATTCTTATTGGCAACATCCTCACGCTGCGTAATGGTTATCTCAGCGTTTTTAAAACCTTTATCGTCGAAATACTTCTTGGCAAGCGTTTTGGCCCTGTCTATCATGTTAGGTGTTATCTGTCCGCCCTTGATGATACCGAGTTTGGCTTCCATATCTTCCTTTTCTGACTTTTTCAAGCCTATATAGTTGATAGTAGAAACGCGCGGCCGCAACTTCAGGTGTATGTTTAAGTACACCTTATCGCCCACGATAGAGTCGGCAGAAATAGCTACATCCGAGAAGAGTCCGTGCTTCCAGTAGTGCTTCACGGCATCGGTTATCTCTGTGCCCGGCAAGCTGATGCGCTGTCCCACACTCAGTCCGGAGATGCCCAGGAGCACATAGTCCTCATATCCCTGCACGCCAGAGACCTTAAGACCGCCAATGGTGACGCTCAGAGGGTTGCCCGCATAGCTGATATCGGGATGAACGATGGTTTGCTGTGCGTTGGCATGCATCGCCACTCCGGCCGACACAGCCATCATAACCAAAACCTTATTTATATATATCATCTACAAGTATATTTCGTTTTTACTTACTTTCTTCTATCTGGGCCTCGGTCTTTCCGTAGCGTCTTTGCCTTTTCTGGTAACTGGCTATAGCCTTATGCAAGTCGGCTTCGCTGAAGTCAGGCCAATAGGTATTGCAGAAATAAAGTTCAGAATAGGCTATCTGCCAGAGCAGATAGTTGCTTATGCGCAGTTCTCCTCCCGTTCTGATGAGCAAGTCAGGGTCGGGCATGAAGTTGGTTTGCATATTCCGGCTCATCAGCTCCTCGTTGATGTCTTCGGGTTTCAACTGTCCTTCGCTCACGCGGCAGGCTATCTGCCGTGCAGCTTGCGTTATCTCCCAGCGTGCCGAGTAGCTCAGTGCCACCACCATGGTCATTGCCGTGTTGGCCTGGGTATGCTCCATGGTTTCTAGAAGCTTGTCGCGCACCTCCTCGGGCAGTCTGTCTAAGTCGCCAATCACCCTGAAGCGCACGTTGTTCTTCATGAAGATCTCATCCTCAAGGGCGCTCAGCACCAGCCCCATCAGGGCATGTATCTCTTGTGCCGGGCGCTTCCAGTTCTCGGTAGAGAAGGTGTAGAGCGTAAGATATTTCACTCCGAGCCTCGCACACTCTGCCGTGATGCGCCTCACAGTGTCTACCCCGGCCTGATGGCCGTAGCTTCTAGGCTTGTTGCGGGCCGTGGCCCATCTGCCATTGCCATCCATGATAATGGCTATATGGGCTGGTATATGGTTTTTATCGAGTTCTTCTTCCATTCTCTTTTCATTTATTTGTCGCCTCACTCGTCCTCATTATGGCAGGTGCGGCATTTCTCCCAAAAGCTGTAGCTCAGCGTTACTTGCAGCGTAGAGTAACAGTCGGTGTTCTTGAAAGCGCCCGAACTCTGAATGCCATACGGGTCTTTCTGTCCGTCCAGCTCATCGCTCAGGGTGAAGTGCATGGCCCATTCCACGCCCAGATTCATGCGGGTGCTCAACTTATACTTTACACCTATGCCGATGGGCAGGCCTGCCGAGAAGGCGCTTTTCTTGTCGCCGTCTTGCAACTTGGCATACATAAAGGTCAGTCCGCCAAACAAGAAGGGCGTAAGGCGCTTGGCTCCGTAATAGTCGTGCCCCGTTCCGTAGGGCAGGAAATTATATTCAAACGTCACGTCAGTGCCCACCAGCGTATTTGAGAAGTTGTAGGGCGTAGCGGCGAATGCAGGATAATAGGTCTTTACATCGGCCGAGCTGCCTTTCATCTTGCCGTACATCACGGCCAGCCTCATGCACTTATAAGTGTCGAAGTTGTATCTTGCCAAGACAGAAGCCATGGGTTGCATATCCTTGGTGAGCGACCCGTTGAAGTCGCCCAAGTAGCCCATCATGCCGCCCCCCACACCAATCTCGGCCCTGTATTCAGGATCTTCTTGTGCGCTGAGGGGCAAGAAAACCGCTGCCAACAATGTGAGCAACAATAATCTATGCATCTGCCTCGTCCTCTATTCTATTTTAAAAATGAGTCATTCTCTTTCTTCCAACCCAGCTGGCTGAGCCTTCCGCGCCACACTTCGCCTGTTCCGGTGCACACCACCCACACAAAGTTGTCGGCATCGGCCGTTGCACTGAGCACCCTGATGCCACTCTGCGCCTGGGCCGGCAAGGCATAGACGCTGTCAGCGCGCCACGTTATGCCCTGGTCTAGCGACACACTCATTGCCGCAGGCAGTGTGCCGTTGTCGGTGCCGAAGGCCACCAGCTGGTTGCCATAGCACATCACTTGCAGGTTAGACAGTGCCTGAAGACTGTATCTGTTGTCCTCAGCAGCGTCTACAAACGTCCACGGATAGGCGGTTGCTGTAGCCGAATAGTCTACTATCTTACTCCAAACCAGTGCGTTGGCACTTCCTGTCCGTGTACCGGTGAGCAGCACCCGCTCCATCTCATCGTTAGTCTTCAGGGGCAGCAGCGCAAAGTTCAGGTTGGCAGTGGGCAGCAACGACGTGTTGTCATCCAGCTCATCAGCCTTCCATGTGGCTCCGCCGTCGGCCGAGCTCATGATTCTGCCGGCCTCACTCAGGGCATACATCTCCTTGGTGCCATAGCCCACGAGGTGTGTCAAGGCAGCGTTAGTTGTGACGGTGGTCCATGTAGCGCCGTCGGCCGAGCTTTTCAGCACACCTCCGTCAAGCATATAGAGCTTGCCGTGCCCTGCTATGGCATTGGCATAAGCGCCGGCCGAGAAGCTAACGGGCAGCTTTGCGAAGTGCTGACCGTCGGCGCGGGCCGTGACAAACGCCGTTGTGGTGTTGCCGTCCGTACCAAACACAAAGAGGCTGTCGCCCTTAGCTACGGCCTTGATGCCGCTCATGCCGGCAAAGTCTTGCTGCACGGCCATGCGGCTCCATGCAAAGTCGTCTTCCTTCTGTTGGTGCACGTTCACCTTTACGGTGTACTTTCTATAGTAAGCAGCGCTCTGCGACACCACCTCTATGGTGCGTGGCTGACTGAAGTCGATAGAGTCTGTTGAGCTGTAATAAGACAGCGAGTCGCTCTTGAGCGACTTTATATATATCAGTCCGGAGTTTTTGCTTGATATGGTGGCAAGTACATGTGCGGCATCCGTGCCGTAGGGCAGAGAGTCTACGTTGTATATTTCGTTCTTAGACTGGTCTATATAGAAATCATAATTGCTTCCCGACACTGTCGTTACATACACGCTGTCGCTTCCCGTAGATGACTTTGTGTGCACATACACGTTGAGTGAGCCCAAAGAAAATTCGGTTATGGCAGTGTCGTCATAATACACGTAATTAACTTCGTCGTTGCTTCCCAGGCATGATGCAAGTGTAAGGAGCGCCGCACAAACAGCGGCCAGCGATGCCATCTTCAATCTCATATACGAATACAGTTATCGATTTTAGTTGCAAAGATAATCAGTTTTCCTTAAATAGACGGTCTTTTGAGTTGTTAATTATGTAAATCTTTTATTTTAAGTGTTTTTTTTAAGTTTTTTAGTGTTTTGCTTTAGCATAAAGAAAGGCTCGCCCAGATGGGGCGAGCCTGCCTTTATCATTGCATTGAAGTATATGCTTAGAGCTGTGGTCCGGCGCTTACGAGAGCCTTGCCAGCCTCATTGCCTTCATACTTCTTGAAGTTCTTGATGAAGCGAGCAGCCAGGTCCTTAGCCTTAGCGTCCCACTCAGCAGGATCCTTATAGGTGTCGCGTGGGTCGAGGATGTCCTTGTTAACGCCCTCAAGCTCTGTAGGAACAACGAAGTTGAAGTAAGGAATGGTCTTCGTAGGAGCCTTATCGATGTCGTGATCGAGTATGCGGTCGATGATGCCACGTGTATCACGGATAGAGATACGCTTGCCAGTGCCGTTCCAGCCGGTGTTAACCAGGTAAGCCTTAGCACCGCTCTTCTCCATGTGGCGAACCAGTTCCTCAGCATACTTAGTTGGGTGCAGCTCGAGGAATGCCTGTCCGAAGCAAGCAGAGAAGGTAGGAGTAGGCTCTGTGATGCCACGCTCTGTACCAGCCAGCTTAGCTGTGAAGCCAGAGAGGAAGTAGTACTTGGTCTGCTCAGGGTTCAGAATAGAAACAGGGGGCAGCACACCGAAGGCGTCAGCACTCAGGAAGATGACCTGCTTTGCAGCGGGACCCTGGCTCTCAGGACGCTGTATGTTCTTGATGTGATAGATAGGATAAGAAACACGGGTATTCTCCGTTACGCTCTTATCAGCGAAGTCTATCTTGCCATCCTTGTCTACAGTAACGTTCTCAAGCAGAGCGTCGCGTGTGATAGCACCGTAGATGTCGGGCTCAGCTTCCTTATCGAGGTTGATAACCTTAGCGTAGCAGCCGCCCTCGAGGTTGAAGACGCCCTTGTCGTCCCATCCGTGCTCGTCATCACCGATGAGCAGACGCTTAGGATCGGTAGACAGAGTGGTCTTGCCGGTGCCTGAGAGACCGAAGAAGATAGCGGTGTTCTCACCGTTCTTATCGGTGTTGGCTGAGCAGTGCATAGAAGCGATGCCCTTCAAGGGGAGGAAGTAGTTCTGCATAGAGAACATACCCTTCTTCATCTCACCGCCATACCATGTGTTGATGATAACCTGCTCCTTGCTGGTAACGTTGAACATCACACAAGTTTCAGAGTGCAGGCCGAGCTCTTTCCAGTTCTCCACCTTTGCCTTAGAGGCATTGTAAACGATGAAGTCAGGCTCCTGCTCGAAGTCAGCTGTTGTCTTGGGACGGATGAACATATTTGTGACGAAGTGAGCCTGCCATGCCACCTCCACGATGAAGCGAACCTTCATACGTGTGTCGCGGTGTGTGCCGCAGAAGCCATCTACGACATACAGTTTTTTGTTGGACAGCTCCTTCTTGGCAATATCCTTTACGGCATTCCAAGCCTCCTTAGTAGCGCGGTGGTTGTCGTTGTGATATTCCTCAGAATCCCACCACACGGTGTCGTGAGAAGTTTCATCATCAACGATGAACTTATCCTTAGGAGAACGGCCGGTGTATATACCCGTGAACACGTCTACAGCACCCAGCTCAGTCTCGTGGCCAACTTCATAGCCCTCGAGGCCTTCCTTGGTCTCCTCATTGAACAGCACCTCATAAGAAGGATTGTACAGAACCTCAGCAGTACCTGTCTGAATTCCGTAGCTTGCTAAAACTGATTTGTCAAACTTTGCCATTAGTTTATGTATTTAGTTGGAAAATTGATTTTTACAATCTCTTTAAAGCACGGCAAAGGTACGTATTTTATGATATATTGCCAAAAATTGCACACTGAAAAAGCGTGTGAAAAAACACATTTTGAGTTAAAAGGTGTAAAACAAAATGCTGACAGCAACTTTTGACACTTGCACTTTGCAAAAAAGCGGTGCTTCAAATAACATCTTGCGCATTGCCAAAGCATAGGAGGGGCCTAATGCGGAGGGGCCGGCGACCAAGCCTAACGGGGAAGTGGGCTCCAACTTTTTAGCGGTTTTGGCAGGCAACAGAGCGTACATTATCAGATTTTTTTGTACTTTTGCAGGCAATAATCTTAAATGTAAGTATAATGAAAATCATTAATCTAAGTGAGACAAACTCCATTATAAGCCAGTATCTGGCTGAGATTCGCGATGTGGATTATCAAAAAAACCGCCTTCTTTTCCGTAACAATATTCAGCGAATAGGCGAATTTGAGGCCTACGAGGTGTCAAAGACGCTGCACTATGAAGAGCATGAGGTGGCCACGCCCCTGGGCATTGCCAAGGTGAACCTGCCCACCGACAAGATTGTTCTGGCCACTATCTTCCGCGCCGGGCTGCCCTTCCACAACGGCTTTCTCAACGTTTTCGACCACGCCGGCAACGCCTTTGTGTCGGCCTATCGCGAATATAAGGATGCCGAGCGGCACGAGGTGGGCATACACGTGGAATATCTTGCCACGCCAAGCATAGAGAAGAAACACCTCATCATAGCCGACCCGATGCTCGCTACGGGCGGAAGCATGGAGCTGGGCTATAAGGCTTTCATCACTAAAGGCAAGCCAACGCGCATCGACGTGTGCTGCATCATCGCCACACCAGAGGGCATCGACCACGTGAAAGCCACCTTCCCTGATGACAAGACCACCATTTGGTGCGCTGCCATAGACCCTGGAATGAATGAGCACAAGTATATTGTGCCGGGCTTCGGTGACGCAGGCGACTTGTGCTACGGCGACAAAATATAAGTAGGACAGGCTGGCTCTATAGGTCAAAGACCTTGTAATCATTACAGAAGAAAGTGTATCTTCAGCAGCCGGAACAAGTTATCAGGCTATAGATGCGATGCTTTGCGCAAAGCATTGTGTATCAAGCAAATAGCAAAAAGGCCCTTTTCGTGATGCGAAAATGGCCTTTTTGCTGCTCCATATAGGCATTATCGGCCAACGAAAGCATGCATTTTGCGAGGCAAGAAGGGCATTCCGGCCCGGCAAAAGACTTGCAAGGGGCGGGCAAACAGCAGTTGATTATCGTCTTTATTCATCTCATCCGTCTTACGCAGGCCTTGTGGGACTAAGGTGTCATGCCCCAAGACGCAAAATGAGAGCAAAGAAGTCCTTGCTCTCATCTATGCTGATGGTCTGACGACCCAACTACTTTTCTGTATACAGCACCTGCAACACGGTTTGTCCAACGGCCAGCAACGTGTTCTTGTCTATGTGCTCCATGGTGTCGCTCACAGTGTGCCACGTCGGTCCGAAGCTGCTGGCTGTGCAGTCAGGATAATAAGGTATGATGTCGATGGTGGGTATGCCGGCCTTCTGGTTAAGGGGTATGTGGTCGTCGGTAACCGCTCCGCCGTCGCCATCGGGGAAGTAGCTGCCATAGCCTGCGGTCTTTGCGGCGGCCCAAACCTTGTTTACGATGGCATTGGCATACTGCTTAGACATACCTTCTTTATAAAAAGAGGCGCCTTCGCCGCCCACCATGTCGAGCAAGATGCCGTAGCGTGCCTCATAGCCTTTGGGCAGATTGGCAGCAAAATATTGTGCGCCGAGCGCCCAAGTGTCGCCCGGGTCTACGCCGTCGGCCCACTGCGGGAAGCCATAGTCTTCGGCATCGAAGCACACAAAGTCTACTCCCAGCTTCAGCTTCTTATCGGCTTGCAGCTGCCGGGCCACCTCCAGCATGACGGCAACGCCGCTTGCCGCGTCGTTGGCAGCCATGACCGGCTCCTTATGCTTGGTAGAGTCGGGGTCGTTGTCGGCCCAAGGACGGCTGTCCCAATGGGCACACAGCAGTATGCGCGTGGTGGCCCCAGGGTTGTAGCTGGCCATGATGTTGGTGGCATGCAGAGTCTTCCCGTCCCAACCTTTCAGGTCGGCCTTTTGCGTAGTGACCTTGCATCCATATTGCTTAAACTTACTTACAATCCATTCCATGCATTTGTCATGCGCCTCAGAGTTCATGACGCGTGGTCCGAACTGGCACTGCGCGTCGGTAAAAGCCAAGGCAGAGTCGGCATTGAACTTCGGTCCTACCGGATTTACAGCCACAGTGTCGGCATCGGACTGGCTCTTCTTGAAGCCTTTGCACGATGCTCCCGTGATGGTAAATGCCAAGGTGAGCATGACGAAAAATACTTGTTTCTTCATATACAATTCTTTCTTTTATTGTCTGAAAAGTTGTTTCCGTGCGCCGAGAAACAGACTTGGGTCTATCGTCTTACCGACTGCACCTGCGTCATGACACGCAGCCAGTTGCCTCCCCATATCTTTTCTATGTCGCGCTCAGAATACTTTCGCCGCAGCAGATGCAGCGTGAAGTTTATCATTTCTGACGAGTCGGCCAGTCCGCAGATGCCTCCGTCACCGTCGAAGTCGGTGCCCAGACCCACATGGTCTATGCCCATAATGGCTATGGCATGCTCCAAATGAGCCAGCGCATCGAGCACTGTAGCTTCGCCATCTGCCTTCAGAAAACCATGATAGAGCGTGGTATGTGCCACCCCACCCTTCTTGGCAAGGGCCCGCAGCTGGTCGTCGGTCAGGTTGCGGGGCACGTCACAGAGTGCCTTGCAGTTGCTGTGGCTGCACACGATGGGCATGGTGCTGATGTCGAGTGCGTCATAAAACGACTTCTCACCGCCATGGCTGAGGTCTACCATGATGCCCTGACGGTTCATCTCACGTATCACCTTCTCGCCAAACTCGCTCACGCCGTGGTGCGTATCGCAACCGCGAGCTGAGTCGCAGATGTCGTTATCGCCGTTATGGCAAAGCGTTATGTACACCACACCGCGCTGCGCGAAGTGCTTCACGTTGGCAATGTTGTGCTCAAGAGCCAGTCCGTTCTCTATGGCAAACATGATACTCTTGCGCCCTTTGCGCTTGTCTTCATACAGATCGGCGGGTGTCCGGGCTATGCTGATATATCTGGAGTTCTTCCGTACGATGCCTTCTATGGTGTCGAATATCAAGTCGGCATAAGAAGCGGGCGTTATTGGGTCAGGCACATTGCCGCTTACTCGCCGCGCATAGGCCACGTTCACCTTCGAAGAGAATGTCTCGCCTATCTTGGGTTGGGGCAGATAGGCGGCCATGGTCACGGCATCCTGCCGGCCATCGGTCATCTTATGCAAGTCTACGAGTATTCGGTCGTCACGATGGTCGAAGTGTATGCCCTGTGGAAAGAACATGGGCGTGTCGCAATGAGTGTCGAGGGTGAGCACACGGTGATGCAGCTTCTTGGCTATATAGAAGTTGCTGGCCTGGTTGACGAGCCACTTAAAGATGGGCAGACCGTCTGTTCCGAGCCACTCCGGATGCCATTGCACGCCCATGATGGGCTTGAACTCACGGCTCTCTATGGCCTCTACGACACCGTCGGGCGACTGTGCCGTCACTCTGAAGCGTGAGCCTGGGTCGGCCACGGCCTGATGATGGAAGGAGTTTACGAAGATTTTTTCTGTGTGATAAAGTGCATAGAGTATGCTGTCTGGCTGCAAGCGCACGCTGTGGGTGGCCTCGGTGCGGTCGGCATCTTGCGAATGCTTGATGAGCGGGAGCAGTGTCTGAGCCACCTGTACCTTGCTGCCCTTGCGCTGAGCTGCCGCTTCCTGCAGCCTAATTTGCCCGCGCTTGCGCTCTTCGGCTATGTCCTGGCTCACCCGTCCGCCCAGCGTCATGGCCAGCGTTTGTATGCCCCGGCAAATGCCCAGCATAGGTATCTGCCTGTTGAAGGCCAGTTGCGTGACCAGCATCTCAGGCAGGTCGCGGTGGGCGTTGATGCCATGCAGCTTCTCAGAAGGCTCTTCGCCGCACCACAGAGGGTTGTAGTCAGCCCCTCCGGTGAGCAACAGTCCGTCGAGATGTTCCAGTGTGTTCACAATGACATCGGTGTCTGCAATGGGCGGAATGAGCACGGGCGCATTCATGGCTGCCACTATCTGCTCGTAATATTTATCGCGCAGCGTAGCATCTCCGTCGGTATAATTTGTTGTAAGCCCTATCACAGGGCGGTGCTCAGACTCCGGATACTTGTTATAAGCACTTGTGAGGTGCGAGCTAAGCGTGTATTCCATCGTCAGTCATCAGTCTTTACGGGTATCTCGCGCTTGATGCTCTGTTCAAGAGAGATGAGCGTTTCGGTGCTCACCACACCGGGAATGGTTTGCATTTGGTTGTTGAGCAAGTCCATGAGTTGCTCGTTGTCCTTGGCATAAAGCTTGATGAGCATGGTGTAAGGGCCTGTGGTGAAGTGGCATTCCACAATCTCCGGAATGGTGTAAAGCTGCTCTACAACCTTCTTGTACATGCTTCCGCGCTCCAGATTCATGCCTATATAGGTGCACGTACTATAGCCCAGGCTCTTAGGATTAACGTCGAATCCGCTGCCGGTTATCACTCCATTCTCTATTAAATGCTGCACACGCTGGTGTATGGCTGCCCTTGACACGCCACACTCTGCTGCTACATCCTTAAAGGGAATACGGGCATTCTGCGACAGTATGCCCAGTATCTTCTTGTCTAGTTTGTCTATTTTATCCATCAAACGAATAGATTAAAGTTGTAATCTAAATATTTATGCTTTACAATTTGAAAGCAAAAGTAGATAAAATAAATGATACAAACAACAAAAAGAAACAAAAAATGCGCCACAAGGGCGCATTTTGTCAATATAGAGTAATTATTTACGCTTCTTAGCCGGCGTTTTGGCAGCCGGAGCAACGCGCTTCTTGGCTGTCGGAACAACAGGCTTGGCTGCCGACTTGGTTGGTGCGCCTGTTGATTGGGATGCTTCATTATCAATCTTCACCAGCTCGAGGGTGAACACAAGCGTTTCATACGGGCGGATGTCACGCCCTGCGCCATTTGTGCCATAAGCCAGGTCGTAAGGTATATACAGCTCCCACTTAGAGCCAACCGGCATCATGGTGAGCGCCTCTGTCCATCCCTTGATGAGACGTCCGGCCTCAAACACATCCGACTTGCGGCCATGACGGCTCGTGGCATCAAACACCACGCCATCCAGGCGCTTGCCCTCATAAACCACTTCTACCTTGTCTGTGGCCTTAGGTATGGCTCCCGTGCCCTTGGTGATAATCTTGTATTGCAGGCCATCGGGCAGTGTCACCACTCCCGGCTTCTTGGCATTCTCAGCCAAGAACTTCTCGCCTTCGGCCTTCACGGCATCATTTTTCTTCTTCTCTACAGCCGCACGATATTCCTGAAAGGCAGACATAGCCTTTGCCGAGGTGTATTTGGTGGTATCGTTGCGCAAGGAAGCCTCGAAACCAGCATAAACCAGACTGTCGGAGATGGAGTCTACCGGGGCAAAATCGGCCTTCAGACTGGGCAACATACGGTCGTTTACCATCTGTGCTATCTGCATTCCGGCAACATACGCCTTGCGTCCGGCATCCTTTAAGTGGCTGACGGCCTCTGTATAACCTTTGATGAAGTTAGGCATATCGGCCTCAGAGACACCAAATTGCTGCTTCAGATAATGCATCAGGCCATTGGTGAGCGACATACCAGCCACATAGCTCAGCGTGTCGGCATGGCTTTTCAGCTCTAATGTGGGTTTCTCAGCCACGGGCTGTGGCTTTTTTTCTTTTTTGTCCTTGGCAGACAGAGGGGCCAGGACGCCGCCCATGACCAGCAGAGCTGCCAGTAAAAGTGCTTGTTTCTTCATTCTTTTGTCAAATGCTTTAATATATTAAGGAGTTATCCGCACATGTGGATAACTCCTATAAATCATTTGTTTGTCAATATGTTATTTGCCTTTATTTGCGCCGACATGGGCTGCATGCTGAGCGCCGGCGCTCGGATTTTTCTCTACAGAAAGCAGTTCTACAGTGAAGATAAGGGCAGAGAAAGGCTTGATGTCAGCACTTGGGCTGTTGGCACCATAAGCCTGGCTTGCCGGGATATATACCTCCCACGTTGAGCCAACGGGCATGTGGGTGAGCGCTTCTGTAAATCCGGGTATCACTTGGCCTACAGGCATCTGAGCAGGTTGCTTGCCCTGAGTAGTGTCGAACACCTTACCGTCGATGGTTCTACCAGTGTAGTTCACGCTCACCATATCGTTCTTGGTAGGCACAACACCCTTGCCGGCCTTTACAACCTTATACTGCACGCCGTTGGCAAGCTTTTGCACGCCGGGCTTCTTGGCGTTGGCAGCCATGAACTGCTCGTTCACTTTCTTGTTCTTGCCATACTTTTTCTCGGCAGCCTGCGACTGGATAGCTTGAGCCTTTATCTGCTCTATGGTGCGGGCTTGCATAAGATCCATCTTCTGGTTCTTGCCTGTTGCACCGGCAGCAAAGCCTGCGAGGAAGTTCCTAAGAGATATTGTCTTGGTTGAATCTTCACCAAACAGCTGGCGGTTGATGCCCTTTGTCATCATGGCCGTCTGCATACCAATAGCCACACCGGCGTTATAAGCAGCCTTGCGCTTATCGTCTTGTGACAAAGCGCCAGCGTTAAGGCCCTTCACAAACTCATCGATGTAAGCCGTATCGATATTCATCTGCTCAAGATACTGGCGCACGCCCTGGCTCTGCTCCAAGCCTATGGCATAACTAAGAGAATCGATGTCGTTCTTCATCTCAGCTTTTGGAGATGAGTTGCCGCACGCAGTGAAGGTGGCGGCTGCGATAGCCAACATGGCTACTACCGTTAGTTTTTTCATTTTCTTATTGATAATAATTGTTTGTTTTTGCCTGTTAAAGAACTTCAAGTAGCTCAACGTCGAACACCAGAGCGGCATAAGGAGGAATGCTCTGCCCTGCTCCACGCTCACCATAAGCCAGGTTATAAGGTATGAAGAAGCGATACTTGGCACCTTCCTGCATGAGCTGCACACCCTCTGTCCAGCCAGCTATGACCTGGTTTAGGCCGAACACAGCGGGCTCGCCGCGCTTATACGAGCTGTCGAACACCTTTCCGTTGATTAAAGTGCCCTCGTAATGGCAACGCACCTTGTCGGTTGCCTTGGGCTTCTTGCCGTTGCCAGCCTTGAGAACCTGATACTGCAAGCCACTGGGAAGCACCACAACATCGGGGCGCTTGGCATTGGCAGCCAGGAAGGACTCGCCTTCTGCACGCAGTGCCTTGCTCTTTTCCTCGCTCTTCTGCTGCAAGTAGCTCTGCACAAGAGCCTGCGCCTCACGAGGAGCAACCTGCGGTTGCGCATCTGCAAAGACATCGGCTATGGCCTGCTTGAAGTCATCTAAGTTAATATCCTCGGCTCCCAAGTCTTTCAGCTGATAGCCTATCGTCATTCCCAATGCGTAACTTTCCTTATTCATTGCTTTCTTCTAATTATTTGTATATATTTAAATTAGGTGCAAAGATAATATTTTTCCCGCACAAAGTGTATATGTTTCAATAAAAAAAGCTATTTTTGTGGAAAGTTAAAGCTAAGTTTCTAAAACAGTTAGTCATGGAAAAAGAAAAGTTAGTGTTTCTTACCGGCGCCGGAATGTCGGTGGAAAGTGGATTTAAAACCTTCAGGGGCAACGACGGATTATGGGAGAACTATCCCGTAGAACAAGTGGCCTCACACGAGGGATGGGAGGCTGACCCCGTGCTTGTAACCAACTTTTACAACATGCTTCGCAAGAAGCTGTGGGCTGCCAAGCCTAACAAGGGGCATGAACTGATACACAAGCTGGAAGAAAAATATCGGGTTACAGTGATTACGCAGAATGTAGACAACCTGCACGAGAAAGCGGGAAGCACGCACGTCATACACCTTCACGGCGACCTGACCAAGGTGTGCTCAAGCCGTGACCCTTACAACCCCAGCTACATTGAGCAGCTAAACGAAGCCCACAGTGACGTGAAGCCGGGCACGAAGGCTGCCGACGGGTCGTTGTTAAGGCCTTTCATCGTGTTCTTCGGAGAGAGTGTGCCCATGATAGAGCCGGCTGCCGACGAGGTGATGGAGGCCGACAAATTCGTCATTATCGGCACTTCGCTCAACGTCTATCCTGCTGCGGGACTGATACATTATGTAAAGCCGGGCACGCCCATCTATCTTATCGATCCGGAAGAAGTGATGACGGGCCAATATAAAAACGTGCAGCACATCAAGAAGGGCGCCAGTGCCGGTATGGAGGAGCTCTTTGACAAGCTCACGAAATGATGCTCACAGATACTTCAGCAAGATGCTCCAGATGGCTATGATATGGCACACGGAGCCGGCAAGCACAAAGAAATGGAACACCGTGTGCATGTATTTGTGGTGACGGATGGAATAAAACACAGCTCCGGTGATGTACATCACGCCCTCAGCTATTATCCATGCGATGGCGGCTGGGGGCACACAGGCCATCAGAGGCTTGAAAGCGGCAAGCACGCTGAGCCCCATTCCCACGAAAGCCAGCGTCTCTAGGTTGCTGTGTGACTTGAGTTTATGGAACGACGACACCGTTCCCGCTATGGCACATGCCCACACAAAGCCAAAGAGCCCCCATCCCCACGCACCTTGCTGACGCAAGGCGATGAGCGTAATGGGCGAATAGGAGCCTGCTATGTGCCAGTATATGGCCGCATGGTCCCATTTGCGAAGTCGCTCCTTCCATACAGAGCGGGCACTCAGGGCATGATAAACGGTGCTGGCAATATAGCTGAAGAGCATGCCGCAGAGATAGAGCGACACGCCCAGCGTAGCCCATCCGTTGCGCATACGGAAGCACCACACCAGGAAGATGATGCCAAAAACCACGCCAAGAACAATGCCTCCGGCGTGGCTCCAGCTGTTCCATAGTTCTTCCTTATGACTGAAGAATATCTTTCTGCGCATATTATGCCTATACCTTTACTTACGCCTGCGCCTGCTGCTCCGCCCACTTTTCACCGCTTTGGGATGACTTTGTTGCGCCGCGCTAGTCTTCTTGACATTGCCATCGGCATCAACCAGGGTGAAGTCTAGCTGTTTACGCTCAAGGTTGGCGTGGGCTACCTTGATGCGGATAGGGTCGCCCAACTGATAGATGTGATGGTGCCTGCGACCCACAAGGCAATAGTTCTTCTCGTCAAAGTCATAATAATCATCATCCAAGTCACGCATCGGAACCATTCCCTCGCAGTGATTGGAGTCTATCTCGCAATATATGCCATAGCTCTGAATGCCACTGATGTGCGCGTCGTAAGTCTCGCCCACATGGTCGCCCATAAACTCCACCATCTTATATTTTATGGAGTCGCGCTCGGCATTCTGCGCTATCTGCTCCATATCAGAGCAATGCTCGCACAGCTCCTCATACTTATCCTTATTGGCAGAGCGGCCTCCGGCCTGATAGCGGGTCAGTAAACGGTGCACCATCGTGTCGGGATAGCGGCGAATGGGGCTCGTAAAGTGGGTGTAATAATCAAATGCAAGCCCAAAGTGTCCAATGTTATGAACAGAATATTTGGCCTTCATCATGGCACGCAGAGCTACTGTCTGTATGAGTTTTTCTTCTTTCTTGCCTGTCACCTCGTCCATCAGCGTGTTCAAGGCTCTTGCCGTGGCGCCTTTGGTGCTTGAAGATTTGAGCTTATAACCAAACTTGGCAGAGAAGAGCCGCAGGTTCTCAAGCTTCTGCGGGTCGGGGTTGTCGTGTATACGATAAGGCAGCGTCTTGGCCTTGGCGCCCTTCTTCACCTTGCCTACGCTCTCGGCTACGGTTTTGTTGGCCAGCAGCATAAACTCTTCTACAAGCTTATTGGCATCCTTAGAGCGCTTGAAGTAGCAGCGTATAGGCTTTCCTTTGTCGTCTACATCAAAGTGCAGCTCTTCTGAATCAAACTTCACCGAACCATTCTTGAAGCGTTTGGCCCGCAACTTCTTGGCCAGTCGGTCGAGCGAGATAATTTCATTGGCATATTCACCCACATAGCCCGACGGCGGAGCAGGGGGCGCAGGGGTGCCCGTTCCATCTACTACACCATTGTCCTCCAGCAGTTTCTGTGCCTCTTCATAGGCAAATCTGCGGTTCGACTTGATGACGGTGTGCACGATGCGGTAGCTCTTCACGTTGGCTTCATCATCCAAATTGAATATCACGCTATAGCATAGTTTCTCCTCATTGGGTCGCAAAGAGCACACAAAGTTGCACAGGCGCTCCGGCAACATCGGTATGGTGCGGTCTACAAGATATACAGATGTGGCACGTTTTTGCGCCTCTCGGTCTATGATGTCGCCCTCTTTCACATAATGGCTCACATCGGCTATGTGCACACCCACCTCATAAAGGCCGTCAGAGAGTTTCTTAAAGCTAAGCGCGTCATCAAAGTCTTTGGCATCGTGAGGGTCTATGGTGCACGTCCATGTGTCTCTGAAGTCCTCGCGCTCAGCAAGGTCTTCCGGCGTAATCTCACCCGTAATCTTCTCGGCAGCCTCCTCCACGCGCTTGGGATAGACGTATGGCAGACCATATTGCGCCAGGATAGAGTTCATCTCAACATCGTTGTCGCCGGCCTTGCCCAGCACATCCACCACTTCGCCCACCAGATTCTTATGGTCGGCGTCGGGCCATTGGGTAATCTTCACCACAGCCATATCGTCGGTCTTGCCGCCCTTCAGCTTCTTCTTAGGTATGATGATGTCATGCACGAAAAGATTTTCCTGCGTAACGAGAAAGGCTATATCGCGCTCCACACGCAGCCTACCCACGAAGGTGTCCTTGGCTCTCGACAGGATTTCTATGACCATAGCCTCCTTGATATGCTTCTGTCTGCGTGCCATGAACTGCACTTTCACACGGTCGCCGTTAAGGGCCGACATGGAGTTGCGCTCTGACACAAAGACGGGCGTGCCTCCATCGTCAGGCTGGAAGGTATTCTTGCCGTTGGCCTTACGTATGAAGATGCCTTCCTGCACCTGCCCCTTGGTGTTCAGCGCATAGGCATTATCGCCCACTTTGCTCAGAAAATCGTCCCACGCCATCTCTTCCATGATGTCGATAGCCAGCATCTTGAGCGGATGCGTGGTGAGTTTCAGTGCCTTGAATATCTGTTTATAGCTGAATGTTTTTCCTGGCTGGGTCTGGAAAAAGCCTTCCAGCATGTCGGCAAGCTGCTTCTTTGTGAGACGCTTGCCACCTTTCTTACCCTTTCCCATAGTAAATGTATATTTGATTTACACGCAAAGTAACAAAATAATTTGTACCTTTGCAAACGTTTCGGGGGATTTTATGAATAAATAACGATAATAAGAATATCCTCTGAACTCATTTTTACTTGCGTCAATCCATGCGTCATTCGTTTTTAAAAGATTTGTTTAAGATAGAGCAAAAGCCCCCAAAAGGGCTCTTCACCTACGAGTGGGCTGCCGTGGGCTACATTGCTTTCACGCTGCTGCTGGCCATGTTCACGTACACCAAGCTGGCTCACCCCGAAGCCGTTGTGTTCGGCCGCCTGCGCATCGTGGCTGTCATGGCCGCGCTATGGCTTGTTTACCGCCTGGCTCCCTGCCGTCTGACACGCTTTACAAGAGCAGCCGCCCAGCTGTCGCTGCTGCCCTGGTGGTATGCCGACATATACGAGCTGAACCGTGCCTTTCCTAAACTAGACTGGCTCATAGCATCTTCTGAGCAGTCGTTCTTCGACTGTCAACCGGCTCTGACGCTCAGCCACACACTGACAGGCAGCGTGCCCAGCGAATTGATGTATCTGGGTTACGCGTCGTTCTTTCCCGTTCTGGTTCTTGTCGTCCTATATTATTTTGGCTGGAGATATAACGAGTTCGAGCGCGCCATGCTCATCCTCATGGGGGCGTTCTTTGCTTATTTCGTGCTTTTCATTTTCATTCCCACGGCAGGACCCACCTATTATTATGAGGCAGTGGGACTGAAGAACATCGTGGCAGGCCACTTTCCGAACCTTCACGACTACTTTAATTATCACTACAAGAGCCTGCCCGGTCCGGGATATACCGACGGATTGTTCTACCACATCATAGAGAGTGCCCGCCGGATAAGCGGCCGACCCGCGGCATCTTTCCCTGCTTCGCAAGCCGGCATGGGCATCATTATCCTACTGCTGGCCCTTCACGCCCGCAACATCAGGCTCTTTCTCATTCTGCTGCCGTTCTTTTTACTGCTGTGCGCAGGCTCCGTCTACATTCAAGCCCACTATCTATTGGGAGTGATAGCAGGCGTAGGAACGGGCATCATATTCTTTTTCACCTTATTATATATAAGCGAGCCGCTTACCAAAAAGGGCAAGCGGTCTAGACGTTAGGCTTGATGCGCAGGGCACGGGCAAACTCCCATACGATGATGCCCGCCGTAACCGACACGTTGAGCGAGTGCTTTGTGCCATACTGAGGTATCTCCAAGCAGCCGTCGCTCATGTCTACCACACTTTGCCTAACACCCTTCACCTCATTGCCCAACACCACGGCATAGCGCCGGGTGGGGTCGAGCACCATGTCTTGCAGTTTTGTTGAACCCTCCACCTGCTCTATGCTAAAGACGTAGTAGCCCTGAGCCTGCAGGTCGCTCACCGCCTCTTCGGCCGAGCCATAATACTTCCAGCTCACCGACTCCTCTGCTCCCAGTGCCGTTTTATGTATCTCAGCATGTGGCGGACAGGCCGTAATGCCACACAGGCAGATGCGCTCCACGCAGAAGGCATCGCACGAGCGGAACACTGAACCAACGTTATACAGGCTTCTCACGTCGTCGAGCACCACCACGAGGGGTAGTTTGGGCGCTGCCTTAAACTGCTCAACGCTCAGACGATGCATCTCTATGGTGCGCAACTTACGCATTCTCGGCAGCTTCTTCTTTGGTTCTATACGCCAGGGCATAGGCCTTTATCTGCTTCACCATAGCCAACAAGCCGTTGGAGCGTGTAGGCGACAGATGCTCCCTGAGCCCTATCTTGTCTATGAAGTAGAGGTCGGCATCAAGAATTTCCTTAGGGGTATGCCCGCTCAGCACCTGTATGAGCAAGGCTATGATGCCCTTCACTATAAGTGCGTCGCTGTCTGCTGTAAACACCAGCTTGCCATCCTTATAATCGCATTGCAGCCATACACGGCTCTGGCATCCGTCTATCAGGTTCTGGTCAGTCTTATATTTACTGTCCAACTCATCCAAGTCATTGCCCAAGTCTATGAGCATTTGGTATTTATCCATCCAGTCGTCGAAGTCCTGAAACTCCTCAACAACCTCGTCTTGTGCTTCGTTGATGGTCATTATCTATATCATTTAATTATTTAACTTCTTTCCATTCTGTCACCTCAACCAGCTTGAAGAGCTTGTCTGAAGGTCTCACCTTGCCCTTAACGGGAATAGACACGCGCTGTCCCTGCAGGGCTTTGCCCACCGGCTTCAGGTCATATCTTATCTCGGTGGCGTCGAGATACATCACGCCGGTGGTGGGTCCGGTTATCAGCAACTTGTCGCCCAGGCTGAAGTCTGACGCCTCTACAGCCACCTCTGCCACGTTCAGACGTGAGAAATACTTCATCACCTTGCCTACAAGCACCTTCTTTTCTGTTGCCACAGAACCATAATGCTTGTTCCACTCGCCCATGGTCTGACCTTGATAATAGCCGTCCCAAAAGCCGCGGTTGAACACTTTGGCCAACCGTTCGTCCCATGCGTCTTTCTTTTCCTCGGTGAACGTGCCGTCCAAAACACTCTGGATGGCCTCCTTGTAGCATTTCACCACGGTGTAGACATATTCCGGGCCGCGTGCTCTGCCCTCTATCTTGAACACCCTCACGCCAGCATCCATCATCTTATCGATAAAGCGTACGGTCTTCAAGTCCTTGGGACTCATGATGTATTTATTGTCTATCTCCAGCTGCGTGCCCGTGTCGGCATCTGTAACAATATAACTTCTGCGGCACAGCTGCATACACTCGCCACGGTTGGCCGAGCGACCGGCGTTGTTAAGCGACAGGTAGCACTTGCCCGAAACGGCCATGCAGAGGGCACCATGGCAGAACATCTCTATGCGCACCGGCTCGCCCTTCGGCCCACACACATGCTGCTCGATGATCTCCTCATGCAGTTTCTTCACCTGACCCATATTCAGCTCGCGGGCCAGCACGCTCACATCAGCAAACTGACTGTAGAACTTCAGGGCTTCGATGTTGGATATGTTGAGCTGCGTAGAGAGGTGCACTTCCACACCGCGCTGCCTGCAATAGCTCATCACGGCAACGTCTGAGGCTATGATAGCTGTTATGCCGGCATCATGGGCCGCGTCTATTATCTCGCGCATCGTGGGCAGATCATCGTCATAGATAACGGTGTTCACCGTGAGATAGGTCTTGATGCCGTGGCTGTCGCAAATGGAAGCAATCTCACGTAAGTCGGATATGTCGAAATGATTGGCTGAGTGCGACCGCATATTCAGCTTGCCAATGCCGAAATAAACGCTGTCGGCACCGGCCTGAATAGCCGCCGTGAGCGACTCCATGGAGCCCACTGGAGCCATCACCTCATATTGTTCTGTCGTATTCATAACGCGTGCAAAGTTACAAAAAGATTGGCTAATAAGTCGCTACGCTATCACTTTTTTCATTACCTTTGCAACATCATGCAAAGAATAGCGATATTCATCATCATTCTGGCAATGCTCTCTTCCTGCGCCAAGAAGCGCACCGAGCCCGGCAAAGAGCGGTTTGTCACCGACGTGATGCTCAAGATCACGCCCGTAAAAGACCAGGGCAAGAGCCCGCTGTGCTGGGTCTACGCCATGCTGGCCACCATAGAGACGCAGCACATCATGCAGGGCGACTCCGTTAACCTCTCGCCCAGCTTCGTAGCCCGGCAGCTTCTGAAGGCCAAGACGGTGAGCGCCTTTCTCACCCAGCGCCCCACAAGCATCTCTATGCGGGGCATGGCACCGGGCTTGATACATCTGATAGGGGCTTACGGACTCAATCAGTATGATGCCTTTCAGGGCAATGCGCAATGCGACTACGGTACGCTCGCACGCAAGCTCGCCCTGCTTGCCTCATCTGCCCGTAGCCTGCAACAACTCAGCGCCCAGGCTGACAAGCTCTTAGACGATAACATACAGCCCATGGCTAAGGGCGTATATCTCTATGGCGCCACCTACACCCCCGTGCAGTTTGCCCACAGCGTGTGCCGTGACGATGAGTATGAAGGCTTCACCAGCTTCACCCATCACCCCTTCGGCGCGCCGTTCATACTGGAGGTTCCCGACAACAATTTTCAAGACAGCTATATGAATGTGCCCATCGACAGCCTGCTCACGCTCATCACCAACACCATCAGGAGCGGGCACCCCGTGTGCTGGGAGGGCGACATCACCGAACCGGGCTTCAGATACGACCTGGGCACGGCAACGCTCACTACCGGACAGCAGCCTGTAACACAACAGACGCGACAGCAAGACTTTGAGAATAGGCGCACCACCGACGACCATTGCATGGAGATATGCGGGCTGGCACATGACCAAAACGGGCAGCCGTTCTTCATCATGAAAAATTCATGGGGTGCCTCTAACCGATATGGGGGATTTATGTATGTGAGTTACGACTATGTTAAAGCCAAGACCATCTGCGTCATGGTGCCACAACTCGTTCCTTAATGATTAACGTTATGAAACTGATTATACTTGATTTCGACGGCACAATAGCCGATACCGAACCGCTCATCACAAGCACCTTGCAGGCCACTTTCAGCGAACGGGGCCTCGAAGTTCCCTCACGCCAGGCTTGCCGGCAGACCATAGGCCTGCCTCTGAAAGACTCTTTCATCAAACTGCATGACATGAGCAGCGAAGAGGCCGACGAATGTGTGCACACCTACGAGCGCATCTTCAGCAAGAACAATGTGGCCGGTGCCGTGCACATCTTTCCCGGCGTAGAGGCCACGCTGGCCCGTCTGCATGAGGCGGGATGCACGCTCACCATAGCCACGAGCCGCAGACGGCCGTCGCTTATGCAGTTTCTCAATGAGATGGGCATAGCCCAATACATCGGCTACATCGTCACGGTAAGTGATGTAGAGCATGCTAAGCCCGCTCCAGATATGGTGCTCAGCACGCTAAAAGAATATGGCGCGAAGCCTCAAGATGCCCTCGTGGTAGGCGATACGGCGTTCGACATAACAATGGGACGCACAGCCGGCTCACATACCTGTGGCGTAACCTATGGCAACGGCAGCCGTGACAGTTTGCAGGAGGCTCAGGCCGAGTTCATCGCCAACAGCTTCGACGAGGTCTACAACATAGCGATGAACCTATTGGCATAACGCTTCGCTCACCGCTCTACGCCCTTTCCGTCCATTGGCGAAGATGTGGTGCTTCCTTGGCTCTTCTCCATGAAGTCGTTGTTGATGCGGCTTTGCACTTGTCTGTACTGCTTGCCAACGTTGCCGAACTTCCAGGTCAGCGACACGCCTACAGACTGAATGTTAGCCGACATCATCGTCCGCGTGATGTAGTCCTTGCCTTCCGTATACGTTTTTATCTTAAACCTGCCCCTGAGCGGGCCTGAATAAGAGAGGGCCACCGTGAGCCTGTCCTTACAGAAATTCTTGGTAAGGGTGGCAAAGCCAAACTGCATGGCTCCCTGGTCAATGCCTTGTGGAGCATAATGGTGTGTTGTGGCCCACACGCCGAGGTTCAGCTTCAGTTTCCACCACATCTCTTGGTCCAAACCCACATAGCCAGAGGCCTGCCAACCATGGTTTCTTGCTTCTACCACATCGCTGCGCATGTCGCCATAGTCGCCTGTCAGGTTGGCCATAAGGCGTGTCTTTGTCGAGGGTGCCCAGTTAAGGTAAGTGTTAAGGTTCGTCCATCGCGAGCGCATTACGTTGCCGTATGTGATGTTCTGTATGCCGTCCTTTAAAAACGAATATTGTGAGATGCCGTTGTTGCAGAAATATTCTCCAAGCGTCACATTCATGGAAAACTTAGCTGAGAACATGTTATACACCAACTGTATGTTATGCGACTTCTCCACGCTCAGTTGCGGATTGCCATAAGTAATCTGTGTGGTCTGACTCTTATCTACATAAGGATTAAGGTAGCCTATGCCCGGACGCGCGATGCGCATACCATAGTTCACGCCTAAGTTCATGCCCTGCGTAATATTATAAGTAAACGATGCCGAAGGCACAAGGTTGTTATAGTTGCGGCTGAAGTCGTCTTTCTGCCCTAACTTATATGCGATGTGCTCCCAAGTACGCTCAAAGCGCAATCCGGTCTTGGCACCGAACTTACCAAAGTTGCCCACATACTCAGAATAATATGCCATGATTTTCTGGTCGTTCTTATAGTCAGAGCTGTTCGTCTCGTTATAGGTGCTCGTGCCGTCTGCCAGATCATACCATCCCGAGCAGGCATGGTTGGAGCGGGCTATATACTTTGCACCTGCATTAATCTTATGGTTATCGCTGAACGGCAACACATAATCCAGTTGTGCCGTATGCTCCGTGCTTCTCGGCTTGCCGGCCGAGCGATACTCTGAGAGGCCTTCAGGCAGATAACCATCTATGGGACTGTAGGTGGAGTGGCTGTTACTCTTGCTGTCCGACAACGCATATTGATAACTCAGCGTGAGGCTGTGCGTGCGTTGCTTGTTGAAGAAACGCTGATAGTCGGTTTCAACATTCAGATTGTTACTGTTATTGTCGGCTTCCAGATAGGTGCCATAGGCGTTGCTGCTCATATTTTCAAACCCCATGGAAGTAGTAGCGTCCGAGCGTGACTTCATAAACCATTTGGAAGAACTCATTGTAGCCGTGATAACGCTCATAGAGTCTAAATCATATCCCATGCTCACATTGGCATACGAATAGGCCGACGGACGCTGATCAGATTTCACCTTCGTGTCTACAATATATGGCTTACCATCCATCTGCTGCGTGCGGGTGGTTGAATAGTCTACCATGAGCGGAGCATTCCGGTTGCTGAAGACCATGGCACTATATGAAAATTTGCCCTGCTGGCCCGACACAAACGCGCTGCCCATTAGCTGGCGGTTGCCCGCACGGACATTCACGTTGCCGTTATAGCCATTCAGGTCGGCACTGCCTTTCCCTTGCTTGTTAAGCGTGATGTTGAGCACGCCGCCCACGCCCTCGGCATCATATTTGGCCCCAGGGTTGGTCAGCACCTCTATCTTCTTCACCGTCGTGGCAGGCATAGACTTGAACACCTGCGAGGGATTGCTGCTGAACATAGGACTGGGCTTGCCGTCTACAAGTACCTTGAACGAGCTGCTGCCGTTCACCGTGATATTGTCTTGACCATCAACAGTCACCATGGGCACCTTGCGAAGCATGTCGAGCACAGTGCGCGACTTGGATTCCTCATCACTCAGTACGTCGTAGCTCACCTTGTCTGTCTCCATCTTTACAAGTGGCTTACGGGCTTCAACAGTGACTCCTTGCAAATTCTGCGCATCGTCTACGGCCCACAGCGTGTCTACATTGAGCGTTGCGGCACTGCCTAACGACAGCGTACGCCGTACCTCCTTGCGCCCCAAGGCCGACACAACGAGCACACATTTGCCACTGCCCTTAGCTTCTAATGCGAACGAACCATCTCTTTCGGTAAGGGCCATCGCCAATGGATGCTCCTGATTTTCTGTCTTAAACACCCGCACCGTGGCATACGGCTCACCCACATGAGTAATAGAATCAGCAAAAACACCCTTTATACTCGTTGTTTGAGCCTCAGCCATCAGTGTCACACCCAGCAGAGACGCAAACATAAACGCTTTCTTCATCATGATACAATAAGATTTGTAGTCCGCAACTAAACGTTCAATTTATTATCAATATTTTTTTTATATGTCTTTGAGTAACTATAAGTTTCTCAGAGTTTTGTCATGTGCAGAATTCTCACTAACTTTATGGTGTCAAAATAAAAGAAGTTCAATTCTACTTGACGTGGCAAAGGTAGCAATAAAATACGATATATGGGTCACTACGGTGAAATTTTTAAAATATGATTTGACTTAACCCTACAACGACTTACAATAATTTTAGTGTAAATCCTATTCCACCCATTCCACCCAAATTAATAAAGGCCTATAAACCAGATGTTTATAAAAGGACATGAAGCAGATTATATATCTTCAACATTCCACCCACATCTCACCCACATCTCACCCTCGTTTAGCGATTATACAATAAATGCGGGCTTTATATAAACGTACATGAATCTCATCATCATGCTTTTACTTTGTATTGCGATACATATTAGAGATGTAAATCTACACATCCAGAGCGTAAAAGCGGACGCTTGCTAAGAATGCCCCTACAGCCACTGATGATGTTTTTAGGGATTATAAATTTAAAAAAGCTCTATGTACACCACATGTACACAGCTAAAACAAAAAAAGGAGCTAGATTGCTCTAACTCCTTGTTTTGTAAAGCGCTCCAGGATGGGCTTGAACCAACGACCCCCTGATTAACAGTCAGGTGCTCTAACCAACTGAGCTACTGAAGCAGGTTGCTCTTGTAAAGCGGTTGCAAAAGTACGATGTTTTTTTCATACCACCAAACTTTTTGCAAAAAAAAATTCATTTTTCTCGTAAAAACAATAATTTTAGCGGGCTGATAGCCGTTATGTAAATTCTAAGTTGTACTTTTGCACTGAATAAATAATGAGTATGAAGAAACTGATAATAAACATTCTTGTCTTGCTGGCATGTGTGCCTGCCCTGGCACAAAACAGTGACAAGGAGCATAACTTTAATGTTGCCAAGAACCTCGAAGTCTTTAACAACATCTATAAAGACCTCGACATGCTGTATGTTGACACGCTCAACGCCAACGATGTGGTGGGCACGGCCATCAATGCCATGCTGCGCTCGCTAGACCCCTACACCGTTTACTATCCCGAACAGGATGTGAAGAACCTTAACACCATGGTGACGGGCAAGTATGCAGGCATTGGCGCTATCATCAAGTACAACCTGCTTCTCAAGCGGGTGGTGATAGACGAACCTTATGAGCATAACCCCGCTGCCGAGGCCGGGCTGAAAAAGGGCGACATCATCTTGCAGATAGACGACTCGTCGATGATAGACAAAGACGTGAGCTACGTGAGCAGCCACCTCAGGGGCGAGCCCGGAACAAGCTTTATGCTTACCATTCAGCGCCCCTCTACGGGCAAGAAGATGCGCATGAAGCTCACCCGCCGGTCTATACAGATGCCTGCCGTGCCTTACTACGGGCTGCAGGAAAACGGCATTGGCTACCTTAACCTCAACTCGTTTACCACAGATTGCTCGAAGGATGTGCGCCGCGCCTTCCTCGAAATGAAGCGCGACGGCATGAAAGCATTGGTGTTCGACCTGCGCAACAACGGCGGAGGCTCACTCTCCGAAGCCGTGAACATCGTCAATATGTTTGTGCCCAAGGGCATCACGCTGGTGCAAACACGGGGCAAGCTAGAGCGTGCCAATCACGATTATGTCACTTCCGTAGAGCCGCTCGACACGGTTATGCCCATCGTAGTACTGGTAAACGGCGAGACGGCATCGGCCAGTGAGATTACGTGCGGCAGCCTGCAAGACCTTGACAGGGCCGTGGTGATGGGCACACGAACCTATGGCAAGGGCTTGGTGCAGACCTCTATGGAGCTGCCGTACAACGGACAAATCAAGCTGACCACATCAAAATATTACATTCCCAGCGGCAGATGCATTCAGGCCATCAACTATAAGCACGACAAAGGAGGCTACACCGAGCACGTGCCCGACTCGCTCACGCATGTCTTCCATACAGCTGGAGGCCGCGAGGTGCGCGATGGCGGAGGCATCAAACCCGACATTGAGGTGCAGCCCGACTCGTTGCCTAACATCGCTTTCTATCTCGCATCAAGCGGAATGGACTCCACCGAGACGCTCCTTAACTGGGAATTGAAGTATATGAAGGCTCATCCCACCATCTCACCGGCACGCAACTTCGTGATAAGCGATGCCGATTACGACGACTTCAAGCAGTTTGCCATGAAGAGCGGATTTAAGTATGACCGCGAAAGCAAGCGATATATGGAGAACCTGGTGAAGCTCG
Organism: uncultured Prevotella sp.; assembly: GCA_902496445.1. Classification (GTDB taxonomy): domain Bacteria; phylum Bacteroidota; class Bacteroidia; order Bacteroidales; family Bacteroidaceae; genus Prevotella. The sequence goes on along the minus strand of CABVAZ010000002.1, from coordinate 76,129 downwards.
CCAAATACGAAGGCTATTATGACGACGCTAAGCCTGAGTTTGACGCGCTGGAAAAGAAGCTCAGCCATAACTTGGCCAAAGACCTTGATTACAACAAGAAGATACTCAAGCAGGTTATCACAAGCGACCTCGTGGCCTGCTATTATTTCCAGCGTGGCACAGTAGAAAACTCGCTGCAGTTTGACAAGCAATGGCGTGAAGCCGTGAAGCTGTTGGGTGACGAGCCCCGTTACAGTGCTGTTTTGAAGCCCGCCCAAGCCGCTCCGGCAGCTGAGAAGAAGGATGCCGGCCAAACGGAGAAGAAGAAATAAGCCAACCATTTACACCCCATAGTCATTCAGGCCAAGGTTTTCCGACAGGAGAGCCTTGGCCTTTTTGCATGGTAACCTGCGAATATGAAATTTCCAACCAAATCGCATAGAATACGAAAACCATTAAAATTTACTCACAAATAAGTAAATCTGAAACATCAACAGTCTCTATTAAAGAAACATTTCGTTATTTTTAGGTATTGCAATACGCTTTTTATCTTTTTAACTTTGCATCGTTATTTCACGAATCACATGAAGAAATAAAATACGATAAAGATGAAAAAGCTTTTTGCAGGACTTGTTTCCACCTTACTTGCTCTAGGCATCGCCGTGCCCGCACAGGCGCAGGTGAATGCCTCTGACAGTGTCTTCTCACACGCCAAGGGCCACCGCCTGTCGGTGGGAGGCTATGGCGAAGTAGCCTATAGCCGCAACTTCTATAGCGACAACGTATATAAATACAAGAGTCCGGGCGTGTATAAGGATGCTGACAGCCATGGTCGCTTCGACATACCTCATGCCGTTATCTATCTGGGCTACGACTTCGGCAAAGGCTGGACAATGGGGTCTGAGATAGAGTTTGAGCACGGCGGAACCGGCACTTCTTACGAGCGTGAGTATGAGGAAGGTGGCGAATGGGAGAGCGAAGTAGAGAAAGGAGGCGAAGTAGAGCTTGAGCAGTTCTGGCTTCAGAAGTCGTTCTGCCGCGCCATCAATCTGCGCTTGGGGCATATCGTGGTGCCCGTGGGCCTGAACAACAGTCATCACGAGCCTCTCAACTTCTTCACTGTCTATCGTCCTGAGGGCGAAAACACCATTCTTCCCTCCACTTGGCACCAAACAGGTGTAAGCCTTTGGGGCTACGTCGGGCGCTTCAAGTATGAACTGCAGTTTCTTGAAGGGCTCGATGCCATGCAGTTCGACCGCGACGGATGGATCAACAAGGGCACCCACTCGGCCTTCGAGTTCGACCCGGCCAGCAAATATGCCGGAGCGGCACGCGTCGATTACTTCGCCACACAGGGCCTACGCATCGGCATGAGCGGTTATTATGGCCACAGCATCAACAACTCCTTGCAAAACGACTCCAGAAAATACAAGGGCGTGGTGAGCATAGGCAGCGTAGACTTTACGCTGAACAGATACAACTGGATAGTGCGCGGACAGGCCACCTATGGCTATCTTGGCGATGCTTATCAGGTGAAGTTCCTCTCCGGCCGAAGCACCAAGACCAGCCCCTACTCGTCGTCTGAGGTAGGCAAGAACGCCGTTGCCATTGGCATAGAGGCCGGTTACGACGTCTTCTCACAGATCCCCCGCCTGCGCGAAGACGGTCAGAAGTTGTACGTCTTCGGCCGTTACGATTACTATAACCCTTACATCCGCGACAGCCGGCAAGACCAATACCCCTACGAGAAGAAGAATGTAATGCACTTCGGACTAAACTATTATCCCGTCAAGCAGATCGTGATGAAGTTAGATTACACCAAGCGCTTCCTCGCCACACCCTATAACGACGAGCCCGCCATCAACTTCGGCATAGCTTACGAGGCCATGTTCCTCTAGACATTCCACGCAAAACCATTCACAAAATCATACAACACAATGAAAAAAATTTTTCACTACGCAATGCTCTTAGCATCGGCCTGCATGATCACCGCAGGACTTACGGCCTGCAGCGACGACAATGACGACCCGCAGCCGGGCAGCACTGATGCCGAATCGGCCGAGATTTCCAACATCCTCAACAACTATGTAGACAATGTGGTCAACCCCACTTACAAGGAGATGGCCGCCAATGCCACCACTCTCTACAGTGCTATGAAAGCCCTGCGCGACGGTGCTGAGAAGCATCAAGCCACCGACGAGCAGGTAAAGGCGGCATGTGACGCATGGAAGGCAGCCCGCGCCAACTACGAAAAGAGCGAGGCCTTCTTGCTCGGAGCGGCCAACGACTACGACATCGACCCGCACATCGACACCTGGCCTCTCGATCTCGTTGCCCTGCAGAGCTTCCTCACAAGTCCCAGCATGATGAAAAACGTCACCACATCCGATGACGACAACAACATCAGTTGGGTGCACAGCAACCTCAATCAGACACAGCTGGGCTTCCACTCGGTTGAGTTCATCATCTTCCGCGACGGCAAGAACCGCCCGGCAAGCTCCATCAATGCCGAGTACGAAGACTTTACCGACGCCGATCAAGGCATCAACCTCACCAGCGTGAAGAACGCCGACGAGCTAGACTTTGCCGTGGCCGTGGCCGGCGACCTGATGTATTCCATCTACGAAATGGAGGTTTGCTGGAACGCCGACGCCCCCGCCGAGCACCGTGAGGCCCTTGAAAGCCTGGAATGGAAAACGTCTATGCCCTCATCCAGCATCACTTATGGCGAGAATATGAAGAATGCCGGAAAACTGGGCAGCCTATACACCACCGTAAAAGGTGCCGCGTCGGCCGTGCTCGTAGGCGACAACGGCTGCGTGGGCATCTGTGATGAGGTGGGACAAACCAAGATGGGCAAGCCCTACGGACTGGGTACGAACGACGAAAACCGCGAGTCAGACCCCAGCTACATCGAGTCTCCCTACAGCTATAACTCGCTCACCGACTTCTGGGACAACATTCAGAGCATCAAAAACACATGGTATGGCAAGTACACCACCGACAACAACACCGATGGAGCCACCTATTCGTTCCACAAATACATGACCAAGTACGGCCCTGCTGAGGGCAAAGCCGTAGAAGACGCCATTGATAATGCCCAGGCAAAGATAAAGGCCTGCACCGCGCCTTTCCGCTACAACTATCACAACGCGCAGGTTCTTGAGGCCATCAATGCCTGCACTGCGCTCTCCAACGCGTTCTCCGCTGCCAATGATGTCATTCAGAAGCAGAAGTAAACGGGCATCTCTCACCCTTCCGCCCTCTCCTTGGCGGATGAAAGAAACCATGCACAACCCCACCCTCACCCTGCTCTTGCAAGGGCAGGTTGGGGATTGTGCCGTAGAACAAAACATCTTATTCTAGAAACAAACACTAAGCATAATGCATCAAAAAAACATTATCATCATGAGCGTTGCCGCCTTGGCGCTTGCCGCTTGCACCGACAACGATAACGTAATTCCCGTGAGCCAGACATCCTGGCCCAAAGACTCGCTGTCTGTATTCACCGCCGCCGAGTGGCTGCCGGGCGGCGAAAAGGGCACAACAACCAACGAGCAAGGCTGCTACTCCAACCAGGCGCCGGCCATAGAGAGCCAAGGTCTCTACACAACATTCAAGTTTGGCGAGCAATTCTTCGAGAAAGATGCCAACCTTTTCACCAAACCCTTCTGGGGATTAGGCCCTGCCTGGGTGCGCTCCGGCTGCGAATATTGCCACCCCTCTTACGGTCATGGCAAGTGGCAGAGCCTGTATCGCGCCAAGCAAATGGGCAACGGCTATCTGCTCGTGGTCTATCATCCCACCGCAGGCACCACGAGCGACGGCCGCAAATATACCGCCAACAGCTACGTAACCGAGCTGGCCGGCATGCCGCAGACGCAGGCCATGGCGCCCTTCAAGGCTCCTATAGACGAAGACGGCATACACATCAAGTGGCAGACAGTGACGTCCATGCCCTCAGGACTGGCCATGACGTTTCCCAATTCTAAGCGCAAAGAGAGCTATAGGCTCTATTATCCTGACGTAACCATAGACCCTTCGGCCTTCCATGTAACCCCCAAGCCCGAGAATTATGAGGTGCGACTGGAGTCAACCATAGGCATATATGGCACCGGACTCATCGACGCCATCAACCAAGACTCCATGAAGGTGCAGTATCAGCGGGAGGCTCGGCACGCCACACTGAACCCCGCCATGTGGGACAGCGGCTCCAACGACTGGGCATCATCGGCTTGGTACAGCCTGGACGACGGCACCAAGCGCGTCAAGAAGTTCACTTATGCCATGACACGTGCCACATTGCTCGACGGGCCGGGGGCCAATGCCATCTGGAACATCACCAACGTGAGCCGCTCCGACCGACACATGCTCTACACCGACCCGCAACATGCGTGGGCAAAAGCCATGAGCCAAGACCCTGAAGTGATTAAGGGCATACAGGACATTTATAAGAGCAACAGTCTGCTCACGCCCTATGTGAGTGCCGGAACCAGCGCCGACAGCATCTCGAAGATGGTGCTCAAGTGTCTCAGCCTAGGCGCCAACGGCGGCACAGCACCCTATAAGAGCGACTTTGAGAAGTATTTTGTGAACATGGCACCATGGAACGGAGCCGACGAGATGTCCGATCAAGATTATTACGACTTCATGGTTTGGCACCGTGGCGTGGGGGTTCCGCAGGCCCGCAACCTCGATTCTGAGGAGGTGCAGCGTGGCAAGCTGCTCTTCTACAAGATGGGATGCACCAGCTGTCACCGCCCTTCATGGACCATCAAGAAGGATGATTGCTGGACCGATGCCGTCACACGTCGGTACATGGCCAGCACGGGCGCCAAGATGGTAACGTATGACAACACCGTGATATGGCCTTACACCGACCTCGTTCAGCACCGTCTGTTCATGGCCAACGACATACGCACGGGCTGGTGCCGCACCACTCCGCTGTGGGGAAGGGGCCTCAGCCAGCAGGAGACAGGTGCCGGCGACAGGCTGCACGACTGCCGCGCGCACGTCTTCCAGAGCGGTGACAACGCCGTGGTGCAGGCCATTATGTGGCACGCCTACAGCCAGCAGAGCGACGCCTACTGGGCTGCCAAACAGTTCTACTACCTGAGTGACGAGGACCGCGACGCCGTTGTGGCCTTCATCAACGCCATCTAGGGGCTTTTGTAATTATATTCCAAAAGCATTGCAAGCGGGCCTCTCGCCCCTGCAATGCTTTTCCTCATTATCACAAAACAACAGCCCATCTGCCCGGCAAGCTGCGGGCGGGGGCATCAGAAAGACGTGAAGAAGATATTGTTGACTCTATATGTGGCCGTGCTCGTGGTGATGGCAGTGGCCACCCTTGTTGAAAATGCCACCTCTACACCCTATGTGCAGCAGCACATCTACGGCACATGGTGGTTTTGTGTGCTGTGGACACTGCTCGCGGCAGGTGGCGTGGCCGTCATCATCAGGCGCAAAGTGAGGCGGTGGAACGTGCTCTTGCTGCACCTTGCCCTGCTCGTCATTCTGACGGGTGCCCTGCTCACCCACCTCACATCCTACAAAGGCGTAGTCCATCTGCGTGGCGACCAACCCACAAACAAGTATGCCGAGATGACGGCGATGACCGCCGGCGACGTTCACGAGCTGCCTTTCTACGTGCGACTGGATAAGTTCAGCCAGCTCAACCATGCCGGCACCAAGGCCGCGGCCGACTATGTGACGCGCTTCACCATCATAGACGGCAACAGCAAGTACCGCTGCATAGTGTCGATGAACAACATTGCCACCTTCCGTGGCGTGCGCTTCTATCAGGCCAGCTTCGACTCTGACCACCTCGGCAGCTACCTTCAGGTGAACAGCGACCGCTATGGCATACCCGTAACCTATGCCGGCTATGCCATGCTCTTTTTCTCGCTGCTGTGGCTTCTCATCGACCCCAAGGGCACGTTCCGCCGGTTGGCGCGCCGCCTGAAGGCCATTCCGGGGTTCGGCCTGGCCCTCTTGCTCACGCTCGCGGCATTCAGTTACAACGCGGGAGCGGCGTCCCAACCCGCCGTGCCCAAGCAGACGGCCGAGCGGTTTGGCCATTTGCTGATGCGTTATAACGAGCGTATCTGCCCCGTAGAGACGTTCGCGCTCGACTTTACGCAGAAAATCAACGGCCATCGTACGTATCATGGCCTCACAGCCAATCAGGTGCTCATGTCGTGGATATTCTTTCCGAAGGAGTGGAGCAACGAGCCCTTCATCAAGATAAAGAGCAAGGCCGTGCGCCAAAGGTTCGGTTTGCCGGAGTATGCCAGCCTCGACGCCTTCTTCAACGGCGGCACCTACATCCTTGGCAGCGCGGCTTCGGCCTATGCCGAAGGACAGACCGACGCCTATCATAAGGCGTGCGCCGACATCGACGGCAAGCTGCAAATCATCATGTCGCTGCGTCAGGGCACGCCCTTGACCCTCTTTCCGCACACCTATGCCGACGGAACAACGCAATGGTATTCGCCCTTTGAGAAGTATCCCAAGCGATTGCCGCAAACCGAAGTGGTGTTCATCAAGAACTTCTTTCCCTTTGTTTACGGCAGTATGGCCGGCGGCGATTATACCACGGCCGACACCTTGCTGAGCAAGCTGGCCGACTATCAGGTGCGACAAGGCGGAAGCAGCGTGCCGTCGCCCCTGCGCATCAAGGCCGAACATGTTTACAACGCCTGCCCATTGGCCTCCATCCTGTTCATGGCCAACCTCACGCTGGGCCTCATAGGCATCGTTATGGCGTGCGTACGCCTGCGCCGGAACACCGTTTTACGGGCCACCCAACCATCCGGACGGGGGCAGATGATGTGGTTTATTGGGCTCGACGGTATGCTGCTGTTGTCGTTTCTGGCCCTCACGCTGCTGCTTGCGCTACGTTGGATCATCACGGGTGTGATACCCATGGGCAATGGTTACGAAACCACATTGGTTGTGGCGTGGATGACACAGTTGTGCGGCTTGCTCATGATAGCGGCCACACGGCGCCCCTGCGCGCTGTTCACGTCGTTTGCCTTGCTGCTTTCAGGCTTCTTCCTGCTGGTGAGTCACCTCTCCATGATGGACCCCGCGATGGGCCAACTGGTGCCGGTGCTCAACTCGCCGCTGCTCAGCGTGCACGTAAGCTTCATGATGATGAGCTACGCCCTGCTCGCCCTGACCTTTGTGTGTGCCATCATGGGGCTTGCCTCACCGCGCATGAGGCCGGGCATGCAGGTGCTCAGCGCCTTCATGCTCTACCCTGCCGTAGCCACGTTGGGCATCGGAATGTTTCTCGGAGCCATCTGGGCCAACGTGAGCTGGGGCACCTATTGGAGCTGGGACTCAAAGGAGACGTGGGCCCTCATCACCTTTCTGGTGTATGCTCTGCCTCTGCACGGCGGGCTGTATAAGCGCTTCCGCCGCCCCGTTTTCTATCATGTTTACATGCTGCTGGCCTTTCTTACGCTACTGATGACCTACTTTGGCGTAAACTATTTTCTTACGGGTATGCACAGTTACGCATGATCCTAAAGGTTGCTTGGGGCACTCTTGCCGGGCCGGCGATTGCTTTCGGCGTGACAAGAATGCCCTTCTTGCTTCCCCAAACAGGCATTATCGCCTTGCAAAATAGGCACTTTTACGAGCTCAAACAGGCCTTTTTGCAAGCCTGTTTGTACTGTTTCTACAACCCGCTGTCTACCAACTGATTACACAAACCATCTTTCCTGTCTTTTCATCATCTGCGTGAGGCAGGCCGGCGCAGGCGCTTTTGCCCGGCCAAGGCGGGCGAGCGGCGGGGCAAGAAACGATTTGTAAACTTGTTTCGCAAGCCTTTCAGTCTCTTCCGTGAGTGCGTAAGAGCTTTTCATGTGACATATAACATATTAAAATAAGTAAAATATTAAGGTATCACGAAAGTTTACCTTACCTTTGTAGTTCAATTAGCAATCATTTAAATGAGTCTAACCTGTATAGCAGATAAGCTGCTTTTCAAGTCGCGGAGGCGTGAGCTCCAGCGATATAACGCAGAGGGCGACGCCATGCAACACGAGGTTCTGACCTATCTTCTGAGCAAGGCCAAGAACACGGAATATGGCAGGAAGCACCTCTTTGGCGTTACTACCGGCTACGACGATTTTGTGCAGAACGTGCCGGTAAATACTTATGAGGATTTGAAAATCGACATAGACCGTATGCGTCATGGCGAGACAGACGTGCTGTGGCCCGGCATGGTGAAGTGGTATGCCAAGAGTTCGGGCACCACAAACGACAAATCGAAGTTCATTCCCGTCACGCCCGAGGGCTTGCATCAGATACATTATCAGGGGCCGAGAGATGTTGTGGCCTTCTATCTGGGCAACAATCCCAAGAGCAAGTTGTTCGACGGCAAGTCATTAATATTGGGTGGGAGCCACTCGCCCAACTATAATCTGCCCAATTCTATCGTGGGCGACCTGAGCGCAGTGCTCATAGAGAACATGAATCCGGTGGCCAATCTCTTCAGAGTGCCTCGTAAGGAAACGGCTCTGCTGAGCGACTTTGAGGTGAAGCGCGACCATATAGCACGCGAAACCATGCACAAAAACGTGACCAACATCAGTGGCGTGCCCTCGTGGATGCTCTCCGTGCTGGTCAGGATGCTTGAGATAAGCGGCAAGAAATACATACAAGAGCTGTGGCCTAACCTGGAAGTGTTCTTCCACGGAGGAATTCCGTTTACCCCTTACCGTAAGCAATACGAGCAAATCATCACCAAGCCAGACATGCACTATATGGAAACCTACAACGCAAGCGAGGGTTTCTTCGGCATACAGAACGACCCCGGTGATGCCAGCATGCTGCTTATGCTCGACTATGGCGTGTTCTACGAGTTCATCCCCATGGATGAACTGCACTCAGAGCACCCCAACATCGTGCCGCTAGAGGGCGTTGAGACGGGCAAGAACTATGCCATGCTCATCTCAACATCGTGCGGACTGTGGCGATATGAGATAGGTGACACCGTGACATTCACCTCCCGGAACCCTTATAAGTTCATCATCACCGGCCGGACAAAATACTTCATCAATGCCTTTGGCGAAGAGCTGATTATGGACAACGCCGAGAAAGGACTGGACTATGCCTGCAAGCAGACCGGAGCAGAGGTGTCGGAGTATACCACAGCGCCCGTTTACATGGACAATAAGGCCAAGTGCAGGCATCAATGGCTCATAGAATTTGCCAAAGAACCCGACTCGTTGCAGCACTTTGCCGAGGCGCTTGACAAGCGTTTGCAGGCTCTCAACTCCGACTATGAGGCCAAACGGTCGCACAACGTCACGCTGCAGCCCCTCGAAGTGATAGTGGCCCGCAAGAATTTATTCAACGACTGGCTCAAGTCGAAGGGCAAGCTGGGCGGCCAGCACAAGGTGCCCAGACTGTCTAACGGCCGCACTATCATGGAAGAGCTATTGGAGATGAACCGTCAGAACCCCTTTCAACAACCATAATCTATATGAGGTACCCTAGCTCACTTCACGCTTTGAGCCGTGTGCCGGCGCTTATGGCGGCTGCCGTAGCGGCGCTCTTGCTGTGCGCATCGTGCGCCAAGATGGGGCAGCCTGACGGCGGATGGTATGACGAAACGCCGCCGCGCATCATGCATACGTCGCCCGCAGAGCACGCCACCGACGTGAAGAGTAAGAAAGTGGCCATATTCTTCGATGAGTTTATACAACTCGACAACCCCACCGAGAAGGTTGTCGTATCGCCGCCACAACTAGAACAGCCCGACATCAAGGGACAGGGAAAGAGCGTCGTGGTGCAGCTGAAAGACTCTTTGCACAAGAACACCACCTATACCATAGACTTCTCAGATGCCATATCAGACAACAACGAGGGCAATCCGCTGGGCAACTATGCCTTTACCTTCTCTACCGGCGACCATATAGACACTCTTGAGGTGGCAGGATATGTGTTGGAGGCCAGCAATCTGGAGCCCATCAAGGGCATATTGGTGGGGTTATACAGCAATCTGGCCGATACGGCGTTTACCAAACTACCTTTCCAACGCATGGGAAGGACCGACAGCCGGGGCCACTTCGTTATTCGGGGCGTGGCGCCGGGCAACTATCGCGTCTACGCCTTGCAGGATATGGACGCAAACTACAGGTTTTCGCAGCGCGCGGAGAAACTGGCATACAGTAAAGACATCATCAAGCCATCCTTCAAACCCGATGTCAGGCAAGACACTATATGGCTAGACTCGCTCCACATAGATAATATCGTGCAGACGCCTTACACGCATTTCCTGCCAGACGACGTGGTTCTGAGGGCCTTTACAGAGGAGCAGACCGACCGATACTTCATCAAGGCCGACCGAAACGAAGCCAATCACTTTGACATCATATTCAGTTACGGCTCTGATAAGCTGCCGGAGCTGAAGGGATTGAACTTCTCTGCCGACTCGGCTTTCATCATAGAGCCTTCGGAGAGGGGCGACTCTATCACCTATTGGCTGCGCGACACGGCGCTCATCAACCAAGACACGCTGCGCCTGCGCATGGCTTATGAGGGCACAGACTCGCTCGGACAGCTGCGCCCCATGGCTGATACGCTGGAGATATTGTCCAAACAGCCCTATGCCAAGCGCCTCAAAGAGACGCAACGCAAGCAGGACGAATGGGCCAAACAGCAGGAGAAACGGCGCAAAAAAGGGCTTGAGGTGCTGCCGGAGATGCCTGCCGAGCCGCTGCAACCGCAATATAACGTGCCATCGACCATCAAGCCCGACGAGCAACTGGGCGTTGTGATGCCCGCGCCACTGGCCGTTGCCGACACGGCAAAGATACATCTCTACACCAAGATAGACACGCTGTGGTATCGTTCGCGCGTAGCGCTCTATCCCGTAGCGGGCAAACTGAGGCAGTATGAGCTTGCCGGCAAATGGCGACCGGGCGGCGAATACAGCCTGGAAGTGGATTCCGGGGCCTTCGTAGACATATATGGCAAGGCCACAGCGCCCTTCAAGCAGGGCTTTAAGGTCTATCCGCTTGAGGAGTTGGGTTCTTTGCAGATTGATATACAGGGCCAGGACGCGCTGCAATACATCGTTCAGCTGCTCAATTCGCAGGAAGGCGTGGTGCAGCAAGTGGTTACCAAGAGCAATACGGCACTGTTTAAGTATGTCAAGCCGGGCACTTACTTCCTGCGGATGATAGTAGATGCTAACATGAACGGCAAATGGGACACAGGCGAATATGGCAGCGATTTGCAGCCGGAACAGGTATATTACTATCCCAAGTCTATTGCATGCAGGGCCAAATGGGACATCAAGCAGGCCTGGAACCCTACTGCACTGCCGCTCAACAGGCAGAAGCCGGGCGAGATAACCAAGCAGAAGCCTGACGAAAAGAAGAAAACCATAAACAGGAATGCACAGCGTGCCCGACAAATGGGCATCACTTACACTCCTGATAAAAAGATAAAACAATGAAGAAGAAGCTCTTAATATTTCTTATGATGCTGCTGTGGCTCGCACCAAAAGCGCAGGCTCAGTGCACATTTCGCAACACGGCATTCAAGAACGGCGAATTTCTTACCTATAACCTGTACTATAACTGGAAGTTTGTATGGGTCAAGGCAGGCACCGCCTCATGGTATGTGGTAAACTCAACTTATAAAGGCACGCCCGCCTACAGGTGCAGTCTGACAACGAAAGGCAACGGAAGGCTGGACGACTACTTTGTGTTGCGCGACACGTTGCTGTGCTATAACACGCACCAAATGGCTCCGCTCTACTTCCGTAAGGGCGCCAGAGAGGGCAGAAGGTATACGGTAGACGAGGTGCACTACACTTATCCCAACGGAAAATGCGCCGTCAGACAATACCGTAAAGGCTCCGACGGCGAGGTGAGACGCCAGTCGCACGTATATAACGACTGCGTTTACGACATGATGAGCATCTTTATGAGAGCTCGTTCGTTCAACCCTGAGGGTTGGAAGAAGGGATTTGTGGTAAAGTTTCCCATCATCGACGGCAACGACTGTCACCCTGCGCAGGTGCTCTACAAAGGCAAAAACACGGTGAAAGCCGACAACGGACACCGCTATCGCTGCCTGGCTCTATCGTATAAGGAGTTTGAAGGCGGCAAGTGGAAGGAGATAGCGCGCTTCTATGTCACCGACGACAGCAACCATGTACCCGTCCGTCTGGATATGTTCTTGCGCTTTGGCTCAGCCAAGGCGTTCCTGGTGGGCATGAGGGGCGTACGAGAGAATATTACGTCGCTGGTGAAATAAGCACCACGCAAGGTGCATAACACAAAGAGTCCGGTATGGTGGCACAGGGTTGTGTCAACATACCGGACTCTCTTTTCCTGCCTTTTCGGCCCAACAGGAGGTCTACTTCACGATGAGCCTCAGGCGCTGCTTGATGGGCTTGCCGGCTGTTCTCACATCGAGCCATGCCGTGCCCGGCGCGTCAGCAGCCTGCACAATGACCACCAGCTTGCCGTGGAAGAGCTTCATGCGGGGCTGCGTGAACGGCTCAAGAGATGTGGCGTCGCCATTGCACACGGCCTTGAACGTGCCCGCACCAGACACATCAAAGAGCAGCTCATCATCGGCATCAGGACAGAGAGTGCCCTTCTTGTCGGTCATCTCTACGGTAACAAACATCAGGTCAGTGCCATCGGCGTGTATAAAACCACGGTCGGCAGTGAGGCGGAGGCGTGCCGGTGTGCCCGCTGTGCGCACAGTTTCTTCGCCCGCACGTTTGCCGTTGGCATCATAGGCCACCACTTTCAGCTCACCCGGTTCATACTTCACATCGTTCCAACGCAGGCGATAGCGGTCGTACATGCTCTGCTTGTTCTTCTTGATACGGCCCTGACTCTTGCCATTCACAAACAGTTCGGCCTCCGGATAGTCGGTGTAACAATACACAGGAGTGGTCTTTCCCTCTCTGCCCGGCCACGTCCAGTGAGGCAGAAGGTGCAGGGTGTGGCTCTGATGGTTCCATACCGAGCGGTAGAGATAATATCTGTCTTTGGGCAGCCCGGCCAAGTCGCAGATGCCGAAGTAGCTGCTTCGCGACGGCCAATACTCATCATAAGGGGTTGGTTCGCCCAGATAGTCGAAGCCGGTCCATACGAATTGTCCGATGGTGTAGGGATAATCGTCCATCGCAATAAAGTCTGTTTCAGGCAGATTGCTCCATGAACACCACTCCGTGTCATAGCCTGAGCACTGTCCGTCGGGGTAAGTATGATGAGCAGAATACTCTACCGGAAACTTATAAACGCCTCTTGAAGATACCGTAGAGGCTGTTTCGGAGCCTAACAGATAACCTTGCCAAAGCTTCTTGATGCCCATCTCGTATTTGTTTACGCGGTAGTTGAAGCCCGGAATATCCATTACTTGTGCGAAACCCGTGCTCAGTGCGTTGTCCACACGGTCCATACCTTGTGTCACGGGGCGTGTGGGGTCTAGCTGATGACAGATGTCTTGCAAGTGCATAGCTATGTTGCGGCCGCCCTTCATGCCCTGTTCGGGTATCTCGTTGCCTATGCTCCACATCACGATGGCGGGGTGGTTGCGGTGGTGCAGCACCAGGTTGGTGATGTCGCGGTCGCTCCATTCATCAAAGAAACGGCTGTAACCATTCTTCACCTTGGGGTATTTCCACATGTCAAAGCTCTCTGCCATGACCATCATACCCATAGAGTCGCACACCTGCATCTGCATTTCTGAAGGCATGTTATGGCTCGTACGGATAGCATCCGCACCCATCTCCTTCATCTCTCTGACCTGCCTGATGAGTGCAGCCTTATTCACTGCCGCACCAAGAGGGCCCAGGTCGTGGTGCAGGCACACGCCTTTTATCTTCCTGGTTACGCCATTGAGCTGAAAACCATGCTCTTTGCTCACGCTGATAGTCCTTATTCCGGTGTTCAAGACATACTGGTCTTGGGTCTCACCATGGCTGATGGCCTTCACAACCACCTTATATAAATAAGGTGTTTCGGGCGACCAGAGATGCGGGTTGGGCACTTTCAGTACTGCATGTACCCTTCCTTGCTTGTCAAATAGTGCATTTTGCTCTGCAATATGCACCATATTAGCGTCTAAAATAGCTATTTTTAGACGGCTGTTTGCCGTGTCTTGCTTTTCCAGCCCCAGCACCTGAGCATCTATGGCCACACTTGCCGTGGCCGAATCTGCGCTCAGGGTGCGCACAAAGAGCTGCCACGGGTCAATGCGCACATCCCCCGTAAGCACCAGCTTCACGGGTCTGTAGATGCCGGCACCAGGATACCAGCGGCTGCTCTCCTCTAAATTGCGGAGGTGAACGCTTATCTCGTTGTCGCCATCGTGCAAATAGGGCGTCGCATCTATGCGAAAAGCGTTGTAGCCGTAGGCCCATTCGCCCGCCAGCTTACCGTTTACATACACCTTAGGTTCGCTCATGGCACCGTCAAAACACAGATAGGCATGTTTATATGCAGTGCCTTTCAGGTTGACAGAGCATTTATACCATCCCTCACCTATCCATGGCAGCGCGCCAGACCGGCCGCTTTTCTCAGTCTTCTCGGTCTCTCCGTTCTGCTCGATAGCCACCGTCTGCAAGTCCCACTTCTTGTCAAAAGGCCCGCTGATGGCCCAGTCGTGCGGCACATTAACCGTTTGCCACGATGCCTTGTCGTGCGAAAACTGCCACGTTTTAAGGTTTATCTCCTGCCGTTGTGCCTGTGCCAGCGATGCCATAGCAGCCAGCAAGCAGGCTATCATCATTCGTTTCATGTCGCTTAAACCTCATTGTTATGAAATGGTTCGGCGTATATGCACCTTAAATCGTCCTCCAGTTGCTCCACCTTACTGGCTCCTACGAGCACGCTGGTCACGCCTTTCTGGTGCAGCACCCATGCCAATGCCATCTGGGCGATGGTTTCCTGCCGGCTCTCGGCTATGCTTTGCCACTGCCGCAACTTGCCCGCCAGCTCGGGCGTAATGGCATCTTGCTTGAGCGAACGCTCTTTTGCCATGCGACTGTCGGCCGGAATGCCGTTCAGATAGCGATTGGTGAGCAGGCCTTGTGCCAAGGGCGAGAAGCTGATGAAGCCTATGCCGTGCTCTTGGCAGAACGTTGTGATGCCCTCATCCTGCGGACTGCGGTCTATCAGATTGAGCCTTCCCTGATAGATGAGCAGCGGTGTGTCGTGCTCGCGCAGGTATTTCTCGGCCACCTTCAGGGCCTCCAGCGGCCACCGTGATATGCCTATGTAGAGCGCTTTGCCCTGTCTCACGATGTCTACGAGGGCTTGCAGAGTCTCCTCCAGAGGCGTGTTGGGGTCGTAGCGATGACTATAGAATAGGTCTACATAGTCAAGATGCATACGTCTGAGGCTTTGGTCGAGACTCGCCATGAGGTATTTTCGCGAGCCCCAGTTGCCGTAAGGGCCCTCCCACATGTCATAACCAGCCTTTGAAGAGATGAAGAGCTCGTCGCGATAAGGCCTGAAGTCATCGTCCATCAGCCTGCCCATGGTCTCTTCTGCCGTGCCGTAGGGAGGCCCATAGTTATTGGCCAGGTCGAAATGAGTGATGCCATGGTCGAACGCATAGTGCGTTATGGCGCGCGAACGCTCGTAAGGGTCCACGCCACCGAAGTTATGCCAGAAGCCCAGAGAAATCTTTGGGAGCAGCACGCCCGACCTTCCGCATCTCTGATAGATGCTTTCGGCATCGTCGTAGCGCTCTGCTGATGCTGTGTAACGTTGTTTTAGGTTCATTGTTTTTAGGTTTTTAATTATTAGGGAGCGGCCGTATAAGCCATTCCCTAATGTTATGTGATAAATAAAGCCAGCCTTTAAAGAGCTTAATTGTCAAGGCTCTTGTCCAGGCTACTTCTGTCTTTACGGATGAGTTGCAGCAGATGTTGCACGGCCTCTTCCTCCGGAATGTTCTTCTCTACGCACACTTTCTTGCGGTAGAGGCTCACCTTATGCGGGCCGGCACCCACGTAGCCATAGTCGGCATCGGCCATTTCGCCGGGGCCGTTCACTATACATCCCATGATGCCTATCTTCAGTCCGACCATTCCTTTGGTGGCTTCCTTGATGCGGGCAATGGTAGAACGCAAGTCGTAAAGCGTCCGTCCGCATCCCGGACAGCTGATGTACTCCGTCTTAACAGTGCGCAACCGGCCCGCCTGAAGCACGGCAAAGGCCGTGTCGGCAATGTCTTCGGCACTGATGTCGCCGTCGTTCATGAGCCAGATGCCATCCGTCAGCCCGTCAATCATCAGAGCTCCCATGTCGGCAGCAGCCTCCAACTGAAACGATTCACGCTCCTTGGCTGAGTGACGGTACATCTGAGCGAACACAATAGGGTTGCCCAGGCCGGCCGACATCATCTCATGCACCAGCGCACGCTGGCTTCCCAGCCTGTTCTGATGGTTGCTTGCGCACACCACAACAATCTCAGGATGGGCTTTCAGGCACGGTATATACTCGTCAGAAGGTGTTCCGAACTGCAGCGTAAGGAACTTCATGGGAGCCTGAACCAATCCTATGAACGGCATAGCCGTAACGGGGAAGATGGGGAAAAAGGCCTTCTCGTCTATCTCGCCCTTGGCTTTCAGGTCGGCATATACATTAAAGTCGATGATGTATTTCTGTCCCTTGGCCACGTGCTGAGGCATCTTACTGCCCACATAGATGAAGTCGGGCTTCGGGTGCAGGCCGTCTACTATCTCAACGCCTTGCCCGTTGCCCTGCTCAGAGGTGATGACCACGGGTGCGTTGTCGCCTCCCACGATGCCCACGGCCTGTGTCTTGCGGCGCTCGGGGTGCAGATAGTCGAAGCCCTTATAGGCTTCGGCCGGTATGAGCAGATGACCTTGCTTGCGGCGTATGTACCACACCAGATGCTTGGCTACGGGTATCTCGCACTCCGGATCCTCGCTCAGCGACACGCGAATGGTGTCGCCAATGCCGTCGGCCAGCAATGCTCCGATGCCCACGGCGCTCTTGATGCGTCCGTCTTCGCCCTCTCCGGCCTCCGTAACGCCCAAGTGCAGCGGGTAGTGCATATCCTCCTTGTCCATCTCATGCACCAAGAGCCTCACCGACTGCACCATGACCACGGTGTTGGAAGCCTTGATGGAGATGACCACGTTGTTGAAGTTGTGCTTGCGGAAGATGCGCAGAAACTCCATACAACTCTCTACGATGCCGGCCGGAGTGTCGCCGTAGCGGCTCATGATGCGGTCGGAGAGCGAGCCATGGTTGACGCCTATGCGCACCGCCGTGTGGTGTTCCTTGCATATCTTGATGAAAGGCGTGAGCCTGTCTTCTATCTTCTTGAGCTCCCGGGCATACTCCTCATCGGTGTAGGTGAGCTTCTTGAAGGTGCGGGCAGGGTCTACGTAGTTGCCGGGATTGATGCGCACCTTCTCTGCATAGCACGCAGCCACGTCGGCCACATTGGCATTGAAGTGCACGTCGGCACACAGAGGGGCGGTGTAACCGTCGGCTCTGAGCGCGTCGTGTATGTTCTTCAGGTTCTCAGCCTCGCGCCTTCCCTGCGTGGTAAGCCTCACCAGCTCGCCGCCTGCATCTATGATTCGCTCAGCCTGAGCCACGCTTGCCGCCGTGTCGTCGGTAGATGTGGTGGTCATACTCTGCACCCTTACGGGGTTGTCGCCACCCATGTCAAGGTTTCCGATGTGCGTCACCGAAGCCTTGCGGCGGCTATAATTGAATAGATCTGTCATGCTTATTTGCTGCGAAGTTGTTCGAATTGTGGGGTGTGAGGTGCCTTAGCACTTAAACTTATAGTCCTTTATCTCAGCCAGCTCCTTGTTGGCTTTCTCTATCTTGGCGCCCAGTCCGGCTTTCCAGGCATCCACCTTAGCGGCTATCTGCTCGTCTCCCAGGGCTATCATCTCAGCTGCCAGGATGGCCGCATTCTGCGCTCCGTTCACTCCAACAGTGGCAACGGGTATGCCTGGGGGCATCTGTATGATGCTCAGCATGGCATCCAGACCGTCGAGCATACCCTTGATAGGCACACCGATGACGGGCAGTGGCGTAGAAGCCGCTATCACTCCGGGCAGCGCGGCAGCCATTCCGGCACCGGCAATGATGACCTTTATGCCACGCTGTTTGGCGTTTTGGGCAAACTCTCTCACCGCGTCGGGCGTGCGATGAGCCGACAGAGCATTCAGCTCGAAGGGTATCTGCTGTTGCTCAAGCCATTTGCAGGCTTTCTCCATAACGGGCAGGTCGCTTGTACTGCCCATGATAATGCTGATGATTGGTTTCATAATATCGTGTTTATGTTAAATGTTCAGTATCGTAGCAAAGGCCGCTACAAAGCCCAGCAAGAAGCCCGTAGTGACCTGTGCCAGCGAGTGTTGGCGCAGAATCATGCGGCTGGTGCCCACTGCTCCGGCCATGATGAGCACCAGGCAGAGCCACCATGTGGGGTCGAAATTGAATATCAGCGAGAAGGCAACCAACGCTCCGGTCACTCCACCAAGCCCTGCTGAGTGTGTAGAGATCTTCCACCACTTGTTGATCAGGGCACAGACAATCTGTATGACGAGTGCCGCCATGAGTATGGAGCTGATGAAATAGGGCATGTTGAGCACGTTCATGAGATAGAAGCACAAGAAATAGCACAGTATGGATATGACATACGGCACCATGCGGCGCTCCTTCTGAATGAGCTGCAAGGGCGTCCACCGCTGATAGCGGCGGTAAGAATGTATGAGCAACGTGGGCAGCAGCACGGTGAAGAGGTACACCATGATGTAGACAAACAACTTGGTGAGCCAGTCGCAGATGCTCAGATAGCTGAAGGTAAACAGCATGAGCATGCCCAAGAGGGGCAGGTAAAAGGGTGTGAACACCATGCTCACCACCCTTGCTGACAATATGATGTTCTTCTCGTTCATTCTTTTCTGAGTCTTGCCACAGGTATGCCCAGCTGCTCACGATATTTAGCCACCGTGCGCCTGGCAATGGGATAGCCCTGCGCTTTCATAGCCTGCGTGAGCGCATCGTCGCTCATCGGCTTGTTCTTGTCTTCCTTCTCAACAATCTCTTTCAGCGCAATCTTCATCTTACGTGTAGACAGTTCCTCGCCGCCCTCCGTGGTATAGCTGTCGGTGAAGAAGAACCTCAGGGGGAAGATGCCCCACTTGGTTTGCGTGTACTTGATGTTGCTCACGCGCGATATGGTTGATTTGTCGAGCCCGGTGCGGTCGGCCACGTCTTGCAGAATCATGGGCTTGAGGTCGCTCTCGTCGCCATCTTGAAAGAATTTGCGCTGTATGTCGATGATGGCCTGCATGGTTACGCACAGCGTGTGCTGCCTTTGCTTCACCGCGTCTATGAATCCTTGCGCCTTGTCTACCTTTTCCTTGGCATAGAGCAACGCCTCCTTGGCCTGCCTCGACATGCCTTTCTTGTTGTCCTTATAGGCATTGAGCATCTCGGCAAACGACGGCGAGACGTGCAGCTCAGGTATATGCCCTCGGTTGAGCGTAAAGGTCACGCTGCCGTCTTCGCCCGTGTCTACGATGAAGTCGGGCGTTATCTGGTTGATGTTGCGCCCTTGCGTCTCGCTGAGCGACGCACCGGGCTTGGGATTGAGCTTGCGTATTTCCTGCTGCAGCGTCTCTGTCTGCACGCTGTTGAGCTTGAGTGCCTGGCTAATCTTGTCCCAATGCTTCTTGGTGAAGGCCTCAAAATGATGCTCCACCACCTCTTGCATGAGCGTCTTCAGCCTGGAGTCGGGCCGCCGTGCTATCTGCAAAAGCAGACATTCTTGCAGCGAGCGCGCGCCGATGCCGGCCGGGTCAAAATGCTGCAATATCTTCAGCACCTGCTCTATCTCGGCTTCCGAGGCATCGATGTTATGATATATGGCCAGCTCATCGGCTATGGTGTCGAGCGGTTTGCGCAGCAATCCGTCGTCGTCTAGCGACCCGATGAGATACTCCATGATGCTTCTCTGCCTGTCGGTGAGCTCGTATTCGCCCATCTGCTCGTTGAGCTTGTCGATGAACGACGTGGTGTCGCCATACACCATCTCCTCATAATCGGCATCGTTGTTGTTGCTCTGACTGGTATAAACAGGCAGGTCGTCATCGTCGCCTATGCGTTCCAGAGCCGAGTCGAGGGCATCCTTGCGCTCTTCTTGCTCGCTCTGCTCCTCAAAGTCGGGCAGTTCCTCGTCCTTGTCGGTTTCTTCGGGCTGGTAGTCAGGGTCGTCGTTGGCCGTCTCCAGGGCCGGATTGTCGTCCAGCTCGGCCGTCACGCTCTCCTCCAGCTCTGTGAGCGGCATCTCCAGGAGCTTTACTTGCAGCATTTGTTGCTGCGAGAGGCGCTGCACCTGCTGCTGTTTCTGTTCTTGTGTCTGATAGAGTCTTTGTGCCAT
Source organism: uncultured Prevotella sp. (assembly GCA_902496445.1). Lineage (GTDB taxonomy): Bacteria > Bacteroidota > Bacteroidia > Bacteroidales > Bacteroidaceae > Prevotella. The sequence goes on along the minus strand of CABVAZ010000002.1, from coordinate 55,717 downwards.
ATTGCCTTGCAAAGTTAGTTATAAATGCTGATATAGCGCCAGCCGGGCTGATTATTTTTACTTGAAATATTCGGTTAGCTGTGCCGCAAGCGAGGCCAGCTGCTCAGGATTGTCGTTGCCATAGCGGTTCCAGATGCGCTGGCAGGGCACCAGCAGGGGGCTCAGAAAGAGCTCGTCGCGGCTCAGATAGGGGTCGCAATAGCAGAACACGTCGAGCACCTCGGCCACTTCCTCTGGCGTGAGGCGCAAGAGTCGCGCCAGCTGTTGCACCTCGGGGGTGTCTGTCACCATGGTGTTCACGGTGAGCCGGAAGTACAAATCGAGTATCATAATGAGCATGACGGGCTTCAGCCTGGGCCTTTGCGGCAACGGCTTGAAGTCTTTTTCGAACGTCTCGTTCAGCTCCACGCCCTCATAAAAGTCCTTGGCGCGGCCAAAGCCTTGCATGGCACGCAACTTGCGCGCGTCGTTTTCCAGCTTACGGGGATGGCCCTCATACGTATTCCACAGCATGTTGATGAAGGGAACGTCTCTCTGACGGAGCCTGAACATGAGTTTATGGAGTGCCAGCGGCGGAATGTGCAACTCCAAACTCAGGTCTACTGCTCTGCGGTCGAAGGGCTTCTTCATACCCTCCGGCTTCTTCATATAGAGCTGAAGCAACAGCAGCCAGTATTCGTCTGACCAATAAGGATGTGTAGCCATTTGTTTGTCGCGTGTATGTTTTGTTGCAAAGATAAGTCTTTTTGCGCAAAGTGCCAAATCATTCTGTCTTTCATTTCACGCTTTGTGACGGGTTATTGCAGGCCGGGCGGCGTGCTATGGCATCAGCATAGTGCCCGGATAGCTTATTGATCGTCATGTGTTGCTCACGCAAAACAATTTTCAGGCTTTCTGCCGGAATGCGTATAACGAGTTGTACTGCAGCTTCTTAGTGAGCACCGGGCTCCCGTTTGGCGACAAAAAAGTGAAAAGTTTTGCGAAGAAAGTTTTACTTTTCAGCCTCCGTTCAATGTCTTTTCAGCTGCAGATAGTAGGCAGATATAGGCTGAAAGTGCCCAAAATAAGATATAATATAATTTATTTTATAAAGTAATATAAATTATTTTATAATACGATATAGATTATATTATAATGTAATATAATTTATTTTATTATTTAAAATCGGCCACTTAGGCTTCTGGCAGTATCTCTTTTATAAAATGAGTTCGGGCCTTTTGCGTTGACAAAATAAGGACATTTCAAGCCATGCAGAGGTTGCTGAGGGCTACAAGGGACTCGGCCTGCTTATTGATGTGCCTTGCTGTAAGTGCTTGCACGCCCTTTACTGTAGGCAATAAGGAGGGTGCTATGGGCCGGCGAAAGGGCAAATAAAAAGCCTCCGCCTGCAATGAAGCTGGCGAAGGCCTTTTCATGAAGAGCTAAGAATCGGGGCTACGCGTGATGAAAGCATCATGCGCAAGCCCTTCTTCTAATGACTTACTTTACAATAAACTTCTTTCCATCTACGATGTAAACGCCACGTGGCAAGGCCTTGAGGTCGAGGTCGCGCCCAATGAGCTTACCGTTCAGGCTGTAAACGTTGCCTGTAGCCTTACGGCCAGTAGCATGGGCAGCATCTATGCCCGTAGCTTCCTGTGTCCAGAGCGTTGCGTCTACAGTTAAATCGGCCATCTCCGCATTGACGGTAGTGTCCTTGTCGAGGTAGCCATCGGCAGCAAACTTGAAGGCGTAGGTGCCGTTCTCAAGCAGGCTGTCTACGGTATAGGTGCCATCAGCAGCCGTTGTAGCGGTGTATATCTTGCCATTGGCATCGGTAATGGTTACGGTAGCACCGGCAAGCAGCGTGGTGTCGTTATAGTAGCCCTTAGCAGCCTGATAAGCTACATGCACGCCCTTGACGGTTCCACTCACGGCAATATACTTTGTCAGTGTGTCGTTGAACTCTACATTAACAACATTTCCGAACTTAACCGCAGCCGGTTTCATGGAAGAAACATATCCGGCAGCCTCAACTGTAGCGTCATAGCTTCTGTCTACTTTCTTCACAACGATAGAGTAGTTGCCGTCGGCATCGGTAGTACCGGTGTATATCACATCGGCATTGTTAAGCGTTACAGTAGCTCCTGCAATGCCTTCGTGAGCCGTATTGACAACCTTACCGCTTACGCTTCCCTGGGTTTCTACCTCAAGGTATGCTACAGGCTGGCCTTCGGGGTTAGGACTGAACACCTTAGACTCTACGTTGTCGTCATCATCAAAACGATAGACTGTCTGGCTGGGATCTACTGTCTTATCGCTCTCATAGTAAACAGCAAGCCATCCACTCTCTGAGTTATTGGTAAAGGCCAGGCGGATGTTGCCACCCGTGTAGACGAATCCACCGGGTATCTCAAATGAGAGCACCTCCTCAGGTTCACTCATCGAACCTACAGAAGAGCTGAACGTGGCCTCAGTAGTGTCACGCACGATGCATGTCATGCTTGTTGTGTCGACGAACAGAGTGCCAGCCGACTTCACGGTTTCGTCAGTAGTATTGCTGATGTAGGCCGTCAAAGCAGTAGAGAAGTCAGACTGATTAGATGTGCTATGGTATCCGTGGAACGAGATGCGCTTGATCTTCGTGCCCGGAGCGAGGCCCAGCTGACTGGCCTTATAAAGCACCTCTATCTGTCCGTGCTTATAGTAAGTGTAGAAAGGAGCATGCTGCGTGAAGCCATCTGGCGTGTTAACACGCACTACATGGGCTGACGTTTCCTCGCCAATGGTCACATCCGTAGTGTCGCTCACCGTAGTCTTGTCACCATAAGCAAACTTCACATAAGCCTTGTACTGACCAGCCTCATGCGGTGTGAAGGCAAAGGTATAGTCGGCTTTGGCTCCTGCTGCTATGCTGTCTGGCTTAGCCTGTGCAACGGCCTTGTCGCCGAAGTAGAGCGTTGCGGTATAAGCTGAAGGCGAAAGAGCCTCGGCCTCAGTGTTCATGGCCTTTGCCGTAGCCTTGAATGCACTGTTCACCTCGCCGTTTGCCGGGATGTTCTTGCTCAAGAGATAGAATCCGCTGGCATCAGGCAGGCTGATGTTGACGGTGGTGTCCTTGGCAGCGCTCAGCGTATCGATGCTTACGGGAGTGAATCCGGCCCTTGTTGCGGTGAGATTATACTTCAGATTGCTCTGGAATATCTTTACATTATACTTACCGGCAGCATCGGTTGTATCGGCATATTCTACATTTCCGCTGACCAACTTAACCTTTACGCCGGGAACAGGCTGCGAAGTTGTCGCTGACGTAACGGTGCCACTGACGGCAGACGGAGCGCGCTCGATGTCTAAGTAGATAACGGGCAGGTTCCAATCTTCGAAAGAATCCAGCGTACGGTCGTTGCTTCGTCCGGCAGACTGACCCTCGACGTTGGTTAGCTCCCATAAGATTTTGCTCCAGGAATCAGACACATGGTTGGCTGCTATCTCCAGGTTTCCGCCATCATATACATACGGTGTGGCAAATGTTACGTGGAAAATGTCGTCAGCTTTCGTTATTGTGGGGGTATAAGAAGAACCATCACTCTGTCCGCCAGTGGGGAAGCTGTAGTTTCCTGCGTATACTCTGGTGAAGCTTGCCGTATCGGCTATCTCATCCTCAGCCGTAGTAGCATCCATAGAAGTCTTGTCTGTACTGCGGAAATAGAGCTGCACATCACTGTCGATGGGCTTGGGATTGTAGCCGCGGAGTGAGATGCCGTGGATGATTGTACCGGCAGGAAGGTTGATGTCTGATGCCTTATACACGGCAACAACCTGGCTCTTCTTGTCATACATATTCAGAAGACCCCTCATTGAAGCAGATGATGACGAGGGCGTTCCTACCTGATGAGAGCCTAATGTTGTCTCAGGAGCTATCGTAACACTCACAGTGTCGGTGGTAGAAACATAGCCGTCGGCCGTCTTGTACACGAAGTAAGCCGGGAAGGTACCAGCCTTGTGCGGAGTAGCACTCACGGTGTAAGAAGCATCTCCGCCGGCACTTATCTTCGAAGCCTCAGCGTCATAGTGCTCATCACCTATAACGAGCTGTACCGTATATGAGCCTGCATCAACGTTATTTACTGTAGCATTATGGGCAGAAGCAGAGAATTCGGCTGCTTTGTTGACGCTGATGGTTTCAGGAACCTTAAACTGTGACATCATGATGTCGTGGCTCACAGCTACCGGAGTGAATCCATAGAGATTGTCGAGATAGAAGTAGGTTCCGGCAAAAGCCACATAGACATCGCCCACAGGGATATTGCTGAGGGTGAAAGTCTTGAAGTTGTAGTTGGCATAATAGCCAGAGCCACGGTATGTCTCGTTTGAGAATCTGTCGGCTTCGGGTATCGTATCACTCGTATTGATGGTCTTTACAAGCGTCCAGTTGTGGCGGTCGTAGCTGTAATAGACGTTGAGCACAGGTGTCGTGGCACTGCTGCCACGTGCAGCCATGAACTGCAACACGTCGCCGGCAGCTACATGAAGCTTCGGAGAGATGAAGTGGTCAGAGGGTTCGCCATACTGATCTTGATACAGACAGTATTGGTTGCCAAGAAGCTCAAGCTGCTGCGGATAGGTAGCAACGGCCCAGTTGGTGCCCTCTGCAATGACGTTCTTAGGTATCTGGTTATCCTCGAAGTTGACAAACCACTTGGTAGAGTCTACACAACTACCGCTCACAAGGATGTGATAGTCGGGCAGATCTTTCATCTTGAGGGTGATGATGCCGCTCTTCTCACCTATGAAATCATCGTTCTGTTGCACAGTAAGCGTGTCTTGCTGGTGAGGTTCAACACTGAACGGTGCCGCCGGAAGAACGGTGTAACCGTCAGGCACGGTGATGGATGTGATGTCGAGAGCCTTCGCACCATCATTGGCAATGACATAACTCTTGGTTGCCTTGCCCTTCACCATACCAAAGTTTAGGCTTATACTGTCGTTGAGCGAAACAGATGAGCCAGGCTCTGTGAACTTGAACTGAGGCTTATACTCCACAGGATATACGCTACCCGCTTTGGTCACCACGCTGTCTATGTTCTCGCGAATGCTGAACTCATAGCTGTAACCAGCCGGGAACTGCGAGATATTGAGCGTCTTGCTCACCTTGACCGTATCGGTAGCGCCTTGCTTGAGCGTTCTGGTTAAAGGCACTTCGGCTACGAGCGAGTCGTTGGGTCGGATAAGGCTGAGCGAATAACCGGGATAGCCCTCGGTGAGATCTACCAGTCCTGTGTTGGCAATGGCAACGTCATAGCTCACCGTGAAGTCGCCGTTGGCATCGGCATCTACAGACTGATCGTCAGCAGGACTCACACTGCGTATCTTCATCTGCGGCTTCTTCACCAGCGTGGCACTGGCTGCCTTAAAATTGTCTATAATCACTCCACTGGCCCGAACACCTATATGGCGGGGTGTGGTGCCGGCATCCAGCGTTACCGTAATAAAGGTGTCGCTTGACGTAGACAGTGCGCCACTCATCGTGGTGTCTGTAATCTGTGTCCCGGCAGCATAAGAGCCGCCACTCTCATCGACATTATAGAACTGAATACTGCCGTCGTAGTCGTTCTTCTTTACCTGTAATGTGACTGTACCGCTTACCAATGGCGTGACAAGCAAGTCCTTGGCTTCGTATGAACTGTACCAACTGCCAAGGCTCTGTGTGCTCACCATGACAGCGCCGGAGTTGTCTACACCCAATGCGGAAGCATAAGTATAATCGACAGTATAGGTTTGCCAACTGCCGTTATACGTGTCAACGATGTGGCTCCATCCTGGTGGCGCCCATCCACTCTCAAGGGTTGTCTGCCCATCGCCAAAGCCGAGATTGAAGTCGTACGTGTAGTTGGAGATGGTCTCCTGCTCGTACGCACTCGCCGGGGCGATGTTCAACAGCACTGACATGAGAGCTAAAATGTAATTTAACCTCTTCATAAGCTATATGTTTGAGTTAATAAAATGAAGTATGTTCATTACTTTTCTTTCTCTTTGTTCTTCTTTATTTCTGTATAAACTTCCTTCCGTTGCAGATAACAGGACCACGATAACTGCGTGATACCCGCTGCCCGGCTAAATTATATACATGTTCGTCGGCAGCTGCTTGGACATTGACGGCTTGCACAGCCGTTGCTCCGAAGACAGAAGCCTCGTTAGACACGCCTGACAGATAGCGATGTCCGTCTTTGTCCTCATATACAACCACTATGGTATAAACAGATTTCTCACTGCCATTCGGGTCTATATAGACGTGTGTATCACCACCGCAACAGCCTATATACTCACCATCTCGATAGATGCGGAAGCCCACTATAGAGTCGTTTTGCCCGAGTGTACCCTTTTCAAAGGTCACATCATCCACACCAAAGATGTAAGTATTGTTGGCCATCGTGTTATGATGAATGGCAAAATATGTGGCTCCTTCGGGCAAATTTACAGTAACCTTCTTCCAGTTAGGGGCCACATTGCGAAGGTTTATGCCGTCGGCCTCACCACTCTCCAGCTTATGAAAGGCTGCACTATCGGTGTTGGTGGTGGAGTAAAGCACATCAAACTTCTCTGTATAAGGTGTCGGCGTGCCCCCGTCAGATACAGCAATGTTGAATACATAGAACATCACTGTCTGGCTATTTCCCGACAGTATGGGTGAGATGAGCCAGTTATCAGCATCCACCACCTCACCGTCGCGATAGCTATATACGGCAGCAGCAAACTGATTGCCACTGTGAGGAGTGAGCCCGGGCGCTATCTGCAGCACATTGATATCGCTTGCAATGGCATTAGGATTAAATGCCGTGAATGCGAACTCCTTTCCATAGACTGGTATGGGGTTGGAGTTGAAGATGGGCGCGACACGTCCCTTGTCACCATCTATCATCGTCCAGTCGCCCAAAGAGAGCGAGAAGGGAGCATAACTCTCAAAATCCTCAGTGACCTGCTGGGGCTCCGGAATAACCGGATTGCTCCAAGTAAGGCTCACAGAAGCACCTTTGTCCTTAGCAGCAGCAAGATCACTGACTGCTGCATAGCCCGACTTCATCACGATGACATCGGCTTCTTGCGTGGTATTGTCAGTAGCGTCAAGGTCCTTACTATTATCTATCGTGGCATAAACCTTCAGAGAGTCTGCGACTTTTACAGGGACAATATACCTCATATTGATGCACGTATCGGCCAGTGAAGCCAGTGGTTCGTTCACTGTAACCGTGTCTACCGGTGCACCATTGGCAAAGAGCAGTACCCTATAGTCGGACATGGCGTTCACTCCAGTGTTGCGTATGCCCACGCCGAACGTTGCTTCCGCTCCCGCCGTAACACTAACAGGAGCCGACAGGGATGTGGCTGCAAGGTTATAATGGGGCTGGTTGTAGATGCTGATATTGTCGATACCCACTGTTGTACTGTCGCCTTCGCTGATGCCACGGAACTTCACAATGACATAACGTTGGCCGGCATAATCCTTCAGACTGAAGCTCTGACGGCTCCATTCGGCCTGAGCTGTCTGCTTAAGGTCTATGATCTTGCCGTCGTGGTCTATGCCGTCAGGCGTCTGAACCATCACCTTCAGCTTGCCAGGATCATTCTTTGTGGCATAAAGCTGGAAGAGCAGCATCGGATTTTGCGCGCCCTTCAGGCTCACCTTCGGCATATTCAGCGAGGCCTCATCGCCAGCCTCTACAGTATAATCAGTTGTTACATAGTTCTGTGTCTCGGAATACGGTTTCCAGAACAAAGCACCTCCCGTTCCATCGGCATCTCCATTCTCCTCCAGATACCATGCAGCTGAGTTAGAGCGGTGATTGTATTGCTCGTTACCTTCTACCCAAATGAAATGATTGTCAACACTTCCGGCATGAAAACTCTCGCTAAACGGAAGACCAATGGTAGGTCCTACTACCACCGAAGGGGTGAAAACAAACGAGCTCTTGCCCATACTTCCATCGGCACGGGCTGCTAAATAATAGAGTCCTTGCGCCCCTCGGTTGATGGATGTCTCAGGATTCTGAGGCAGGACGAGCGATGTCGCGCCTTTAGCGCTAGACGTTAGCGAGTCGCCAACGACCTGCTGGCCATAGTAATTCTCGTAGTGATTGAAGAAACTAACGGCAATATCAGTCGGTTCGAGGTAAGCGCCATTGGCTCCCTTGCCGGTAAACGCATCCCATGTAGCCGTGATATGCGTAGAGTCGTCATGCAGTTTGAGACCTGTCGGAGCCTTGGGCGCATCCAAGCCTATATATACCCGCTTGGAAGCTTCACGCCCTTCGCCCTCAGCATTTGAGCATACAACGGTGTAGGTATGCCATCCTGAAGGAATATTCTTATCTGTTCCGGCATCAAACTTTGCTCCATAACTATATGTAGTTGTTGCTCCGGCCTTGGGATAACTCTTGAATATCTCTCCGTCACGCTTCACTACAATCTTTGTTATGCTCTTTGTCTTGCTCGGCTTGCTGCCATTTATGTTCTTGACAGGCAACTTAAAGGTCACCTTGGCCGTGCTTGCTCCATTCTCACCGGGTACAATGCTCAGCATAGTTACCGAGTCTGGAGCCGTCAGGGCCGCGCTCTTTACGATGGCCACACTGTCCAGCTGTAAGGCATACTGGTCGCGTTGAGCCGTATTATCGTGGAAACCGAAGTAATAAATGCCACTTACCGACGGCGTAACCTCATGCTCATAAACCTTCCATTGTGCCGTTGGCGTAGTGGTGGCAAGCAGCGTAGACGTCATGGCAGCCGCTGTGGTATCGGTTCCCCATCTCACTTCAAGACTGTTAGGATAGCCCTCATACACATTGCGCACCTTATATATAAACTTATAGGTGTAGTCAGGACTGAGGCGGAAGCCGGGTGTGAAGAGCCAGTCGTCATTACCGTTAGACGAGCTATAGTTTGACATGGCAGCCTTATCAGCCTCGTCATAGCGCCAAGTTCTCTTATCTTTGTTGGCATCCACCACGGTGAAGAGCCCGAAGTCGGCCTGTGTGCCGAACTCCGTATGCCAATCCGGTGTGATAGCCGAGCCGAATGTAAAGCCGTTAGACGTTACAGTAGCACTCACCTGGTCGCCATTATGAGCCGTGACGGTATAGTAATAATATCCCATATCAGCATCTTCCGGCAGTTGGTCGGTCACAGATGTAGCTGTTGTTGCGGCAGCTACGGTTGTCGACGATTGCTTTGTTCCGTTCACACGAACAACGTCATAGGTCAGCTCGCCCATATAGCCATTGTTCAATCCCTTTGTGGGAGCCTTCCAACTGATGGTAGCCTCATTGCCCGTATGCGTGGCACTGACGTTCGCCGGCACGTCAGGAATATCGTAACCCACAAGTTGCAAGGCCGAAGCTTTAGGCGAGGAGCCGGCCGATGTGGATGTAGTAACGACGAAAGAATATTCTCCGCTCTTGGGCAAAGTGACCTCCTTGCTCACTTTTTCGCCCGCCTGAGCCGTTCCCGAGGCCACAGTCAGCCCGTTGGCCGTCACATCATAGCTCACCTCTCCGCTGAGTGCTGAGCCTGCAAACGTCCGTGAGGGGACGGTGAACGACACTGTTCCCAAAAGACTAGGTGCCGTGAAGCTCACCGCCAAGTCGCTCACTGCCTCCGGCGCATCATCTTCAGCATTGTCGTGTGGTATGATTATGCCGAGAATCTGTCCCGTATAATCACCTATTTTCGTAGCCGTTCCGGTTTGAAGGTTCACCGTATAGAGGCCGGTCTTGAGCCCTTCGCCATCAGGAAGCACTGCCGCCCAGTAGAAAGTATTGTCTTTGGGGTCTATCTCTCCCGACTGATAATAATATCCACCGTTGGCCGTTACGGTCAATCCGGTATTGCCTACGAGGGTTTCTGTACCGTCCGTGGTACTTATTTTATAGAGGTTGCCGTCATCAGCTACGCCATACAGCTCGTGCTGCTTGGTCACGCCGAGGGCCACATACGTGCGAGTGCACTGCCCAAAGGTGGTGCGCTGCAGCGTGCGATAATCGATAGTGCCCCACTCCATACGCTTTCCGTCATGCGAATAAAACTGTCCGTATACCGTGCCGTCAGGGCCCTGCGCAGTCTCAAGGGCCATCAGTTCATAGCGCAACTGCGATGAATCGCGCGCAATGGTGTCGTTGCTACGCGTCCATGTAGATGTGTCGAAGTCGTAGAGAACCTCAGAACAGATGTTGACAGACTTGAACTTATCGTCCATAGACAACTGATAGAGATGTCCGTCATAATAGCCCACGCCATTGTTAGCATACCCTCGCTCTTGCTGGTAGAGCAGGTTGAACTGTGGCGACGATACAGGCTGAAAGGCATAATAGCCGTATGGCCACGTCTGCATGACCGACCACTCGTCCATATACATCACATTGCCCCAGATGGTGTTGCCCGCAGCCGTCTTCAGTTGCGTGGCTACAGGCCGGCTGTGTTGCTTGATGCCCATAACAGCGTTGCTCTGCCGCTGCGGCACAACCATCCTTCCGCGGTCCAGCGGATGGCTTACCCGATATTCGTTGAGCAGTTTCTGCTGCCGGGCAGTGTTCAACGGTTGCTGGGAGGGCAGAGCACGAGGCGCAAAAGTCTGTGCGCCGGCTGTTGCAACCGACAAGAAGGCGATGGCTCCGACAATATTTGAAAGTAGAAAAGTTTTCATCAGATGTTTTGTTTATATGTACTACAAATAGAAAATGTGCCAGTGCTTTCAAATAACATCTGGCACATATTCACTTATTGAATAGGGCTAAGGACGGACGGCACGAACCGGATGGCCATAATAACGCATCGAACTGATATATCTCCATGGGCCATACACATTCCAAGGATCATCTTGCGCATGTTTGGCAGCATTGCGGAAATCCCAGTAAAGGGCATCACCCGACCCCTTATAAAGGGTCTTGGTCCAGTAAATCACGCGGTCGCCGGGCCACCAGTCGTAGGGATCGTCGCCGTGAGGATATCCAGATGTGTTCTGCGTATAATGGAATCCTGCAGCCGGAAAGAATATCTTGTTGCCATTAACCTTACTCGTAGCCGTTGCGCCGGGCACGGCATGAATGGTATCCCACGTCCATGTGCAGCCCTCTATGAGCTCTTGCATCTCGCTCCAAGTAGGCATACGGCATCCGTCTCCCCATGCCACGGCAGCAGCATCATCCTCCGGGTCGAGCTCACCCTTGCCATCTGTAAAGCCGTTCCAGCCATACTGCGCGTCTACAACATACTTGGTGTAACGCGCATAACTGTCATCAGCCCCCTCATGCCATTTATAATTATCCCACGAACACTCCTGCTTAGGCTCCGGGTCACCCCACTGGAAGAAGGAGCCAAACTCTGTCTCGGTGGTAGCGCCTATGTTCACTTTGGCCCATTTCACGCTTACCCCCATGTCAACAAACATGGTGTCGAGAGGGTTAATGCCTTTTACGAAGGTTATACTGTCTACAGATGCCCTTGCAAACATGGTTGCCTTGCCGTTCTGCCACACGGCTACGCTGTCTGAGGTCTGTGCCCCGGCAGCAAGAACACTGATGAAAACGCATATAAGAGTAAATAATTTCTTCATCGCTTGAATTGTTTATAGAATATTGTAGTAGGTTGTTATTTGGTTGTAAATTTGAATGATTTGCCGCTGCTCGTGCGCACGATGTACACGTTGCTGCCGTCTTTGGCCAACTGTAGGCTTACTGAAGCATTGTCAGAAGAGGCTACCGCCGACGCCGTCAGGGCTCCGTTGATGCCGTAAACGCTCACACGCTCGCCGCGCTGCAGGCCCGACACCTCTATTTCTCCGTTGTTGATACGAAAGCTTACGCTTGCTCTGGGCTCACTGTTCACGCGTTCTATGGCATCCGGAGTCACCGGCATTTCGCCAAAGACCACACGCTTGATGTCGGAATAAGGATAGGCAATCTCTTGGCTTGTCGTCTTCATCAGCAACGAATCGCCGGTTACCAGCACGGGCTTTTCGCTGAACGCGAAGCCTACGGTAGAGCCGTCAGCAAGCTGAAGCAGTACACCGTCATCGGCCTTTACTGTAGACGAAAGCAAGAGTAACGCCAAAGGTAACAAAAATCTCTTTTTTGGCATGGTTTAATTATTTTTAGTTTGATTTTCGTGCAAAGATATAACAAAACGTCATAATATCCAAATTTAAACATAAAAAAATCATCATTAAAAGCTGTTGCGTAGCATAATAACAAATTTTTAACAGAATATGGGGGTCTTCATAGATATTCATTAGCATGACTATCAGCCCTGCTTCATCCCTATTTACCCTTACACCTTATTATATTATAAGGCACTTTGCATTTAGAAGCTCACCCAAGCCTGATACTATATTCATTCTGGCATATTGCCAAGCCTACACCTCAGTGAAGATGTTGTGAGCGAAACGTCTCCCCAAAAAGCCCCCCTAAGCCCACCATTGAGCAAGACTCTTCTGCCAAACCAACTTAGGGGCACATTAACAAAGCCTAGACATAGCAGAAAGGTATAGAAGAGACCGTCGTTCCCATCCCATAAAACAATCCAAGTTAGTAGTAACCGTTTACCATCTAAAGCAATAAGAGCCTGTCTTTCTATTCAAAAAACGTGAGCTGCTTAAATGATGCACGATGCGTTAGCAACGAAGCGATGCCTGTAGCTGGGGTTTGCATGAGTTCTTTAGGCTCCATTTTGCGCAGTCCTCCACCATAAAACCGGCCGTTACTTGAAAGTGTTTCAGTGGGAATAGTGTTCAACACATGCCACACTTCAGTCAGTATAGCCTTGTCTTTCAAGCATTGAGCGTATTGCGCTTTGGGATAAAGCAGCAAATAAACGTTAGTAGTTATGGCATTTGAGTCATTCAGTATAAAACGGAAAAGCCGATTGCTTGCTTCCTCCCGTCCCATATATGGCACGACGAAAGGCGCAGGTTCACGCTCTTCGCAAGAATACCATGGGTTACGTCTACTACAGATATAGCCTCTTTGTACGCCGCGCTCATAGCCACACATAACATATTCCCATACTTTCGGATAAAGTTTCTTCATGCGTTCTTCCGGTAAATTACAACAGAAGAGAAACAACTGTTGGTCTACGACGGGCAAGCCGTTGCGGCTTTCTATGTGGTCGCCTTTGATATAACGCGGACTAGGCAGTATGGGACGCAGAAAATTCTTAGGTATCTCATAGCGATCAATGGTCTCATTATCAATGACAAAGAATCCATTATCCCCAGTTGCCACCCCTCGTTTCACCGTAAAGAAGTCGCCAAGCGTAGCTTCCGCTTCCGTTTGTATAGGTCCATGGTTAAACAAGTTGGTCCATTTGTCTTCAGCCCTAAGTTGGTTCGCCTTAATTGTTCTTATTGTCTCAGGGTTATTGATAGTTCCGCCTATGGTGAATTTCACCTCATGACAACTCGGAGGAACACTCTTTCGGAAAACGACAATACAGGAGCTTACCAACGCATCAGCAAATTGCAGGTCATCAGCCTTAAACCGATGGATATGAAGAAGTTCTACATTTTGCAAAAGATAACGTTTAACAGCCACACCATAATTAACGTCCATGAATTCACTGGGTACGAGCCAACAAGAGAGTCCGCCATCTTTTAACCACTGAGCAGAGAGCATCATGAAATAGCAATATAGGCCGGCGAGACCGGAAATTTTAATGCCTGTCTGACTCATTACTTCATGTTGAAGTCGTTTCTTTGTTTGTGTCTCAATATAATGATGGCGGATATATGGAGGATTAGCCACTAACATATCGAATTGCTCGTCAGCTTTTTGTGCAAGAAAATCAGCGCATCGCATCTCCAACTTTGTTCCTTTCCAAAACTCACTGGCAGGTTTAAAGTAGTGAGGATCTATTTCAAAGCCAAGGGCACGCCCACCAGCAGAGAACGCATCGATGAAGGCTGAATAGAAAACTCCCATGCCTATTGCAGGCTCAATGAGCGAAACGTCGTCTTTGCCTATCAGATTACGCATGTAACGCATAATGTCTTGAGCAAGAAGATAGGGCGTAGAGAACTGTCCCATGACGTTTCGCTCTTTCTGCGATTTCTGTTCATCCAATGCATCTTGTATGCTTTTGCGCTTTAATTCTCTTTCCTTCATTTATATCCCCAGCTTTTTAAAATCCTCTATTCGATGCTCCCATATCCAGTCGATACCCTCGCCAGCCTCATAACCCAGGTATCCACTATCAAAATAGCCACACAGAAAGAGCACAAGCTCTATCTTCTGGCCATATTTCAACTGCAACTGTTCTATCTTTATTGCTTCTTCTTTTCTCCGCTTGTTGGTATTTGTGAAATCTCCGGCCGACTTGCATTCAATCAAAACAGGCAGTTCGCCGGCTATCGCATTCTTACGTTTGATGACAACATCAATGGGCATATTGACGCTTTTACCATCCCTTCTTTCCGCAAGCACTTTAAGATGAAATGAATACATTCCACATTCCATGTTTTGGAAATCTTCAATAGCATTCGATTCTACAAAGCGATAACCCTTTCTGTTGAGATAATCGCCGATGCTATTCAGCTGGCGCCGCTCTTGCTCATTACGTATAATAGGATCAGAAAGTGAGCCACAAACGCGATCGCCTATAACTTGTATGGCCAGATTTCTGTCTGTTTCATGAGGATAAGATTTCTGTTTAAGCCACGGCATCATATCATAGTCTAACAGACTATGGATAATTTCTATGATACGTTCAAGCGATTCGTCTATCTCTTCTTGCGACATTCTGGGCGGAAATCTCCCTTCTTCCATTTTATCTATCAGATTGGCAGACACGCCAGACAACCCTATTAGTCTGTCACGAGCCAATGGTGGAGTGGTAGACAATCGAAGTATCGTAATGGCATCAGGATTATTCTTCAATATATCAACAGACAACGAATTGAAACATTCAATATCATGGAATATATTCTCAACCTTATCAATGGCCTCCTTGCGAGCATTGACATAAGCTTTAGGTGCGAAGTTCAGAAACCACTCATTATAAAACATCACAGATTTCTGTACATCAGCCTTCCATTTCTCAGTTCGGTTCTTGTTTATAGAATAATTCTTTCTAACCATATAAATCTGCTTTTCAGTTTCCAAAGTTACACAATATTCGCTTAATTCATCTTCTTTTCCCGTTAAAAGTGTAAAAAACAAACCTAAATACTCCTTACAGTCACTTATCAGTCATTCGGTCTGACAGCATAAAAAAGCAGCTTATACTCCGTAAGCAAGCGTCCCCATACAGCCAATTTAACATTCGTTATCCTACCCAATAATAACGATAACAAAGTGAAGTGGGTCGATTTGTCATCCAAATGCTTTCATGTATCGCCTTTATTTCTTATTTTTGTCAGCAAAAAACGATATGAAGAATCTTCTGAAAGAACTGCATTCCAAAACACACCCACATGTGCTGGGTGCCTTAGACATCTTTAAATACATCGGACCGGGCCTGCTTGTCACCGTGGGATTTATCGATCCGGGCAACTGGGCCAGCAACTTCGCAGCCGGGTCAGAGTATGGTTATGCCCTGTTGTGGGTGGTAACGCTCTCCACCATCATGCTCATTGCCCTTCAGCACAACGTTGCCCACCTGGGCATAGTGACGGGATTGTGCCTCAGCGAGGCCGCCGTGAAGTATGCTCCCCGCTGGCTGGGGCGCCCCATTGTGGTGACGGCGCTGCTGGCCAGCATATCCACGTCGCTGGCAGAGATACTGGGAGGCGCCATAGCCCTGCAAATGCTGCTGGGCATCAGCATACCTACGGGCTCCATACTCGTCACTGTGGCCGTTCTCATCATGCTCTTCACCAATTCTTACAAGCGCATGGAGCGCGCCATCATAGGCTTTGTGTCGCTCATCGGCCTGTCGTTCATCTATGAGTTGTTTCTGGTTCACGTAGACTGGGGGCAGGCAGCGACTTGTGCCGTGGTGCCTTCCGTGCCGCAAGGCTCGCTGCTCATCATCATGAGCGTGCTGGGAGCGGTGGTCATGCCGCACAATCTCTTCTTACATTCTGAGGTGATACAGAGCCGCGAAATCAACCTGAAAGGCGACGACCGCATACAGCACATGCTGAAATATGAGTTTGCCGACACCCTCTTTTCCATGCTTGTGGGATGGGCTATCAACTCTGCCATGATTCTGCTGGCAGCAAGTACCTTCTTTGCAAGGGGCGAGCACGTAGACGAACTGGCGCAGGCACAGGCCATGCTCGAGCCTTTGCTGGGCAACAACGCTGCCAACATCTTTGCCATAGCCCTGCTGCTGGCCGGCATATCCAGCACCATCACGAGCGGAATGGCAGCGGGAAGTATCTTCTCAGGACTGTTTCAGGAGAGTTATAACGCCAAGGACCCCCACTCTGCCGTGGGCGTCGTGCTCTCATTGGGCATAGCCTTGCTCGTCATCTTCTTCATTGGCGATGCCTTCAAGGGGCTGCTCATCTCGCAGATGGTGCTCAGCATACAACTGCCCTTCACCGTATTCTTGCAGGTAAGTCTCACCTCTTCCAAGCGCGTCATGGGCAAGTATGCCAACAAACCGTGGAACACAGTCTTCCTATATAGTCTGGCCGCCATCGTGAGCGCACTCAATGTGTGGCTGCTCATCACCTCTCTCTAAGGCCATGAAGCCTCATCCGTTCCTTGTGAACGAGCATCTTTCGTGCACAAGGAGCGGGGTATGAAGGCTTCATGCTGTAAAAATTTATCTTCAAAGCTCATACCCCAATCTCCCATCATCATTGTTTCGCAAGCCCTTTACGCAAAGGGTTGTATGCCAAAGAGTTGCGAAATGATTTTCAGTACCCATTTTTTCACCTTTCAAAACAGGCATTTTCACGTGGCGAAATAGGCACTTTCGCGAGCCAAAAAAGGTGGTTTTACGGCTCAAAATGCCCCATTTCATCGAATAGTGTGCTTAACATTGTGCGTCATGTAAATATTTATCACAACGTGAGAAACTTGTCATCAGACCACAGAAGAATAAATATTGCTATTTCATTTATCCAAAGATGCGTACAAAATCGCAGCTCACACGTCTACTATATAGTGCATGTTGACTCTTAACGAGTCCCATAACAAAAAATAAAAACCTAACATCCAAACATGAATATGAAGAAGACAACTGCGCTTTTAGCGTCTCTCGTGATGGCCTCGGCGGCCAATGCGCAGAAAATAGACTTTAACTTTTCGGGCCGGAACGCCGCACAAGTAACAGCCGACGGCTATACGGCATGGGCCGGGGCGGTGAACACCGTTCCGGGATTTCCAAAGACTTGCCTGGCCGACTCGATGACTCTCGACGGCATAAAGATTGTGGTGAAGAGCGGGAGCCATTCGGGTGGCAACACGCTGGGCTGCGGATGGAGCAAGAAGATAACGCAAGATAACGACAAGCTGGTGGGCGACGGCATTGAGACCATCAGCACCAGCAACGACGGTGAGACCCATAAGCTGCAAGGACCGGTGGGTGAGCTGGAGCTCATCGTGAGCGGACTGACGCCCGGCGAGCACACCCTGCTGGCCTATCACAACAATCCCACCAACTATGCGGGGCCCAAGCTCAACGTGTATGTAGACGGCGTGTTGGCGCAAGAGGGCGTAAGCCAGACATGCAACATGACGAGCGCGGCAGAGAGCGCAACGTCTTACGTGCGCTTCAACGTTCAGGAGGGAAGGCCCGTGACCATAGACTATCGCAGCACACCCGACGCTGCTACCGACTATAGCAGCACAAGCCCCTACTACACATCCTCTGTATTTCTCAACGCTATCGCCTTCGACGAGGGCAATCCGGCCACGATGGCCTCAAACCCCTACCCTGCCGACTATGATGTTCATGCCAACTGCGACGGCGGAACGGTGACACTCACATGGAAGAAGGCCGACAAGGCCGTGAAGCACCATCTCTTCATAGGCACTGACATCAATAACATGGAGGACAAGGGGCTGCTTACCGATACATCTTACTCGTTGAGCGGGCTCTACAGCATGAACACCTATTACTGGAAGGTGAAGGAGGTGGATGCCCAGGGACAGGAATATGATGCCTCGGTGTGGCGTTTTCAGCCCCGCCAGCTGGCCTTTCCGGGTGCCGAGGGCTACGGCCGCTTTGCCAAAGGAGGGCGCGGCGGCACAGTATATCACGTAACCAACCTGAGCAACGAGGCCACACCGGGCTCACTGCTCTACGGTCTGACCCAGGTGGAGGGGCCACGCACCATTGTGTTCGACGTGTCGGGGCTCATCGTCATGGACTTTTCTGCCGTCTTCTCTAATCCCAACATCACGCTGGCCGGACAGACGGCACCGGGCAAGGGCATCTGCTTGAAGCACTGCAACGTGAACTTCGGCAACGACAACGTCATCAGATTCTTGCGAGCGCATCGCGGACTGGGCACACCGGAGCAAACGGGCAACGCCATGGGACTGTCGGGATCTGACAACGCCATAGCAGACCACGTCACGGCGGCATGGGGCACTGACGAGACATTCTCCAGCCGCTCGGCCAAAAACATCACCTTCCAGAACAGCATGATAGCCGAGGCTCTGGGCATAGCCCATCACAAAAACTACTCCGAAGGCACCAACCACGGCTACGCTGCCACTATAGGCGGTGAGACAGGATCGTTTCATCACAACCTGCTCGCAGACTGCTACGGACGCAACTGGAGCATGGGCGGCGGACTGGACGGCAACGGATATTATGCCGGAAAGCTGGATATATTTAATAATGTGTGCTACAACTGGGGCGCAAGAACCACTGACGGCGGAGCACACGAGGTGAACTTCGTGGGCAACTACTATAAGGAGGGCCCGGCAGTAAAGATACACCGCATCTTCACCCTGCAACTGGAAGGCACCGGAAAGGGCACGCAAAGCGCATACCTGCACAACAACATCAGAGACAATCTGGCCGGAAAGATAGACAAGGATGCCAAAGACATGAAGTCGGTGCAGATAAGTTCCAAGCAAACCGTAGACTGGACGTATTGGGGAACGGCTCCTTACTTTGAGTCACATGCCACCATAGACAGCCCCGAACTGGCATATAAGAAGGTGCTCTCGTGTGCCGGAGCCACCCAACCCATGAGAGACGACCACGACCTGCGCATGGTGCGCGAGACAAGAGACCGCTCGTGGACGTATAAAGGCAGCTTGTCGGGCATCAAAGGCGAGATAGACAACGAGGAGGATGCCGGAGGATGGGAGCTCTTTGCCGAGGAATCGCGACCCGAAGGCTATGACACCGACCAGGACGGCATACCCGACTGGTTTGAGAAGATAACGGGCACCGACCCCAACACGGCCAATAACAATGCCGACAGCAACCACGACGGCTATACCGAACTGGAGGACTACCTGAACTGGATGGCTGAGGAGCACAGGGTGCTGGCACCCGCTGAAACGGCAAAAGTGAACATGAAGTCGCTCTTTGCCGGCTTTACCAAATCGCCGACCTATACCTGGCAGTATGACGGAAACGCGCTCAGCCTGAGCACGGAGCAAGACAGCATGCTCGTCATACGGCCCACTGGGCAGGCGGCAACGCTCAACAGCATTGCTCTGACCGTGACCGACGGCGACAACGACAGCCTGACACGCACACTCAACGTGGCCGTGACGGGTGAGGCTACAGGCATTGAGGCAACCCCGCAGGCACAGGCCGTGAGCTATGAGATGTACACCCTCGACGGCAGAAAGGTGGCTGAGGGTCGCTGCAAGGGGCTTGCGGTGAGCAAGCTGCCACTGGCCAAGCTGCCCGGCGAAGTGTATGTGGTGCGCACGAAAGACACCAACGGAAAGACAACCACCTATAAGGTGGCACGCAGATAGCAGACGGTGGCGGCACACAAACGGTGCCGCCACTGCCTTTTTGAATGATTTTTATCTAAATAAACCACTTTTTTTTCACAAATCACTTGCTTCGTTTAACTTATATAACTAAATTTGTGGCATCAATTAATACCTACACTTATGATTCGAAACATCACCTACATGGTCGCCATTCTCCTGATGTTGGCTCTTGCCCCACTGAGAATGAAAGCGCAAAACGCAACTTACAACCTGCAGAAAGCCGTAGAAGCTATTAACAACAACAACCTGGACAAAGCCACTTCGTGGGTAGACAAGGAGCTCAAGCTAAACCCCAAGAACGGCTACGCATGGATATTGAAGGCATCGCTCGTGGCCGATGGCGGCGACATAGCCAACGGGCTGAAGGCCTTGGACAATGCCATGAAGTACATACCCAAGCAAGACGAAGTGTCTTTAGGCAAGGCTTATATCCTGAAAAGCAAGATATATGAGTCGGCAGACGACAAAGAGCAGGCTCTGGCCGCACTCAATGAGGGGCTGAAACGCTATCCCAAAAGCGTCTCTCTGCTGAACGCTAGGGCAGAAAAAAACTATAACGACGAAAAATATGACGAGGCCATAGCCGACTATAAGGCACTGCTGGAGACAGACCCCGGCAACCTTGACATGATGGACAACATAGCCGGCTGCCTGATAAGCCAGAAAAAATATGATGACGCTATGACTTGGCTCAACAGAGTGTTGCAAACTGACAACGAAAACACATCTGCCCTGAAGCAACGCTCACTGGTGCAGTTTGCCCAAAATAAATATAAGGAGGCCATCGACGACATGCTCAGCCTATACGATATAGATGTCGACGACGAGGTGTCATATATCTTTAAGGTCTACGTAGACACCACGGCAACGCGCGACTACGTTATCAGCGGACTGAAGGAACGCATGAACAAAGACACGAAAAACTGGATGTGGCCCTCCCTGCTGGGCGATGCCTATTACCAGCTGCAGCAATATCCACAAGCCGGTGAGGCTATGAAGAAGGCCTTCAACCTGAACAAGAGCGCAGCAAGGGCATACCAAGTGTTTAAAACCTACTTCATGACGAACGACTATGCCAACGCGGAGACATGGATAAGAAAGGCACTGCAACTAGCCAAAGACTCTGATGAGAGCACAGCAAGCTATGAGGCTTGCATAGGAGACCTGTACAGCGACCAGGGATTATACGACAAGGCTCTGGCGCAATATGACAAAGCCATTGATGGCGGAGGGAATTATTACGGAGTAAGGGGCAAGACTTATATGCTGAAAGGCGATTATAAGAAAGCCTTAGACGACTACAACAAGGCCATAGGCGACGACCCCGAAGAATATGATGCCAGAAATTTGTTATACAGAGGATGGCTGGAGAAAGAGCAGGGAATGGACATGCAGGCCGAGGGAGACTTCCGTAAGGCCATAGAAATGGATAGCGTGGGCACGCCCACCGCACCCACCTTCATCTCGCAGCACTATCTGGGCATAGACAAAGCAGCACTGGAGAGCGTAGCCAAATGCCTGGCTGACAATCCTTCTTCATCTGATTATGTTGGTGCAGCAGGGCTATATGCGCTCTTAGGTGACAAGGAAATGGCCATGCGCAAGCTTGAGATAGCCCTGGAGAAAGGGTTCAACAGCTACTGCTTGCTGAGGGATCTGCCCTTCCTCAAGCCGCTCAAAGGCTATCAGCCGTATGAGAATATGCTGAAAAAGTACATCAAGCAGTAAGGCAAACTGTTATCTGAAAGCACCATGAACCTGTCTGCTTATAAGGCATAAACATCATTCCGCCATAGCATTCTGACGGTTTACAACATCAAGAGGGGCAAGCAGCGTGTGTTGCTTGCCCCTCTTGGGTTATTGATATGGGCGTTGGGGCCCTGCAAAGAGACTGTTATTGGGGGTTAATCTCCTGTAGCAGCCTGTCGGCATGTCCCCACTTGTCCATCATGAAGAGCACGTAACGGATGTCTACACCTATGCAGCGAGCCAGTTGCCTGTCGAAGTTGATGTCGCTGGCCAGGCTGTCCCAGTTGCCATCGAAGGCCAATCCGATGAGCCTGCCACGTCCGTCGAACATCGGCGAGCCACTGTTTCCGCCCGTAATATCGTTGTTGGTGAGGAAGCAGAGCTGCATCTTGCCCGTTGTCTTGTCCTGATAACGGCCGAAGTCTTTCTGACTCATCAGCTGCATCATAATGGGCTCGGCCTTATATTCTTCTACTTCGTTGCCCCGTTTCATCTTTTCCACGATGCTGGCCGCGTCGGTGTAGTAGCCCGACTTATAGCCTCCGATGAGGTAGCCACCCACTTGTCCGTAGCTCAGACGCATGGTGAAGTTGGCATCAGAGTAGTGTGGCATATCCTCTTCCATACGTATCTTGGCAGCGCAGAGGTGCTTCTCCTGCTCACTGATGCTGTCTGACAGTGGATAAAGCTCCTCTCTCAGAGCACTGATAACCTCCATGATGTCGAAGCCCATAGCCACTCCGGGGTCTTTGGCGAAGTTCTTTTTATGGTCGTAGAACTTATATCCGGGTTTCATCAGTCCCGACTTGTCATACAGATAGTCGGTATACTTCTTGTAATCGCCACCGAACTTATTCTTAATAGTGGTATAGAACTTAGGCAGGAAGCGTGCGGGCGCGTTCTCAGCATAGTTCTTCAGCATGGCGCAAGTAAGCTCCTTATCGAGCTGCATGTTCCATTCGTTGCTGTTGTCGTCAAATTCCACGTATTGCTTCTTGGGGTTATCCTTCGGTCCTTTTGCCTCCATACCATTGCAAATCTTTATGGCGCGGGCAAAGAACTCAGATGTACGGAAGAACGACTCACCCATATAGCTGGATGCTTTGGCGCTCTCGGCCTCCTTGGCATACAATTTTTGCAGCAGGTCGAAGTCCACTTTCTCGCTCAGCGTGGGGTTTTGCAGCTGCCATTGCCTTATCTTGGCCTCATATTCCTGCTTCTGCCGTATCAGCCCAATAGAGTCTATGCACTTGTTCATGCCCATGCTGTTCTTCCAGTAGTTGGCTGCTCCCACGTATTTATCCTCATACTGTATGCGCGTTTTCTCGCTTTGGTCCATGTATTTCTTCATCAGGGCCAGCTTGATGGTGCGTGCCTGCACGCGAGTAGTATTGTCTATGTCGCGCATCTGCTGTATGCCGTAGCTTGACAGATACCTTTCCGTAGAGCCAGGATAGCCCACGGTCATAGAGAAATCGCCGTCCTTATAGCCCTGCAGGCTCACGGGTGCCCAGTGCTTGGGATGATAAGGCACGTTGTTCTTGGAGTATTCAGCAGGGCCGTTGGTCTTCGGGTCGGCATAAATGCGGAACACCGAGAAGTCGCAAGTCTGCCGGGGCCACATCCAGTTGTCTGTTTCGCCACCATACTTACCCATCGACTTGGGCACGGTGAACACCAGGCGTATGTCGTCGAACTTCTGATAAGTAGTGGCATAATACTTATTTCCCTCGTAGAAGGCATCAATCTCGACGTGCAGCGTGTTGTCTATGTTCTTCACCGAGTCGGTCATCACGTTGGCAATAGAGTCTATGGCAGCTCCCGCAGCTGTACCTGTCATACCCTTGATAACATTCTGCACCCGTGCCGTAACGTCTTTCTGGTCCTTCATGAAGCTCACAAACATATTCTCGTTGGGCAGTTCCTCACTGTAGTCCTTGGCATAGAAGCCGTTGAGCATATAGTCGTGCTCCTCTGTAGAGTGGGCGTTGATGGCCGAGAAGCCACAGTGGTGGTTGGTGAACACCAGTCCGTTGGGTGACACCACTACACCCGAGCAGTAGCCCGAAAAGTTTACCACAGCGTTCTTCAACGCGTCTTGTCCGGCATAAAGACTGTTGTAGGGCAACTGAAAGCCCTCCTGTACCATCTCATCGTACACCGCCTGCGGCAGATTGTACAGTGTCCACATGCCCTCATCAGCATGTGCCGGCATGCACACAGCGGCTGTTGCAGCCAGCAAGGTGACAACTTTTGTGAATTGTTTTTTTCTCATAAGGTTTTCTATAGCTATTAATTAAGATTACGTTATTTCTTGAAGTGCTTGCCAATGACAGGCAGGCTGGCTAAGGGTATGTCTTTCTTCACCATGTAAGCCACAAACGCCAGCAAGAGCAGTGTGTTGCCCACAAGGGCCCAGCCCGATGGCAGCAGTTGGTTGGAACAGGTCATTCCGGCGAAGACGAGCACGGCCAGAACAACATATATCATAATATCCTTGATGGGATAGTTGATGGGGTAATACTTCTGCCCGAAGAAGTAGCTGGCCACCATGCTTATTCCGTAAGCCGCAAAGCCGGCCCATGCGCAGGCCATATAGCTGTAATGCGGAATGAAGATAACATCGGTGAGGATGAGCACCAGGCATCCCAGTCCGGAGAAGTAGGCGCCCCAGATGGTGCGGTCGGTGAGCTTATACCAGAAGCTCAGATTGAAGTAGACGCCGAACATAATCTCGGCAGCCATCGTGATAGGCACCACCTTCAGGCCTTCCCAGTAATCGGGGGCCACCACATGGCGCAGGATGTCCATATAAGCAATGACGCAAAGATAGGCCAGCAGTGTGAACATGACATAGAATTTCATCACCTTGGCATAGGTTTGCTTCTTGTCGGCATCTTTATTGCCGAATACGAAAGGCTCATAAGCAAAGCGGAAGGCCTGCGTGATGATCACCATGATCATGGCTATCTTTATACATCCGCCGTAAATACCTAACTGTGCCTTCGCCTCTGAGGCTGCTCCGTCATACAGATAGGGAAAGAGTATCTGCGAGGCGCTCTGGTTAAGCTGTCCGGCGATGCCCAGGATGAGCATGGGCCAGGTGTAGGAGAACATGCGGCGGCACAGCTTCCAGTCGAAGCCTGCGGTAATGCCGCGTGCCTCTTTCCACAACAACAGCAGCGTGACTACCGAGCACAGCAGGTTGACGTAGAACACAATGCCCACGTCGGGCACGCCCGTGGCACTGTAGAGTCCCGGTATATAGATGTGCAGGGCGGGCAGAACAAGCAGCAGCATGGCCACCATCACCACGTTGATGAAGATGTTGGCTACCTTGAGAATCATGAACTTCATGGGCCTGTGCAGGTATCTCAAATAGTCGAACATGATGCACGACCATGCGTCGATAGCCACACACAGGGCCATGGCGCCTATGTACCACGGATGTTCGGCATAGCCCATGAAGCCAGCTATAGGCTTCAGGAAGGCCATTATGATGAGTGCGAAGGCCAGAGCCACGGCTCCCACCATGCGCAGCACGGTGGAGTAAACCATCCGGGCATTCTCACCCTCTTTGTTGGCATAACGGAAGAAGGTGGTTTCCATGCCAAAGGTGAGCAGCACAATGAGTATGGCTATATAAGAATACACGTTGGTGATGATGCCATATTGGCCACCTTTGGCTGCCCAGGCGAATGTCTCTATGGGCACGAGCAGATAATTGATGAACCGCGCGGCTATGCTGCTGATGCCATAGATGGCGGTATCTTTCATGAGTGACTTTAAGTTTGCCATTTCAAAGTTATTGGATTTACGCTCTCACAGAGCCTATATGATGTTTGCTATGCGCCGAAAAAGATGTAGGCTATGCATATAGCCGCTATCACGCCAGCCAAGTCTGCCAGCAAGCCACAGGCCACGGCGTGGCGTGTGTATTTGATGTTTACCGAGCCGAAGTAAACGGCCAGGATGTAGAACGTGGTGTCGGTGGAGCCTTGGAAAATGCAGCTCAGCCTGCCCACAAACGAGTCGGGGCCGTAATGCTTCATGGTTTCGAGCATCAGGCCACGCGCCCCACTGCCCGACAACGGCTTCATAAGTGCCGTGGGCAGCGCGCCCACAAAGTCGGTATTCATGCCGCAGGCTGCCACAGCCCACTTCACGCCTCCTATGAGCATGTCCATGGCACCCGAAGCGCGGAACACGCCCACGCCAACAAGTATGGCCACAAGATAGGGAATGATGCGCACAGCGGTGCTGAAGCCCTCTTTCGCGCCCTCTATGAAGGCGTCATAGACGTTGATGTGCTTCAGCCAACCCGCCAGAATGAACAGCACGATGAAGCCGAAGAGTATCAGGTTGGAGGCTACAGCCGTCACCGTGTCCATCGTCTGACGGCTCATCTGCCCGAAGCCCCATATCACCAGCCCCACAAAAGCGATGAGACCGAGCAGCGTAGCCAGCAGAGCAGGCTGCAAGAGATTTATCTTCTGCCACAAGGCAGTGACGACAATGCCGGCCAGTGTGGCCACCGTGGTGGCCAGCAGGATGGGTATGAACACGTCGTTGGGCTGTGCCGCTCCGTAAGAGGAGCGAAAGGCAAGGATGGTTGTGGGGATGATGGTGAGGCCGGACGTGTTGAGCACAAGGAACATAATCATGGGATTGGTGGCCGTGTCCTTCTTGTTGTTCAGCTCTTGCATCTGGCTCATAGCCTTGAGTCCCGTAGGCGTGGCGGCATTATCAAGCCCCAACATGTTGGAAGCGATGTTCATGAAGATGCTGCCCATCACAGGATGATTCTTGGGAATGTCAGGGAAGAGCTTCGTAAACACCGGGCTGAGCATCCTGGCCAGCACATTCACCACGCCAGCCCTCTCTCCTATCTTCATGATGCCCAGCCACAAGGCCAGCACGCCTGTAAGTCCCAACGACGTTTCGAAGGCCGTTTTGGAAGAGTCGAAAGTAGAAAGGACAATCTGTTGAAAGATTGTCGTATTGCCCATAGCCAGTTGAATAATCGCAAAGACAAAGGCTATGACGAAGAATGCTATCCAAATATAATTGAGTACCATAATATAAACAGCTGCAAAGTTACAAAAAAATAGCTAGCTGTCAAATCAATATCCGCTTTTTTCATGCCTTCGTCCACATATTCAGCTGCAGCCCTTACCACTTTACATTTGCAGAATGCACTGACTGCCGTACGCATTAGAAGGCGCGGGCAATACAACTGCTGGTAAAAGAATGATTACATGCAACAGATTTTAATGATTATCCATACAAGGGCAGCACCCTTCTGTGGATGCGTTTTTATGTCTTTCTACTTGGGCGCTAAGGCAGAAATGTCTTTCAATGCTTGTACGTTAAGGCAAAAAACACTATCTTTGCATCTGCGAATATTAATCCAAACAAACTATGAACACAAAATTATGTCTGGGCGGAATGCTGGCCGCCACGTTTGTGCCAGGCTGTGCAGGTGCCCAGGAAAAAGCTACTAAAGCTACGCCGGAGAGGCCCAACATCGTCTTCATACTGGCCGATGACATGGGCTACGGCGACTTGCACTGCTACGGCAACCAGTACATTCAAACTCCTAACATCGACAAGCTGGCCGCTACGGGCACTCGCTTCTCACAGGCTTATGCCGGCAGCGGCATTTCGTCGCCGTCGAGATGCGCACTCATGACGGGCATGAATACCGGCAAGTCGCGCATACGCGACAACCAATGCCCTGTGGGCGGGCGCATCGGAATCAAGATTAACACCAACGGCGACACCACTTATCTGCACCGAGCCAACCTGCTTCCGGAAGACACCACCATAGCCACGGTGCTGCGCACGGCCGGTTACCGCACTTGCCTGGTAAACAAATGGCACCTCGACGGCTACGACCCTATGGCAGCACCCAACCACAGGGGCTTTGACGAATTCTATGGCTGGACCATATCAACGCCCAAGAGCAACGGTCCTTACTATTATTATCCCTACTATCGTTTTCATGGCGACAGCCTCATCAACATCAGTGAGAACGAGCACGACGCCCATGTGAGGCACAACACCGAGATTTCTACCGACGACGCCATAGCCTTTATCAACCGTGAGAAGGACCATCCCTTCTTCCTTTATCTGGCTTACGACGCTCCGCACGAGCCTTACCACATCGACGACACGTCGTGGTATGACGACGAGGGCAACTGGAGCGCCAACACCAAGCGCTATGCCGCCCTGGTGACACACATGGACTATAACATCGGAAGGGTTCTGGGCGCGCTCGACGCGCTGGGCTTGAGGCAGAACACACTGGTTATCTTCGCGTCGGATAACGGCGCGGCTGTTATGGCTCCGCTCAAAGAGCTGAACTGCGGAGCGGGCCTCAAAGGCCACAAGGGCCAGCTCTATGAGGGCGGAATAAGGGTTCCGCTCATCGTAAACCAGCCTGGAAAGGTGCCTGTGCAGAACCTCAGCAACCTGGTTTATTTTCCCGACTTCATGCCCACCCTGGCGCAGATAACGGGCAGCAGCAAGAGCCTGCCACGCGATATAGACGGTATGGACGTGTCGCCCCTCTTCTACGGCAAGCAGATAGACACCGACAACCGATACCTCTACTGGGAGTTTCCGGGCAAGCAGCGTGCCATTCGCCACGGAGAGTGGAAGGCTGAGTCGATTGGGCAGGGCCATCCTGTGGAGCTGTATAACATCAAGGAGGACCCCACCGAGCAGAATAACCTGGCGGAGAAATATCCCAAGATGGTGAAAGCGCTCGACAAGATGATGAAGAAGATGCACCACCCGTCGCCTTACTGGCCGCTGAAGGGCGAGCCGGGCTATCCCGGCAAGTAAGCAAGAAGTTTTTTCCTGACGAATAGCAAAAGAGGCTTAGCTGGCTGTATGTGCCGGTTAAGCCTCTTATAGTATTACCCAAAAAGGTCTGGCTCCATGATATTGCCCGCATAGGGATTGCGTCCCAGATGGTCGTAAGCCAGCTTTGTGGCCATTCGTCCGCGTGGCGTGCGCTTGATAAATCCCTCCATGATGAGGAAAGGCTCGTATACCTCCTCCACCGTGCCGGCATCCTCGCCTATGGCCGTGGCTATGGTTGATATGCCCACGGGGCCACCCCTGAACTTATCTATGATGGTGAGCAGTATCTTATTGTCTGTTTCGTCAAGGCCATACTGGTCTATGTTGAGAGCCTGCAGAGCCATGTTGGTGATGGAATGGGTGATGGTTCCGTTGCCTTTCACTTGGGCGAAGTCTCTCACACGTCTCAGCAAGCCGTTGGCAATACGTGGCGTGCCTCTGCTGCGGCGGCTTATCTCTGCAGCTGCGGCATCCTCTATGGGCACCTTGAGCAAAGAGGCAGAGCGCTTGACGATGCGTTGTAGCGTTTCGGGATCATAGTATTGCAGATGCAGGTTGATGCCGAAGCGTGCACGAAGGGGCGCTGTGAGCAACCCGCTGCGCGTGGTGGCACCCACCAGGGTGAAGGGATTCAGGTCTATCTGTATGGAGCGTGCCGACGGCCCTTTGTCTATCATGATATCTATGCGATAGTCTTCCATGGCCGAGTAGAGATACTCCTCCACCACAGGGCTGAGCCTGTGTATCTCGTCGATGAACAACACATCGTTGGGCTCTAGCGAAGTCAGGATGCCGGCCAGGTCGCCCGGCTTGTCGAGCACGGGGCCGCTCGTAATCTTAAATCCCACCCCCAGCTCGTTAGCAATGATTTGGCTGAGGGTTGTCTTGCCCAGTCCGGGCGGTCCGTGCAGCAGCGTATGGTCTAGCGGCTCGCCACGATACTTGGCTGCCTCTACAAACACGCGCAGATTGTCCACCACGGCGCGCTGCCCGCTGAAGTCGTCGAAGCGCAGCGGCCGCAGTGCGTTCTCAAACTCCTTTTCGGCCGACGACAGCTGCTCCTCTCTTATATCAAAATCTTCCGCCATAGAGCTTAGAAGCTTTTAAGCCATGACTTGAGCTCCATCATCATCTCTTCGTGATAACGGAATCCTATCTTTGAGCCGAAGCCGTGACCTCCGCTGGGATACACGTGTATAGACGCGGGCACGTCATGGCGATACAGCTCCATGAAGTAGCTGGCTCCATTGGCTGGCGGCACCACTCGGTCGTCGTCGCAAAGAAAGATGAGCGCGCGCGGCGTCATGCGCGAAACGTTCTGGTCAGAACTGTATTTTTTCTGGTCACGCTTGCTGGGATGCTTGCCCAGGAAGTTGTTGAACGACCCCTCATGTCCATAACCTTCCATCATGGAAATGACAGGATAGAAAAGTATCTGGAAGTTGGGCTTGGCCGTTCCTGTGCTTTGCGTGGCAATCACAGAGGCCAAATGTCCTCCAGCCGAGAAGCCCATCACGCCCACTTCATCGTCGTTTATGCCCCAGCTGCCGGCATTGATGCGCACCATGCGCATGGCCGTCTCAGCATCGGATACGGGCACGTCGGGGTTGCCCTTGGGCATACGATATTTCACCACGATGGCCGCAATGCCCTGATTTTGAAAGAACTCGCCCCAGTCGTAGCCTTCCTTGTCCATAGCCAACGACTCATAGCCGCCCCCGGGAAAGATGACCACTGCCCTGCGCGTGTTGCTCTTCTCGTCAGGAAGATACACCCTCACCTTGGCTGTGTCTAGCACATTGCCGTTGCTGTAGCGTGGACGGCCCTGATATAAGTTTACGTCAAAAGTGCGCTGGGCAGCCGCAGAAAGTGAGAAAACGGCCAAGCCCAGCAAGAAAAATAATTTCTTGAAATTCATTCTGAATGTTTTTTCGCTTATTATGTTGCAAAGATAATCATTTTTTTGTAATATTGCAGTCGCTAAAGGTAATGCCCACGGCATTATAAAGGAAATTTAATGTTTAGCCATTGCCGTTAACAACTCATGGTCGCTGTGCCCAGTGGGCCCGGCGTGGAGAACACTTGTAAAAAAGATATAGATATGCACGTATTGGATAAATTTGCCTATTGTCCCGTTTGCGGCAGCAAACATTTCGACATCAACGACGAGAAGAGCAAGCGATGCGCAAACTGCGGATTTGAGTATTATCTCAATCCCAGCTCGGCAGTGGCCGCCTTCATCATGAACGAGAATCACGAGCTGCTGGTGGAACGGCGCAAGCGCAATCCGGGCAAGGGCACGCTCGACCTTCCGGGTGGCTTTTGTGACATAGGCGAGACGCTGGAGTCGGCCCTGAAGAGAGAGGTGCAAGAAGAGACGGGGCTGACTGTTACCCAGACAAAATATTTTTGCAGCCTGCCCAACACCAAATACCGCTACAGCGGGTTTGACGTTCCCACGCTCGACACCTTTTTCATCTGTGAAGTGAAAGACTGCAAGGGCGCCGTGGCCAACGACGACGCGGCCGAGCTAATGTGGCTGCCGCTGCCGGAAATACATACCGAGCTGTTCGGAATGCGGTCGGTAAGGCAGGCACTCCTGGAATTTCTGGATGCTTACTAAACCTTAAAAAAACAGAAAAAAGCGCTTATATATAAGGTGTAAGCAAAAGTTTTTCTTACTTTTGCGCCCTTGAATATATAGCAAGATACTGAATATGCAGGAAAACTTAGTTATTGTGGAGAGTCCGGCCAAGGCTAAAACCATTGAGAAGTTCCTTGGCAAAGACTACAAGGTGATGTCGTCTTACGGACATATACGCGACTTGAAGAAGCATGAGCTCAGCATAGACACCAAGACGCTTGAGCCTGACTACGAGATACCGGAGGAAAAGAAAAAGGTTGTCAGCGACCTTAAGAAGAACGCCAAAGAGGCCAAGAAAATATGGCTGGCGTCTGATGAGGACCGCGAGGGAGAGGCCATCAGCTGGCATTTGTGTGAGGTGCTAGGGCTGAACGAGGAAAAGACAAGCCGTATCGTCTTTCATGAGATAACCAAGCCCGCCATACTCGAGGCCATCAAGCACCCCCGCCATCTGGACATGAACCTGGTTAACGCCCAGCAGGCACGCCGGGTGCTCGACAGACTGGTGGGTTTCAAGCTCTCACCCGTGCTCTGGCGCAAGGTCAAGCCGCAGCTATCGGCCGGCAGAGTGCAGAGCGTTGCCGTGAGGCTCATCGTGGAGCGCGAGCGCGAGATACAAAACTTCAAGAGCGTTCCCTACTATCGCATCAACGCCATCTTTGCCGTGGCCGACGAAAACGGCGAGGTGAACGAGGTAAAAGCCGAACTGTCAACACGCTTCAAGACGCACGACGAGGCCATAGAATTTCTTAACACCTGCAAGGACGCCACATTCAGAGTGGCCGCCATCACCAAGAAGCCCCTCAAGCGCACCCCCGCGCCACCCTTCACCACATCTACACTGCAACAAGAGGCAGCACGCAAGTTGGGCATGACGGTATCGCAAACCATGATGATAGCCCAGAGGCTGTATGAGAACGGCCGCATCACCTATATGCGAACCGATAGCGTGAACCTCTCATCCCTCTGCATCAACGCCAGCAAGGCCGAGATAGAGAAGCTCTACGGCGGGCAATACAGCAAGGTGAGACAGTATCACGTGCACACCAAGGGCGCCCAAGAGGCCCACGAGGCCATACGCCCCACACACATGGAAGACGTGAAGATAGACGGAACGGCACAGGAAAAGAGGCTATACGAGCTGATATGGAAGCGCACCATAGCCTCGCAGATGGCCGATGCCAGCATAGAGAAGACCACGGTGAACATCAGCGTGTATGGCAACGGGCGCATGGCTGAAGAAGAGTTTGTGGCCAACGGCGAGGTGGTGAGCTTCGACGGATTCCTGAAAGTGTATCGTGAGTCTACAGACGACGACGGCAACGGAGCCGACGACAGCATGCACACCCTGCCAGCCCTGAAGATGGGCGACGAGCTGAAACGCCGCGAGATAACCTCCACCGAGCGCTTCTCGCAGAGCCCCTCGCGCTACACAGAGGCCAGCCTGGTGCGCAAGATGGAAGAGCTGGGCATAGGCCGACCCTCTACCTACGCCCCCACCATATCCACCATACAGCAAAGAGGCTACGTGGAAAAGGGCGAGAAGAAAGGCGAAGAGAGGCTCTACGCCATCGACACCCTAAGAAGCGCCAGCATAACAACCTCTACGAAGAAAGAGATGGCAGGCGCCGACAAAGGCAAGCTCATACCCACCGACATAGGCATTGTGGTGAACGACTTCCTCATGCAGAACTTCCCCGACATCATGGACTACAACTTCACGGCCAACGTGGAGCAAGAGTTCGATAAGATAGCCGAGGGCAAGGCCCGCTGGAACGCCGAGATGAAGGAATTCTACCGTAGGTTTGAGCCCGACGTAGAGAAGGTGATGAACGCCCGCTCGGAGCACAAGGCCGGAGAGCGTGTGCTGGGCACTGACCCCAAATCGGGCAAGCAAGTGTCCGTGAAGATAGGGCGCTTCGGCCCCGTGGTGCAGATAGGCACGGCCGACGACGACGAGAAGCCCCGCTTCTCGCAGTTACCCGCCGACAAGAGCATGGAAGACATCACGCTCCAAGAGGCTCTGGAGCTCTTCAAGCTGCCCCGCACGGTGGGCGACTTCGAGGGCACGGCAGTTGTCATAGGCGCCGGCAGATTCGGGCCCTACGTGCTGCACAACAAGAAATACGTGTCGCTGCCCAAGGGCGCCGACCCCCTGAGCATAACGCTCCAAGAGGCCGTAGAGCTGATAAGAAACAAGCGCGAGGAAGAAGCCAAGCGACACCTCAAGCAGTTTGACGAAGACCCCAAGATGGAAGTGATGAACGGACGCTTCGGACCCTACATCGCTTACGACGGAAAGAACTACCGCCTGCCCAAGAACCTACACGAGAAAGCAGCCCAACTGAGCTACGACGAGTGCCTGAACATCGTCAACAACGCCCCCGAGCCCAAGTCGCCGAGAGGCAAAAAACACGCTAAATGACAAACAGAATCATCTTCATCGGCTACATGGGCGCCGGCAAGACCACCGTGGGCAGGGCGCTCTCCAAAGACCTGGGCATGCCCTTCTACGACCTCGACTGGTATATAGAGAGCCGGATGCGCCGCAGCGTGAAGCAAATATTCGACCAAGAGGGCGAAGAGGGCTTCCGGAAAACAGAGCGCAACATGCTGCACGAGGTGGCAGAGTTTGAGAACGTCATCCTGAGCTGCGGAGGCGGAACGCCCTGCTTCTTCGACAACATGAGCTACCTGAACCGGCAAGGCCAGACCATATACCTCAAGGCCCAACCCGAAGTGCTCTACAGCCATCTCAAGATGGGCAAGGTGGTAAGGCCACTGTTGCTCAACAAGACACCCGACCAGGTGAGAGCCTTCATCAAGCAGCAGCTCGCCCAACGCGAGAAATACTACAGCCAGGCCCACCACACCATCGACGTGAGCCTGCTGGACAACCGTGAAAAGATAAAAATCACAGTCGAAACAATCAAGAAACTGCTCAACATATAGCTTGACAACAATGAAAAAATGGACAATAGAAGACTCCAAAGAGCTGTACAACATCAACGGATGGGGCACATCCTACTTTGGCATCAACGATAAAGGAGACGTGTATGTCACCCCGTGCAAGGACAATACGCAGATAGACCTGCGCGACGTGATGGACGAGCTGGCGCTCAGAGACGTCACACCCCCCGTGCTGCTGCGTTTTCCCGACATTCTGGACAACCGCATCGAGAAAACAGCCAGCTGCTTTCAGAAAGCCGCCAAGGAATACGACTACAAGGCCCAAAATTTCATTATCTACCCCATCAAGGTAAACCAAATGCAGCCCGTCGTGGAAGAAATCATCTCACACGGACGCAAGTTCAACCTCGGACTTGAGGCCGGATCAAAGCCCGAGCTGCACGCCGTCATCGCCGTGCAGTGCCAGAGCGACTCGCTCATTGTCTGCAATGGGTATAAAGACCAAAGCTACATAGAGCTGGCACTGCTGGCACAGAAGATGGGAAAGCGCATCTTCATCGTGGTGGAGAAGCTCAACGAGCTCGACATCATCGCACGCGTGGCCAAGAAAATGAACATCAAGCCCAACCTGGGCATCAGAATCAAGCTCGCCTCATCCGGCTCGGGCAAGTGGGAAGAGAGCGGAGGCGATGCCAGCAAGTTCGGGCTCACCAGCTCCGAGCTGCTCGACGCGCTGCACATACTTCACGAAAGAGGGCTCGACGACTGCCTCAGACTCATACACTTCCACATCGGAAGCCAGATAACCAAGATACGACGCATACAGACAGCCTTGAAAGAGGCAGCCCAGTTCTACGTTAACCTGCACAAGATGGGATATAACGTAGACTTCGTTGACTGCGGAGGCGGGCTCGGCGTAGACTATGACGGCACACGCAGCTCCAGCAGCGAGAGCAGCGTGAACTACTCCATACAAGAGTATGTGAACGACTGCGTCTACACCTTTGTAGACGCCGCCAACAAAAACAACATCGCCCACCCCAACATCATCACAGAGAGCGGCCGCAGCCTCGCAGCCCACCACTCCGTGCTGATCATAGACGTGCTCGAGACAGCATCCCTGCCCGAGATGCCCGAAGAGTTTGAGGCCAAGGAGTCTGACCACCAGCTGGTGAAAGACCTGTATGATATATGGGACAACCTCAACCCCAGAACAATGCTCGAAGACTGGCACGATGCCGAGCAGATACGCGACGAGGCCCTGGAGCTCTTCTCACACGGCATGGTAGACCTCAAGACAAGGGCCGAGATAGAGAGCATGTACTGGAGCGTGTGCCACGAGATAAACACCCTGGCGCAAGGCATGAAGCACGTGCCCGATGAGCTGCGCGGGCTTGACAAGTTGCTGGCCGACAAGTATTTCTGCAACTTCTCCATCTTCCAGTCACTGCCCGACAGCTGGGCCATAGACCAGCTCTTCCCCATCATGCCCATACAGCGGCTTGCCGAGCGCCCCACACGCAACGCCACGCTGCAAGACATAACGTGCGACAGCGACGGCAAGATAGCCAACTTCGTGTGCAACGGACATATAGAGCATGTGCTGCCCGTGCACACTCTCAAGAAGGGCGAGCCTTACTACCTGGGCGTGTTCCTCGTAGGAGCCTACCAGGAAATACTCGGCGACATGCACAACCTCTTCGGCGACACCAATGCCGTGCACATATCAGTGAAGAACGGACAGTATCACATCGACCAGATATTCGACGGCGAAACCGTAGAAGAGGTGCTCGACTATGTGCAGTATAACCCCAAAAAGCTCGTGCGCCAGCTCGAGATATGGGTGACAAAGAGCGTCAAGAGCGGCAAGATAACCCTCGACGAGGGCAAGGAATTTCTCAGCAACTACCGCTCCGGGCTCTATGGATACACTTATCTGGAATAAACAGAAATGGAAAAACTCACCATCATCAAAGTGGGCGGGGCCATCGTCGAAGACGACAGCCGGCTAGACAACCTGCTCGGACGCTTTGCCACCCTGCCCGGGCATAAGATACTTGTGCACGGCGGAGGCCGCAGAGCCACCAAGGTAGCCGCCGCCTTGGGCATTGAAAGCCGCATGGTAGAGGGCAGGCGAGTCACCGGCAGGCAGATGCTCGACGTGGTGACAATGGTCTACGCAGGTCTGGTCAACAAGAACATCGTGGCGCGTCTCGACGCCAAAGGCATCCGGGCACTCGGCCTCACAGGAGCCGACGCCACCGTGATACGCTCCGAGAAGCGCCCCATAACAAACGGCACAGACTATGGCTACGTAGGCGACGTCAAAGAGGTAAACGGCCCACAACTGCAGGCATTCCTGGAGCAAGGGCTCACACCCGTCCTGGCACCCCTCACCTTCGACGCCGAGGGGCGGCTGCTCAACACCAACGCCGACACCATTGCCGGAGAGACAGCCTGCGCCATGGCTGGACTCTACGACACCACGCTCATCTATTGCTTCGAGAAGAAAGGCGTGATGGGCGACGACGGCAGCGTCATACCCCATCTCAACCGCGCCCGCTTCGAGGCCCTGAAAGCCTCCGGCACGCTCTCGGGCGGGATGATACCCAAGGTAGAAAACGCCCTCTTGGCCGTAGAGAGAGGCGTCAGGCGGGTCTTCATCACACAAGCCACCGCCATAGACGGCCAAGAAGGCACCATTATACAATAACAGGGCAGGGAACCAAGTATTGTTAACAGATATTAAAAACAATAACTTTCACCCGTATTGCTGTAACTTTCACCATAACCCAATCGTCTTTTAAGCAGAAGTCAGATGAAGAAAATCAGTTTTCGTAACGATGTGTTGCCGCTGAAGAACCAGCTATACAGGCTTGCCCTGCGCATCACACTCAATCAGACCGAAGCTGAAGACATCGTTCAGGACACGCTCATCAAAGTGTGGAGCAAGCGCGACTATTGGCCAGAGATAGACTCCATAGAGGCCTTCTGCCTCACCATATGTCGCAACATGGCTCTGGACCGCCTGAAGAAAAAAGGCAACGACCACGAGTCACTGGAATCCAAGAACACACCCGAGCCGTCTGCGACGAGCGATCCCTACAAGCTGATGATGCGAAAAGACAGAGTAGAAACCGTCAGAAAGCTTGTGAACACACTCCCCGAAAAACAACGGAGCTGCATGCAGCTCCGCGACTTTGAGGGAAAAAGCTATAAGGAAGTAGCGGAGATACTCGGCATAACCGAGGAACAAGTGAAGGTGAATATCTTCAGAGCCCGCCAAACCATCAAGCAAAAGTTTAGAAAAATAGACAACTATGGATTATAAGTATATACAGCAAATACTCGAGCGCTACTGGAAGTGCGAGACAACCCTTGAGGAAGAGGACATCCTGAAGACCTTCTTCTCACAGGACAACATCCCCGAAGAGTTGCGCCCTTTCCAGCCCCTGTTCAGCTATGCTCACGCCCAAAAGCAAGAAAATGCCCTGGGCGATGACTTCGACGAGAGGATTCTGGCACTCACGGAAGACGCACGGCCAGTCAAAGCCCGAGTTATCACCATGCGCAGGCGCCTCATGCCGCTCTTCAAGGCAGCGGCTGTCGTAGCCATCATACTTACCATCGGGAACGCCATGCAAATGGCTGTGAGCGACGAGAACGCCGCACCCGCACCCTCCTCGGCCAGCATGGAGAAGCCGCACGACGGACCCTCTGTGGCCAAGATAGACTCCGCCAAGCTCGACACCATGAAGCAGAGCATCACCCCCGACGGATTCATGAAATAAGATAATTTCTATGCTTTCTCAATAAATCATGTTTAGTAAAACAAAAATGAAACTGTGAAGTTTCAATTCTCTCAAATTTTTCATAACATACAAACGTAGATCGAGGGCTGAAATCCAAGTGAGGACTCCAGCCCTCTCTTTTTTTTGTGCGTTCGAGCGTAGCTTAGCACACGCCTTCACAAGCACTGCTCTATATCTAACAAGAACATGTCCACTTCTCTGCAAAAGAAAGCGGGCATGCTGAATAGAACAATCAACCGATGACTATCTCACTATCATACGGTAGCACTTAGATGTTCCATTGGGACTAACAAGGTAAATACCTCTAGGCATCTTAGCTAAAACACCCTTACCAGAAGCCATCCTTACACCGGCTGTATTGTATACCGTGACATCAACATCCATCAGATTGTCTGTGATTGCAGATAAATATCCTATTTCTGTAGCAATGGTTATGGCATTGGATGCTGCAGACTCTTTGTCGCCATACATGGCTGTTGCCATATAGGTGTGCAGGCCGTCTTCTGAGGCATAGTCGTCGAAGTTGGTCACAGCTGCGGGGAGCGAGGCGATAAGTTCTCCGTCACGATAGATTCTGTAGCCCGTGACGGGTTGTGAAGCGCCTTCGAAAGAGACGTCGTCAAAGGCGAGTGACAAGCCGTTGGGTGTGGTGTGGCGCAAGGCGAAGAAGCGGGCATCTTCAGGCAATGTAACCTCATATTCAGTCCACCCAGCAGCGGATGGCCGCTCTGTCTCAAGGAGCTGGAAGCTGCTTTGTGCCGAGTCGGTTGTTGAATAGAGCACGTCGAAGGTCTCTGCGCCATAATTGCTTGTCAGCAGTCCGGCTTTCAGCTTGATGGTCTGCTCTCTTCCTGACAGTTGGGGTGAGATGAGCCAGTCGTCGGAGTGGCCGTTCTTGGCATATTGCGGTACGGCATCGAATGAGATGACGTATTGCTCTCCCGACGGCGCAGCAGCATTGGGATTGGCCTGAGGGTCTACTCCCAAAGCTGAGGGTTTGAAGGTGATGTAGCTCATGGCCTGTCCCATGTGGCTGAAGGTGACATCTGCAAATCCGTAGGTTTTCTGAGCTCCATCGGCATCAATGAGCTGCCAGGGTGACATACTGTCGCTGAATGGCTCGTAGGCCTCAAAGTCTTCTGTGATGTTGGGATAAGCGCCTTGTGGCTCGCTCCACGACAGTGTGACGTAACGGGAGCCGTTAGTGGAGGCGCGCAAGTCTGTTATACCGGGATAGTCGCTCGGGCTGACAGCCACCATCATGGTGTCGCGATTGTTACGGGCAATGGTGTCATTGGCATCTGTCACAACCGCCTGTAGCATGTATTGTCCCACGGTGTTGGTGGTGGCATGAAACAGCAGGGTGTAGGTGCTGTCTGCCATGGATGCGAGCGTACCACCATTACATGAGGCAAGCAGGCTGTCTTTCGAGTCGACCAAACGTATGGTAAAGTTACTTTCGGTGTTTTCGCCTCTGTTGGTCACCCTGACGTGATAGGTGCCGTTGTTGTTTACCTTAACAGAGGCAGAGCCTTTCAGTTTTATCTGCAGGTCATGTGACGGCACATCGTATACATCTATGTTGTCGATGGCAACTGGTACGGTTTTGTCGCCGAGCATGGTATAGAATTGCAAGCGCACGTATCCATTGTCATGCTTTACGAGAGGTATGGCTATTCGCTTCCACTCACCTTCTGGAGAGAAGGCTGCAGAGAGGTCTATCTTCTGAAGAATATAAGGTGGATTGGCTCTACCATCCATTCGTTCGATGACATTGATGTAAGAGGGATTGTTGTTCGTGGGTTTCTGTCCGTAGATGCTGAATACGAGTTTGGGATTGGCAGCGCCTGCCAGGTTTATCTTGTAGGAGGTGAGTGTGCCCTTCATGTTGTCTGCCCCCATGCCTGTCATGGCGACAGCTCCGGGTTCGTCGTCATCAGCCGAGAAATTGCTCACATTGTCATATCGATAATACTCCCACTTATATACGCTTTGGCCCTGATTGAATCCCTCGTGCAGCGGCAGCGTGTAAGGAGCGCCAGTGATAAGAGTGTTGAAGTCGAATCCCGGATTGCCTGTTCCGGCAAGGTTTGTGGTGTAAACCAGGAAGTCGGCCAAGCGTTGTTCGCCCGTAGTGGGTATGTCGTCTATTACATAGCAGGTATCTTTAATGCCCGTAATAGTAGGTGCTGCACCGCCCTGATGGTTGCCGTAGCCCATGGGCATGATGCCGTAAGTGACATGTGCGGGGTTGACGGGTCTTCCGTTAGCGCCTGTGGTACTGACCTTGTTCCATGAGATGGTGGCTGTTCCGTTGAGGTTGTCTTGATAGGTTACACCTTCTGTTGTAGCAGGCACATCGTCACCCACATATCCGCTCACGCTGTTTTCTGAGCCACGTCCGGCCTCATTATAAGCCACTACGGTGTACTTGCGTAATCCGCTGTAGGCTGATGTGTCGGTGTAAGTCAGTTGCTCGCCAGGGGTTACATTGCTGAGAGTCTTGAGCAGGATGGTGTCTTGCGCCAGTATTTCTATCTTTTCTATTGATGGGAGGAGTGATCCGTCGCCAAGCTTTGTGGGCGCTTTGAACGTCAGTTGTGTGTTATACTCGCCGAGACGGGGCTTCATCTGCAATTGGGTTACGGAGTCGGGTGAGAGGAATACGGCACCGGGGTATACGCCCAGGCTGTCGATCTTGATGTATTGGGCTTGGTCAGGGCTCATAGCGTGAAAGGCAAACCTATATTCGCCGTCAGACTCTATCCGGACGGTGTTTTTGCTGTGGTTCCAGGGCATGCCCACTCCCGAGAATTTTAGAGTGTCGCTGATAGCCTTGAAGCCCGTCGCGTCAGTGCCTTTTCCGAAGAGAACCTGCATGATGTTGTCCTTGTCCCAGGTACCGCTTTCGTAAGAGTAGCTGACGCAGTATTCGCGTCCGCCCAAAAGCTTCAGCGGGGGTGTGAGGAGCCAGTCGTCGGCAGCACTGTTTGTGGATATGGCAGCTCTGCCATTGTTCAGACCTGTGTTATAGTCGTAGTCGCTGGTCCAATACCACGAGCTATAATCATCGTTACTGTTGATTTTTGTGAAGAGCATCAACGAGTCTGACGACTCGAAATTGCAATACCACGGTGTTGGCAGTGCTCCTCCGAAAGCCACCTTCTGATACTGTGTGTTCACTTCCTCGCTTGTCATATCGCCGTTTACTGCATATACCTTATACCAGTAGATGCCCATCGGAGCATTTGCGGGGAGCTGAACACACAGGCTCCGGCCAAGATAACCGACATACATCTTACTCCCATTGAGCCCACCAACACTTGCGATGTGCAGTTTACTTTGCCGTCTAAGACGGTGGGGGGGGATGACGCAAGCGGCAGTATGAATTATGTGGTGTGCGCCGGCCCCGACACACTTCAGACTGGAACGGGGCAACCGGGTGAGAGCATATCCTTTACAGGACAATTGCCTACGGGGAATGTGAGGATGTCTTTCTTATGCAGCAACAGCTCGGGAACGTCAGAGGCAGCCCATCGCATAGTGTGGGCCGGCCCCGACGTTCCGGCTGCTCCGGGGGCAAGTAGACTTTTATGTTGATGCTGAGAATGTAGCTCATGTAAAGTGGAACAGGGTTACCGAAGGTTTGCATAGCCACCATTTACTGCCATCGGCTGTTAGCTATAAGGTGTATCGGGCGGGTGAGAAAGCCGCTGTCGCTACGGTGGCTGATACTGTGTTCACTGAAGATGTGCCACAGCAGAACTATGCGCTGAGCGGATATACCATAACCGCCGTAAACAATGGCGTTGCGGGAGAATCGGGCAGCTCCAACAAAGTGGCCTTTGGAAAGGCTTTCGAAATGCCTTATGTGGAAGGATTCAGAAGCAAGGCTGACGCCGACCTGTTTACCATCGTCAACCCCGACGATGATGACAGTTTCTGGCAATATGTGTCGTCTTACGATCGCATGTGCATCAGCTGTTATGACAAAGCCGACGACTGGCTCATTACGCCCCCCATACACTTTGACGGCGAGCATGCCTCAACGCTGTCATTTGCTGCCAGAATCCTTGTCGGCAGAAGGGCCAAGCTGTCTGTGAGCGTGGGGACGGGCGACGATCCTGCCTCTTACAAGGAGATTGTGCCCACGATGAACGTCACGGCAACGTCTGACACTGTATACCAAGTGAGAATCATAAAACCCGAACAGGGCGATTATCGTATTGCCTGGCATGCAGAAAGCGATGCTCTGCCCTACTCTCTGGCCCTGGGCAATGTGAGCGTAAAGCAAAGCGGGCCGCTCACCATGCCGACAGCACCCACCGATTTTTCGGCAATACCCGACGCTAAGGGGGGAGCAGGCGCATCTATCAGCCTGAAGGCTCCAGACAAGGATGTTAAGGGGCAGAGCCTTGGCAGCTTGTCAGAAGTCATTGTTTGCAGAAACGACACCGTGATACACACATTTGAGAATCCGGCCACAGGGGCTTCCTTATCTTATAAAGACAACACACCGCCAAGGGGACGCAAC
The DNA here is from genome assembly GCA_902496445.1 of uncultured Prevotella sp. Lineage (GTDB taxonomy): Bacteria > Bacteroidota > Bacteroidia > Bacteroidales > Bacteroidaceae > Prevotella. The sequence continues at coordinate 13,309 of CABVAZ010000002.1, read as the reverse complement.
ACCTACAGTGCCATGGCTATACTGAACGGCACGAGGGGCGAGAAGGCAAGTGCTGCTGCCTTCGTGGGCGTAGATGTGCCCTGTGCTCCGGCAAAGCTAACGGCCAGACGAACATCTGGCAACAACATCACCCTGCAGTGGGACGGCATAACTACTAAGGGCGCGAATGGCGGATATGTTGATTTGGGCAGCATACACTATGCCGTGTTCTGCCCTGATGGCAAAGGCATGCCCCAAGTGATAGCAAGAACCGACCAGGGCGACACTACGCTAACCACTACTATACCAAGTTTTGCTGACGGAACCATCTACTCGTATGTTGTCGTGGCATACAACAGCGACACCATCAGCGCAGCTACAGAAAGCAATTATATAGTGACGGGCAACGCTGCAACTGTTCCTTATCGCGAAACTTTTCCCTACGGCACACTATCGCATGGATGGTGGCGCACCGGCAACGGTCAGAACTTACTGACGCTTGCCGCTACCAATGCGTCTGACGATATTGCGGGACTCGTGTTCTGGTATGCTGCCAACAAAGGCGAGGACGCTACCATCAGCTCTACAAAGATTTCGCTTGCCGGCACTGTAAATCCTGAACTGGTGTTTGCTTACTACGTGCCTGACAAGAGTGTGGGGCAGAACGTCAAGCTGCACGTTTCGGCTACCAAGGGCGACTATCTCACGCAAGTGACTCTGAAGGATATTGCATGGGGCGACGCTCCGCACACAGGATGGAACACTGCCGTGGCCGACTTGTCTGCTCTGAGAGACGAGGATTTCATCATGTTGCACTTCCGCGCCGAAAGCAATGTAACGGGCAATGAGCAGGGACTCGTGGCTATAGACAACATACGCATACAGGAGCATCAGGCCAACGATTTGTCTGTGCTGCTCAGCCTGCCTCAAGACACCGTAGTGGCGGGGCAAAAGGCTGTGGTGAGGGTGCACGTTTACAACAACGCGGCATCAGCTCAAGGCACGGGGCTCATCACGCTGAGAGACGCTCATGACAAGGTGCTGGGCACTGTGAGCCTCGACTCTGTGCCTGAACCTTATGGATATATGCTGTATGACATGGACTATCAATCGGATATCCGTGACCGACAAACGGCAGTGGTTAAGGCTGAGGTGACGGCTGAATATGATGACGATGCAGACAACAACACCTCATCTGCCACCATCGGGGTGTCAAGACCTCATCTGCCAACGGTTGCTGACCTTGAAGCATCTGGCACCAGCGGTGGCAACCTGCTGAGGTGGAAGGCACCCGAGAGACAAATAGCACGTACCACAGAGACCTTTGAGAGCGCTCCGGCATGGAGTATATATAACATAGGCGACTGGCGACTGGTAGATGGCGACAGGGGCAATGCTTATGACATGGGAAGCCTGAACGTGCCCAGGGCGGGCACACCGTATGCGTTTATGGTGTTCAACCCTGTGCAGCTTGGCATCAACTACACCACTCAAAGCGTATACGTTCCACATTCGGGCAACCAGTATCTTGCCGCATTCAGCGTAGATCCGTCTACCACACAGCTGGGGCACAACGACGACTGGCTCATCTCACCCTCATTAAGCGGAAAGCAGCAAGACGTGTCGTTCTATGTGCGCATGCCTTCTGATGAATATGAGGCGGAGCACTTCGAGGTGCTATACTCGTGCGCCGGCAAAGACACTGCGGCATTCAGGCTGCTGGCCGATTATCCCATGGTTTCTACCGAATGGTATCGCGTTTCCGTGCGACTTCCTGAAGGCTCACGCTATTTCGCCATACGCTATCTGTCGCACAACTGCATGAGCATGTTTATCGATGATATAACTTATCAAAGTGGTACGCCCATTGTGCAGGGCTATCGCATCTATCGCGACGGCGAGCCTCTGACAGATGTTACATCGGCCGACTCTGCCTTCACTGATACCGACGGTGGAGCTCACAGCTATCAGGTGAGCGTTTTGTATGAAGATGCCGAGTCGGAGCTGAGCGATGCTGCTGTCATCACAGGCATGCATAACGTGGCCATAGAGCAGCCGGGGGGTGCCGGAGCACAAGCCTTCTACGGCGTAGACGGCAAGCTCTTGGGCACAAGGCATGTCGATGCCTCGGGCATCTATCTGCTGCGCAACAAGCAAACCGGCAGGGTGCGAAAGCAGGTTGTGCGCTAAGCAGACGCTGAACGCTACATGAATGACGGGAGGTGGAAGATAACAAAGAGCATGAGTTCTCCAAAGTCTTTCAATCCTTCATCTTTCAAATGGCTCATTCGCATAATAATAATAGGAGGCTATGCCCGTGGCAAGGGGGCATAGTCTCCTATTTCTATGCTGATGGATGATCAGCGGTTACCCGAATATCTGATTATTTAATCACCTTCTTTCCGTTCACTATATATATGCCGCTCTTCAGCCCTTGCAGGCTATCAGCCACCTTGCGTCCGGTGAGGTCGTAGACGCCGGTGTGACGGGCATGGCCCTTCTGCGTAATGCCGGTGATGGCTGTCACGGTGGGATTGACCTCCAGGTGGACAACGGGAAGGCTGTACTTGTTCAGCGACGCGTTGGCCAGGGTGTAATCGGTGTGACGGCCAATGGCATACTGGGTGTAGGTGTCGTCTACCTCATAATAAGTTGAGCAGTAGCCGTCGCCCTCCGACAGGATGGTTATGCGGAGGTTCTGGCCGTCATACTTGAAGGGAGTAGCAAGGGGCAGCACAATCATGTCTTGGGCATCGTCGCGCGTGCCAACATTCGGAAAGGTGTATTCGCCTTGATATACCTGGGTCATGTTGGCGGTAGGGCGCAGCGCAAGGTCGTCGCCGAACACCGTGTCTGTTGTATTCTCCATCCACACGGTAAGCGTGCGCTTGAAGTTGTTCTTCTTGTCTGAGTTGAATCCACGATATGTGAGCTTCGTTATCTCAGCTCCGGCAGGTACATCCTTGAGCAATGCGGCGGGATAAACGGTTTCTGTCTCACTGTTGGCATCATAGGTATAAACCGGCACGGTGTTGTTCAGTTTGCTAGCTGTGCCCACTGCCACGTCTACAAAGCCGTTGTCCTCGGCTATGTCCATCATCGTTGTGTCAGACACCTGCCGATAGTCGCCTGCCACGAATACGGCATAGGCATGATAGGTTCCTGCTTGTGCGGGGGTGAACTTAGCGGTGAAAGTTTTGCTCTCGCCTGCTTTGATAAGCGGGCTCTCGCTGATGGTGTCTACAGCCACGTCGTCGAGGTAGAATATCACCTTGTAGCCGTCCTTCTGTTCATCGCGGTCATTTACGTTCCTCACGCTGGCCTTGGCAGTTGATGTGTGGTTCACCATCCCTGTGACAGGTATGACGGTCTCGCTGAAGCTTATGTCATGCGCCACGCCTAGACGGTTGTAGGCAGTTATGTTGTCGATATAGCAATGACCTTCGAAGGCTATATACCACTGTCCGGCAGGGATATTGTTATACGCAAAATGTGTCATCTCATATTTCTCACCGTCCCATGCCTCATAAACAACTTTCTGTGAGAAATGCTCACCTTCAGTAATTGTAGAGTCGGCGATGATGGAATGTACGAGCGTCCAGTTCTTGCGGTCGGCCGAGTAATAGATGTTCAGATATGAGTCTTGCCCTATCTGCGCTGCGTCGAACGAGAGGCTCTCACCGCTTTTCACCTCTACAAGAGGCGTGATGAATTTCTCCGGCTTGGTGACAGACTTGCCTTCGAGGCAATAGTTGTTGCCTTTCAGCCCGATGACACGTGGGAAAGCGTTGATGCCCCACATGCCGTCATTATATACGGTGGCCAAAGGCATCTTGCCATCCTCAAAGTCATAGAACAGCTGGTCCTGGCTTACGGTAGTACCCTTCACCGGCATACGAAAGTCAACGCCGTCACCCTTCACGCTGACATAGCCCGATTTTGCGCCTTGCATCTCGTGGCTCATGGTTACCTTTACGTCAATGCGTCCATGGGCAGGGATGGTCTGCGCGCCCTTCCAATCAGTTGTGAACCCCTCAGGGACACTGACGCTGCTGATGGATAATGGCTTCGCGCCATAGTTGCGCAGGGCAAAGCTGAAGGTGACATCGTTCTGAGATGTGCCGAAATCATATAGCATAGTGTCGCCCAGAGCCTTTGTGTCTGTGCTCTCGGTGAAATGAAACTCGCTGACATAGGCATAAGGCTTCACGGTGACTGTGTGCCCGATGGTACCGCTGATATTTTCTCTTACGCCATATGTAGTCACATCAGGATAATCACTTATGTTCAACGTCTTACTCACTTGTTGGATGGTATTCTCATCAATAGCTAAAGGCTTATCAATGCTGAATGTGCCCAACTCTACGTGCTTATCCATGTTGATAAGAGTCAGTGTGTAGCCCTCCAAAGAGTCGTCAAGCTGTTTGTCGCCTGTATTGCGCAAATTCACGTTGAAGGTCACGGTATAGTTACCGTCAGCATCTGCATCTGTCCATCCGCCATTGGTAGAATAAAGTGTCATGTCGGTGATGGTGAGGGCAGACTTCAACACTACCTCAGCGCTTTCGGCCGTAAAGTCGTCTATGTATACCAGACTGCCACAGATGGCATATCGTGTTCCGGTCTCGGCTTCGGGCAACTGTATGGTGGCATACTCATCGTTGGTGAGCTGAGGCACGTCAACTGCAAGAGAGTCGCCGAGCGCAAAGCTGCCGTCAGCGTTTGTCTTTACCTTAAAGAAAGAAATCGTGCTACTCTCAGGAGAATAATATCTGCTGCTCTTCACACGGACAGAACACTTGCCTGCCACAGGCGGCGTCACTAATGCATCGTGACAATGCTTCGTGGCATGGCCCCAATAGTCGGATACATCCTGGCTACCTACCGATAAACATCCTGAGCCATCAACACCTGCCCATGAGCTATAGCTGTAAGACACGTAATAAGACACGTCATCATACTCGAGCGAGTCGACGATATGACTCCAGCCGGAGGGTGCAAAATGATGATTGTCTGTAGACAAACTGCGGTTGAAGTCCTGTTTATAGGGGCTCACCGTGTCAGCATGTAAGGGGGTTGCTCCTGCCGAAAAAAGCAGAAGGCTGAGATACATGTAGATTTTGTTCATAATGAAATAATAATAAAAAATATTGATAAACAATCGGTAAATTGATAAAATATAATTATGCGATGCAAAAGTAACATTAATTTATGAGATTTCACGGTGTAATGAAGTCTTTATATTTCCCCAATTTACAGAATGTGCCGACCAAGTTCGCTCTGCCTATGGCCAACAATGAGCGTGCACACAACAACCTGCAAATGCAATTCATAAAAACTCTGTTGTACAAGGATGTTGGCCGGCACAAGGCACGGCCACTACAACTGCTGATTATCTTAATAATAAGTCAACCTTCGAGGCTGATGCACAGACAGTCACAATAGACAGTGGTTGCTGGTGTTGGGCTGCAGAACAAATGTGCGGATGTTCATAAGGGCAGCATTAGGAGGGGCGCCCTGTTGTGGATATATGACGTGATGAGCTTCTGTAGCAGATGCTGTTTATTGTTCAAAAGGCCATTTCATGTAACTTTATGCATGAAACGATGGCGTTTTGCGTTGAAATTAGTAACTTTGCAACACACTTTTTCTATCATCATACAATGAAAACAGCATTATTTACGGGCACTTTCGACCCTTTCACCATAGGGCATCAGTCTATCGTAGACCGCACCATCAATCTGTTCGACCGACTGGTTATCGCCGTAGCCGTAAGCAAACTGAAGCACACCGATGAGCAAGTGGAGCAGCGGGTGCGGGCCATAGCCGATATATATCGCGACGAACCGCGCGTGGTGGTAAAGGCTTACAGCGATCTGACCATCGACATGGCCAAGCGCGAGGGGGCTCAATATCTTATTAGGGGCGTGCGCAACGTGAAGGACTATGAGTATGAGCGCACGCAAGCCGACTTCAACCGCAAGTTTGGAAGCATAGAAACGATTCTTGTTTTCGCAGAGCCGGGCCTGGAGCATGTGAGCAGCACGCTGGTAAGGGAGCTGAAATCCTTTGGCCGGGATGTGACCGACTTTCTGCCAAAGAAAGACTGACATCCCTGCTCCGCCCACTGTGCAGGCGGTTTTCGGATTGCATATAACCTATAAAACACAATAATGGATTCCATTCGATTAACACCTTTCAGAAAAGGAATTGTGGGAGTGCAGTTTCTTTTTGTGGCATTCGGTGCCACCGTCTTGGTGCCTTTGCTTGTAGGGCTCAACCCTGCCACGGCCTTGTTTACGGCGGGCTTGGGCACCCTCATCTTCCATCTGGTAACAAAAGGCAAGGTGCCCATCTTCTTAGGGTCAAGCTTTGCCTTCATCGCACCCATCATAGCAGCCTCCAAACAGTGGGGCATGCCGGGCACTCTGGCCGGCATCTTAGGCGTTTCGCTGGTTTATTTCGTGATGAGCGCGCTCATCAAATGGCAGGGACAGAAGGTCATCAACCGTCTGTTTCCGCCCGTGGTCATTGGTCCAGTCATCATTCTCATCGGTCTCACGCTGTCGGGTTCGGCCGTGGATATGGCCAAGACCAACTGGCTATTGGCCGCCGTGTCGCTGATAACGGCCATCCTTGTGCTAACCTTCTGCAAGGGGCTCATCAAGCTGGTGCCTGTGGTGTGCGGCCTCATTGTGGGCTATGTCGTTGCGTTGTGCATGGGCAAGATAGACTTCAGCGGTGTGCTCTCGGCCTCATGGTTTGCCCTTCCGCCCTCCATCGCCCATTTTCACCTGCCCCAATTCGAGTGGGAGCCCTTTGTTTACATGATACCCGTTGCACTGGCTCCGGTCATTGAGCACATCGGTGATGTATATGTGGTGAGCTCAGTGGCCGAGAAAGACTTTGTGTCTGACCCCGGATTGCACCGCACCATGCTGGGCGACGGTCTGGCATGTATGGCAGCCAGCTTTCTAGGAGGCCCTCCCGTAACCACCTATAGCGAGGTGACGGGTGCCATGTCTATCACAAAAGTCACTGACCCACAAGTCATTCGCATTGCAGCTTTCACGTCTATTGTATTCTCCGTGATTGGCAAGTTGTCGGCATTCTTACAGTCAATACCCTCTGCCGTGCTCGGAGGCATCATGTTGTTGCTGTTTGGCAGCATAGCCAATGTGGGCATACAAAACCTCATCAACCATCATGTAGATTTGTCGCAGACGCGCAACACCATCATCGTGTCGGTAACGCTTACGCTGGGCATTGGCGGTGCCGTGCTGTCGTATGGCAACTTCACACTGGGAGGCATCGGCTTGAGTGCCGTGGTTGGTGTTGTACTTAACTTGCTGTTGCCTCAGCAAAAGGTAAAGGAAGAGACCGAACCGGCTAACAAATAACGCTCTGTGACGGTACATAAGGGGGGATTTGGCGAAAGGTGCCTCCGCTTGCGAACATCACCGCAAACACTGCAGGGTGCGCCCTTGTGGCCGTCTGCATCCTTGTGCAGCAACAAACAAGCAAGACACATTCCCTGAAGGGGGCGCTCTTCGGTGGCTGGCTGTTGAGCATAAAAAGGGCAGACCGCAAATGCAGCCTGCCCCTTCTACCTTATTTAAATTTACTTTTTAGGCTTACGTCTTGCCCATCCCTCCTCACTGAAGTCGGGCTCTTCACCTTTCAGCGTAGGGTTGCCGGCGTTCATCAGCGCACGCCAGTCGTCTTTCTTAAAGCGTTGCTGAGAAGGCTGTGCACCATTGTCAGCCTGAGCCTGCTTGCGCTTTCTTCCTGCGCCACGCGAGTCCAGTCGGCTGTCGGCATCGTTGCAGCGCACCTTACGGCCCTTATATACGGCACCGTCAAGGGCTTTCATCACCTTACGGGCGTCGCCTTCGGGCACTTCTATATAGCTCTGGCGCTTCAGCAGGTCGATGTGGCCCACTTCTTGCCGTCCCTTCACATAGCGGTTTACAAACTGCATGATTTCACCGGGATAGAAGCCATCGTCCTTACCCAAGTTGATGAAGAGCCTCTGATAGCCTTTCTCTGCCTTATGGCTGCCTCTTCGGCTGCCACGTGAGTCTTTGCCGCCACGCTCCTGTTTCTTGTCAGACTTGCGCGAAGACACGGGTTTCTCTATCACGGGCGCATTTTTATAGTAGTCGAGGAACCTGCCGAAGGTGGCAGACACCATCTTCTTGATGACATCCTCCTTGTCCATATACTCAAACTGGCGGTTTATCTCCTTCATGTAAGGCGCTATCTGCTCCTCGTCTACGTCAGTCTTCATAATGTCGTCCATCACCTTATAGAGCTGTTTCTTGCATATCTCCTCGGGCGTAGGCAATGTGCCGTCTACAAAGTCCTTGCCTATCTCCTTCTCTATGCGCTTAATCTTGAACTTCTCGCGCGAGTGTATGATGGAGATAGATGTTCCGCTTTTGCCCGCACGGCCCGTACGTCCGCTTCGGTGCGTATAGCTCTCTATGTCATCGGGCAGTCCGTAGTTGATGACGTGTGTCAGATCGTCTACGTCAAGTCCTCGTGCAGCCACGTCGGTAGCCACGAGCAACTGCGTGAGATGGCTGCGGAACTTCTGCATGGTAAGGTCTCTCTGCTCCTGCGAGAGGTCGCCGTGCAGTGCCTCAGCGTTATATCCGTCGTGTATGAGCTTATCGGCCACTTCCTGCGTTTCCTTCTTGGTGCGGCAGAACACGATTCCGTATATCTTGGGATAATAGTCAACGATGCGTTTCAGGGCCAGATACTTATCCTTGGCGTTCACCATATAGAAGATATGATTAACGTTTTCGGCACCCTCATTGCGGCTTCCCACAACTATCTCCTTGTAGTCATGCAGATAACCCTTGGCCACTCTCTCTATGTCTTTGCTCATTGTGGCAGAGAAGAGCAATGTGTTGCGGTCCTCGGGCACGCCCGACAATATTTCCTCAATGCTCTCTTGGAAGCCCATGTTGAGCATCTCGTCGGCCTCATCCAGCACAACATTATGCACAGCATCGAGCTTTGCCTTGCCACGCTTCATCAGGTCGATGAGCCTTCCCGGTGTTGCCACAATAATCTGCACGCCATGTCTGAGGGTGCGTATCTGCGCCTCGATAGACGTACCGCCGTAAACGGCAGCGATGTGCATGTGGGGTATGTACTTGGAAAAATCGTTCAGGTCATCGGCTATTTGCAGGCACAGCTCCCTGGTGGGGCTGAGCACAATGGCCTGGGTGTCCTTGCTGGCTGTGTCTACGCGCTGCAAGAGGGGTATGCCAAAGGCTGCCGTCTTGCCGGTACCTGTTTGCGCGAGCGCTATAACGTCATTACGATTACCCAGTAAATAGGGTATAACTTCCTCTTGAACGGGCATTGGATGTTCAAAGCCCATTTCCTCAATGGCCTTTCTGATATTTTCAGAAACGCCTAACTCTTCAAATGTCTTCAAAATGTTTAATGTTTAATTTCCTGAAAATGCAGGAGACTAACCACCAAACGATTCCCACCTAATGCCTTCAGCATCATTCCCTCGAGATGGTACGCCTCCTTTATCGGGCTGCAAAGGTAATGAAAATAAACGAGTTGCAAGCATAAAGTGCCATTATTTTTTGTTTTTTAGCATTTTATGCTTACCTTTGCCCATTATGAAAATAGGTATATTCTGTTCAGCAAACAACAAGATTGCGCATCAATATTTTGACATGGCCAAACAGTTGGGCGAGTGGATGGCACAAGAGGGCCACACCTTGGTGTTCGGAGGCTGCAACTCGGGGCTCATGGAGTGTGTGGGCACCGCCGTGCATGGCGCGGGTGGCATGACCATCGGGGTTATTCCCTCACTGATAGAGAAGGGTGGAAGAGTGTCGGAGTCGGTAGATGTAGAGGTGCCATGCGACAATCTGAGCGACCGCAAGGACCTGATGATGGCCCAGGCCGACGTGTTCATAGCCCTGCCCGGTGGCATTGGCACGCTCGATGAGCTGTTCACCGTGGCAGCAAGCCGCACCATAGGCTATCACAACAAGTGCGTCATACTCTATAACATCAACGGCTTCTGGAACCCGCTCATCGCATTGCTCAACGCCATGAAGGCACAAGGCATGGTGCGGGGCGAGTGGACCGACGGCATCAAGGTAGCCTCCAACCTCGATGAGATAAAGGATTTGGTGGGCAAGATGGGGTGAGCAAGAGCGCCACAACATCTACCAAGTTATGAGAAGCCAAACCAATGACTAACAAATAGAACGCTCCACTAATCTCCAAAGCTGCCCCGTAAAGGGGTGGCCAGCTATGATATAATCAACCGTAAAAGGTATTATAACAACTCTATACTTAAAGATTATGAGCAAGAAGAACAAAACAAATATATTATATGTTATCTTCTTAGGTTGGCTTTGCGCTTTAATATTTGGTTCATGCCAGCCCAAATACGCCCTTAAAGGAAAGCTTCTACTTATTGACAGCATGTCAGAGAAAGACCCTATCACCGCTCAACAAAGGATAAAAGAAGCCAAACAAAAAGGTGATTATCCTTTGCCCATATTGTCTCTGCTGGAATTTAAAGCCAAGAATAATGCAGGTCAAGATATTAGGAAAGACAGTTCAGCTTTCCTATCATTACCATTCATCAAAAGCAAAGGAGACGAATTGCTTTTGGCAATGAACTATTACTATATCGGCAGATACTATGCCGTGAACAATGATGCACCACAAGCTATTAAGTCCTTTGTCCTAGCTGACAGCACGATAAGAAGAAAACATGACAAAAAATCATTGGCATTAAAGGTGAAAATAGCTTCCCAAGAAGGATATATTTACTATTACCGCTATTTAACAAATGAGGCCATGAAGGCTTTTTCCAAAAGTTATGAGTATTCATCACAACTCAAAGACACTACAAACATGATATTTTGCCTGAAAGATATTGCTTCTTGCTATGCCGACAACAACCAACGTAACAAATCCATAAAACTGTGCAGAAAAGCGCTCTACCTTTCGCAGGAAAGCTCAGACACACTGATGCGCACAATCATATCTACTCAGCTAGCAAGGCATTATAATGAGATAGGCAAAACAAAAGAAGCTCACTACTTTCTACAATATTCATTAAACCATCCATATCAAAAAGACTTAACAACAGTTTATTATATTGCAGAAGCAATTTATAAAGCACTCGGAGAAAAAGACTCTATGGTGTTTTATCTAAAAAAACTAGAAAGACAGGATGATCCTTATGCAAAACAAGAGGCTTCCCGAGGTCTTGCTAACTATTACCTGCAAGCAGGTGATTTAGCCAGCACTAAGAAACAACTCAACAATTACATTCTCTATACTGACAGCATCAACCAGCTATCAAGCACGGATGCCGTAGAAAAGGCCAACGCACTCTACAACTATACACTTCATGAAGAAAAAAGCCATCATTTGGAAAAACAAAATCAAAAGATGAGAGAAACCATTATCGTGGCTATATCCATGGCTTTGCTCATTATCATCATCCTGATTTCATATCTATATATTAACAAACAGAGAAACGAAAAGTTGCGTTATAAACTTGAGATTTATAAACAAAGAATAGCTCAAAATTCTATAACAAAAAGAGAGAGTCAAGCGATTGACTTATATAGCAATCCCGTTTTCAGCAATATCATCAAACGAATTAACTCATCCGAATCAAACAAACATCTTAACCATCAATATTGGCAAGAAATCTATGCAGAAATAGAAAGACTTTTCCCTAGCTTTCTTTCGGATCTAAGAAAGCTTTGCAAAATGAACGAACATGAAGAGCATGTGTGCATATTAATCAGATTGGGATTTTCACCAAAAGACATTTCAGAGCTCACCGCGCACTCTCGTTCGTCTATAAGTCTTACTAGAAAGCGACTTTACAAAAGGGCCTTTGGCAGCAATGAGAATCCCTCAGAATGGGATAAAATCATCAAAAATCTCTGATTTCATCGAAGTTTTAACTCTTCCAACATGCTTTCATTCTACATTGTAAATTATTTGTAAACTGGTTTTGATTTCTTTTCTTGAATCAAAAAACTAATTTTGTGCTTACTTAGAAATACTATTCAAGATGAGAAAAGAATTATTAACACTGGCTGCTATAGCCACACTCGCCCTGCCTATGCATGGTCAGGAGAGCCAGACTACACTGGGAAAATTCTCCCTGGAGATTAACATGACCGGCTCGTACGCCTATCACAACATCAAGGAAATAGGCATCAACGAGAATCTGGGCTATGAGTTTGTGCCCAATCTGCAAGCCTTGGCGCATTACGAGAGTACCATCGGACTGTATGATGACGACAATACCAAAACGCATTTTTCCAGTAATGCGCTGGGTGGAGGACTGGCTTACAAATTCTTGAAGAGCACGGACGGCGGTTCAGTAGATGCTCGGTTCATCGTGGCACAGACCATCGGCGGGTGCGACTGGAAGAAAACTGTCTATGATGCCGGCATACAATGGAAGATGCGCGGTGGCCTCTCGCCTACCATATCGCTGGGCTTCAGGCACGAGAACTCACACACCACGGGCATACCCAATGTGAATATAGTTTATGGTTCACTGGGTATCAGACTCTAGACGTGGTGATATAACCATAAAAAGGGGCCGCATTCAAGGTTTCATCCACTACACGGGTGCGGCCCACGCAAAGGATAATCATCAAGATTCGTTCCATATTAATTATTCATTTACAATAATCAGCAATAGTAGTGGCCGTGCCTTGTGCCGGCCAACATCCAAGTACAGCAAGCAATAGCAATGAACATCCAGAGAACGTTTGCATATTATTGGGTGCAAGCTGTTTGTTGGCCGACACTAGGCGCGGCCACTACAAGGGATGTGTAAGTGGTGCGGACGGCCACAAAGGGCCGCACCCGGCAGTGGATGTGCATTTGATGAACGTTGGTATATGGCCACCTAAACGGCAGCCATATTATAGATGACGGACAAAAGGGCCGCAACCGAACTGGCTGCAACGTGTTATTCGTCGCACAGAATGTCCTAAAATATACTTTTTAACCTTAATTAAGTCAAACGAATGATAGCTTTGAGTTTGCTGTTTATAGCGAAAAAACAACGATTCCATCGCTATATCTCTTTTATGGAATATGCTTTCATGCTTACGAAAGACACCTTCTGTAAGTAATTATGCTTTGATTTTAAGCGTAAAATATCTATATTTGTAGCGGTTAAAACCTATCATCACATGAAGAAGAATATCATTATGCTGGCAGCTCTCGCCACACTCGCCGTGCCTATGCATGGTCAGGAGAGCCAGACTACACTGGGAAAATTCTCCCTGGAGAT
>CABVAZ010000001.1:0-153120 GCA_902496445.1 uncultured Prevotella sp. | reverse complement strand
ACGCTATTGGATAAAATGATAAAGAAAATTCTGCTGTAAAGCAGATCAGTAAACTTTCACTGAGAGTGTAAAGCTCTTCAGAAAACAAGAAAAAAATTGTACACCAATTCAGTAATAATTAACCAAACAGTGTGAAGTAATATCAGGCCTAGTCAAGATAAAACAAGCATGCCCGTTTTGCATGGCGAAATAGGCATTTTTGAACAACGAAATAGGCATTTTTGGCTTGCAAAAGCGGTACTTTTGGAAAGGCCAAAGATGCCTATTATGATGAAGCGGCCGAGCTACCGGCGCGCGATAGACCACAGCGCAGCGAGCATCAGCAGTCAGCATGAAAAGCTATCAGGCCCGGCATAGGCTGCTTTTCTATTTTTCCCATCACATAACCTTCGGCCCGCGCAGCGGCAGAAAGTTCGTTTTGGTATGCGAATGCCACACTTCCCGTGGCGTTAACAGGTAATTCGCTGAACTGATACCGGCTGATATTGCGCCGGAAGAAAGCCCTGAAATTGTCTACAACCAGCTGGCTGAGCTCCGGCCACTGGGCCTTGTGACGAGCGATGAAAGGCGACACGGAGGCCAGGAAGCGGTTGGCCATGGGCTCACGATAGACGCGCTGGATGACTTGCGGGTAGGTCATCTTGACTTCGTCTTCGAAGCACTCGCGCACGGCAATGGGCAGAAAGCCCTTGTACAGGGCGTTGAAGAAGAGCTTGCCCAGCACGGCTCCGCTGCCCTCATCGCCCATGATATAGCCCAAGGGCGGAATATTGGCCACAACATTCACCCCATCATACAGGCAACTGTTGGCCCCCGTGCCCAGTATGGCGGCCACTCCACGCTCATGACGGCACAACGAGCGGGCGGCGGCAAGCAGGTCGCCGGCCACCTCTATGCTGTGAGCCTGAGTGAAAACGCCTGTCAACACCCGTTGCATATCAGGCTGGGTGGCAGGCATACAGCCCGCTCCGTAGAAAGAAACAGCCGTTACGTCATCGCCTCCGAAGCCTGCTTCGGCCAGCCGGGGCAGCAATTCGCCGCGCACAATGCCCTCTATGTCGCCGGATGACTGATGAAACGGGTTGATGCCCTGTGTGAAAACATGGGCCACGAGCTGTCCCTTGTCGGTCAGCGCCCACTCTGTCTTGGTGCTTCCGCTGTCTGCTATGAGTCTCATCTTGATGTTTTGTTTCAGCTGCCGCCACCTCTTCAGGAGCCTACCGCAAGAATCCACCGCCATGAAAGGGTGGCCCCGCGAGGCGCAAGAAGCCGGGAGAGGGCGACAAACCTATGTCATTTTTATTTCGGCAAAAGTAAGAAAAAAAAGAGACAAGGCAAAGATAATTGAGAAATTTAGTAACTTTGCACACTATAATGCATCAAAGAGGAATATGAAGAAGCGACTTTTCTTACTGTTATGCCTGGCATTTGCCTTTGTGCTTCCCTCCAGCGCCGTGCTGAAGGAGGACAGTCTGGCCAGTTCGCTGGCCGTGCTGAGGCATGAGCTGGTGACCTATCACCGCGAGCAAGACCAGAGGTTGTTGAACTCAACCATGATGGGTCAGAAGGTATTCAAGCAGCTTAGCGACATCATGTCGCGCAGCACGCAAAACTCACTGATGCTCTATTCGCAGAAATCTGAGTATGTCTTCGACCTTGCTTATGCCTGCCATCAGGCCACGCAGCAGTATGAGGAGTTTCAGCGCAGCACGCTGCCTTTCAAGCAATACATGGCCCGCGCCAATACAGACATCGCCCGCTACGACTCGCTCATAGACGTCTTGCAGTCTATGCCCGTCATGTTTCTCTCGCACCGGGCACAGATAGACCGCAACGTGTGCCTCACGCTGGCCATCAACATACGCCGGATGCTCACCGACAACCAGCAGCAGATGCAGGAATACGTGATGTTTTACAACATGACGGAGAAGCGGCTGAAGAATCTGAATGACTATGCCCATAAGCGTTATCAGGACATACAGTTCAACATCTTCCGCAACGGAGGCGACAATTATTTCAAGGTGCTGTCTAATCTCAACATGAGCGTGATACAGACACGCATAGCCTTTGAGGAGAAATACACCCCGTCGCATCAAGTAAAGTCGCAGTGGGACGTGCGGTTTATCATCGGCCTTTTTGTTATACTCATCTTCTACAGCATCATCTCCATCGCGCTGAGTTATGTTATTGTTAAGATACTGATATCGAAGCTCATCAAGCGGGGTCACTTTGAGAGCCATAAGGAGTCGTTTTATGCCAAGCGCACTTGCATCATCCTGGCCTTCTCGGTGGTGATGCTGGCCATCTTGCTGGGCGTGATACGCTATTCGTCGGTGCAAAGCTTCATCGACATGGCCTCAGGACTGCTCATTGAGTACACGTGGTTGCTTGCCGTGATACTCATCTCACTGCTTCTGCGCGTCGACGGCGAGCAGATCAAGGCCTCGTTCCGCATCTACTCGCCCCTCGTGGTGGTGAGCTTCATCGTCATAGCCTTTCGCATCGTGCTCATTCCGAGCGTTATCGTGAACCTGGTGTTCCCTCCCATCCTGCTGTTGTGCACCATCTGGCAGGCCAATGTGCTGATGCGCAAGCGCAAGAAGGTGCAGCGCTTCGACTATTGGCAGTCGTGCTTCTCGATGACGATGTTTGTTTTCTCGCTCATCTCATCGTTCGTGGGCTACACGCTGCTTGCCGTGCAGGTGCTGATATGGTGGACCATGCAGCTCACCTTTATCCTTACGCTGGCTTGCTGCCGCAACTGGCTGACAGACTATCGTGCCAAACACAACCTCAAGACCAAGCCCGTGTCGAAGGTTTGGGGCTTCCGTCTGATTTATTTCGTGGTGCTTCCGTCGCTGCTGGTGCTGTCGTTCATCATCTCCATCTATTGGTCGGCCGACGTATTCAACCTCAGCGATCTGACGTGGAGGATATTCACAACCAACTATATCGACTCTAAGAACTTCAGGCTGAGCATCTTCGCGCTGGCCCAGGTGCTCATCATGTGGTTCCTCTTCAACTATATCAACCACACGGTGAAGGACGCCGTGAAGCTGCATCTGATGCGTGTAGACCCCACAACGGCTGCCAGCCGCTCCGTATTGTTTATTAATGTGCTGCAAGTTGTGGTGTGGGGCGTCTGGCTCTTGGCCTCGCTGGCCATCTTCCACGTGAGCAACACCTGGCTGGTGGTGGTGTCGGGCGGACTGTCTACGGGTATCGGCTTCGCCATGAAGGACATCCTGGAGAACATCTACTACGGTATATCGCTCATGGCAGGACGCATCAAGGTGGGCGACTACATCGTGTGCGACGGCGTGAGAGGCCGTGTGTCGTCTATCAGCTATACATCTACGCTGCTGGAAGGCATCGACGGATCGGTCATCGCCTTTCAAAACTCGCAGCTGTTTACCAAGAATTATAAGAACATGACGCGCAACCACGGCTACGAGCTCGACATCCTGGAGGTGGGCGTGGCTTATGGCACGAACATCGAACAGGTGCGCAAGCTGCTCACCGATGCCATCATGGGCTTGAAATGCATCTATAAGAAGCGCGGCGTGAAGGTGGTGCTGAAGTCGTTCGACGACAGTTGCATCACGCTGAAGGTGCTGGTGTGGGTGAACGTGCTCACGCAATATGGCGACGACGGCACCATCATGGAATGCATATACAAGACACTTAACGACAATAACATAGAGATTCCGTTCCCGCAACGCGAGATAACCATCAAGCACGAGAAGGAATATGAGGAAGAAAGAAATGAGCAATAAGAGCACGAAACCCGTTATCATAGCAGGTCCCTGTGTCATTGAGAGCGCCGAGCTGCTAGACACCGTGGCCACCGAACTGGTGCGCATCAACAGCCTGCTGGGCACAGACATCATCTTCAAGGCATCGTTCGACAAGGCCAACCGAACCTCGCTACACTCCTTCAGAGGGCCGGGCATAGACCGGGGGCTGCAGATGCTGGCCGACGTTAAAGCCAAGCACGGACTGAGAGTGCTCACAGATATTCATGAGAGCTGGCAAGCCAAGCCCGTAGCCGAAGTGTGCGACGTGCTGCAAATACCCGCTTTCTTGTGCCGCCAAACCGACTTGCTGGTGGCTGCGGCGCGCACAGGGCGCATCGTAAACATCAAGAAGGCACAGTTTATGAGCGGAAAAGACATGCGTTATCCCGTGCAGAAAGCCGTAGAAAGCGGCGCCAAGGAGGTGTGGCTCACCGAGAGAGGCAACTGTTTTGGCTATAACAACCTGGTGGTTGACTTCAGAAACATACCCGATATGAGGGAAATCGTGCCCACGGTTATCATGGATTGCACGCACAGCGTGCAGAGACCGAGCGCCGGAAACGGCAAGACGGTGGGCGACAGACGCTTTGTGCCGGCCATGGCTATGGCTGCCAAGGCCTTCGGAGCAACGGGCTACTTCTTTGAGGTGCACCCTAATCCTGACCAAGGACTGAGCGACGCGGCCAACATGTTGGAACTGTCGAAGCTGGAAAAGCTTGTGGAAAGAATCATAAAAGAAGACTAAGGAGAAATCATGGACAATAAAATAGAACAACGACTGAAGCATTCGCTAGACTACGGTAAGGCTTGTCTGCGCGAGGAAGCGCAGGCCATACTGGACATCGTGCCCGAGATGGACGGCAGTTTTGAGCAAGCCGTGCGCATGATGTACGGCTGTCACGGCAAGATAATAGTGACCGGCGTGGGCAAAAGCGGCAACGTGGGCGCCAAGATAGCTGCCACGCTGGCCTCAACAGGCACCCCCGCCTTCTTCATCAACCCACTAGACGTTTATCACGGCGACCTGGGCGTGATGACATCCGATGATGTTGTGCTGGCATTAAGCAACAGCGGACAGACCGACGAGCTGCTGCGCTTCATCCCAATGGTGATACACATGCACGTGCCCATCATTGCCATGAGCGGCAACGAGCACTCGCTGCTGGCCAAGTATGCCAACTGCCACATCCTTGTAAAGGTGAAAAAAGAGGCCTGTCCCCTGAATCTGGCACCCACAAGTTCCACTACCGCCGCCCTGGCTATGGGCGACGCGCTGGCCGTAGCCCTTATGCAAGTGCGCGATTTCAGGCCTCGCGACTTCGCGCAATTCCACCCCGGAGGCGAGCTGGGCAAGCGTTTGCTCACCACAGCAGCCGATGTGATGCGCACTGAAGACCTGCCCGTCATACCGCAAGACATGCACCTGGGCGAGGCCATCATACACGTGAGCAAGGGCAAGCTAGGCCTGGGCGTGTCGCTTGACGATGAGGGTAAGGTGGCCGGACTGATTACCGACGGCGACATACGCCGTGCCATGGAGCGCTGGCAGGCCGACTTCTTCAACCACACCGTGAGCGACATCATGACGCGGAAGCCCAAGATGGTGACGCCGGGCACGAAGATTACGGAGATACAACACATCATGAACACGCATAAGATACACTCTGTGCTGGTGACAGACAATGAGTTACACCTGCTGGGCGTGGTAGACCATTACGCTTGTATGCTATGAGGCTTAGCCTGAAAATATTTATTCTGGCGGCCATTCTGGGCTTTTCAGTAGGCGCACAGGCACACAGGCCCGACAGTACATCACAGCAAACGCGGCCTGCGCAGACCGACTCTATGCTGGCAAAGGTGTTGCGCGAGGAGGGAATAACCTTCTCGCACGACAACTCTGTGACGCTGCTCACCAACGGCAGAGAGAAGTTTGACGATCTCTTCAAGGCCGTAGAGCAGGCCAGAAGCTCCATACACATGGAGTATTTTAACTTTCGCAACGACTCCATTAACAAGGAACTCATCACCCGACTGGCGCGTAAGGTGGCCGAAGGGGTTGAGGTGAGGCTCATCTTTGATGGCTTCGGCAACATGTCTAACAATCAGCCGATGCGCAAGAAAGACATTCGCCGCATCAGGAAAACCGGCATACAGATCTTTGAATACAACCCGGTGCGCTTTCCCTGGATAGATGACGTGTTCAACAGAGACCATCGCAAGATAGTGGTTATCGACGGAAAGATAGCCTATACGGGCGGCATGAACGTAGCCGACTATTACATCAAGGGCACCAGAGCCGTGGGTTCGTGGCACGACATGCACTGCCGCATAGACGGAACGGAGGTAAACACGCTGCAAAAGATATTCTTGAGGATGTGGAAAAAGGTGAGCAATGAGGACGTTCACGGCGCTAAGTACTATCGGGGCATCATGCCTGCCGACTATTTTCACGGTCTGAAGCCGGACACTACGGCTACCCGATACCATAAGATGGTGGGTATCATCAACCGCGAGCCGCATACCTCCAACGCCATCATACGCGACTTCTATCTCAATGCCATCAATCTGGCACGCGACAGCATCAAGCTCATCAACCCCTACTTCACCCTTTCGCACAAGCTGGTCAAGGCTTTTGAGCGGGCAGCAAAGCGGGGCGTAAAGGTGGAGATACTGCTCTCAGCCAACAGCGACATACCCCTTACGCCCGACTGTGGCTTTTATAACGCCCATAAGCTGATGAAACACGGGTGCAAGGTGTGGATATACACGGGCGGATTTCACCATACCAAGATATTCATGGTGGATGGTGAGGTGTGCTCAGTGGGCAGTGCAAACCTCAACTCACGCAGCCTTAGATGGGATTATGAGGAGAACGCTGTGATCATGGATGCCTCGACGACGCACGAGCTGAACAATATCTTCGAGGCGCAAAAGGTTTCTTCCTTTCTGCTCACGCCCCAATCGTGGCGCGCATGGCGCACTCCGGCGCAGCGACACGTGGGCTGGTGGGCGCATTTGCTGGCACCTTTCTTATAACATACCCAGCACAGGCGGGTCACGGGCAACGCTGAAAACTAGATGGAATTGATGTCTACATAGCCATGCATCACCGCGTAGATGGTGAGAGCCGACACGCTTCGCATGCCCAACTTGTCCATGATGTTCTTGCGGTGAGTGATGACGGTGGTGAGACTGATGTTGAGTTGTGAGGCTATCTCCTTATTAATATAGCCCTGAACGATGAGCGAGAGCACCTCAATCTCGCGGTTCGACAAAATCTTACTGGTAAGAGCCTGCGGCATAGCGGGCAGGTTCTTACCCCCGTGATGGCCATATTGCTCTATGCGCAGTATCTGCCTGACGAGTGTTTCCTCCGGTTGATTGATGCAGAAGCTATGATAACCGCTGAGCTGCCTGTCAGGATTGCGCTCTGAGGTGAGCACGATGGTGATGTGCTGACGGGCATCAAAGAAGGCTTTATGCGCCAATACAACAGTCTGATCTACAAAAAAGTGAAAGAAGCGCGCCGCGTCGGCCGCCTCAAAATCCTCGAATGAGCTGAACGCCTCGATGGTCACGATGGGCATAACATTCTCAAGCACCTGCTTGAGACCTATGGTAGCCAGCGTGTTAGGCTCTATGATGGCTATCAGGGGGCGTCCGCCCAGTGTCATCTTGGCATGGTTTTGTGGATCTGCTGTATGCATTTGCTGTTGTATAAACGATACTTAAGTATTATAATTTCACGTTGGATATATCTACCAAATTGTTTACTATGGCATAGATAGTGAGGCCGGCAGAAGAGTGTATTTGCAGTTTACGGGCGATGTTGCGCCTATGCGTGATGACCGTACTGGTGGCAATGCACAGATGGTCGGCTATTTCCTTGTTGGTCATGCCCTGCACCACGCTCACGATGACCTCCTTTTCGCGGTCGCTCAGCTCCTCATCGGCATTGGGACGCTTGTTAATCATGTGACTGATCTTCATCGATACGTCGCTCTGCTTCATCTTTCTTTCCAGCAAACGAATGGCAGGGACAAAGATATTGTCCTCTACATCGGCGTGCTGCGACAGATATTCCTCGCAGTTGTATATGTCGTAGAGAGTGGCCATGAGCTGGTTGTTGTGCAGCTTGTCAGACGGCAGATACTTGATGATGACACTCTTCAGTTCTCTGAGCTTCTGCGTTGTCTGGCTGTGATGCTTGGAGAATGTGTCTACGTCATAGTTCATATCGGCCTGTCCATCAAGCAAAGACTGCACGTAAGGAAACACGGTGTGTTCCTCATAAAGCATGTGTCGGTGCACAGACTGGGCAAACTCGTCATACAACTTCATAATGAAGCGCGTCACACTGTCGTCGCTGTCGAGCGCGCCTTGCAGCTCTTTCTTGATGAAAGGCAACTCGAAGCCCAGATAATACTGATGGCTTGCCCTGAGATACTTGAGCAACGTGTCTACCGAAAGCTGCCCGGCGTCGTCCGGACTCAGGAAGTTGTTCACCGTAAAGTTTACTACAGCCAGGAAGGTGCGTGTGTCTACGCCCTCGCTCTCACACACCTCGCTCACCGTTTTGTCGCCAAATCCCAAGCTGATGCCAAAGCTTCCCAGGCTCTGGAGCACGCTATAGTTGTCGCGTATCAGCGAAATCATCTTGTCATCGGCCTCATACATTTTTTGCTTCTTCATCTCTTCATATCCCTCCCATAATGTTTTAGTATGATGCAAAATAACATTTGTTTTGTGTAAAATGCAAATTTTGTCAAGCTTTTGGGGTAGTTAAAGACTCAAAATACCAACAAATGGGGATGTTAAACATCTATGGTCATACCCTCGTCTGTGAGATAAGACTGTGGGAAAACGGTCCTCGCCTCGCTCAGCAACTTGTCTTCGTCATCATAGCGCGCGCTGTAATGGCCCAGCAACAGCTTGCCCACATGGGCATCCTTGGCCACCTGGGCAGCCTGAGCCGCCGTGCTGTGAAAGAAGAGTTTGGCTCTTTCGGCATTGTCGCTGGCGTAGGTGCTCTCATGATAGAGCGTAGACACGCCGCTCACCAGCTGGTGCAACTGGGGCAGATAGCGGGTATCCGAGCAATAAGCATAGCTCCGGGGCTTGTCGGCCGGCATGGTGAGCCGTTCATTGGCTATCAGCTGGCCATCGGGAGTGGTCCACGACGCACCATTCTTGATGTTGTTGATCTGGCTCAGGGGGATGTGATAGAAGTCTATCATGTCGCGCCTGATGTGCGGAAGCGAAGGCTTCTCGCGGAAGAGGAAGCCGTTGCAAGGCACGCGATGCGACAGAGGCACGGTCTCTACCGTGACACTTTTGTCCTCGTATATCACCTTGTGCTGCGTGGTGTCTACTGCATGAAACACCACATCATACTCCAGTCCGTTGCAAAACAGCTGCATCTCAGTGTGCAAGAAGGCTTGCAGCGCCTCAGGGGCATAGACATGCAGAGGTGCCGTGCGCCCCAACATGCCGAAGGTGGAAATCATGCCGATGAGCCCAAAACAATGGTCGCCGTGCAGATGAGAGATAAACACGGCTCCCGTCTTGGTGAACTTGAGGTGGCTGCGACGCAACTGCAGCTGCGTGCCCTCGCCACAATCTATCATGAACTGCTTTCCGCGCAGCTCAATAACCTGCGACGACGGGTTATGCCTCATGGTGGGCAAGGCGCTGCCGCAGCCCAGGATGTGCACTCTGAAAGGCTCGCTCATGCTACAGTCTCCTTACTTCTTCATTCGCTTAAAGCCGAAAATGCCGTCATGGTTTTCCAGATAGAGCGAGTCGGCACCCAACTCATCAATGTCGAACGTGTCGGCATTGAGCAGCAGATGGCCGTTGAGTATCTTCCAAGTGGTCCACGGATTGCTCTCAGCACGGGCGTCAGACGCCACCACGCCGCCGTCTTTTATCTCGAAATTCTTATCCAGACTCTGCCACGTACCCATAAGTGAGGTGAGGTTGATAATCTCATCGGCTATGGTGTCGCCATACTCCACGTGGCTCACCACGGCCATGCGGTCGCCTGCCAGCAGACCTCCTTTCACCACAGACAGGGTAGAATCGTCTACGTCGATGAGATAATGATGCACGCTGCCATCGTCGCACACCAGTTCGAGCGAGTGCATCGACGTGCCATCACCACACGTACCATATTGCGTGGTGTCGGCAACGGTTTGCTGGGCAGTGTCTCTCAGCTCTATGTCGGCACGGTTGTCTTTTTTTTGCTGCTTGCATCCGCTCATGGCAAACACCATAGTAGCGAGGGCCAGCAGAGCCAATATATACGTTTTCTTCATATTAATTGTGTTTACTGATATTTATTACTTCTGTTTCTTTTCCAGCGCCTTGGCCTCGTTCCACAAGGCATCCATCTCGCCCAGCGTCATGCTCTTCAGGTCACGGCCTTTCTTGAGCGTCTCACGCTCTATATAGTTGAAGCGCGAGATGAACTTGCGGTTGGTTTCTTCCAGCGCGTTGTCGGGGTTGAGATGATAGAGGCGGGCGGCGTTGATAACGCTGAAGAGGAAGTCGCCAAGCTCTTGCGTAGAGGCTGCCTTGTCTTCCTTGGCCAGCTCGGTCTCCAGCTCGGAGAGCTCCTCATGCACCTTCTGCCACACATCTTCTTTCTTCTGCCAGTCAAAGCCCACGTTGCGAGCCTTGTCTTGTATGCGATAGGCCTTGATGAGCGAGGGCAGCGCGTCTGGCACACCCGACAATACGGAGGTGTTGCCATGCCGTTCCTTCTGCTTGATTTGCTCCCAAGTGAGCTCCACCTCGCCTGCCGTACGAGGCTTGTCACCGTCTCCAGCCGCAGCCACTGTGTCATCTTCCTTGTACACCACCTGCCCCTTGGCATTGATGGTCAGCAGATTGCTGCTCACGGTGAAAGGCTGGTTGTCGATGCCCCAGTCACCTTTCTCCTGCTTCCAGTTGATAAACGGATGCCTGAACATGAGCTTGTCGGCCAGCTGATTGCACACGTCGGCCACGTCAAAGTCGCCGTCTTCATTGCCTATCATGGCATAAAACATCACATGTTCGAGCACATCGCCCAGCTCTTTGCATATATTGGGCGCGTCGTGCTTCATCAGCGCGTCGCAAAGTTCAAAAACTTCCTCTATCGTATTGGGGCGCAGGCTCTCATAAGTCTGCTTCTTGTCCCACGGACATTCTTTTCTCAGCCTGTGCTGCACATCAAGCAGCCGGCCGAAAGCCTCCATCTTCTGTTGGCGGGTATGCTTATTCTTCATAATGCAAAGATAGCTTTTTTTTCTCATTAAGCAAAAAAAACCGCCAGGATAGTTGGTCTTGAGGCTGAAAAGAGGGGCAACGTGTGCCGGAGAGTCTACAACGTTGAAAGACAGCAAAATGGGAGGGTCTTTGCAAAAGAGGCCTTTTCGCGTGCCAATAATGCCTATTTTGGAAGCCAAAAGCACCTATTTAGCAACGCAAGAAGCAGGGTTTTGGAAACGCAGGAAAAGCCGCAGGCTGATGGAGGCGTACAGAAAGGCACAGCCCAAGGAGCAAAAGAAAGGAGCGCACCCCAAAAGATGCGCTCCCAAGAAAAATGATTAAAAAAATGATGATTACTCAGCCAATGGGTCGAAGGTGCCTTCGGCTCCTGTTGTGCCATCCTTCCAGCCAATGGTTTGTGCCAATCCCTTAGCATCGTCTGTAGCCTTCTTGGGGAAGCCCAGCAGATAATAGGTGGGATAATAATGCACATAGTAGGGCTGGTGGGCAGAGTCGTAGCCGTCGCCCTTCTGCGTCTTGCGCACCAAGTGGGCCTTATACCATGCAGCCAAGGTAGAAAGTTGCGAGGCAAGAGGCTGGCGAAGGTCTACGCCTGCGGGGCGCTCAACATCCTTCAATGGGTCGCTGGCTGCTGTAATGCCACCCAGGCCGTTGCTGAAGTCGTTGCTTACGCGGAACACCATGTTCTCTCTGCGCTGACCGTTGAGAGGCTTCACGCCAAGCCACGTGCAGGTGTTGCCGCCCCAGCCGGTGAGCTTCCATGAAGCCGGAGCACCGGGTATCTGATCGAAGTAGGCACCACCATCGAAGAGCAGCCAGCGGTGCATGTCCTCATAGCGCTTGCCCTCGTAGGCAAACTCTATCTGACGCTCGTATAGAATGGCGCTCATGCAAGTGGCCTGGTCGCTAGTCAGGTTGGCCTGAAGACCGTAGTTGTCGGCTGCTGTATAGCCTGCGCGTGCACGAATCATCTGCAGATACTTCACGGCCTCGTCAAGATGGCCTGCTCCACATGCTGCCTCGGCAAGGTTGAGTATCACCTCGGCATAGCGTATCTCCATGTACTGCTGGCCTGAGTGAGCAAAACCACCGTTGCTGTTAGTGGCAATAAACGAATAGAGAGGCGACTTGTTGATGTCGTAATCGTCGCTGCGCTTACGCACATATACGCCCGACTTGCCCTCGTTGAGCAGTCCGTCGCTGAAGTAATTGTCCGAGCTCTCGATGTCGTCGCGGCCCGAAACGGTTGTAAACCAGCAGTAGTTCCAAAGTGTGTAGTTGGCTCCGTCGTCAGGATAGAGGTTGTTAACCTTGCTGGCACCCGTACCGTTGTAAGCCCAACGGAAGCCGGGGAAGGCGAAGGTGCGGTAGAAGCGGGGGTCGCGGCTCACGAAGGGCACGTCTTTGTCATAGCTTTCAGACGATGTCTCCAACTTGGTATAAGTGCCGGTTCCTGCAGGTATCTTGCCATCGGCCATGGGGAACTCGTCTACTATCATGGCAGAAGCGTTCAGACCAGAGCCTGTGGTGTTCTTAGGACGTACCCAGCGCTCCCATGATGAGTTCTTATCGGCATCGCCCAAGCCACCACCTTCGCCCGTGGCAGAGGTGTTGTAAAGGGTCACGAACACAGCCTCGGGGTTCTGAGCAGGCTGCAGGAACTGCATGGCAAAGTCTGAACCGTTGACGTTGCTGCCCGTCTGATAGAGCGAATAGCCGCAAGCATCGATGGAGTCTTTCTCTGCCTTCATCGTTTCATAGGCATTCTCCCAGCGCGATACATCGTTGGCGCGGTTGAAGAGCGGGCTGGCCCAGAGCAGCAGCACGCGGCCCTTCAGAGCCAGGGCGGTGCCGGTGGTGACGCGTCCGAAGTCGCTTGCGTCCCAACCACCGTTCATGGTGTAAGGCGCGAGCATCTTGGCAGCCTGGTCAAGCTCTGAAAGAATGTAGTCCTTCACATACTTGGCAGTGCGCCTTTCGTTGTGAACGCCCTCTACAGGGTTTTGCACCTCCGTCACAACAGGCACGCCACCGTAACGGCGGAACAGCAGGTAATAGCACCAAGCACGGAAGAAGTGAGCCTGGCCCAGGGCCTTTGCCTTGACAGCATCAGAGCATGTGCCACCCTCAACACCGGCTATCAAATCGTTGATGTCGCGTATGCGGCCATACACAGACTCTTGTATATTGGTCTTCGTACCCTCTATATAGTCGCCCACCTGATTGCTCCCGTCAGAGGTGAGCTCTATGGTTGGGTTGGTGAAACTGGTCAGACCGCTATACTCTTCGGTCGAACCGCTGAAGTCATCCTTCGTACCTACAGACGGATTACGCCAATCCTCGCTCCTGTTTACATCGGGCAGGCACATGTAATAAACCTGATTCAGGCGGGTCATAACGCCTGTTTCATAATTGTATATCTCGGAGGTCACGTTGTCATAGTTTTTCTTGTCGTCGAGGAAGTTGTCGCTACATGCTGACAGCCCCATGACCGCAACGAGGCCGAGACCCATATATTTGACTGTTGATTTCATGTTTATGACATTAAATGAATTGTACATTAGAAAGTAACATTCACACCCAGGGTCCACTTGCGCAGGTTAGGATAAGAGCCATAGCTGCCTGCCATTGGGTTCATGAAGTGGTCTGGATAGGGGTTATAGAAGTTGATGAGGTTCTGACCCGTGAGGTTAAACCTTACACTTTGCAGCCCAATGGCTCTTACCCAAGCCTTAGGCAGAGCATAAGCAAGCGTGAAACGTGAGAGCTGCACGCTGGCTGCGCTGACGCGCCAGAACGAAGAAGCCACTGAGTTTACGCTGGCATAGGCCAGATTAGGATAATAAGCGTCACGGTTCTGGCTCATGACGAGGTTGCCGCTGCCATCATATATATCCTGATAAACGAACATGTTGTCGGGGTTCCAGAACGAAGGCATGTTGGTGTAAGCCAGTCCGTCGTTCTTAAGAGCAGCACCCGGCAGCACCGTATAGCCACCCCATGCTGCACGGAACTGGAAAGAGAAAGAGAGCTGCTTCCACTCTGCACCGGCGTTAATGGTAAATCCATAAGGGTTGCTGCGGTGTGACAGCTGCACCTGATCGTCATCTACGTTAACCTCACCATCGGGTCCGCCCAGGCCGTTGCTGCCTCTTACATCTTTATACATAAGCATACCGGGACGTATCTGGTCCTTGGTCATGCCGAGATACTTGGTGATATGGTATTTCTCGAAGTACTCGTCGATGTCTTGGAACGAACGGAACATGCCGATGCACTGCAGGCCCCACGTGCCGATGTCGGTACGGCCGCCATACTGGATGCTCTTGTACAGGTAGCTGGTAGCCCAGTCCATGTTGAGCACCTTGTTGTCGCTGTAGCCAGTATTCAGGCCGATGTGGTACTTGAAGTCCTTTCCTATCTTGTCACGCCAAGTAAGCGCGAGCTCATAACCCCAGTTGTCCATCTCGCCTTCATTGACTGCGGCACTCTGTGTACCAATGGTGAAGTCTACAGCCTGCGCAAGCTTCAAGAGCATATCACGGTTCCAGATGCGGTAAGCATCAAACGTTACGCCCAAACGCTGCTTGAGGAAGCGGGCGTCAACACCGAAGTTGAACTTATAAGACTTATCCCACGTAACGCCACGGTTAACGGCTGAGATGTTCTTATTGATGTCGATACGGCTTCCGGCATCCACTCCGTTGTTGCCAAACACCGTTCCGTGGTTCTTGTCCTGGGCGTAAACCTGCATCCACTGCCATGCATAGGTGTTGTCACGACCCGTCAGACCGAAGCCTGAACGCAACTTCAGGAAGTCAACCCAATGCACATTGTTCTTGAACCAGGGCTCTTCGCTCATCACCCAACCGGCACTCACTGCGGGGAAGTAGCCCCAACGGTTCTCCGGAGCAAACTTGGTGGAGGCGTCGGCACGGAGCAAAGCCTCGAAGAGATACTTGTCGGCGTAAGAGTAATTGATACGTCCGATGTAGCTCATGTCGCCACTCTCGTAGCGGGTAAAGGTGGTTGCCTGCTGGCTACCGTCCTTAACGCCGTTGCTCTGACCCGTAGAATACTCGGTGGGTTGCGTTACCTGACCAGTGAGATACTCACTTTCGGCCTCGCTGCGCTCGATAGAGAACAGGCCCTGAATGTGGTGCTGGCCGAAGTTACGGCTATACTGAGCGGTGAAGTTCATCTGATAGTTGTCTGCACGCGTCATGGTGCGTGACAGATAGTTGCCGTTAGACACCGTGGCAGGGTTGAGATTGGCATCAGAATAATAATAATCTACGTCGGTGTAATCACCGAAAGGAGTATACAGGTGACTGCCACTTCCGAAGCGTTCGTTCATCTTATAGATGGTGTATTGCGAGCCCACCTGGTTTGTTTTCTCGTTGCTTACGCTCTTGCTGTAGCTGAACGAGAGCTTCAGGCCCTTGAGAATCTTGCTCCAACCAAAGTCGTAGTTGACGCTGGCATTCAGGGTTGAGTTAGTGGTCTTGGTCTTGCTGTAGTCGCCATTGTTCTGCAACACGCCGAAACTATACTCCTGATTCTGGTTAGAGTCGGTGTTGTCAGGCCCCAGCACCATGGGAGCTATACCGTCAGCGAGATATTCAGGGATGTAACGGGGGCGCGTGAGTAGCAGGTTATACTCCTTCTCGGCGCTCGAACCGCCCACTTTCACAAACGGAGTCTCATGGTTTCCGTCGTCGCCACTCACGTTCAGGCTCACGCCCAACCACTTGCTCACCTTCACATCTACGCCGGCACGATAGTTGAAACGGTTATAGTCGAGCCGTCCCAAGTTACCATCCTGGTCGAAATAGCTGATGCCTGCGAAGTAGTTCACACGGTCGCTGGCACCGCTAACGTTCACGCTGTGCTTCTGTGTGAAGCCTGTTTCCCAGTACTTATCGAGCAAGTCGTAGTTCAGGTTCTTCATGGCTTCGAGCTCATCAGCCTGGAACAGAGCCGTCTTATGATTAAGAGTGGTGTTGGTAGGGTCGGCTGCCGTGATGGCATTATATAGTCTTCCGTAGTCATAAGCGCTCAACATCTTGGGCCTAGCCACCTCGTCGGTAAAGCCGAACGTGCCGTTATAGCTGATGACGGGCGCGCCCACCTTGCCTCGCTTGGTGGTAACCAGGATAACACCGTTGGCACCACGCGCGCCATAAACGGCTGCCGAAGCATCCTTCAGCACGCTGATGCTCTCCACCTCAGAGGGGTCCAGATTATTGAAAGCCTCGGCACCGAGGTTCTGATAAGAGTTTCCCACCTTCACATCATTAGGATAGATGTAGCCGTCGATAACGAAAAGAGGCTGCTGAGTGGTTGATCCGATGGCACTCAGAGAGTTGGCATCGCGCACCGTAATAGTAGCGTTCTCGCCCGGACGGCCATTGCCTCCGCTCACGCTCACGCCGTTCATCAATCCGCTCAGGGTGGTGGCGAGACCGCCGGAAGACAGATCGCTGATTTCGTCCATAGGCACAGTGGCCACCGAACCGGTGAGATGCGCCTTCTTCTGTGTGCCATAACCCACTACAACCACCTCGTCGAGGTCGGTCTTGGCAGCACTCATCTGCACGCGTCCGCCCGTTGTTGTAGCGTCCTTATAACCAATATAAGAGATGGTAACCTTGGTGTTGGCCGGAACATCAAGCTTGTATCTACCGTCAAGATCGGTCACAGTGGCAACTTTGCCAGCCCGCACGGTGGCTCCGATAACGGGTTCTCCGTTCTCGTCAACAACAGTACCAGTTACTGTGTGCTGGCTTTGGGCCAAAGCCGGAGCGGCGCATGCGAGTGCTGCCGCCATGGCTATAGATTTTATATAGTTCTTCTTCATTTTCTAATCGTATAGGTTCTTAGTTATTTTATCCATCGTGGGTCACCACACTTATTCTGTATTTGTGCGGCGCCAGAGACAGTAAAGTCGCCGTTGTCGGCATCCTTGAAGCCCGGATCGCCTGCAACAATGGTGCCACTCTTGTCATATTGGGCCTCACCCGTCCATGTTGTGGGATCTGAAGCATCGGGCATGGTCCATGCATCAGCTCCGTCCATGAAGTATGTGTTATACTCTACGGTAGAGCCACCGGCACTCAGAACATTAGCCCAAGACGAACCGCCAAAGAATCGACGCACAAACTGCTTGTTGCCTGTATTGACAACGATGTTGTTCTTCAATATATACTTCACTCCGGTAGAAGGCTTCCAGCCACCATAGTTGCATATCTGCCCGCTCTTCACTATATTATAGAAGGTACAGTTAGAGAATTCTACCGAGCCATCCGTATAGCCTTGGCGGTCTGGACGGAAGGCATTGTTGTAACGCAAGAAGTACTTCATCTCATGAGAAGTGGTGTTGTAGAACGTTGAGTTGGTTGCCTTGAAGTACTCAACACCTCCGTTGCTATACATATCAAAGTAAGTAGAGCTTGACATAGAGGATGATGTAGCGAAGCGGAACACGCTGTTGTCTACGATGAAGTTGGTGACGCAGTAGTTTGTCTTGTTAGCGTTTATCACCTCATCTGCCAAGTCGTTTATCTTACAGTTGACGATTCGCATCGGGTCAAGTATGTAATAATAATTGCCCTTAGTAGACACCAGGTTCTTAATAGACTCATCCGGATCGTTGTCAAGCTGTATAAGCGGGTTGGTTTCTTCGGCACAATTGAGCACCAAATTCTTGAGCAGCAAGCCCGAATAGGTCTTGATGCTGGCATCACCGCTAATGGTTATGGTAGCAGGGTTAGCCTCGTTGGTGCACCTGAGAGCTGCTCTGTTGCCACGGAAGTCGATGTTGCCCGACATGGTGTAATGTCCGCCGGCCACAAGGTCGAAGGGTTTCTCATCACGGCTCACGCCATCCGGCAGCGGATTCTCCTGGAAGTAAACAGTCAGGTCGGTACCGTCAGGAATAGTGGCATAGGCAGGAGCGAAGGTAGAGAACACCTTATTGGTAGCCTCAGCAGCCTCAGTGTTGTCTAGTTCGGTATTGCCAAGCGTGCGAATGGTGAAGGTGTACTCCTGGTCTTCCATGCGCGGAAGCACCACTTTGCTGCCATCCACAACGCTATCCTTCACAACGGGATTGCCGGGATCGGCGTCATTGACGAGCGATACAAGGAAGCCACCTGCCCCAGGCACCACGGGCCAGGCTATGGTCATCTGCGTTCCGTCGGCATTAGGCGTTATGGTGATATCGTCAGATGCCGGAGAAGCAAGTTGAACACCGGAAGTGCGATCGAACTGCTCATCATCATATCCGTCAATGGCGCACGATGACAAGAGCACAGCTGCCGTACAGAAAGACAGCAGAACCTTGCCAAAATGCGAAATAGAAAGTTGTTTGTCCATATTACATTGTTTAAAGTTATTGTTTCAGATTCATCATTCAGGCACACGTCAGCACCTTATTTAAACACCGTATGCAGATAGCAGGCATTGCGCTTGAAGTTGTAAACCACGTCACGCACTCGTTGCGCGTCGCGCGAGCGCTCCAAAACGAGCCATCCCTTCCACTTCATCGCGTCAAGCGTGTGCCTTACTTTAAGCATGTCGATGGCCTTGTCGTCTATCAGATTCACGCCATCGGTGTTGGTGGCAAGTATCTGCACAATGTTCTTACGGCCCAAAAGGGTGAGCTCGTGGCAGATGTCACGATGATTGTCTACGGCATCCTGAAAGCTATAGAATATTTTAATGCCTTTGCTCTTCACTTCCTTGAGCAGCTGCAGGTTAGCCTCTGCGCTGAGCGCCGTGCGTATGCCTATCACCACTCCGGCCTTTCTGGCCATCTCGCCGGCCACATGCAGACGGGCCACCAGGCTGTCATGATCGGCTCCTTGCGCCTGCCATGTGTTACCACAACCGCCAAGAGGCAAGAAGGCCACGTTGGTTTGCAGCGTCTGGCAGGCATCCAGACATTGCCGGATAAGGCTCACGTAATTGGCACGTTTAAGGAAACTCTGCGCATAAAAGCCACTCATAGCCACTGAGGATATGCCTATGTGCAGCGAGTCTGCCGTATGAAGGAAGTTGCGCACAAACTGCCTGTCGCCCAACTTGCTCTCAAAGCGCACCCTATTGCCCAACGGGCCCATGTCTACCACAAGGCCGTCAGCCCCTATCTCACTGGCTCTGGTCACTGCGCCCAGCTTCTGACGCTTGAGCATCATCCAGTCGCAAGCCGACACTTTGTAGCGTTTTGCACCCGAATGCTCGGAGGCTGCCACGCCCAAAGGCAGCAAGGAAACGAACATCAATATTAATAAAAAGAGTTGTTTAGACCGCACAACAGTAGAATTTAAATTATTCTTACAATGAAGAACAGATATTTACGATTTGTTTATTGGTGGCAAAGATACAACTATTTTTTTGTTATTACAAAAAATAAACAACATTTTATTTCTTTAAAGTGTTAAATATCAGAGTGGTGAACTACTATTCATTCTCTTTCAGTAAGCAAAAAAATGTGAATGGCGACAATAGGCTTACTGGCCTGCACCTAATGTTTCGGTTTACATAGCTTACTATCAAACCATTACGCAAGCCACATACTTCCTTTCAGAAGCAAGGGCACAAGTCTGTCAAAGCCATGTCAATGCCTTGGCGAAGGCCTGTGTCAAGAAGCAGCAAAGGCAGATTACCCATTAGTGGGTATTGCACAAAAGTGCCAATAGCTATAACTTTGCAGACGATAAAAGCGCAGTGCAATGATCACTCTTGCGACTGAATCCGGGCCCATACAATCATTTCAACAAAACCATTCAGCCCAGAAATCGGCAAGAACATCATCAGACACATGCGCTTTTTTTATTTTTTTCTTTCTAACAGCACTGCTTTAACCGGCTAATTAAAGAAGTTCCAGCTCACGCCGAACCTGAAGATGCGCTGGTTGAGCGGATAATGGGGCGTGAGGAAATACTCTCCTCCACTTGAAGAATAGTTCACGTGGCTCAGCATGACGAAGAAGCGGGTGTGCTTCAGGAAGAAGTTGGCATAGACATTCACCAGCGGATAGTTGCCCGTCTTCACCCTGCTGGCCTGCGTTTCCTGTATACCAAACTGACCAAGTTGCGGGTTATACTCCGGCGCATAGTAGCGCGTGAAGTAGCGCAAGTCGGCTCCGAGGTCACAGCGCAACACTTTAGCTATGTGAAAGCGCAGGAAGAGGTTGGTGTAAACATTCAGATCGGGCACGGGCAGCACCTCTTTCTCGCTCGACTTCTGATAAGTTAGCTCTGTCTGCCAGTTAAGCAAGTGCCAGAACTCAAAATTTTTGCGCAGCTGGAGGGTCAGCAAGCTGATGGCTCCGGTGTGTTGTCGCACTGTGGCCTGATAGTCCGTGCGGTTGTAGGTGGTTCCGTCAATGTTATAAGCCATACCTATATAGGTATAGTTTTTGATGTTGTCGTAAGCCACGCGCATTCTCACGCCTGCCTTTTTCAGGCTGAACGTGCCGCTCAGACGGGTGCGCAGCTCGTCAGAGAGGTCTTGATTGTCCCACCAGAAATGCCGTGAGTGATAGTTGGTTTGATAGAATGTGGGCACAAGACGATAGAAGTGGGCATGGGCGCGCAGCTGCACGGTGTCGCCCAATAGCGGGAAGTTGAGCTCGCCATTGCCGTCTATCTTGAGCTGCCCGGCATCAGAGCCTGCCAGCCACGTCTCAGCCGACACGTCATAGTGCACCGTTGTGCCCTGCGTCTTGAGCAGCTGTCCGCCCACGCTCAGGTTGTGCTGGTTCCATTTGTCGGTAAGGGCATCTGCAGAAGGCAGTTCGAAGTGCCTCAACTCATACGAGGCAAACACCTTGAGTCCGGCCTTGGCCCACTTGTTGAAGCCTTCCAGCAGTGCCAGGGCAAAGGTATTGCGCAACGACCAGTGGCGCGTCACGTCGAAGATGGAGTCACCCGTGAAGGTGAGAGGGGTGTAAAAGTCGTTGGCATAATAGTTTTCGGGACTCTCATAAGCCTCGTATATGCGGCGGTAGTGATTGAAGTCGAGCGTGTGTATGAAGCTTGTCACGGGCACATACTCGCGCTTCATCCACTGGTCGGCCGTGTCTTTGCTCGCCACGATGGCCGGAACAGAGTCAGCTCTGTTGGTCTGTACCCGTCCGGCAGCGGCCCCTTCAGCCTCCTTCACCACAGGTTCGTCTCCCGCAATGCGCGAGTTTTCCGGTCGGCCTGTAGAGCGTTGCTCCCGGTCGTACTCCGTTTCGTCGAAGTCCTCGCCCGACTCTTCAGCCAGCTTGCGGGCCTTTTCCTTGGCGTTGCGGGCCTGCTCCTCCTTCTGACTCTTCATGGCGAACTTCTTGGCCTCTATTTCCTCGGCCGTCATAGGCACCTTCTTAAAGAAGCCTATGCTGTAGCGATGATTGAAAAACACGTGCTGATTGTCGTTGCGGTTCCAGTTGCGCTCCAGCACGGTGGGCAGCTCGTCGGCCGAATAGTTGTCGTTGAACATCTCGGGATGGGTAACATAAGCATCGTTTGTGATGCCTCCGTTCTCCGCAACCTTCTCATGATTGGTAGAAAAGAGCAGGTGTGCCTGATAGCGGTCGCCCAGATAGCTGCCCCACATGGTGTAGTTGAAGTGGCTGGTGCTCTGGTTGCTGTAGTAGCCCCGGCCGTAGATATAGTCGAACTTAAACCCGAAGCCGAGCCGTTTGCCCGCGTTCACGGCAAAGAGGGCCTTGAAATGGTCCTCGCCATTGGTGCGGTTGCCGGCACTGTTGAGCGACACATTGGTGATGGGCGAGAGCGTATTGGTGAAGTGAAACTGCGAAGGTTTCACAATAAAGTAATCATATACGTCGAGGAAGGGGAACTGGCTGTCGCACTCTCTGTCTACAAATATTCTGTTTTGTCGTGGAGAGCCCACGTTGCCCAAGGTGTTATACTCACCATGAAG
Source organism: uncultured Prevotella sp. (assembly GCA_902496445.1). Taxonomy (GTDB): domain Bacteria; phylum Bacteroidota; class Bacteroidia; order Bacteroidales; family Bacteroidaceae; genus Prevotella. The sequence goes on along the minus strand of CABVAZ010000001.1, from coordinate 131,110 downwards.
GCCCGTGGTGAAGATGGTGTTCATATACATATCGGGCACCGTATCAGGCACAGCGGGCGTGCGGTCGCCGAACTTATCGTCTATGGTCCACACTTTCAGCCCGCGGGGTATCTCCTTATGGTTGCTCTGCACGGAGTCTGACCGCCCGAAGTTACGGTCTTGCTGATAGCCTTGAGCCGTAAACGTGCCGTCGTCTGTTATCTGATTATAGTCCTGAGCATACGTGGCTGCAACGCTCATGAGCATCACCGCGGCCAGGGTAATGAGTTTCTTCATTTAATGAATAAATCGAATGGCACACTCAACAATCTTGAACACCATGGCACCCAGAATAACAAAGGTGGCCACGGTGGTGCTTCCTGCAAAGTAAATGATCACGCCCACCAAGGCGCCCAGCATGAAGATGGCGTTGAGCCACTGCCTCACGGGCAGCGTCTTGTCGGCATTACGGGCCGGGTTATAGTGATGGTGGGGGCGGCGCAGCACCGTTGTCGGCTCAGCCTGCGGCTCCTGGGGCGTGGCAGATGCGTTCTGCCTTACTTCCTGCTTGTTGTTTTCTTCTGTCATTTCAGCGCCTCCTGCATTCCGTTGAATATCACTTGCTGACGCTTGATGGTCTCTCTGCGGAACTTACCCGATATGGGCAGCAGCCGGGTGTGCTTCTTATTCACTGCCTCAGCGTCGGTTATCCAGCTCTCTGCCTTATATCTGTAGTCCTTGCCCTGCACATCATACTTATAGGTGAGGCGCTGCATGGTGAGCGTTACGGCACCGTCGGTGCATGTGGCATTGAGTACATAGTAGAATTCGGCACGATCCAGCGAGATAAGGTTATCGCGGAAGGTGAGCCACTCGCGCATGGTAGCCACAATGCTGTGCTCGCCTGGGTTTACGATAGCCACCTTAGAGCCGGGTAGCTGACCGTCGGCTTGGGTGAGAGAGGTGAGATAGTCGAGCGTACGCTTATAGGCTTCGCCGGCCGAAAGACCTGGACAAGCGAAAGTTTTCGTCCACATCACCTGTCCGTTCACCACGGGCACGGCTCCCGCCTTCTTATAAGGCGCGTCTTCATCTACGTCGGCTTTGCCGGCAGCCTTAGAGGACTTGACAGCCTGCGAGGGTGCCGGCGTGGCGGGAAGTTCCCACTTATCGCTTTGGGCAGGCGCCTCAGCATGTTGCGTAGCGCCCGTCACGGCATCGGCTTTCTGAGCAACCTTATCTGCCTCCTTGGCCACCTTGTCAGCCTTTTGCATGGTGGCCTCGTTAGCCTTTTGTAGTTTCTCGGCAGCCTTCGCAGCCTCCTCAGCCGCTTTCTGCGCCGCCACGGCAGCCTTCTGCGCCGCTTCGGCCTTGGCCTGAACGTCGCGTTGCAGCTGCTCAATGCTTACATTCTGATTGTCATTGGTGTTCTGCGCCACTGCCACAAAAGGCATGAGGGCGAGCATGGCCATGAGTATTTTCTTCATATCTGATGCCAGTTTGTTTATATTCTGATGGGCAAAAATACAAAATATTATGAGAATATCATCCTATTAAGGATAATTTAACGCTACGTCCCCACTCCATCCGCAGCGCCGCGCCGTGGCGGCAAAGGGGACTGAAGGAATATATCAGCGGGCGGCAAAGGCGGGATGGCCAGCCCAAAAGGGCCTTTTTGCAAGCCAAAACAGGCCTTTTCGGAAGCCCAAAGTGCCTATTTTGAAGGCTCAAAAGCACGGTTTTACATTCTCGTTTTCAACAAACTGAATATCAGTATGTTACGAATAAACTCCGAAAAGAGTATTTTAAGGGGGGATAAGAAGCGACCCTATACGGACTCAAACTTGCTGGGGGGAAATCAGAAAGAAATATAAGTGATTTCAAATAATAGTTACTATTTCTGTAATACAAAAAAGAAAGGAATGGAAAAAGTAACAACAATGACTCGTGATATGCTACGCTTATAATGCGCAACGACAATCCTTAATACGCAAAAGTATTAAAAGAATTTGGTGAGACAATCCTATTATTAAATGACAAGCCTATAGTTTGATTTATTTCTAAACACTTGAATATCATCAAAAAAACTTAAAACATTTGGACGTATCACAGTTTTGAAGTATATTTGCGGTAATGAAAAAAGCAGCAATCATATTTTCAGCTCTCCTTCTGTGCACGCAGATAAACGCACAAGATGGGGTTTACGGCTCTGGGGCAGCCGACACGGCCAACGTACAGCCCATTGAGTCGGCCAGGCTGCAAGGTGCCCGCAAGGCAACAGAGGCCGAGAAAGAGTATGCAAGGGCACTGGCACACGAAAGGGAGGAGCAAAACCAGATAGACAACAACCTGCCGCCTGTTGACAACAACGGGCAGGTGATTACGGAGAACGATTATTACTATCCCACATGGAACGGCCTTTACGGCTGGGACAGTTGGGCTCTGCACAAAGGGCTGAACGTTAACTTAGGCGCTTCGGCCTTCTTCCAGTCGGGCAGAGGGGCACGCCACGGTGCCGGATTTACGCAAGACGTGTCGCTCATGTATGTCACCAACCTGGGCAAGAAGGGCACGCTGGCCGTGGGAGGCTACTTCAACAACCTGACATGGGGCGGCGACAACTATACAACAGCCGGCATATCGGCCCTGCTGGGCTATCGCTTCGACGAGCATTGGAGTGCTTATGCCTTTGTACAGAAGGCCATGACAAGCAACAACGTGTTCCCCACAGCCTATTATGGCTATCCCTATTACGGCGGGTATTATGGCTACGGCTACATGGGAGCGTTGGGCGCAGACTATGGACCGTGGGCCAACAGATTCATGGACAGGATAGGTGGCGGCGTGAGGTATGACTTCAACGACCACAGCTACATACAGATTAACGTGGAGTATGACCGTATGCCCAGCCAGAGAATGCCGGGCTACGACTATCACCGCTACGACTATCCCGTGAGATAAACTCTCTCGTCCCTGGCTGGCAGCATGACATGCCACCGGACAGGGGCTTTGAGCGACACCTTATATAATAGGCGCCCGACGACGGAAAGGGGCGCTGGCAGAACTACCAAAACCTAAACTACCTAAACAGCATACCTTTTCATGAAACACATCAAGCACATTCTGGCTCTGCTCTTACTGGCTATTGTCATGCCCGCAGGTGCCCAACAAACTTTCACTAATCCCATTCTGGGAGGCGACTTCCCCGATCCATCGGTGATGCGCGACGGCAACGACTACTTTCTGGTGAACTCTTCGTTCGACTATGTGCCCGGACTGGTGGTTTATCACTCACGCGACTTGGTGCACTGGGAGCCCATCAGCTTCGCCCTGAGGGAGTATATCGGCTCTATATGGGCGCCCGACATTAAGAAGATTAACGGCAAGTTCTACATCTACTTCACCGTGCACGGACAACGACGCACCAACTGTGTGGTGACAGCAACATCGGCCTGGGGACCGTGGAGCGAGCCCGTCGATCTGAACATAGGCGATATAGACCCCTGTGTGGTGCCCACACGCGACTCGCTCTATCTGGTGATGAGCGGCGGAAAGAGGTGGACGCTGGCCGAAGACGGTCTTTCGGTGAAACCGGGATCGCTGGTGAAGTTCTACAACGGATGGCAATATCCTGCCGACTGGATAACAGAAGGCTTCTGTCTGGAGGGTCCCAAGGTTTACAAAATAGGCAAATACTTCTATTATCTGAGCGCTGAGGGCGGCACGGCAGGCCCACCCACCAGCCACATGGTGACCGTGGCACGCTCTACATCCATCAACGGACCGTGGCAAAACATGCCCACCAACCCACTCATACATACCTACAGCCGCGATGAGAAGTGGTGGTCTAAGGGGCATGGCTCGCTTATCGACACGCCCGACGGCCACTGGTTCTGCATCTATCATGCCTATGAAAACGGCTACCTGAGCCTGGGAAGGCAGACGCTCATGCAACCAGTGCACTTCACTTCTGACGGATGGATAAAGGCAGACGGAGGCGATGCCGGCAAACCTATGCCCATCACGCTCAGGCAGGAAAGCACGGCAAGCCGCACTAGCAGGCTGAACGAATTCAGAATAGGACTAGACTGGAGATATTATAAGCACTATGACCCACGACGGGCCACCATCATCCATAACAGCATCACATTGCAGGGACAGGGCCAGACGCTGGGCGATTCGGCCCCACTGATGTTCATAGCAGGTACACACAGCTACGAGATAGAGGCTGAGATAACGCTGAAGGGCATGGCAAGGGCTGGCTTGTGCGTTTACTATAACCTGAACTACAACGCCGGTACGGCCTTCGACAGCTCGGCACGCTACCGCTATAGGCGCAACGCAGCCAACAAGGTAGGAGCCAATAATGGCCATCACCTGTGGCTCAGACTGCGCAATGACAGAAACATCATAACGGCCTATTGGAGCAACGACGGCCGGACATGGGAGCGCGAGAGCTGGGCTCAAGAGATAAGCGGCTTCAATCACAACACCCTGGGCGACTTTCAGAGCATTCTGCCCGGCATATTCTGCGAGGGCCAGGGGCAGGCCACATTCAGCAACTTTAAGTATACCATATTGCCATGAAGAAGAGAGCAACTGCTGTGTGCGCCTTGCTACTAATGCTGACGGCGCCCGTCTGTGCCCAACAAGAGGCCTTCATGAAGACCATGAAGAGGGCTACGCAATACATGATGGACAGCCTTTCCTGTCACGGAGGGTTCGTGTGGAGCTATCTGCCCGACCATACAAGACAGTGGGGAGAGATAGAGGCCACGCCCACCATGATATGGATGCAGGCTCCTGGCACGCCTGATGTGGGCCAGCTGATGCTGGACGCCTATGCCGTGACGCACGACGAATATTATTATCAGTGCGCACAGCGCGTGGCCTCGGCCATCTTAGACGCCCAGCTGCCTTGTGGCGGATGGCATTACATGCACAACTACGCACCTGAAGCCGACACCCGACAATGGTATAACACCATCGGCAGACAGGCTTGGAGGCTGGAGGAGTTTCAACATTACTATGGTAATGCCACATTCGACGACCTTGCCTCTAGCAGTCCGGCCAACTTCCTGCTGCGACTATACCTCACCAAGCACGACAAAAGCTATCTGGCACCATTGCGCAAGGCCATCGACTTCTTCATAAAAAGTCAGTATGCCAACGGCGGATGGCCCCAACGCTATCCGCTGAAGGCCGATCATCCCTTCAAAGGCAATCCCGACTACACACCGTTCATCACCATCAACGACGACGTTTTGCCGGCCAACACCGCCTTCTTGCTCAAGTGTTATGCCCTACTGAAGATGCCGCAGCTGAAAGACAACATCACTCGCGCGCTGGAATTAACACTGCGTTTGCAGCAGCCAGAGCCACTTGCAGGCTGGGCTGACCAATATAACGAAGACAATCTGCTGCCGGCTCCGGCCCGAAGCTATGAGCCGGGGGCGGTGAACACGGGTACTACGGCAGAGATGATAGGCAAGCTTATTGACTATTACAAATTGACCGGCGACCCGAAATTCCTGAAAGGCATACCCGCAGCCATCTCATTTATACGTCTCGAGGCACTGCCCGACAGCATGGCGAGGCTGGCCACGCACCGCCCCATGGGCGCCAACGACATACTCACCGCACGCTACATCAACCCCTCTACGGGTAGGCCGATGTTTGTGCACCGCATGGGCAGCAACGTGAAGAACGGCCGTTACTACACCAACGAGGACATACGCAACACGCTGGCGCACTATGGCTCAGTATGCGTGATAGACACCCTGGAGCTGAGAAGGGCATACAACGAAGCGCTGAGCCTGAATGCCGACTCGCTCAGGAGGCACTCTCCTCTGCTCAAGCCATCTAACTACAAGGCCGAAAAGTACTTCTATCTGAACGATGACGGCAGCTTGCGCAGGGCCAGAAAATGGACCTACCAAACGGCAGAGCAGCTCGTCAGGTCGCTCACGCCGCAAGGTTATTGGCTCACCGTGCTGGGACAGGACTCTCATCCCTATAAGCCTATACCGGCCGATGTGCCCGACAACAGCATGGAAACAAAATATGCCACGACCATGGTGGGCGATGAGTATGACACGTCATGCTTTCCTGACAACACGAAAGGCATATCCACACGCGCCTTCATCAACAATATGACGGTGCTGATGGCCGCTTTGACAAAGTAGATAAAAATGGTATGAGGGATGCCCCCACGGGTATCCCTCATGCTAACTGATAATACAATAAATGCTAAAACACTGAACCTAAATAACTATTTTCATACCATCAGGAAACTATCTGTCTAAGTTCATTATCAAGAAACATCTTTCTCTATTATCAAAGACTAAAAGTTCTCAGTGGTATACATACCAAAAACATTTGAAAAATTTATGAGTTATCTAATCATGCCTCGTACTTTCACAAGCACAATGCAAAGATAAAGCTATTCCGCAATAACAGTCATATAAAGTGAAGAAGAATGATGCAAACAACCATGCAATCGTTTTCATTCTCTTGCATTTGCATGAAACAATTTGCAAAAAAGAAAGGCAAGAACCCGACATGCAGATTCTTGCCCTAGGAATAGAATAAATATTTATGCTCAAAGCATATAGAATGTCTACGACATATATCTGAGCCGGAGACTGTTGAGCACCACGCTCACACTGGAGAACGCCATCAGGGCACTTGCCAATACGGGCGTTATCTGCCAGTCTATGCCAAAGGCATGCAACAATCCGGCTGCAAGGGGTATGCAGATGATGTTGTATATGAAGGCCCAGAAAAGGTTCTCGCCTATCATGCGCACTGTTTTGCGGCTCAGCTTCACTGCTTGGGGTATGGCACGCAGGTCGTCGCCCATCAGCGTTACCTGCGCAACATCCATGGCAACATCTGTTCCCTTGCCCATGGCGATGCTCACGTCAGCCAGCGCAAGTGCCTGTGTGTCGTTGATGCCGTCGCCCACCATGGCCACATGCTTGCCTTCAGCTTGCAACTGCCTCACCAGATTTTCCTTGTCTTGAGGCAATACCTTGCTCTGATAGTGCTTGATGCCGGCCTTGTCTGCCCAATATCGTGCAGCCTCTTCTTTGTCTCCACTCATCATATACACCTCTATGCCATGGCTCTGCAGGTCTTCCATAGCCTCGCGGGCATGGGGCTTGAGGGTCTCGCGGGCCTCCAGCGGGAGGTTATCCGACTTGGTGAAGTCTATGTTCTGATTAGGTATGGTGAGTGTTCCGGTCTTATCGGTCACCAAAGCGTCTATCTTGCGCAGGCTTTCCAATGCCGTGGCGTCCTTGATAAGGATGTTCTGCTGCGCCGCCTTGCCTATGCCCACCATCAGGGCGGTAGGCGTGGCAAGACCCATGGCACAAGGGCAGGCCACCACCAGCACGGCTACGGCACTCAGCACGGCCTGAGCCACGTTGCCGGCCAGCACGATCCAGAGCACGAAAGTGAGCAGGGCAAGGAGTGCCACCACGGGAACAAAGATGAGTGCGGCACGGTCTACGATGCGCTGAACGGGAGCCTTAGAGCCTTGAGCCTCCTGAACCATACGGATGATATGAGCCAAGGCCGTGTCTTCTCCTATCTGGCGGGCACGCATTCTGAATTTTCCCTGCGAGGGAATAGTACCGGCCAGCACCTTCGAGCCAGCCTTCTTCTCGGCCGGGGTGGGCTCGCCCGTAATCATACTCTCGTCTACATAGGCTGCATCGGGGGTCATGAAGCTCTCGGCCGAAATCACTTCACCGTCGACGGGGACCTTCTCTCCGGGCCTCACCTCCAGCACATCGCCTTTGGCTATGGTAGAGATGGGCACCTCACGCACCTCGCCGTCCATCACGATATGGGCCGTTTTGGGAGCCATACCCATGAGTTGGCGGATGCTGCTGGCCGTTCCGTCCTTGGCTTTCTCTTCTAAGAGGCGGCCCGTAAGCACAAAGGTGATAATCATTACAGACGCGTCATAATAGGTATGACTATTGGCTGCACCCCATGTAGCATCGCCCCAGAAGGTGTTATAGGCACTGAAAAGGAACGAGATGGCTGTAGACAGCGTGACAAGTGTGTCCATATTGGCCGCGCCATGCATGATTTGTCGCCAACTGGTGCGGTAGAACTGCCACCCACAATATAGTATATTGAAGAGGGCTATGAGCATAGACACCTGATTGGCCGTGCTCTTGCTGCCCAGATGAATCCATTGCATGGAGACGGCCATGACGGCTATGGCGAAGCACCACGACAGGATGGTCTTGCGCTTGAGCTGTTTGTAGGCTCTGCGCTCTATCTCTTGTGCCGACTGGTCTTGCGCTATAATGAGGTCGTAACCAATGCCATTGATGGCTTGCTTCATCTGTTGGAGAGATATTTTGCTAGGGTCGTAGTCTACAAGAGCGCTACGCCCCGGCAAAGAAACCGACGCGGAGTGGATGCCCTCAAGTGAGTTGAGCTTCCGCTCCACATTGGCCGAGCATGATGCGCAAGCCATTCCTATGACAGGAATAGTTTTCTTCATCGTTCCGTCCTCCTAGAGAGAGCACTCGTAAGAGCCAAGCGCATTGACAGCATCGGCCAGTTGCGCGGGCTTGACAAGTTGTTCATCATATTCCACATCCACCTTGTTATTGGCACGGTCGGCCTTTGCCAACTTTACGCCCGGCACTGCCAAAAGGGCATTTTGTACATTTGCCTCACAATGAGAGCACTTCATTCCGGTTACTGATAATGTTGTTGTCTTCATCTTCTTTACGTTTTAAAAGTTATACATTCATTTTGTACGCTGCAAAAGTAACAAGAAAAACGGGATGGAGGGTTACGAAATTAAGGAAAAAGATTATGAAATCAAGGTACTTATTAATTTTTTCTTCAACCTTAAATCTTTTTTACCGATTACGTGTCTTTATAATAGAAGTCATAAAAATATGCAACTGACAATGAATACAGACAAAAACAGAACATCCCTTTTGCTTTTAGCCCGGTTGATGGAGGCTGAAAGGCCTAAGCTACTGTGCTATGCCTACTATCGCCTCGGCAATGAAGCTGATGCACAAGATGCTGTGCAGGATGCTTTTCTGAGGATGACCCAGAAGCTCTCTGGCAGCAGTGGAGAGATTGGAAACTTGAAATGCTACGTGTTTCGCATTCTCTCCAACCTCTGCTCTTCACGTATGGCCCACGATTATCGGGTGCACACCATTTCTATTGACAATCAACTCAATGTGGCCGCAACAGGCGAAGAGGACAACAGGGAAGAGGAATTCAAGCGCATCAGCAGGCTATTGGACATTTTACCTGAGGAACAAGCCGAGGTAATCAAACTGCGCATCTATGGAAACAACAGTTTTGCTGAAATTGCAGAAATACTCTCTGTGCCTCTGCCCACGGTGAAATCCCGATTCCTCTATGGTCTCACCAAACTGCGACGGGCCATGAAAGATGAAAAGAAAACTGAAGCATAAGAAAAACCTTAAAACAAAACAGATTATGAATTGCAACGAGTTTAAGTCAAAAGTTGTCGATTTGTTCGACACTCACGTGGATAAAGCCACACGTGAAGCATGTCTTGCCCACATGGACAGTTGTCCCAGCTGCAAAGAATATTATGAAGAGTTGAAAATGGCTTTCACAGAATTAGAACCGCACAAGACCTTCAACGTCTCTCTAGCTGTGAGTCAGAACAAGCCACACCGACGTCTGTGGCAAACCGCTGCCGCAGTAATCGTCTGCCTGATGAGCTTTGTCTTGGGATGGAGCCATCTTTTCACATCTGAGGCACACGCCGGACAGACTGCGCCGTTTACCCTAACCGACGGCATGAAGTGTGTACAGAATGTGGGTAGCTTCCGAATAGTTGCCTACGCGAGAACTACACCCAAGGAGAACTTTGCCTATTTCGATCCGAAGGCAAACTTTGTAAAGGTGAGCATCAGCCTTATGAGGCAGAACGATTCTACCTTTTTCCGTGTAGAGAAAGAAGGGGGGCGAACCGTGGTATGCGATGGAACTAACCAATATATGTGGACGGGTGATGGTGCTTATAATAAAGAAGGAAGGGATGCCGACTTCTTAGAGTCATTTAACAGCCTACTCTATCCCGAGAAATTGCTCAAGTTGCAAGACCAGGTGGTCTACCTTTCAGAGAAAAACCGAGAGATACGAACCGAGACCGACTCAACCATTATCATCACAGTAGAGGGCAAGCAGCTCAGCGGCGAACTGAATGAGCTCTTCACCAAAGGCAAGGAACGCCTCGTTCCTGTCGTCATCCGAAATGTTTTTTCTAAAAACGACGGACTGCTGCGGTCGGTAAACGTAACAGTAAACAATGTGGTGATGCTAAAAGTGGTCAGCATCCAGTATAACGTGATAATGAACAAGAAGAACATTGTAGCTCTGCCAAATGTTCCTTCTACCAAGTGGGAAGAAATGAAGCCACAACCTATAGAGAAGAGACTGCTGGCCCGGCTCCAGCATATGAGTGCCGAGGAAGCTGCACAGGCTATGATGGATGATCTCTGCAACGGTAAGGCCGCCGCCAATCCCGCCTTCAGATTCTACAAGCCATACCTGCCCAAGATGACACGTGAGTTTGCTGGATGTAGGGCTTCCAACTTCACGGCAAAGAAGAAAGGTGATTATGCTGGGCTCTTCGTATTCTATTTGCTCACCCGTCCAAATGGCAAAACCGAGAAAAGCTACATCTGCGTGCGTAACGACAACGACCAGCATATATGGATTGCAGATGGAGGGCTATGATTTTAACATCCTTCAGAAGAAAATTACAACTAAAAGACCTGGACAGATAATTGTTGTCCGGGTCTTTTGTTGACATTGCCACTATATAAAATCATGATGCTTTTGCTTATAAGACAACTAATAAGTCTTTGAGAATTCACTTATATAGGTCCACATCACCCCCCTTCTTCATGTTTTTACGCAAGGCTTCCCAACATATCGGGAAACATAAGCCTGTTGGTCATCAACAAGATAAAAGTATGTAGCTAATAATATATATTGTCAACAACTCCTATTCTCATTCCAAGCATGCCGTGGAGAGAATGCCTGGAATAAACAAAGAATGATGTAAAACTATATAAATTGTCAATAAGGCAAGATAATTTGAATTTTGAATGTCGCAATTACAAAAAATGAAATGATTGTCTAAACTAAACAATGCGCCTGATTAAGCAAATAGGCATCCAGTATTGTCATGGCTGCCATGGCCTCTACAATGGGCACAGCACGCGGAACCACGCAGGGGTCGTGGCGTCCCTGTGCCTTGAAGGTAACTTCGTGGCCTTGCATGTCTACGGTTTGCTGGTCGCGCAGTAAGGTGGCCACGGGTTTAAAAGCTACTCGGAAGTAGATGTCCTGGCCATTGCTGATGCCGCCCTGAATGCCTCCGCTATGATTAGACGATGTAGCTATGACACCGTCATGACAGACAAAGGGGTCGTTGAGCTCGCTGCCCCGCCTGGAGGCAGCAGCAAAGCCCTCACCATACTCAAAGCCCTTTACGGCATTGATGCCCAACATGGCACTGCCCAGCATGGCATGCAGCTTATCAAATTCGGGCTCGCCAAGACCTACAGGACAACCTTTGATGACGCATGTCACCACACCACCCACCGTGTCGCCCTCTTTCTTCACGCTAAGGATGAGCTCTTCCATGCGCCGGGCTACCTCGCTGTCAGGACAGCGCACAGCATTCTTCTCTACTTGGGTGAGGTCATAATGGGTATAATCAAAAGGCAACGCGATGTCGCCCACCTGAGAGGTATAGGCCTGAAGAGTAATGCCCAGCTTGCGAAGTGCCAGCTTGGCCAAGGCGCCTCCCACTACACGAGCTATTGTAATGCGAGCTGACGAGCGGCCACCACCACGATAGTCGCGTATGCCATACTTGCTTTGGTAAGTGTAATCGGCATGTGAGGGTCGATAGAGTGTGGCAAGATTGGCATAATCAGCTGAGTGCTGGTTGGTGTTGCGCACCATAAACCCGATGGGGGCGCCGGTTGTCATACCGTTGAACACACCACTCAGTATCTCGACCTCATCGGCTTCCTTGCGCCCCGTGGTTATTTTGCTCTGACCGGGACGACGTCGCGAAAGCTCGTGCTGAATGAAGTCCATATCCATAGGGATGCGAGATGGCATACCATCTACTATACCTCCCACAGCCTCACCATGACTCTCACCAAACGATGTGAGGGTGAATATTTTTCCGAACGTGTTGCCCATACGCTTTACTATTTTGTTCTTCTTTAGCTCATATACCACTCTCCGCCCCCATGGGCAGGGTTGTCAGGCATTGCAATTACCGCAACAGCCGCCATCATGGCCGCCGCAGCCATCCTCACCGCCGCCACAACCATCGCAACCACCGCTGCAATGACCGCACTGGTGGGCATTAGCCTGATCTATGAACTTCTGTACCTCATCGTCTGAAGCATCTCTGTTGGCTACCACAGTGCCCTTAAAATTAAGGGTCTTGCCAGCCAGTGGATGGTTCAGGTCTACCTTTACGTGGGTATCTGTGATGTCTAATACATGACCGAGGAAACGGTTGCCCTGTTCGTTCTGCAACGGTACGATAGCATCTTTGTATATGTGCTCAGCATCGAAAGTACCGTTTGGAGAGAAAACATCCTTGTCTATGTCTATCACGTGCTGCTCGTTATAGTCGCCATAAGCCTGCGACGGACTGAGCGTGAAGTCGAAATCCTCACCTTGGGCATGCTTGAGCACCTCACTTTCAAAGTCGTCCAGCACCATGCCCATACCACTATAGAAGGTCAGGGGCCTGCCTTCAGCCGACTGCTCTGTTAACTCCGTCACACCATCTTTTGTGGTGTATAACTTATAAGTTACTTGTACAAACTTGTGATTGGTCTTATCCATGAATGTCAATGATTTAATTGATTTGTTTGCAAAGTTAAGAAATTTCCATCAATAAGCCCACTTAACTTTCATAAAATCGCTATAATAGTAGTCATAAAGGGTCAACAGGCTCTTCGGCTATGACATTTCCTGCCAGGATAAGTAAGTATATGAAAATCCCCGATGCCACAAGACACCGGGGATTTTAATGTTTCGTACAGTACTAAACTGTTACTTCTTCATTACTTTACGTAAACAACAGCCAGACGGTTAGATGTGTTGCCCTGAACACCCTTACCTACTGCCTCGTCTACTGTTACGCCACGACCCTTGAGGTACTCAGCAACTACGTTTGCACGAGCCTCAGACAGACGCTGGTTAAGCTCCTTGCTGCCCTCAGGAGATGCAGTACCTACGATCTGTACGTGTGCACCTTCCTTAACACCATTAAGTGCCTTCTTAGCCTCGTTGGTAAGAGCTGACTTGCCCTGAGCGAAGGTTACGAATACGAGGTTCTCTACGCGTACTTCCTGTGGAGCAGGTGCAGCAACTTCCTTAGTGATGTACTTAACCTCTGGCTTGCGGTTGCGAAGCTCATTGATCTGAGCGTTAAGAGCATCGATCTCGGCCTGGTCGCGAGGAACAACGATTGTGAAGTTGTGTGTACCGTTAGAGTTCTTGAACTTGTAAATTACACCGGCATTCAACTGAACGAAGCTGCTGTTGATGTCATAAGCAGGCTGATCGTTGTTGGTATTAGCCTTGTAACCATAGTTTACTACACCATCGTTGCCATTGCCAAGGAATGCGAAGTTGATAGAAGGCTCAACATAAACCTGCCATGCCTTGCTCTTGCCAAGGTTGAACTGGAAGTCTACAGCAACCTTAGAGGTCATGCGGTTAGCACGCTCATAGTAAGGAGCACCTGTAGACTTGTGAGCCAAAGCCTCATCTGTTGTAGGAATAGAGGTGAATACATGACCCCATCCCAGACCATAGAGTGCGCTTACCTCGAAGAAACGAGGCTCACCCTTGTAGCCTGCTACCCAGTTGGTCAGGTTTACAGTACCCAGCAACTGTGTATTGATGGCGCGGATAGCTGTACCCGTTGAATTCCAAGGCTTATTTGAAAAATAGGCATTGCCTTCAACAGCCATACCAAATACAGGTGTGAAATAACGACCTACGCGAACACCAAAGTTGGGATCCAAGTCGCTAAGCCACTTGTGACCGGTTGTCTTGGTTGCTACACCACCATTGATACCAACGTAGAAGTTGTCAAAAGTCTTGCTTTCTGAAACAGTCTGAGCTGAAGCAGAAATTGCCATTGTTGCGGCTGCAAACAATAAAACTAACTTTTTCATGTCTCTCTGAATTATAAATTTGTTTAAAATGATAATGCAATCCTATTGAATTCAAGTGCAAAGTAACGAAAAATAAACGTAACATCCAAATAAAATCAACAAAAAATACACTTTAATGGGATAATTGGACAAAAACTATGTACTTTGGGAGAGTTTCTTACTCTTTATACCGTTTTATTTATAAGGTATTTAGCCTCAACTGTTGTTCTTTTCCCGTCACGCCGAACTTACATTCTGAGCACAAAATAAGATACCTCACAAACCGTAACACAAATAAAAATATCTAACATTATCATGCGCGCACGGGCTCTGAACCCATTGTTTGGAGAAGTGATTGGGGAGAAATGACTATGTTATTATATTATAATAATGTGGAACACCTCTAAAAGAGGGCGATTTGCATATTCAAGTAATTTTGGTGTAAAACCTATCCCACCCATTCCACCCATCTGGTAACATACTCATTCATAATATCTTACAACCATAATAAAAGGCAGAAACATCTCACCCACATCTCACCCACATCTCACCCTACACCTATTGGGCATGGTCAGTATGCAGCGAGTACGTGATGAACAGCATCGCCGTTGCGTCTGATACCCAACCGGCTGGCAGACAAGGCTTCGGCCGAAAGCCCATCTGGCACCCTTCTCAGGTCACATCAGCCAGTCAGAATAGCTGTGCCGGCACTAATCGAGTAGGAGGTAGCTTGCTCGGGACTTTCACCCGTTAGACAATGCTCATGCCGAGCGTACATCAGAAAAGGGGCATCCTGCATCCCGCAGAAAGCCCCTTACTAAATTAGAGAGTTTAAAAATCAAAGTTAGTAACTTATCGGTGTATTTACTTCATTTCTTGTATGATCTTCATGCCCTCGCCCACAGCCTGCATATTGAGCGGTATCATGTTATGATGCCTCTCCGGCAGCGACTTATAGAGCGCCTTCTGCAGTCCGTCGGTGCTCACAACGGGGCACACCTTGAGCAGTCCACCCAGCACAATCATGTTAAACACCTTGGTATTCTTCATCTCGGCAGCCTTGTTCATGGCGTTTATCTCATACACTTTGATGTCCTTACGTGTAGGAGGGTTCATCACGCCATAGCCATCATAGATGAGTATGCCCCCTGGTTTCACCTTGGGTTCAAACTTATCCAGCGACGGCTGGTTGAGCACAATGGCCACATCATACTTACTCAGGATAGGCGAGGATATGCGTTCATCACTCACAATGACCGTTACATTGGCCGTACCGCCACGCTGTTCTGGTCCGTAGGCGGGCATCCACGTCACTTCCTTGTTCTCCATCAGTCCGGAATAAGCCAGTATCTTTCCCATGGAGAGTACTCCCTGACCTCCGAATCCACTTATAATGATTTCCGTTTTCATTGATATGGTTCCTCCATTATTTTAGTCCGGTAGTGTCCTTGAGGTCTCCCTTGGGATAGAACGGGAACATGTGCTCCCTCATCCATTCGTTGGCTTTCACCGGCGACAGCTTCCATCCACTGTTGCAGGTAGACACAATCTCCACCAGCGAAGACCCTTTACCTTGCATAGAAGCTTCGAAAGCCTTGCGTATGGCGTGCTTAGCCTTGCGTATAGAGGCCACGGTGTCCACGCTCTGACGTGTCACATAGCATGTGCCTTGCAGCTGTGCGGCAATCTCTGTTATCTTCAATGGGTATCCGTGCAGTTCAGGCACACGACCGTAAGGACATGTAGAGGTTTTTTGTCCCAGCAATGTGGTGGGGGCCATCTGTCCGCCCGTCATGCCATAGATAGCGTTGTTGATGAATATAATAGGTATGTTCTCGCCTCTGTTCAGCGCATGTATGGTCTCGCAAGTACCTATGCAGGCCAGGTCGCCGTCGCCCTGATAAGAGAAGACGAGCCTGTCGGGCCACATCCTTTTGATGGCTGTAGCCACTGCTGGTGCCCTTCCGTGGGCAGCCTCCTGCCAGTCTATGTCGAGATAGCGGTAGGCAAAGACGGCACATCCCACGGGGCACACGCCCACGGTCTTGTCTTCCATGCCCATTTCCTCTATCACCTCAGCCACCAGTTTGTGCACCACGC
Source organism: uncultured Prevotella sp. (assembly GCA_902496445.1). Taxonomy (GTDB): domain Bacteria; phylum Bacteroidota; class Bacteroidia; order Bacteroidales; family Bacteroidaceae; genus Prevotella. The sequence goes on along the minus strand of CABVAZ010000001.1, from coordinate 114,797 downwards.
CGTGCGAACATCCGGGGCAATAGTGCATAGCCGTATCGTTCATGAGATCCGGTTTTTTGTAAACCAGGTTCTCGGGTGAAATTATATCGTTGCTCATAACAGTTTCTCCTTTAATGCTTTGACTATCTCATCAGGGTCGGGCACGATGCCTCCGAGGCGTCCAAAGTGCTCAACCTTCACGCTGCCGTTCACGGCCAGCCTCACGTCTTCAACCATTTGTCCGGCATTTATCTCTGCCACCAGAATACCCTTGAGGCGCTTAGCCAGGCTGGCTATTTGCTTCTCCGGGAACGGCCACAGGGTGATTGGGCGGAAGAGTCCCACCTTGATGCCTTGCTCGCGGGCCAGTTCGATGGCCTTCTCAGCGATGCGCGCGGCACTGCCGAACGACACCACCATATACTCGGCATCATCCATGAGCGACGTTTCGTAGCGCACCTCATTGTCTTTTATCTGCTGATACTTAGCCTGCAGGTGCAGGTTGCGCTTCTCCATCACCTCCGGTTTGAGCTCAAGTGAGGTAAGAATGTTTGGCTCGCGGTCGCGTGTGCGACCTATCGTGGCCCACGGGCATTCTTTCCTTATCTGCTCTTCCGTGCGGCGCGGCTTAGCCGGGGGCAGCACCACCTTCTCCATCATCTGTCCGATGACGCCATCCGAGAGTATCATAGCGGGGTTGCGATACTTGAAAGCCAGCGTAAAGGCCAGGTCCATGAAGTCGGCCATCTCCTGAACAGAGTTAGGTGCCAGCACTATCACGTTATAGTCGCCGTTGCCACCACCGCGCGTAGCTTGGAAATAATCACTTTGCGAGGGCTGTATGGTGCCCAGTCCGGGGCCTCCTCTCTGCACGTTCACCACCACGCCGGGTATCTCAGCGCCGGCCATATAGGATATGCCCTCCTGCATGAGGGCCACGCCGGGCGATGATGATGTGGTGAAGACGCGCTTTCCGGCGCCTGCTCCGCCATACACCATATTGATAGAGGCCACCTCGCTCTCTGCCTGCAGCACCACCATACCGGTGGTTTCCCATGGCTTGATGAGCGAGAGAGTCTCGATAATCTCGCTTTGTGGGGTAATGGGATAGCCAAAGAAGCCGTCGGCACCGCAGCGCACGGCAGCATAGGCGATAGCCTCATTACCCTTCATGAGTCTTACATCTTGTTCTGCCATCACTATTCCTCCACTTTTTTACGATAAACTGTAATACATCCATCAGGACACACGATGGCGCACGATGCGCAACCCACACACTTATCTGCATGAGCCGGTTCCACGTATGGGTATCCGTGAACATTCACTTTCTTCTGAGCCAGGGCAATGACATCCTGCGGACAGGCCACGACACACAACTGGCATCCCTTGCACCTGTCGGTATTCACCACGATGGCTCCTCTCAGTTTACTCATAATCTTACTTTTTTTGGTTGCTCTTCAAGGATTATATGCATCCTTGTTATAAAAGTTCATAATGTTTTCCAGCATCTGCTTGGCCTCTACGGCGGGCGATTCGGCATCCAGCTCTATCGCCTCCATGTAGCATTCCATGGCATGTTGCCAGTCGCCTTTGCGCCTATGCTCGTTTCCGAGCCTGTACCACTCGTCTGCAGTCATCACTTATAGTATTGGTGCTTGCCTGCGGCAAGGGTGTTCTTCATCAGCGAGCAGATGGTCATGGGGCCCACGCCGCCCGGCACGGGAGTGATGTACGAGCACTTAGGTGCCACTTCATCAAACTTCACATCGCCGTTCAGGCGGAAGCCTTTCTTCTTGGTGGCGTCGGGAACGCGTGTCGTACCCACGTCTATCACCACAGCGCCGTCTTTCACCATGTCGGCCGTCACGAAGTTAGGCTTGCCAATGGCGGCTATGATGATGTCAGCCTGACGGCACTCGGCCTTGATGTCTTGGGTGTGCGAGTGGCACACTGTGACGGTGGCGTCGCCATATTGCTTCTGCATCATGAGCTGCGCCATGGGCTTGCCCACAATGTTAGACCGGCCGAGCACCACACACTTTTTACCGCTTGTGGGTATGTTGTAGTGCCTGAGCAGGGTGAGTATGCCCAGCGGAGTGGCTGAGATGAAGCACGGCAAGCCGATGCCCATGCGCCCTACGTTGATGGGATGAAAGCCATCTACGTCTTTTCTATAGTCGATGGCCATGATAATCTTCTGCTCATCGATATGCTTGGGCAAGGGCAGCTGAACGATGAAGCCGTCTACGTCGGCATCTTTATTCAGGCGGTCTACGCACGCCAGCAGTTCCTCCTCCGTAACGTCGTCCTCATAGCGTATGAGGGTAGACTTAAATCCGCACTGCTCACAGGCTATCACCTTGTTCTTAACATAGGTCTCCGAACCGCCGTCATGACCCACGAGCACGGCAGCCAGATGGGGCTGCTTGCCTCCTTTGGCCATGATTTGCTTTACCTCTTGGGCTATTTCGGCCTTTATAGCTGTTGCTGTAGCTTTTCCGTCAATTATCTGCATGTTGATATGATATTTAAAGTTTGGGCATATCCGGCATGTCCGGCATCTTAGGCATATTCTTCATGCGTGCCATCATACCTGCCATCTTGTTGCCCGTCATCATCTTCATCATCTTGCGTGTCTGGTCAAACTGCTTGATGAGCTTGTTCACCTCCTGTATGCTGGTGCCCGAGCCCTTTGCTATGCGCTGGCGGCGGCGGGTGTTGAGCACCTCGGGCTTGGTGCGCTCCTCGGGCGTCATGCTCAGTATGATGGCCTCAATGCCCTTGAAGGCGTTGTCGTCTATATCTACGTCGCGAATGGCTTTGCCCACGCCCGGTATCATAGAAGCCAGTTCTTTCAGGTTGCCCATCTTCTTTATCTGTTGTATCTGCTTATAGAAGTCGTTGAAGTCGAACTTGTTCTTCTGTATCTTCTTCTGCAAGCGGCGGGCCTCTTCTTCGTCAAACTGCTCCTGGGCACGCTCCACCAGCGAAACCACATCGCCCATTCCCAATATTCGGTCGGCCATACGGGCAGGGTGGAACACGTCGATAGCCTCCATCTTCTCGCCTGTTCCGATAAACTTGATGGGCTTTGTCACCACGGTGCGGATGCTCAGTGCGGCACCGCCACGTGTATCTCCGTCTAGCTTAGTGAGCACAACGCCGTCGAAGTCGAGCCTGTCGTTAAATTCCTTGGCTGTGTTTACGGCGTCCTGACCTGTCATGGAGTCAACCACGAAGAGCGTCTCATCGGGCTTCACATGATTTTTCAGGCTTTCTATCTCGTCCATCATCTGCTCATCTACGGCCAGTCGGCCGGCTGTATCGATGATCACCACGTCATATCCCTTGGCCTTTGCCTCCTGTATGGCATGGTCGGCAATCTCGTTTACGTTCTGATTTCCGGGCTCAGCATATACGGTTACGCCAATCTGCTCGCCCACCACCTTCAACTGGTCGATGGCAGCCGGACGATAAACGTCGCAGGCCACGAGCAGCGGCTTCTTGCTTTGCTTGGTCTTGAGCATATTGGCCAGCTTGCCACTGAACGTGGTTTTACCGGAGCCTTGCAGACCGCTCATCAGTATAATGGCCGGATGGCTCTTCAGGTTCAGCCCTACGGCCTCTCCGCCCATCAGCTCGGCAAGCTCATCGTGCACGATTTTCACCATGAGCTGTCCCGGCTTCACGGCCGTGAGAACGTTCATGCCAAGTGCCTTCTTCTTCACCGTATCGGTGAAGTTCTTAGCCACTTTATAGTTCACATCGGCATCGAGCAACGCCCTTCTCACATCTTTCAACGTCTCGGCAACGTTTATCTCGGTTATCTTACCCTCACCTTTCAGTATCTTGAAAGAGCGTTCTAGCCGGTCACTTAAGTTTTCAAACATATTATTACTAAAAAAATATACTTATTGTTTTAATCTTATCGCAAAGATAATAAATTATGAATAAAAAGATGAAACTAACTTCTTCTATTTAAAATATTTTAAAACACATGGTTGAAAAATATGCGCACAACGAAAGAGAGTGTGCAAAAGACGGCGCACATGTGGCGTCTTAGTCCATCTGAGAGACAAAAGCCGGTTGTTCGGAATGTCGCTTCAACTGCTCTGTAGTTCGGCTTTCGCCTTGTCTTTTCTCCTTCCTTACGCCCATTTTCAAAGCCCATGGTTAACCCGTTGACTGTCAGCAACTTCACAAAAAGGGCTGTTTTGCGAGCCCAAATAGGCACTTTTGCAAGGCAAAAACGGCACTTTTACAAGGCGAAAATGCCGTTTTCATCATGCTGCATGACTATGCCTGCACGCCAGCATCTATGCTGTCGGCATGATGCTTAGTGGCGCTTGTTGAGCAGGGGCGGCACGGTGGTGAAGCGAAACACGGTGGCTGAGTGGAAGGTCTGGCCGGGACGAAGCACTGTGGAGGGAAAGTCGGGGTGGTTAGGCGAGTCGGGCAGGTGCATGGTTTCCAGACAAACGGCCGTGCGCCGGGCATATCTGATGCCTCCCTTGCCCGTCTCCGTGCCTTTCAATCCGTTGGCTGTATACACCTGCACGGCGGGTTCGGTGGTGTACACGGTGAGCATACGCCCGCTAACGGCGTCGAAGAGCATGACAGCGGGCTTATTGATGTTGCCCGCATGGCGCAACACAAAGCAGTGGTCGTAGCCTCCGGTAACCTTCAGCTGGCTGTCTGGCTCGTCTATACGCGCGCCTATTGGGCGCAATTTTCTGAAGTCGAAGGGCGTGCCTGCCACTTTCATCAGCGTGCCGTCTACGTTCTTGCGGGCATCATAGCGGGCTATCTTGCGACTGTCTACCCACAGGCTCTCACCCAGGATGTCGTGCTCGGGATTACCGGAGATATTAAAGAAGGAGTGGTTGCTCAGGTTCAGCACGGTGGGCCTGGTGGTAGTGGCCCGGAAGTCTATGCACAGCGCATTGTCTTCGCGCAGCGCATAGGTGAGCGTTACGGTGAGCTCACCGGGAAATCCGTTCTCGCCGTCGGGCGAAACATACTGCAGGGTGATGCTCTGCGCGTCGTGGCTCACCACGCTCCACACGCGATTGGCAAAGCCGGGCTTGCCTCCGTGCGAGATAGAACCTTTTCCGCTGTCTTGCAAATGGTAGGTCACACCGTCTAAGGTGAAGGCCGGACCTTTTATTCGTCCTATGTATCTGCCCACCGTAGCGCCGAAGTTCTGCCCGCGCGACACATAGTCGGCTATATTGTCATAACCCAGCACCACGTCTTCCATCCGTCCGTTCCAGTTCGGTTCCATGAGCGACACCAGCCTGGCACCATAGTTGGTCACGCAAGCCTCAGCGCCCTGGCTGTTGGTCAGCACGTAGAGGGCGGTTGGCTTACCGTCTACCGTGGTTATAAACCGGGCTGTGTCGAGCCCCGAAAGCGTGAGCTGCCGGGCCTGAGCGGGCAGGCATAAGAGTGCCGCCACGAGGGCATATATACAAATAAGGTGTCTCATCATATCTTTATAGTTTGCTTCAGACGTTTCTGCCGGGCGCATGTTGCCGTGCCGCCCATGAGGTTTAGGTTTGTTATATACGTGCAAAGTTATCTTAAAATTTCAATAAAAGCAAATTTTTTGCATCTATTTCCTTATCTTTGTAAATCAAAATCACAAGGAGAAAAGATATGAAGAAGAGAATAAACATCTTGCTGACGCTCCTGCTCCTGGCCCTGCCCATGCTGGCACAGAGCGCAAAGACAGGGGCCGACACGCCTATCAAGTCAACCAAGCGCCCCAACATCTTCAAGCAGGCCGGCAACACTTTTAAGCGTGCCGGGCAGAAAATAGGGCGCACGCTGGGCATTGACAGGCACGACAGAGACGATGTCAGGGTGGGCGACACCTATTATATGCCTCTGTATGACACCAACTTGTACAGAGGGAGCGAGGCACAAGGACTGCAAACGGTTTGCCGCAGCCGCTTCATGGCCAAATATCCCAACGCCATCGTGCAGACATGTGTGCTGCCGCAGCAGGGATGGCTCAGCCAAGACGTGGTGAAGAACGAGCAGATAGTGGGCTACTTGCAGACCATGTACTGCTTCATCATAGCCAAGGATGGCAACGACGGATATATCAACGCCAAGTTTGAGTTTCAGAGATACCGGGATGTGGGCAAGAACTGGGGGCGCGTGGCCGACAAATGGCCCTCATGGATGCGCACGGACATCATCCCCATGGCCGACTATCAGGTGCTTATTAAGAAATCAAACGAATAAGTTTACACATTATATATTATAAGATGAACTTCTTTCAGAAATTGTTTGGGGCAAAAGAAGAGGACCCCGTAGAGAAGAAAAAGGCTGACGATGCCCGCAACTTCGATATTCTCAAAGACGACGGTATGCGAGCCCTGCACGCCGGTGAGGCCGAATATGCCATTAAATGCTTCCGCCATGCGCTGGAGATACACGACGATATGGAGATACACGACGGGCTGTCGGAGGCTCTCATACGCCAGGGCAACCTGCCTGAAGCCTTCGAAGAACTGCGCAAACTGGCAGAGGCGCACCCTGAAAATCAGGAGGTGCTCATCCGCATGGCCCGTGTGGCGTTCATGATGGAAGATTATGGCGCCATGGGAGACGCCTGCGAAAAGGCGCTTCTTATAGATAAGAGCGTGCCGGAGGTGAGCTATCTATACGCCAGAGCGTCGCGAGGACAAGGCGACGACGTGAATGCCGTGGCGCTGGCCACACGAGCCATCAGCCTGGATGCCGACTATGCCGACGCCTACCTGCTGAGAGGAAAGACCCTTCTGGCCATGGGCGACGTGAAAGGTGCGGCTGACGACGCGGCCTGGCTGGCCGGCAAGGCTCCCGACAACGAGGATGTGCTGCTCTTTGAGGCGCAGGTAGAACATGCGCAGGGACACGACAAGGAGGCCTTAGAGTGCTATGACCGCGCCATTCAGGGCAATCCGTTCTGCCTGGAGGCCTATCGTGAGCGCGGCGCCTTGCGGCTGGCTACAGGCGATAAGGACGGCGCGGCCGCCGATGCAGCCAAAGTGGTAGAGCTGAACCCCAAAGAAACAGAAGGCGTGAACGGCAAGTTCTCAGCCAAAGGCACTGAGTAGAGGTTGGCAGACGCATGTTGCGGAAATGCAAGCAAGAGGGCATGGCTAATTAAGAAATATCATTATTTTAGTCAGAAAAACGCACAAATGTTTGCTCAATTCAAATATTAGTTATAAATTTGCAGCATAAAACAGAATAGAATATGAATAGTTGGTTCGCATCTTTTGAGTATTATTACTTTTACTTTGCAAAATATTGTGAAGCGGGAAGATGTGTACTATAATTTAACAAGGTGAATTAAAAGTTGTAAGCCCCGCTTCACGAAAGTGACAAGCGGGGCTTTACAGTATATATAAGGTTAGATGACACGAATAGCAATACAAGGTGTGGAGGGCTGTTTCCACGACATAGCCGCCCATGAATATTTCAAGGCGCAGGACATAGAGCTTATTTGCTGCGCCACATTCGATGATCTCTTCGCCAGCATGAGGCAAGACAGCAGCGTGATGGGCGTGGTGGCAATAGAGAATACCATTGCGGGCAGCCTGCTGCACAACTACGATTTGCTCAGATGTTCGGGCACTGTGGTTGTGGGAGAGCACAAATTGCACATCAGGCACTGCATCTGCTGCCTGCCGGAAGATGACTGGCAGACCATACATGAGGTGCACTCGCACCCCGTGGCCCTGATGCAATGCCGCAACTTCCTGGCTCAACACCCCACGCTCAAGGCTGTTGAGGCCGAAGACACGGCGGGCGCGGCTGCCCATATCGCCAGCAACAACTGTCACGGATGGGCCGCTATATGCAGCTCGGCGGCCGCCCGGCGCTACGGACTGAAGGTGCTTGAAGACTCGATAGAGGACAACAAGCACAACTACACTCGCTTCTTGATAGTGGCCAACAGGCAGAAGGCTGAGCAGATAACGAGCCGGCAAAAGGCCGACAAGGCCAGTCTGGTATTCTCACTGCCCCATGAGGAGGGCTCATTGAGCAAAGTGCTCACCATCCTTTCGTTCTATCATGTCAACCTGACAAAGATACAATCGCTGCCCATCATAGGCAGAGAGTGGGAGTATCTGTTCTATGTGGACGTCACGTATAGCAACACCACACGCTACAGACAGGCCATAGAGGCCATCAGACCCCTTACCAGAGAACTGAAAATATTGGGCGAATACAGCGCTTGCCAAGCCTGAAAGCCCGTCAACATAAAGATTATAGCTCATGATACAACCAGCAAGCAGACTGAACAAGGTGCAGGAGTATTACTTCTCTCGCAAGCTTAAGGAGGTGGCCGGGCTCAACGCGGCAGGGCAAGACATCATTTCCCTGGCCATAGGGTCGCCAGATATGCCCCCTTCCAAGCAGACTATCGACACGCTGTGCGACACAGCCAGAAGGGCCGACGCGCATGGCTATCAGCCCACCATAGGCATACCGGAACTGAGAAAAGCCATGGCCGACTTCTATCAGCGATGGTATGGGGTGACGCTAGACCCGCAATGCGAGATACAACCCCTCATAGGCAGCAAGGAAGGTATACTGCATGTCACGCTGGCCTTCGTCAATCCGGGCGAGCAGGTGCTCGTTCCCAACCCTGGTTATCCCACTTACACATCGCTCTCTACAATATTGGGAGCCGACGTGAGATACTATAATCTGCGCGAGGATAACGGTTGGCAGCCCGACTTCGACGAGCTTGAGCACATGGATTTGAGCAAGGTGAAGCTGCTATGGACCAACTATCCCAACATGCCAACGGGCGGCGACGCACGCAAAAGCACCTATGAGAGACTCGTGCGATTTGCTCAAGACCACGGCATAGTGGTGGTTAACGACAATCCTTATTCGCTCATTCTGAACGAGCACCCGCTCTCTCTGCTTCAGATAGACGGTGCCAAAGACTGCTGCATAGAGCTCAACTCCATGTCGAAGAGCTTCAACATGCCCGGATGGAGGGTGGGCTTGTGCACCAGCAACGCCACCTTCATCTCGTGGATACTGAAGATTAAGAGCAACATAGACAGCGGAACATTCAAGGGAATACAGCTGGCCGCGGCCGAGGCATATAACACCAACACACCCGAATGGCACAAAGAATATAACGTGAACACCTATAAGCGGCGCCGGGTGGTGGCAGAAGACATCATGCAGGCGCTGGGCTGCACCTTCGACACCCACCAGGTGGGCATGTTCCTGTGGGGCCGAATACCGGAGAAATACACCGACGCAGAGCAGCTGACCGAGCGTGTGCTGCACGAGGCCCGCGTGTTTATCACCCCCGGATTTATCTTCGGCAGCAACGGCAGGCGCTATGTGCGCATCTCATTATGTGCCAAAGACGAGAAACTAAAGGAGGCTTTGGAGAGAATAAAGAGTCTGAAATGGTGACAATCATCACACAAAAGAGTAATAACGATAAAGATATAACGATATGGAACTGGATTTAGAACCCCTTAACTTGCCGAGCGACAGCGAGCGTCCCTTCGTCATCGCAGGTCCCTGCTCGGCCGAAACCGAGGAACAAGTAATGAATACGGCGCTGCAACTGGCCTCAAAAGGCTGCCATAACTTCAGGGCCGGCGTGTGGAAGCCCCGTACCAAACCGGGCGGATTCGAGGGTAAAGGCGAGGAGGCACTGCCCTGGCTCAAGCGCGTAAAGGACGAGACGCACATGCTGGTTGCCACAGAAGTGGCCAAGCCTGAGCATGTTGAGCTGTGCCTGAAGTATGGTATCGACATCCTGTGGATAGGTGCCCGCACCAGCGCTAACCCCTTTGCCATGCAAGATTTGGCCGATAGTCTGAAGGGAGTAGACATTCCTGTGTTCGTGAAAAACCCCGTCAACCCTGATTTGGAGCTGTGGATTGGGGCCATGGAACGGCTCAATCAGGCCGGCGTGAAGCGTCTGGCCGCCATTCACCGCGGCTTCTCAAGCGTGGAGAAGAAGATATACCGCAACATGCCTATGTGGCAACTGCCCATCGAGCTGCACCGCCGCATACCCAATCTGCCCATCATTTGCGACCCCAGCCACATCGGCGGACGCCGCGACCTCATCGCTCCGCTGTGCCAGCAAGCCATGGACCTGGGCTTCGACGGACTGATAGTAGAGAGCCACTGCGACCCTGACAACGCATGGAGTGATGCCTCACAGCAGGTTACACCCGACGTGCTCGACTATATTCTGTCGCTCTTGGTGATCAGAGACGAGCACACCACCACAGAGGGCATACGCACCTTGCGATCGCAGATAGACGAGATAGACAACCAGATGATGGAACTTCTGGCCAAGCGTATGCGCATCTGCCGTGAGATAGGCACGTATAAGAAGGAGCACAACATGACCGTTTTGCAGGCCAGCCGATACAAGGAGATACTTGAAAAGCGAGGCGCACAGGGCAGCCTGATAGGACTTAGCCCGGAGAGTGTGGCACATATCTTCGAGGAGATACACCAGGAGAGTGTGCGACAGCAACTAGACATCATCAACCAAAAATAATGCTGAGACATGAAAATTCTTATCATGGGAGCCGGAAAGATGGGCTCCTTCTTCATAGACTTGCTCTCCTTTGACCATGAGGTGGCCGTCATTGAGAAAGACCCCATGCGTATGCGATTCACCTACAACTGCCAACGGTTCACCCAAATGGAGGAGGTGGAGGCTTTCGAACCCGAATTGGTCATCAACGCCGTAACCGTTAAGTTCACCATCCAGGCCTTTGAGGAGATACTGCCCTACCTGCCTGAGAGCTGCATATTGTCGGACATCAGCTCCGTGAAGACCGACCTGGCACAGTGGTATGCGCAATGCGGCCATCCCTTTGTGTCTACACACCCCATGTTCGGACCCACTTTTGCCAACCTCAACCAACTGAGTGAGGAAAACGCCATCATCATTACAGAGGGCGACTACATGGGGCGCATCTTCTTCAAGGAGCTCTATAGGGGACTGGGACTCAACATATACGAATATTCTTTTGACGAGCACGACCGCACGGTGGCCTACTCTTTGAGCATTCCTTTTGTCTCTACGTTTGTCTTCGCGGCGGTGATGAAGCATCAGGACGCACCCGGAACAACCTTTAAACGGCACATGCAAATCACGCGGGGAGTGCTCAACGAAGACGATTACCTGCTGCAAGAGATACTCTTCAACCCTTATACGCACGACCAAGTGGCACATATAGGCAAGGAGCTGCATGAGTTGCTCGACATCATAGACCGCAAGGACAGTGCCGCCATGAAGGCTTATCTCACCAAGATAAGGCGCAATGTGAAAGACGATATAGAGATAGACAGCCGCAAGCTGTAGCCTCTGTGCCTCAAGACATGTGCCGATGATGTTGCGAAAAATTCTTTTTCTCTTCTTCTTTCTGTCAGCCTGTTGCGCCAAGAGCCAGCAGGCCGGCACTGTATTGGGCTTTATGGAGCTGAACACCGAGAACATGTTCGACTGCCAGCACGACAGTATGAAGAACGACTATGAATTTCTTCCCGACGCGCCAAGGCACTGGAACCGCACCAAATACTGGCAGAAGGTCAACCGGATAGGCCAGGAAATAGCCTCGGCAAGCCTCTGTCTGCCCAACGGGGCTATGCCCGATGTGATAGGATTGTGCGAGGTTGAGAACGACACTGTGCTGCGCGACCTCACCCAACGCTCGCTTCTGCGTCAGGCACGCTACGAATATGTGATGACCCACTCGCCCGATGAGCGGGGCATCAACGTGGCCTTGCTCTACTCTCCGTTTGCCTTCAGGCTGATCTCATGTCGTTCCTTGCGCGTTCCTCTTATAAAGGATATGCGCCCCACGCGCGACATTCTCTATGCCAAAGGCGAGGTGCTGTCGGGCGACACCCTGCACGTCTTTGTGCTTCATGCCCCCAGCAAGCTGGGCGGCGAGCGTCACTCGCGTCCCTTCAGAGCCCAGGTGATGGGCTGTTTGCTGCACGCCACAGACTCTATTTTGGCTCTTCAGGCCCACGCCGCCATCGTGTGCATGGGCGATTTCAACGACGACGAGCAGAGCGAATCGCTGCAAATGTTGTCTGCCCACGGCATGACGGCCGTGTGCCAAAACGCGAAAGGGAGCCACGGAGCGCGCGGCACATACCGATACAGAGGGCAGTGGAGCAGCATAGACCATGTGCTTGTGAGCCCTGCCCTGCGCAGCAAGGTGCAAGAATGCCTTATTCACGACGAGCCTTTCTTGCTTGAACCCGACACGAAATACGGCGGAGTGAAACCCCGCCGCTATTATAATGGTATGCGCTTTAATGATGGCTTCAGCGACCATCTGCCCTTGGTGATGCGCCTGGTGCTGTGAGCAGCCACCTTAGAGCGCCTCTGTAGTGTCTACCTCATCCTCGTCTGGCGACGAAGGATCGTCGTCGTTGCCCAGTCCGAAGGGGTCAGACAGCGCGCTCTTCATGAGTTGTTGCAACGCATTGGTGAAGGGGTTTACCACCTTTTCACGTATTTGCGCCTCCACATTACTCTTTAAGTTCTTCTCAGCCGCCTGCTTCAGGTTTTCTTTGTTCACCGTAAACACATGGTTCAACAGTCCCACCGACACTATCTGCCGCTTGTGGTTATAACGCACGCGACCTATAGACACCACCGTGAAGTTGTCTACATGCACCATGTTGTCTACTGCCTTCTGCACCACTTGCCTGGTGAAGGCATCGCCCAACATGCCCATGGCCTTGGTGAAGATGTCGTTATCAGCAGCCGAATCAGACGGTACCTCATCGGTTATGGCATCTGTTATGACATTGGTCAGGGCGTTGCGATGGTCTTGCTCCGTAGGACAAGTCAGGGCAAGCAGTCCTATGACGAGCAACAAACTCACGATAAAGCCCACCAGACAGCCCCAATGCGATGACGGCCGCTGCTCGGGTTGCTCATAGATGGGACGCGGACGACCGTTGATGATGGGCTCAGCATCAACAATCTGCTCGCCTTCTGCCGCCTGAGCTCCTTGCAGTTCATAGCTGCCATGTGCTTCTCCACCTTCCTGACGAGCTTCTTGCGCGGAGCTGCCAAGCGATTCTGCCCTACCCTCGCTGCGCTTGATGAGCGGCCTGAGCTCTTCTATCTGCCATGCGGGCGTCCATGTGTCGCCGCCGGCAGGCATGACAAGCGTCTCGGCCGTAATGTTACGGCTCTCCAATTCGTTCAGGCTGTAAGGGCCGCGTTTCTCGTTTCCTATATTAATGTAATATTCCATATTGTCCGGTTTGAATGTTATATCTGTCTGCGAAAGTATATATTATTTCCGAAAGCAGCAAGAGTTGCACCTTATTTTTTCTATCAGCCACCTTCTTTCATCCCTCTTTCGCCCAGCCTCAGAGCCTCCGTCGTGTGCCCCGGATGCCTATCCGTTCAAGTCACGCCCACCATCCGCTTTTCTGAAACAGGCCTTTTTGCGTTGCGAAATAGGCACTTTTGAAGGCCGAAATAGGCATTCTTGCATGGCGAAAAGGCCTATTTTGAAAAACGATCGTCGGGAGCTGGCTATGCGACGGTACGACGCGCAACACTTAAAGTCATGATAATGAAAGGAATAACCCTTCCTCCCATCCCGTTTCACCGTGCCTTTCAGCCTGCTATGCCCCTTGTCTTGCCATGCATCAGCCGCGGCGTGAGGCAGACAAGACATTATGCACAGAATGTGATAACCATTTGTGAAAATCTTATAATTTAATAGTTAGTGCTTTGATGTAAGTCAAATAATATAGCTGTTATCGCACACAAAATAATAAATTATTTGCATCTTCCATCAAAAGCCCCTACCTTTGCACATGTATTAAGGATAATAACAGTTAAGACAACGGCTCAAGCGAGCCTGAGATGTTAAACGAAAAAAGAAAGGAAAAAGTTATGAAGAAGATTGTATTGACAGTAGTAGCCATGCTCACAATGACAATGGCTTTTGCAGAAGGGGATAACAACAATGCCACAGAGAATGTAAATGCTTATGCAATGAATATCAATGTAAACAAGCTGGGCAACGCTCTGGGCCTCGACATCTATCAGATGGATGCCGTAGAAGACATCGCCAAGAGCTTCAGCACAGACATGCAGAACGTTGCAGAGGCTGACAAGGACGCCCGCCAGGCTGCATTCAAGAAGGCTATTCACAAGAATCTGAACTACATGCACTCTGTGCTTGACGAGGATCAGTATCACAAGTACCTCCTGTTGCTGAACACTACGCTCAACAACCGTGGACTGAACAAGTAATAAGAAACATCACACTATGCTATAAAGGCCGCTTTCTTCTACCGGAGGAAGGCGGCTTTTTGCGTTGCATACTTGCGCAAACCGATTTTTTTAGTAACTTTGCCCATAAATAAGATGGGCTTATGAAAAGACTTACACTCATACTCGCAGGATGCCTTCTCGCGCTCTTGCAACTCGCGGCTCAGCAACCTCAGTATGCCAAGATGTCGGCTTGGGTGCGCCGTGCGGCCGTGCAGGCGCAAGAAACGGGCACAACGGCAGGAGCAAAGGGGCTGAACGGCACGCCAAAGGGCAGAGAACGAATGATGACGGCCTTTGTTGAGGCGCACGGCAACGAGGCCGACGGCGTGCTCAGGGCGCAACATTGCGCCACGCTGGCAAGGTTGGGCGACGTAAGGATAGTGGCCATTCCGCTCTCGGCGCTGGCTCCGCTCTCGGCCAGCCCGGCCATCACACGCATAGAAGCCAACGAGCCGAGCCGCACAACCATGGACTCGGTGCCCCTGCAAGTGCACGCCTTGCCCGTTTATCAAGGCGACAATCTGCCGCAGGCATATACAGGAAAAGGGATCATGGTGGGTGTCCAGGACATAGGCTTCGACCTTACGCATCCCAATTTCTACTCGCCCGACCTGTCACATTACCGCATACACGCTCTGTGGGACATGCTGTCGGCCGACACGGTGGGCTCGCCGCTCTACGTGGGACGCGACTATCGGGGGCAGGAGGCACTGCTCGCACTGGGCCGGCCGCGCGACGGCGACGACCAGACGCACGGCACCCACACCACAGGTATAGCAGCGGGCAGCGGTTACAACAGCAAGTATAGGGGCATGGCCTATGAGAGTGACATCGCCTTGGTGTGCAACGCCACAAGCGACGACATCAATCTGATAGACAGTGCCGACTATTATAAATATACCAGCGCGACCGACGTGCTGGGCTTTAAGTATCTCTTTGACATGGCCGACAGCATGGGCGAGCCATGCGTCATCAACTTCAGCGAGGGCAGCCCGATGGATTTCTACGGCGAAGACATACTTTACGGCAAGGCGCTGAAGGCCATCACGGGACCCGGACACATCTTCGTGACCTCGGCAGGCAACAATGGTCTGTATTATAACTATATGCTAAAACCCGCGGGAACGGAGCAAAAGGAGGTTTATCTATATGACTCTAAGGCCTCTGCAAGCATGACGCTGAAGGCCGACAAGCCGTTCAACATCGTGATACATACCAACAAGGACGATGCCAGCATGGCCGACTCGATGGTTATCAGCACGGCCGACGTGCTGGCGTGCAGCGACTCTACGCTCACTGACACGCTGAGGGGCAAGGACCAATCGGCTGCGCTGCTCACGCTTCAGGCCTATCCCTCATGCTACAACGCCACCGAAACATGTTATGACTTGACCCTTGCCGATGCCGAAAAGGTGAAGAGCCAAGGCTATTACACCGTAGAGGTGAGGGGCAGCGAGGCCAAAGTGGAATGCTTCAACACCAGCCGCAACCTGTGGAACAACCCCCGGCACGGCGAGAAGGACTATTTGCAAAGCTCGCACAACATCAACTCGCCGGCCTGTCTCGACGCTGCCATCGCCGTAGGCTCCAACGCTTACCGCACACAATGGCTCAACTATAAGGGCGAGGTGATGACCTTCAACCAGGGAACAGATGGTTACATCAGCCGATATTCGTCTACCGGGCCCACCTACAGCATGATGACAAAGCCCGATGTGGTGGCTCCGGGCACCATCGTCATATCATCTTACAGCTCATTCTATGAGGCCAAGCACCCCAATGCCAACGACATTAACAGCGACGTGGAGCATTTCTACCTGAACGGACGGATGTATGCGTGGAACAGCAACAGCGGAACATCCATGGCATCGCCCGTAGTAGCCGGAGCCATTGCCCTCTGGCTGGAGGCCGACACTACCCTGTCGCCAACCGACATCAAGGACATCCTGGCCAAGACATGCCGCCATCCCGACCCCAGTCTGGACTATCCCAACAACACGTATGGGCAGGGTGAGATAGACGTTTACGCGGGATTGGTGGAGGTTCTGCGCCGAAAGGCCACCGGACTGCAAGCCATCAGCAGCCATCATGCGCCGAGAGCGAACGTCAACATCAGCGGTGAGCGGCTCCGGGTAGACTTCTTCACGGAGTTGTCAGGACCGGTGAGGCTCAAATTATACGCCACTTCAGGACTTCTCATGAGGCAAACTACGGTCTCGGGGCACACGCAGAGCTGCGAAATGTCGCTAAACGGACTGCCCAAGGGCGTGTATGTGCTGCAGATAGACAGTGCCGACGAGAGGCTGAAAGGGTCGTATGTGTTCAGATGGATGTAAACAAAAGTCGGGCTGAAAGCAACAAATCATTATTTTTTGGTATTGCATACACTCCATATTAGTCGTATCTTTGCACTGTGATTTTAAAACAATAAGCAACAAAGATATGAAGAAGACAATCGTAGTTTATGGGTCAACAACCGGCACATGCGAGGAAATAGCTAATAAAATAGGCTCAAAACTGGGAGCCGAAGTGATAAACGTAGCCGACTTCACCACCGACACAGTGGCTGAGAACAACAATCTCATCCTCGGAACATCTACTTGGGGAGCCGGCGAACTGCAAGACGACTGGTACGACGGCATAGATGTGCTGAAGCAGGCAGACCTGTCTGGCAAGACCGTGGCATTGTTCGGATGCGGCGACTCTGAGTCTTATGCCGACACGTTCTGCGGAGGCATGGCTGCCATATACGATGTGGTGAAGGACAAGGCACACGTGATAGGAGCCGTGAGCACAGAGGGTTACAACTACGAAGACTCTGAGTCGGTGGTAGACGGTAAGTTCGTTGGTCTGGCACTCGACGACGTTAACGAGGCAGACAAGACCGAAGAGCGCCTCGACGCGTGGATAACTGCCATTAAGCCAGAATTGTAACAGCTGTCAACAACCAACTTTCCAATCATCTTTAGCCATCAAACACCATGCAGCAAAAAGAGGTTATGCCCATCGATATGAAGGTGCTCATGAACCATATCTATGAGTTCAAGAAGGGCGTAAGGCAGATGGTGCTCTTCACTTTCAACAAGAAGTATGAGCATTATGCCGTTTCTCGACTTGAGCGACAGCACATCCACTACCTTATTCAGCCCGTGGGCAACGAACGGCTGAACCTCTTTTTCGGCAAGAAAGAATGTCTGGACGCCATCAGACTCATGGTGACGCGCCCTCTCAACAAGCTCTCTCCGGAGGAAGACTTCATACTTGGAGCGATGCTGGGCTATGACATCTGCGCCCAATGCGAGCGCTATTGTGAGCGCAAATGCCGCAACTCGTGCAACAAAACCAATTAAATGAATAGAATAACCTATATATAATGTAAGATAGAATCTTGTTCGCTAAGTAAAATTCATAATGTTTTTGTATAATAGGTTTAGGCCGGCTGTGAAGCCGGCCTAAGCTCGTTTTATATTATTTTCGTAGAAAAAATAAATCGTTAAGTATATTATATTTATAGAAATTGATTAACTTTGTGGTCAGTAAACATAATTAAAGTCAGTAAGAAAAAATGAAACTAACAAAGCAAGTTCTACTTTTCATCGCTGCGGCTCTGCTTTTTGCCGCATGCGGAACAACGTCTACGGTGCCTGTTACAGGCCGCAAGCATCGCATTTCTGTATCAGACGAGCAGGTACTGAGCCTCAGCAAGCAGGAGTATGACAAATATATGCAGACTGCAAAGAAGTCTACCAACGCTGCCAATACAGCCATGGTGGAGCGCGTGGGCAGGCGGTTGGCCAACGCAGTAGAGACTTATCTGAAGAATAACGGCTATGCCGACGAGGTGAAAAACTACTCATGGGAGTTCAACTTGGTACAGAACAGCGCGGCAAACGCCTTCTGTATGCCCGGCGGAAAGATTGTGGTGTACGACGGACTGCTGCCTTACACCAAGGATGAGGCGTCACTCGCCATCGTACTGGGCCACGAGATAGCACACGCTGTGGCCAAGCACTCGGCCGAACAACTTAGTAAACAGCAGAACCAACAAGTGGCCGGACAGGTTCTATCCGGCGTTTTAGGCGCCGTGGGAGCCAGCTCTGAAGTGACGCAAATGGCTCAGGTGGGCTTCGGACTGGGCACTCAGCTGGGCAATCTGCACTATAGCAGGGAGAACGAAAGCGAGGCTGACTACATGGGACTCATCTTTGCGGCCATGGCAGGATATAATCCTAACGCCGCAGTAACCTTTTGGGAGCGCATGGCACAGGCCAGCCAGAACAACGGACCGGCCTTCTTGAGCGACCATCCCAGCGATGCTTCGCGCATAGCAGCCATAAAGAAAGAGCTACCGGAGGCCATGAAGTACTACAACGCTGCCGTGGCTGCCGGGAAAAAAGCTTCTGCAAGCACTACTACAAAAAGCAAGAAAAGCACGCGCACGGTGCACGTTTCTAGCCGCAGTAAATCATCTAAGAGGCGATAACCTTTAATATAACAACCCACATGATTGATTATTTTTCGCAAAACTTATGGCAGGCATGGGCTCTCATGGCCCTTGTCTGCCTCATATTGGAGCTGACCAACGGCGACTTCTTCATCATGAGCTTCGCCATAGGCTGCGTGTTCGGCGCGCTGGCTGCCGCCATCGGCATGGGCGGAGTGGCGCAAATCATCGTCTTTGCGGTATTTACCGTGCTCAGTTTGCTGGTGGTCCGGCCTATAGCATTGCGCTATTTCCACCGGGGAGAAGACAAACGGGAAAGCAACGCAGAGGCTCTCATCGGCCGAATAGGCCTGGTTACGGATGCCATACCCGCAAACGGATACGGCAGAGTGAAGATAGACGGCGACTCATGGAAGGCAAAATCAGGCAACGGAGAGGCCATCGAGGCCGGCAAGCACGCCCGTGTGATGAAGCTGGAGTCTATCATCGCCACCGTTGAAGAGACGGAAGAAAGCATCAATTAATAAAATATCATCAACCTAAACCCCTTAACTTAACTATCATGAACATCGCATCTTATGTACTGATAGCCATTGTTGTGCTGGTTATCATCCTCGCCAAGAAGTCATTGGTCATCATTTCGCAGAGCGAAACCAAAATCATTGAGAGGCTCGGAAAATATTATGCCACCCTGCAACCGGGCATTAACGTCATCATTCCCTTTATCGATCACCCCAAAGAGATAGTCTCCGCCAACAACGGAAGGTATCAATACACCAGCAGCATAGACCTTCGCGAGCAGGTGTACGACTTCGACAGGCAGAACGTTATCACCAAAGACAACATCCAAATGGAGATAAACGCGCTGCTGTATTTTCAGATTGTAGACCCGTTTAAGGCCGTTTATGAGATTAACAACCTGCCCAACGCCATTGAAAAGCTCACGCAAACCACGCTGAGAAACATCATTGGCGAGATGGAACTAGACCAGACGCTCACCAGCCGCGACACTATCAACACCAAGCTGCGAGGCGTTCTGGATGATGCAACCAACAAATGGGGCATCAAAGTGAACCGTGTTGAGCTGCAAGACATCATTCCGCCGGCCAGCGTATTGCAGGCCATGGAGAAGCAGATGCAGGCTGAGCGCGACAAACGAGCCACCATTCTCACCAGCGAAGGCACCAAGCAGGCCCAGATACTGCAGAGTGAAGGCGAGAAGGCTGCTACCATCAACAAGGCTGAAGCCGACAAGCAGCAGTCTATTCTCAGGGCAGAAGGCGAGGCAACGGCACGCATCAAGAAAGCCGAAGCAGAGGCTATAGCCATTGAAAAGATTACGGAAGCCGTAGGAAAGAGCACCAATCCGGCCAACTACTTGCTGGCGCAGAAGTACATTCAGATGCTTCAGGAGGTGGCAACGGGCGATAAGACGAAGACCGTCTACCTGCCTTACGAGGCCACAAACCTCATGGGCTCCATCGGAGGCATTAAAGATCTCTTCAAAGACTAACCCACATGGCAACCAGACGGCCGCGCAGAGGCTGTCTGGTTTTATCTTTCCAGGCGCCTGACAATAATTATCTCAACTTTTCAAAGCCTTGTGGGCATAATCCAAAAAAATTGCTTACATTTGCAATAACAAACATTCCTAACAAATGAAAATATGCATCTTCACAGGCGCAAGGCCTAACTTCATCAAGGTAGCGCCCGTCATCAGAGCCATCATGACAGCCCAGAAACAGGGCGTAAGCATCAGCTACAACTTGGTATATGCAGGCACTTCAGACGACATAACGCTTGAAGACACGCTCTTCAGCGACCTTTCCATCAACCGTCCTGATGTGTTTCTCGACGTGACATGCCAAAACCTGAACGAGCTGACGGGCCAGGTGATGTCAAAATTTGAAGTTTTCTTGCAGCAAAACAGAGCCGATGCCGTGGTTGTAGTAGACGATTTGGCCTCTACCATGGCCGCCGCCATCGTGACAAAGAAGCAAGGCATCACCCTGGCACACATCGCCGCAGGTACCCGTTCGTTCGACATCAACATGCCAAAGGAAATCAACCGCCTCGTCATCGACGGCCTTTCAGACATTCTCTTCACCGCCGGCTTCAGCAATAACAGCATAGCCAACCGCGAAGGAGCCGAACTGTCAAAGGTGTATATGGTGGGTAATATCCTCATGGACAACCTGCGTTTCAACCGCACACGCTTCAGTAGGCCGGCCGTTATGGACGAGCTGAAGCTGAAGGAAGGCGGATATATGGTCTTCACACTCAACAGAAAGGCCCTCATGAGCAACCGTTCTAACCTGCGCGACATGCTGAAGGCCATGATAAGCGCGGCTGGTGACGTGCCCTTCGTGGCTCCTTTGCGCGACAAGGCCGTGGAAACCATCATGTCGCTGGCCCTGCATGAAGGCATAAACCTGCATAACTTCAACATCATCAAGCCACTTGGCTACCTCGACTTCGGCTATCTCACGGCTCATGCCATGGGTATTGTAACCGATTCGGGCAATGTGGCAGAGGAAGCAACGTTTAACGGCGTGCCCTGCATAACGCTTAACAGCTACACCGAGCACATAGAGACGGTGAAGATTGGCTCGAACGAGCTTGTTGGAGAGGACCCCGAGAAGCTCAGAACCATGACAGAGAAACTCGTAAACGGGCAATGGAAGAAGTCGGCCATACCCGACCGATGGGACGGAAGGAGCGCAGAGCGCATTGTGAGCACCCTTCTTGAATACAACAAGAACAAACGATGAGCACCACTCTCTATATTAAGAACATGGTGTGCGACCGGTGTAAGCGGGCCGTAAGCGATACTTTGCGGCAAGCCGGGCTCACGCCGGAGAGCGTAGAGCTGGGTGTGGCCACCGTGAAGGAGGCTGTTGAGGAGCCCAAGCGCAAGGAGCTGGAAGGCGAACTGCACCACCTGGGCTTTGAATTGCTCGACGACAGGCGCCTGCAAACCATCGAGCGCATTAAGAACAGCGTGATAGAGCTGGTGCATTACAACGACAGCAAGACGCCGCTAACGCTCAGCAACTTCCTGACAAGCAAGTTGGGAGGCGACTACAGCGCCCTCTCCAAGCTCTTTTCTGAATATGCCGGCATGACCATAGAGCGCTATTACATTCTGCAAAGAGTGGAAAGAGTGAAGGAGCTGCTGTTTTATGACGAACTCACCCTATCACAGATAGCCCTGAAGATGAACTATTCGAGCACCGCTTACCTCAGCAGTCAGTTTAAAAACGTAACGGGAATGACGCCTACGCAGTTTAAGCAGATGAAGCGAAACATGCTCAAGCCGCTTGACGAAATATAACAAAGACACAAAAAAAGCAGTCATCGCTGACTGCTTTTTTTATGTTTATACGAGCCAAGAACTATGCCACTTCAATGTGTTTCTGCTCTTTAGGCTGTGCGGCCTTACGAGGCAGAGTGACATGAAGCACGCCATTCTCAACCTTAGCCTCTATCTTATCGCTCTCAACATCATCAGGCAACGTGAGTGCTTGCTCGTAGTTGCTGTATGAGAATTCGCGACGCAGATAGTGCTCTTTCTTGTTCTCGTTCTTCTTATTGCTCTTGTGCTCCATCTTGATGACCAAGTTGCCATCGCCATTCAGACTTACCTTGAAGTCTTCCTTCGTGGTTCCGGGAGCTGCAAGCTCAATATCATACTCTTTCTCATTTTCCTTTACATTGATAGCAGGAGCTGTAACGTTCATGCGAGGCATCCAACTGTCATCAAACATGTTGTCAAACTCATTGCTCAACCAATTGTTCATGTTATTTAAAACTGGATACATCATAAGTCAAAACCTCCTAATTATTTATTTTTTAATTATTTATCTGTTTCAAAGCCATCTGCTTTCTGAGCTTCGCCTTGCGGTTCTGTCCGTCCGGCATCCGAACTTCACCATCACCCTTTGCAATATCCATGCCACGAAGAAATACATTTACAAATGACAACAATTATTGTCTTGTTGGCAGCAAAGTATAATTTTATTTACCTTTCATGACAAACTTGTCACTTCATTCGGGCCACACACTAAGCCAACAAAGGCTCACCACATATTATATAAAGAGGAGATGAAAATCAACCTATAGGTCAAAATACTACTATCGGATAGGCGAACAGGATTATACAAGCAGCAATCAGGCCCCCAGCCTCAGCGAAAACCTGCTCGTAGGTGTACCTGCCGAAACCTACATATATAGCAAGCCAGAAGGCTATGTGTGCTATGGACTGTATAACGGAGAGTTTCGTCAGTACAGCAACAACGACTTTTTAAGGTATAACAAGGCCTACCTGCGACTGCCTGCATCGTCGGCATCGGCCAAGACGCTGTCCATCTCAACCGACGAAACGCCCACAGGCATTAGCGAGGTAAACGATAGCAAGAAGCAAGACGCGCCCTATTACACCCTCAGCGGCACACGCCTGAGCAGCAAGCCCACCCGTCCGGGCATCTACATACACAGTGGCAAGAAAGTGGTGTGGGCCCAATAACATTCTCGCCACATCACTCATAGACAGCACAAGCCCCACTCTTCTGACTCACCCTATATATAAGGTGGCAGAAGGGTGGGGCTTGATGTTTTGCAAGAAGCATGGTTTCGGCTTGTAAAAAGGCCACTTTTACAACACGAAAGTGCCTATTTGGGCTTGCAAAAAGGGCACTTTTACAAAACAGCTTGCAGCCAACTGATTATCAAGCCATTACGTTTGAGCTACCAGCCAACTGACATTCCCGTGCCTGAACCATATCTGTTGCCTTTCGCCACGCCGTTGCCACGCTGCTGACCAGAGCCTATGATGTGGCCATAAGGGTCTTTGTAAGTGGTTCTGGTCTGCCCCCCAGAGGTGGTAGTCTCACTGCTTCCCGTGATATGCCCATAGCTGTCACGAAACGTGGTTCGCTGTTTGGCGCTGTTGGTATCTGTGGTGCTCGACCCTGTTATATGCCCATAACTGTCGCGATAGGTGGTCTTCACCCGCCCTCCGGACGTTACCTGTGTCTTTCCGGTGCCCGTAATATGCCCGTAACTGTCTTTATATACAGTGGTGGTGTTGCCATAGGCATCGGTGGTTGTGGTAGCTGTACCTATGATATGGCCGTAAGCGTCGCGCTGAGTTTCAACAGTACGATTGTTTTGTGCCTGTACGGCCACTGCAGAGGCAAGCATCATAACTGCTAACAAAATTTTCTTCATCTTATAGTCCTTTCTTTTCCAGTTTCCTTCTGCCTGCAAATATAAACAATAAATGGCTATAAAGCAACATGCCAACCACTTTTTTATCCAATCGATAAAAGCAGTTGGCATGTATATTTAGGGTTTGCCTACCTAAAAGCGGGCTGCTAAGGGCTGTCTATTCATAGTGCATAGACTTGGCAGGATGTATGTGCGAGATGAGAAAACTGGGCAAGACGAGCACCAGTAGGCATATCAGCAGGGTGCTGATGTTGAGTGCCAGAATGGCGGGCACGTTGAACTCGACAGGTGCTGTGCTTACATAATAAGTCTGAGGGTCAAGCTTAACAAAGCCCGTATAACGCTGCAGGGCCATCAGTCCCAGCCCGAGCACGTTGCCGAGAGCCAGTCCACGCACGATGATAAAGGCCGAGAGCCACAAAAAGGTGTGCCTTATCTGGCGGTTTGTGGCACCCAGCGCCTTGAGCACACCTATCATCTGGGTGCGCTCCAAGATGATGATGAGCAGGCCCGAAATCATTGTTACGCCAGCTACAGCCACCATCAGGGCCAGGATAATCCACACGTTGAGGTCCATTAAATCGAGCCATGAGAATATCTGCGGGTTCATCTCCTGCACCGTCTCGGTGTGATAGGTACTGCCATAATGGTCTATGGTCTTGTTCACCTTGTTCTCTACCCTCTGCGCCGTAGCATCAAGCTGGGAGAAATTACGTACTAACAACTCGGCACCACTCATCTGGTCAGACTCCCAACCGTTGAGCTTGATGGCTGTATAGAGGTCGCAGAAGCACATGCTTTCGTCAAAACGGGTGAGATTAGTCTGATAGATGCCCGCTATTTTGAAGCGTCTCATTCGCACGCCCTGGTCGTTGATGAAGTACGCAAACACCTTGTCGCCCGCCTTGAGCAGCAGTTTGTCGGCCATAATCTTGGATATGACAATCTGATTGGTGCTCTCCCGGTCGCTGAAGCGGGGCATCTGACCGGCTATGAGGTTCTCCTTGATGAAGTGGGTGTCATATTCCGGCCCTATACCTTTGAGGGCTACGCCCAGAAAATCGTTGTCGGTCTTCAGTATTCCCTGCTTATACGCGAAGCGTTCTACATGTGCCACGCCGGGAATATGGCGCAAGACGTTCATCATCGAGTCGTTCATCACGATGGGATATTGCTCCGCCGTCTGCATAGACATGAAGTTAGACACTGTGATATGGGCTCCGAAGCCTATCACCTTGTCTCTGATGGTGTGCTTGAAGCCCAGCACCACGCAGGTGGTAACAATCATCACAGCCAGTCCTATGGCCACGCCTATGGTGGCAATGCGTATAGCCGGGCGCGACACCTTGCGCTTGCCGCTCCTGTCTGTGAATACTTTAGATGCTATGAAGAAAGGAAAATTCATGCCGCTTAGTCCTCCTCCACCCTTCCAGGATAGACTTCGAGCGCCTTTCTAAGCAGGTCGAGAGCACGCCGCAAGTCCTCCTTCTTCAGCACGTAGGCCACTCTGACTTGGTTGCGACCCACTCCCGGCGTGGTATAGAAGCCGGCTGCAGGAGCCATCATGACGGTTTCGCCCTGATCGCTGAACGATTCCAGGCACCAGCGGCAGAAGCGCTCGCTGTCGTCTACGGGCAGTTTGGCAACGGTATAGAAGGCTCCCATGGGTATGGGAGAGTAAACTCCGGGTATGCGGTTGAGCCCGTCGATGAGGCATTTGCGGCGCTCTACATACTCATCATACACGTCGCGATAATACGATTCGGGCGCGTCGAGCGACGCTTCGGCTACTATCTGCCCCAGAAGAGGGGGTGAGAGACGGGCCTGACAGAACTTCATGACGGCCTTGCGCACCTCTTTGTTCTTGGTGATAAGCGCTCCTACGCGTATGCCGCACTCGCTGTAACGCTTTGATACGGAGTCTATGAGGATGGTGTTTTGCTCTATTCCATCCAGATGCATGGCACTTATGTAAGGACTTCCGGTGTAGATGTATTCGCGGTATACCTCGTCAGAGAAGAGATACAGGTCGTATTTCTTTACCAAATCGCGTATTTGGTTCATCTCACGCCGCGTGTAGAGATAGCCGGTAGGGTTGTTTGGGTTACAAATCATGATGGCCCTGGTCTTGTCATTGATGAGTTTCTCAAACTGTTCTACCTTAGGCAGGGCGAAACCTTCCTCTATTGAGGTGGCTATGGTGCGTATCTTAGCCCCGGCAGATATGGCAAAAGCCATGTAATTGGCGTAAGCCGGCTCGGGAATAATAATCTCGTCGCCCGGATTGAGGCACGCCATGAAGGAGAAGAGCACTGCTTCTGAGCCTCCGGAGGTGATGATAATATCGTCGGCGGTGACGTTAATGTTGTACTTGGCGTAATACTTGGTGAGCTTTTCGCGATAGCTTTGATAGCCCTGACTGGGCGAATAAGGCAGCAATCGCATGTCTACGGCCTTCAAGGCATCCAGTCCGCACTGCGGAGTAGGTAGGTCTGGTTGGCCAATATTAAGATGATAAACTTTTATTCCACGCTTCTCGGCAGCCGAAGCCAAGGGTGCGAGCTTGCGAATAGGCGATTCGGGCATTTCAAGTCCGCGAACTGATATTTCAGGCATACTGCTTCTACTAATTGATTGGTTTGCAAAGATAATGTAAAATTGCGAGAAAACAAAATTATTAATCCCTTTCAAACCTTTTTGCGAAAATTCTTTTGCACTCTCAATCGTAACTCTTTTCTTTTTATTACTTTTGCATCAAATAATCAAAACATCATTTAAAAAGATATGAGAACAAGGACAGCTACTTGGTTTGAGACCCGTGTGAGATATGACAAAACAATGGATGACGGGCAGGAGAAGAAAGTTACGGAAGCCTATGTGGTTGACGCCTTCAGCTTCTCAGAGGCAGAGGCCACCATCACAAAGGAGATGCAAGCCTACATAAGCGGCGAGTTTGAGGTGCGCGCCATCGCTCCCGCCACCTACGGAGAGGTGTTCTTCAGCGATGTCGACGATGACGACCGCTGGTATAAGGCTCGCCTGCAGTTTATCACCATAGACGAAAAGACCGAGAAGGAGAAGCGATCTAACGTGTATTATCTTGTTCAGGCCGGGTCGCTGAGCCGTGCCGTAAAGAACATAGACGAGGTGATGAAGGGCACACTCATTGACTATGCCATCGCATCGGTGAACGAAACAAAGATTATGGATGTGTTTGAGCACGCCAATAAATCTAAGAAAGAGGTAGACGACAAGCCCGAATACGAGGAGGAAAAGTAAATGGACGTAGACGTAGCAAAGAACCTTCGCGCCGTATTGGCCAATCTTCCGGCCGGCGTAAGGCTGGTGGCCATCAGCAAGTTCCACCCCAATGAGTATATTGAGGCGGCCTATGCTGCGGGCCAGCGCATCTTTGGCGAGAGCCATGAGCAAGAGCTTGCGCAGAAGGTGAAGACGCTTCCGAAGGACATTGAGTGGCATTTCATCGGCCACTTGCAAACCAATAAGGTGAAATATATTGCTCCTTACATCTCCATGATAGAGGCTGTAGACTCTATGAAGCTGCTTCGCGAAATCAACAAGCAGGCTTTGAAGAACAACCGGGTGATACCTGTGTTGCTCGAACTGCACATTGCCGAGGAGGAAACCAAGTATGGCCTGACGCTGGATGCGTGCCGCGAGCTGCTCGAAGCAGGCGAATGGCGCGACCTGAAGGGCGTCAGCATACACGGACTGATGATGATGGCCTCTAATGTAGACGATGAAGGGCAGATAAGAAAGGAGATGCTGACCGCCGCCCGGTTCTTTGACGAGGTGAAAGAGAGGTATTTTGTCGACTGCCCGGAGTTCAAAGAACGCTCGTGGGGCATGAGTCACGACTATAAGATTGCCGTAGAATGCCGCTCCACCATGGTAAGGGTGGGCACCAGCATCTTCGGTCCCAGAGTGTATTAAGCCCCGGCCCGCAAGCCGAAAGCAACCCTATAGAAAGTTAAAAGCCGCCATCTGCAGGATGCAAATGGCGGCTTTCTTATGCTTTAAAGTATTGTTTTTTACTTCACCTTGTCCACGATAGCCTTGAAAGCTTCGGGGTTGTTGGCAGCGAGATCGGCAAGCACCTTGCGGTTAATCTCGATACCGTTCTTGTGAAGAGCGCCCATGAGCTGGCTATAGCTCATATCATAGAGGCGTGCAGCGGCATTGATACGCTGGATCCACAGTGCGCGGAAGTTACGCTTCTTAGCCTTACGGTCGCGATAAGCATAGGTAAGACCCTTCTCATACGTATTCTTTGCTACGGTCCAAACGTTCTTGCGTGCACCAAAGTAACCCTTGGTCTTCTTCAGAATTCTTGTTCTCTTTGCTTTAGAAGCAACATGATTTACTGATCTTGGCATAGTTTTTCTTTCCTTTAAATGTTTTTTTGACTAATGGATTAACGCAGATTCAGCAGATCGCGCACCTGCTTGAGGTTGCTGTGATCAACAAGTGTCTGATGATCGAGGTTTCTTTTCTGCTTCTTTGTCTTCTTAGTCAGAATGTGACTGTGGTAAGCATGATGTCTCTTAATCTTACCAGTACCGGTGAATGTGAATCTCTTCTTTGCGCCGGAATTTGTCTTTTGCTTTGGCATTTTTGTTTTTTAATTTAATTGTTATTTATTTACTGCTGTGGCAACGTATATACCAGGACGTTACGCACAATCCATTTTCTGTTACTCCTTGAGCTTTTTCAACGCGTCGGCACCGTTCTTTGCGTTGGCGAAGAGGCCGTTTTCGCGTGCCTTTGCCTCATCGGCTGCCTTCTGAGCCTCACGTGCCTCAGCCTCGCGCTTCTCGTTGTCACGCTTCTGCTGGCTCTTTTTGGCTACGCCAGCTTTCTTAGGTGCCAAGTAGAGGAACATCTTTTTGCCCTCCAGCTTAGGCATCTGCTCCACCTTGCCCAGCTCTTCCAAGTCGTTGGCAAAGCGCAGCAAGAGCACTTCGCCCTGCTCTTTGAAGAGGATAGAACGTCCGCGGAAGAACACGTAGGCACGCACCTTATTGCCCTCGGTAAGGAATTCTTGCGCATGCTTGAGCTTGAACTGGTAGTCGTGCTCGTCTGTCTGCGGTCCGAAGCGTATCTCTTTTACCTCTTGCTTAACCTGCTTCTGCTTCAGCTCTTTCTGCCTCCGCTTTTGCTGGTAGAGGAACTTTGAATAGTCGATGAGACGGCAAACAGGTGGCTGGGCATTAGGAGAAATCTCCACAAGGTCAACACCCTGCTGGCGTGCAAGGTCTTGTGCTTTTCGTGTAGACATTACTTCTGAGCCGTTATCGCTAACCACTCGCACTTCCCTGACGTGAATTTGCTCATTCACGCGGTACTGCATTTTCATTTTGTCATTCTTCATTCAACTATTTTAATTCAGTTTTTTGCTAAACGGGTGCAAAGATACGAAAAAGTCGGGAACTTACCAAATAATTCCCGACTTATTTCTTTATCGCCTGACAAGAAGTTATTTTGCTATTTCTGTGACAGACAACTGTTTAGCAACTTCATCGTTGATGCGCTTTGCAAATTCCTCTTTCGACATGGTGGCCTGCTCGCCTCCGCCCTGCTTACGCATGGAAACGAGGCCTCCCTCTTGCTCTTTCTCGCCCACTACAAGCATGTAAGGCACGCGTTTGAGCTCGTTGTCACGAATTTTGCGGCCTATCTTCTCGTTTCTGTCATCTATGTATGAGCGAACGTCTACGCTGTCGAAGTACTTCTTAAGCTGTGCCGCATAGTCGTTATACTTCTCAGAGATAGGCAGAATAGCCACCTGATCGGGTGCCAGCCACAAGGGGAAGTGACCTGCAGTGTGCTCGATGAGCACAGCCGTGAAGCGCTCCAGTGAGCCGAAAGGTGCGCGGTGAATCATCACCGGCGTCTTCTTGGAGTTGTCCTCAGCGGTATATTCCAAGTGGAAACGCTGCGGAAGGTTGTAGTCAACCTGTATGGTTCCGAGCTGCCACTTACGTCCGATGGCGTCTTTCACCATGAAGTCGAGCTTTGGTCCATAGAATGCGGCCTCGCCTTCTTCCTCATGTGTCTTCAGTCCTTTCTCCTTACAAGCCTCGCGAATGGCGTTCTGGCTCTCCTCCCATATCTCGTCTGAGCCGATATACTTATCCTTATCCTTGGGGTCGCGCAGCGAGATCTGAGCCTCATAGTCATTAAATCCGAAGATGGCGAACACCTTCAGGATGATGTCTATCACGGTTTCAAACTCCTGCTTCACCTGGTCGGGGCGCACAAAGATGTGCGAATCGTCTTGCGTAAAGGTGCGCACGCGTGTCAGTCCGTGCAGCTCGCCGCTCTTCTCATAGCGGAACACCGTACCGAATTCGGCGATGCGCAGTGGCAGATCTTTGTAAGAGCGTGGTTTATAAGCATACACCTCGCAGTGGTGAGGGCAGTTCATAGGCTTGAGCATATACTCCTCGTCTTCCTCAGGGGTATGTATGGGCTGGAAAGAGTCTTTGCCATAGTGAGCATAGTGGCCGCTGGTGACATAGAGATTCTTCGATCCGATGCCCGGAGTGATAACCTCCTGATAGTTGTAAGGCTTGAGAAGCTTGCGCAAAAGGTCTTGCAGGCGCAGACGAAGCTGCGTTCCTTTGGGCAGCCAAATAGGCAAGCCCTTGCCCACGCGCTCTGAGAACATGAAGAGTTCCATCTCTTTTCCTATCTTGCGATGGTCACGTTTCTTGGCCTCTTCAAGCATGGCGAGATAGTCGTCGAGCATCTTCTTCTTGGGGAAAGAGATGCCGTAGATACGCGTCATCTGCTCGCGCTTGGCGTCGCCGCGCCAGAATGCTCCGGCCACACTGGTAATCTTCACTGCCTTGATGTCGCCCGTAGACATGAGATGCGGGCCCTTGCACAGGTCGGTAAAGTTGCCTTGCGTATATGTTGTGATGGTTCCGTCGGCCAGGTCTTGCTCAATATGCTCCACCTTATAGTTCTGACCGGCAGCCTTAAACTCCTTGATAGCGTCGGCTTTCGACACCTCACGGCGCACCACAGGCTCGTTTTTCTTGGCCAGTTCCTTCATCTTGGCCTCTATCTTAGGGAAGTCGTTCTCTGAGATGATTTGTCCTTCGGCAGGCATAACATCGTAGAAGAAGCCGTTCTCTATGGCAGGTCCGAAGCCGAACTGTATGCCGGGATAGAGCTCTTGCAATGCTTCGGCCAGCAAGTGAGCCGATGTATGCCAGAAGGTGTGCTTGCCCTCTTCGTCATCAAACTTATAAAGTTCGATAGACGCATCTGCGTTTATAGGGCGGTTAAGCTCGGTTGTCTCACCATTTATCCCGCAAGATACAACGTTGCGAGCGAGAGCCGGTGAGATGCTCTCTGCGATTTGAAGTGCTGTGACGCCTTGTTCATACTCTCGAACAGAGCCGTCGGGAAAAGTGATTTTAACCATAATACAAATTAGTTATATCAATCAAAGATGGCGCAAAGGTACTTCTTTTTTATATAACCACCAAATACTGGGCCCATCTATTTGGCTTAAGCCCCAAGTTACTTGCCCCGGCTGCTCACACATGCCGCCGCAACCACTCCATCACAACGTCGGTAAGGTAGGCTTGCTCGCCCGCCGTGAGAGCCCGCCCCTTGGGTATGCCATGCCACTTCAGCAGGCACGAGCGGCAGCAACAGCCCGTGGCGTGCTGCGCAATGAACGGTGGAAACACGCCATGGCGCATAGGTGTTTGCCTGCCATCGTTGCTTATGACGGCCGGAGCCAGCCTGCGCGCGATGGTTTCGGCAGCTCCTTGCCTTATCTTATCCCAGCCTTTGCGCGCGATGTAGGCCTTGTCGGCCGCATTGAGGTAGAAGCTGCTCCTGAACTTAGACTGTGCCAGCCTGCTGAACAGGGCATCAAACCGGCCGTCGGGCTCTGCTGTGGCAGTCTGACTCACGGATTCAGGGGACTGGCGCGACGGGTGCTGCGTGGCCGACATCTCCTCGTCAGAAAACAAGCTCAACTCAACGGGAGTGCTTCTCTGTTTTTCTTTCATTCTCATCTTCTCCGTCAAGGCACAAATTATGCAGCCCATGCGCCCCGAGTCTGGCTCAAAGAGCCATGCGGCACACGGCTTGCTATGCATCAACCAACCTACAAAGATAGCGCAAAAAAGTCAAAACGCCAAATTGGGCAGCATCTCTTTCACGCGCGCTGACGCCCCTTAGAAAGTGAGAAAATGGTGATTCAGTCAACCAACTGATAATGAGTCAGTTAACAAAACATGCCTTTCTGCTTGGCAAAATAGGCACTTTTGCGTTGCAATATAGGCATTATTGCCAAGCAGAAAGGCCTAGTTGAGCAGTTATCAGTTGAGTTTGGAAAGATATTCAGCGCACATCTCGGCACAGCGCTCGCCGTCTATGCCTGCTGAGACGATGCCTCCGGCATAGCCGGCGCCCTCGCCACAAGGGAAGAGACCGTGAATGCTCACATGCTCAAGCGTCTCTCTGTCGCGCAGGATGCGCACGGGCGAGCTCGTTCTGGTCTCGGTTGCGATGAGCACGGCCTCATTGGTCAGGAAGCCATGGGCACGCTTTCCGAAGGTGAGGAAGGCCTGCTGCAAGCGCTTCACGATGTAAGGAGGCATCCAGAAATGCAAGGGGCTCGACAGCAACCCAGGGGCATACGAGCTGCGGGGCAGGTCGAACGACAGCCGATTGTTTACAAAGTCGGCCATGCGCTGGGCGGGTGACGTCTGCTGCATGTTGCCTTGCTGCCAGCAACAACGCTCCAGCCACTCCTGACAACGCATCACGCGCAGTGCCTCGGGCACGTCTTGCCGATCCTGCTCAGGCAGAAAGGCATCTACATCGTCGGGCTCCAGCTGCACCACCATGCCTGAGTTGCTCCACTGCGTGCCACGGTTGGCCGGGCTCATGCCGTTGGTTACTATCTGCTGAGGGCCCGTGGCAGCCGGTATGACAAAGCCTCCGGGACACATACAGAAGCTGTAAACGCCCCTGCCCTCTACCTGCGTAACAAACGAGTATTCGGCTGCGGGAAGATATTTGCCGCGTCCCTGGCGACGGTGATACTGTATTTGGTCGATGAGTTGGGCCGGATGCTCCAGCCTGACGCCCATGGCGATGCCCTTGGCCTGTATGTCTATGCCCGCATCATGCAGGTAGCGGTAGACGTCGCGGGCCGAATGGCCGGTCGCCAATATCACCGGGCCGTGGAAAGTGAGCTCTGCTCCGTCGGTGAGACGCACTGCGCCTACGCCCTCTACGGTGTTGCCGGCTATGAGCAAGCGCGTCATCTTGGTCTGAAAGTGCACCTCGCCGCCACACCTTATTATATTATTACGCATGTTTTCTATCACCCTTGGCAGCTTGTCGGTGCCTATATGGGGATGAGCATCGGCCAGGATAGACGTTGAAGCGCCATGCTGACAAAACACGTTGAGTATCTTCTCTACCGAGCCGCGCTTCTTGCTGCGCGTGTAAAGTTTGCCGTCAGAGTAGGCTCCTGCACCACCCTCGCCAAAGCAATAGTTACTTTCGCCATTCACCTTCTGTGTCTTGGTGATGAGTGCCAAGTCTTTCTTGCGCTCGCGCACGTCCTTGCCACGTTCCAATACAACGGGGCGGTAACCCAACTCGATGAGCTTCAGGGCAGCAAACAGTCCGCCGGGTCCCTCGCCCACCACGACAACGGCCGGCCGGCCGGTCACATCATGATACTCAGTGGGCTGAAAAGCCTCATCTTCGGGCTCTTCGTTCACATACACTCTCACCTTCAGGTTCACGTAAATGGTGCGTTGCCGGGCATCTATCGACCGTTTGAGCACCCTGACATGCTTGATGGTGCGCACGTCGATGCCTTTCTCACGACTCACATATTGTGCGATGCTGTCCTCGTCAAAGCCCTCTTGAGGCAGCACACGCAGTTGATATTCATTTATCATAATTACTTATTTTGTGGCAAAAGTAATCATTTTAGGCGTAAAACGTTGCTTATTGTAGGATTTCTTTGTACTTTTGCCCTCAAGTTTTGCTTTTCCCCCATTGTTTGGGGGGTTGCTTAATATTAATCGGTCAGGCCTCCGGGCAGGGCCACAAACACTTGCTTATGAAAGTATTGAAATTTGGCGGGACGTCCGTTGGTTCCGTTAAAAGTATCCTAAGCGTTAAGCGCATCGTAGAAAACGAGGCCAAGCGTCAGCCCATCGTAGTGGTGGTGAGCGCTCTGGGCGGCATAACCGACAAGCTGATTTACACTTCGAGGCTGGCCGTTGACGGCAACGAGAAGTGGCGAGAGGAATATGAGCTCATCAAGAGCCGCCACCACACCATGATAGACACGCTGATAACCGAGCCAAAGGCACGCGAAGACCTCTTCAACGCCGTAGACATGCTGCTCGAACAGTTGCACTCCATCTACTACGGAGTGTTTCTTATTCACGACCTTAGCGACAAGACGCTTAACACTGTTGTATCTTATGGCGAGCGACTCAGCTCACTCATTGCAGCCACACTTATTAAAGGAGCCAAACGAATGGACTCGCGGCTCTTTATAAAGACTGAGCCCAAGAATCACAAAAACACTCTAGACGCCAAGCTCACCAACCATCTGGTGCGCGAAAGCTTTGCCGACATGCCGCGCATAAGCATTGTTCCGGGGTTCATCTCTACCGACAGAGACACCGGAGAGATCACCAATCTGGGACGGGGTGGCAGCGACTACACGGCCAGCATCATTGCTGCGGCGCTAGACGCCGAGGCTCTGGAGATATGGACTGACGTAGACGGCTTTATGACGGCCGACCCGCGCGTCATCAAGAGCGCATACACCATCAACGAACTGTCGTATGTTGAGGCCATGGAGCTGTGCAACTTCGGCGCAAAGGTCATCTATCCACCTACCATCTATCCGGTTTGCGTGAAGAATATCCCCATTCTTGTCAAGAACACATTCAATCCTAAGGGTGCCGGAACGATTATCAAGGAGAAGATAGCCAACGACCAAAAGCCCATCAAGGGCATTTCTTCCATCAACGGCACGTCGCTCATCACCGTCACCGGCCTCTCCATGGTGGGTGTGATAGGCGTGAACCGACGCATCTTCACCACATTGGCCGACAACGGCATCAGCGTGTTTCTGGTGTCGCAGGCTTCGTCTGAGAACTCTACCTCCATCGGCGTGCGCGACGATGATGCCGACAAGGCCGTGGCTGTGCTTAACGAGGAGTTTGCAAGAGAGATAGCCACAGGCGCCATGTATCCCATGCGGGCGGAGAGCAACCTGGCTACCATAGCCATAGTGGGCGAAAACATGAAACACACACCGGGCATTGCCGGCAAGCTGTTCGGCACGCTGGGACGCTCGGGCATCAGTGTTATAGCCTGCGCGCAGGGTGGCTCGGAGACCAACATATCGTTTGTGGTGAGCGGAAAGCAGCTGCGCAAGTCGCTGAACGTGCTGCACGACTCGTTCTTTCTGAGCGAATACAAGGTGCTCAACCTCTTTATATGCGGCGTAGGCACGGTGGGCGGCAGGCTCATTGAGCAGATACGCTCGCAGTATGAGAACCTGAAAAAGCGGTCAAGGCTTAAGCTCAACGTGGTGGGCATAGCCAGCTCGAAGAACGCTATCTTCAATAGAGACGGGCTAAACCTTGACAACTATCGCGAAGAGCTGCACAACTCGGAGCCGTCTGACTCTGAAAAGCTGCGCGACAAGATACTCTCGATGAACATCTTCAATAGTGTGTTTGTGGATTGTACGGCATCTCACGAGGTGGCTTCACTCTATCAAGCCTTTCTGGAGCATAACATCAGCGTCGTGGCAGCCAATAAGATAGCGGCATCAAGCAAGTATGAAAACTATCTCAAGCTGAAACTGACGGCGCTGCAAAGGGGTGTGAAGTTCAGATTTGAAACCAACGTGGGAGCAGGACTGCCCATCATAGGCACCATTAACGACCTTCGCAACTCCGGCGACAAGATACTTAAGATAGAAGCGGTGCTCTCCGGCACACTCAACTTTATATTCAATGCCCTCTCGCCCACTGTTACGCTGTCGCAGGCAGTGCACATGGCCAAGGAAGAAGGCTACTCAGAACCCGACCCGCGCATAGACCTGAGCGGGGCAGACGTGATACGCAAGCTGGTCATTCTGACTCGCGAGGCCGGCTACAGGGTGGAGCAAGAGGATGTAGAGAAGCATCTCTTCATTCCCGACTCCTATTTTCAAGGGTCGCTGGAGGAGTTTTGGCGGCGCCTTCCTGAGCTGGATGCCGGCTTTGAAGCAGAACGGAAGAAGTTGGCCGAGAGACATGAGCGATGGCGATTTGTGGCTACCATGGACAACGGAAAGACCAGTGTGGCTCTTAAAAAGGTGGGGGCAAGCCATCCTTTCTATAACCTTGAGGGCAGCAACAACATCGTGCTGCTCACCACGGAGCGCTATAAGGAGTTCCCCATGCAGATACAAGGCTACGGAGCAGGGGCCTCGGTAACGGCCGCCGGAGTGTTTGCCAACATTATGTCTATAGCTAATATTTAATCAGGAAGAATGAAACACATTATTATATTAGGCGACGGCATGGCCGACCATGCCGTAGAACGGCTGGGCGGAAAGACGCTCTTGCAGTATGCCGACACCCCTTACATGGACATGCTGGCACGAAAGGGGCGCACAGGAAGGCTCGTCACCGTGCCCGACGGCTTCATGCCGGGCTCGGAAGTGGCCAACACGGCCATACTGGGATACGACCTTAACAAGGTGTATGAGGGCCGCGGACCCCTGGAGGCAGCCAGCATTGGATATGACATGCAACCAGACGACCTGGCCTTGAGGTGCAATATCATCACGCTAAGCGATGGAAAAATCATTAATCATCATGGCGGGCACCTCACAACAGAGCAAGGTGACGTGCTCATTAAGTATCTCAACGAGAAGCTGGGCAATGACAATATACGGTTTATAACGGGCATACAATACCGCCACTTGCTTATCATAAAGGGTGGCAACAAGCACATTGTGTGCGCCCCGCCACACGATCATCCCAACCAAGAGTGGCGCCCTCTGCTCGTAAAAGCTGAACAGCCCCAAGACGAGCAGGAGGCTGCCGAATGGAAAAAAGAGAGCAAGCTTACGCCGGAAGAGACGGCCGAGCTGGTGAACCAGCTTATTCTGGAGTCGCAGAAGTTGCTGGAAACTCATCCCTTCAACGCCTCAAGAGAGGTGAAGGCCAATAGTATATGGCCATGGAGTGGCGGCTACAGACCCAAGATGCCAACTCTCATGCAGATGTATCCGCAAGTGAAGACAGGCGCGGTAATATCTGCCGTAGACCTGATTAGGGGCATCGGACGGTATGCCGGGCTTGAGGTTATCAAGGTGCCGGGCGCTACCGGACTGGCCAACACCAACTATGAAGGCAAGGCGCAGGCCGCTCTGGAGGCGCTGAAACATAAGGATTTTGTGTTCTTACACATAGAGGCAAGCGACGAGGCTGGGCACGACGGCGACCTGGAGCTGAAGTTGCGAACCATAGAAAACCTAGACCACCGCGCTGTAGAGCCTATATATAATAAGGTGAAAACATGGGACGAGCCCGTGTGCATAGCAGTAATGCCCGACCATCCCACACCGGTGGAGATACGTACTCACGTAAAAGAGCCTGTGCCCTTCGAGATATGGTATCCCGGAATAGAGCCCGACAGCGTGCAAACCTATGATGAGGTGAGCTGCGTGCAAGGAAGTTACGGGCTGTTAAGGCTGCAGGAGTTTATGCAAACATTCATGAAAATATAGTAAGCTATGAGATATTATTCAACCAACCACAAAGCACCGGAGGCCACACTAGAGAAAGCGGTGGTGAAAGGACTGGCAGAAGACAGGGGCTTATACATGCCGGAGCGCATCAATAAGCTGCCGAAAGACTTCTTTGAGCACATTGACGAGCTGTCGTTTCAGGAGATAGCGTTTCACGTAGCCGAAGCTTTCTTCGGTGAGGACGTAGAACATGACGCGCTCAAAAAAATAGTTTATGACACTCTGTCATTTGATGTGCCCGTGAAGAAGGTGCAAGACAACATCTATACATTAGAGCTTTTTCACGGTCCCACGCTGGCTTTCAAGGACGTGGGTGCCCGGTTCATGGCCCGATTGCTGCAATATTTTGTACAAAAAGAGCGTAAAGCAGGCTCCGAAGACCTCGTAAACGTGCTCGTAGCTACATCGGGCGACACGGGATCTGCCGTGGCCAACGGCTTCCTGGGCGTTGAGGGCATACACGTATATGTGCTTTATCCCAAAGGGAAAGTGAGCCATATACAGGAGTCGCAGTTCACTACGCTGGGCCAAAACATCACGGCACTGGAGGTAGACGGCGTGTTTGACGACTGTCAGGCATTGGTGAAGAACGCCTTTATGGACGCAGAACTGAACCGGCACATGCGTCTCACCTCTGCCAACAGCATCAACGTGGCCCGCTTCTTGCCGCAGGCTTTCTACTACTTTAATGCCTATGCGCGGCTGAAAGAGCTGTCGGCACGCAGCGGAAAGCCGTCATACATAGACTCACAACTGGTGGTGTGCGTGCCATCCGGCAACTTCGGCAACATCACGGCGGGACTCTTCGGCAAGCGCATGGGACTTCCGGTGAAGCGATTCATAGCTGCCAACAATGCCAACGACATCTTTTATCAGTATTTGCAGACGGGACAATATCACCCCAAAGCATCTGTTCAGACACTAGCCAACGCCATGGACGTGGGCGATCCGTCTAACTTCGCGCGCGTGCTTGACCTGTACGGCAACTCGTGGGAGGCTATTAAGAAAGACATAAGCGGCGCAACCTACACCGACAAACAGATTAAACAGGCCATGCAACAGTGCTATAAGGACACGGGCTATGTGCTCGATCCGCACGGAGCATGTGGCTATCAAGCCCTGAAAGAGCAACTCTTGCCGGGCGAAACGGGCGTTTTCTTGGAGACGGCACACCCTGCCAAGTTCAAGGAAAAGGTGGATAACATCCTGGCATCCGACATTAACATACCTGCAAGACTGCAAAGCTTCATGCAAGGAAAGAAGCAGGCTGTGCCCATGAGTAAAGACTTTGAAACGTTCAAGAAATATCTGTTGCTGCAATAAAGTGAGAGGCTCGGCCTCTCACTTTATCGTTTTTAGCAGTCATTTTTTCCGAAAAATCTTTGCTTTGTGGATTTTCTTTATTATCTTTGCACTATCATTAAACATTAAAAAGCTATGGTGTATATTGCCTTGCACGATGATAAAACGAGGCCGCTCTCCTTTTATCTCGCCATGGAAGAATACATTGCGCGGAGCAAAAGCCTCAGCGAGGATGCCTTCTTTATGTGGCAAGTGGAGCCGAGCGTAATATTCGGACGCAATCAGGACATATTCGCTGAGGTGAATATAGACTATTGCCGCGAGCAAGGCATCAATATGTTCAGACGCAAAAGTGGCGGAGGATGCGTCTATGCCGACCGAAGCAACGTGATGTTGTCATACATCACAAAGGCCGAAAACGTTGAAAACACTTTCTGCCATTACCTCTCTCTTATTAAAGACACACTTTCCAAGATGGGCATAGAGGCCACCAGCACCGAGCATAACGATATTCTCATCGAGGGGAAAAAGGTTTCCGGAACAGCCTACTACCACTTGCCAGGGGCGAGCATCGTGCATGGCACACTGCTATACAGCACAGATATGGACAATATGATGCACGCTATAACACCCTCGAAACAGAAGATGGAGAAGCACGGAGTGCAGAGCGTGAGGCAGCGCATCACCCTTCTGAAGGATCACACTGACATGCCGCTTGATGATATAAAGCGATTTCTGCGCAAAAACTTGTGCTCGACGGTACAAGAACTGAACGAAGACGACATGCATAACATACGAAAGATAGAAGAAGAATATGACGATCCGGCTTTTATCTTTAGCAAGAACCCCACACATTAACTAACAAGAAAGTATCTAAAATCTAAAAACTATGGCAAACAAAAGAACATGCTTATACGACAGGCACGTTGCCTTGGGGGCCCTCATCCAGCCTTTTGGCGGATTCGACATGCCCATCCAGTACTCCTCTATCATAGAAGAACACAATGCAGTGAGAAATCATTGCGGAGTGTTTGACGTCTCGCACATGGGCGAAATCATCGTAAGTGGGCACGAAGCAGAGAAGTTTGTCAACCATATCTTCACCAATGACGTCACCAATATGCCCGTAGGCAAAGTGATGTATGGCATGATGTGCGATGAGAACGGCGGCACAATAGACGACACTTGCATCTGCAAGACAGAGGAAAACCGGTTCTTCATGACCATCAACGCCGCCAATATAGATAAGGACAATGCTTGGGTACGCAAGCAGGCTGAAGGCTATAACATCTTGGTGTGCTACAAATCCAACTATTGGAGCCAGCTGGCTATTCAAGGACCAGAGGCAGAAGACGTGGTGGAAAAGGTGCTCAACCTGCGCTGCAAGGAACTTAAATTCTACGAATGCAAGACTCTCGACCGCTTTGATGAGACCATCCTGGTTTCTCGGACAGGCTATACGGGAGAGGATGGATTTGAGATTTACGGCACAGCAGACTATATCGTAAGGGCCTGGGATAAGCTTATGGCCAGCAAGCGCGTCACTCCTTGCGGACTGGGATGCCGTGACACGCTGCGCTTTGAGGTGGGATTGCCCCTCTACGGCGATGAGTTGTCGGCCGAAATATCTCCCGTCATGGCCGGATTGTCCATGTTCGTGAAGTTTGATAAGCCCGAATTTATCGGCAAGGAAGCCTTGCTGAAGCAAAAAACAGAGGGTGTAGCCAAACGGTTGCGCGGTATTGAGCTGAAGGACAGGGCCGTTCCGCGTCATGGCTACGCCGTATTGAAAGACGGCAAGCAGGTGGGAACAGTCACAACAGGCTATCATCTCATTTCAGTAGACAAGAGTTGCGCCGTTGCTTTGGTTGACTCCAGCCTCAAACTGGGTGATGAAGTGGAGGTGCAAATACGCAAAAAGACCTTCCCAGGCACCATTGTGAAGAAGAAATTCTATGATAAACATTATAAGAAATAACTATTTTTCAAAAGAGATATGAGTAAAGTAATAGACGGACTCTATTATTCAGAGTCACACGAATTCGTAAAGGTAGACGGCAATTACGGCTATGTGGGCATCACAGACTATGCTCAGAACGCTTTAGGCAACGTGGTTTACGTTGATATGCCCGACGTAGACGATGAGGTAACTGCCGGAGAAGAGTTTGGCGCAGTAGAGAGTGTGAAGGCTGCAAGCGACCTTAACTCACCCGTATCAGGCACTGTTGTTGAGGTGAACGAGGCTCTTGAAGACCAGCCGGAGCTCATCAACAAAGACGCTTTTGCTAATTGGATTATCAAAGTAGAGCTCAGTGACAAGTCCGAACTCAACTCTCTGATGGACGCAAAGGCCTACGAGGCTTTCTGCAACAAATAAAGATAAGACGTTAAATAGGCACAAGAGGAATGGAACGGAGAGGCGCAAGCAAGGCCCTCTCCCCTATCCACGCTTTTTCTCATGCCTTTTTAGCGTCCTTTGTCTTTTATAACATAAGCGCCGGAGCATGATGGCCAACGGCCCGCTACACGGCCCCGGCGCACTCTCTCAATGCATAGGGCACCATAAAAGTGCCAGCAACACATCACAACATTAATGTCAAAGTACAAGCGCAACACAGCCCACATCATGCAAGACGCAAGAAGAAACACGCTGTTTGCCTTACTTCTAATATTATCAACAAATTAAATGACTTACAAATATTTTCCTCACACCGACGCTGACATCAAGGAGATGCTCAGCAAGATAGGCGTTTCATCGCTAAAGGATCTTTATGCCGAGGTGCCAGAACAGCTGCTGCTGAAAGGCGACTACGACCTTCCGGAGTCTATGAGCGAGCAAGAAGTGCGCGACTTCTTCAGCAAGCTGGGCGAGAAGAACAACAACCTGACATGCTTTGCAGGCGGTGGAGTTTACGATCACTACACCCCTTCGGTAGTTCCCAACCTCGTAGAACGCTCAGAGTTTCTCACCTCTTACACACCCTATCAGGCCGAAATATCACAGGGAACCCTGCATTACATCTTTGAATATCAAAGTATGATGGCCGAACTCACTGGCATGGAGATTTCAAACGCATCACTCTACGAGGGTACAACGGCTACGGCCGAGGCGGTGCTCATGGCGTTCAACGCCTCAAGAAAGGCCGACACGGTGCTCATCAGCAAGACGCTCGACCCCAAGACCATTGCCGTCATACTCACCTATGCGCACTTTCACGGCGTAAATATCAAGTTCGTAGACGAGAAAGAGGGCGTCACAGACAAGGAAGACCTGCAGAAGAAGCTTCAAGAAGGTGGTGTTGCCGGCGTAGTTGTGCAGCAACCCAACTACTATGGCATCATAGAAGACTTCTCGGGCATGGCAGATGCATGTCACCAACAAAAGGCTTTGTTTGTCATCAACAGCGTAGCAGCCGACCTGGCCCTGCTGAAGACACCGGGCGAATGGGGTGCTGACATTGCCGTAGGCGACATACAGAGCCTCGGATTGCCTATGAGCTTCGGCGGTCCGTATGCCGGTTACATGTGCACAACAGAGAAACTGATGCGTAAGATGCCAGGCCGTATCGTCGGATTGACACGCGACAACCGCGGCCAACGTGCCTTTGTGCTCACCCTGCAGGCTCGCGAGCAGCACATACGCCGCCAGAAAGCCACATCAAATATCTGCTCCAACGAGTCGCTCATGGCTCTCTTCGTAACCATATATATGTCTGTCATGGGCAAGGAAGGCCTGCGCGAGGCTGCTCAGATGAGCTATGACGCAGCCCACTACCTGGCCGACGCCCTGCAAAAGACGGGCAAGGCGCGCCTCACCTACAACCAACCGTTCTTCAATGAGTTTCTTCTGACGATGGACAATCGTGATGCCTTTTATGACAAAGCCATCCAGGCAGGCATCCTTCCCGGCATTAAGGTGGGCAGCGACAAGCTGCTTGTTGCCTCAACAGAGAAGCGCACGAAGGAAGAAACCGACAAATACGTATCACTCCTTTAATACTATAAGACGATGAACAACAAATTATATGGCAATCTGATATTTGAGCTTTCACATCCAGGACGGCGTGCCTACTCGCTGCCAAAGAACAAATTCGGCCATCATGACCTGCCTACGGCCATGCAGCGCGAGCATCCCGCCCAGCTGCCGGAGTGTGACGAGATGACCGTGGTGCGCCATTACACCAACCATAGCGGCAACAACTTCGGAGTGAACAACGGATTCTATCCTCTTGGCTCATGCACCATGAAGTATAACCCCACCATTAATGAGGAGATGGCCGCACTGCCTCAGTTTACGCAACTGCACCCCTCACAGCCCGAAAGCACCGTGCAAGGCGCGCTGGCCGTTGAGTATCAGCTGCAAAAAGACCTTGCCGCGCTCACCGGAATGAGCGACTTCACGCTCAATCCATGCGCCGGAGCTCACGGAGAGCTCACCGGACTGATGATTATACGCTCTTATCATCAGGCCAGGGGCGACAACAAACGCGTGAAAGTCATCGTTCCCGACTCGGCACATGGCACCAATCCTGCCTCAGCAGCCGTATGCGGACTAGAGGTTGTTGAGGTGAAGAGCACCCCGGAAGGTCTTGTTGACGTGGCCGACCTGAAGCCTTTACTGGGCGATGACATCGCTGCCATGATGATGACCAACCCCAATACGCTTGGATTATTCGAAAAAGAGATACCCGAAATAGCCGAACTCGTGCACGGCTGCGGCGGACTGATGTATTATGACGGTGCCAACCTCAACCCCATGCTGGGCGTTGCGCGCCCCGGAGATATGGGCTTCGACGTCATGCACGTCAACCTTCACAAGACCTTCTCGACGCCTCACGG
Source organism: uncultured Prevotella sp. (assembly GCA_902496445.1). Classification (GTDB taxonomy): domain Bacteria; phylum Bacteroidota; class Bacteroidia; order Bacteroidales; family Bacteroidaceae; genus Prevotella. The sequence continues at coordinate 70,838 of CABVAZ010000001.1, read as the reverse complement.
AGGCGGCGGACCCGGTTCTGGCCCCGTAGGTGTGCGTAAAGGCTTAGAAGAATATCTGCCCAAGCCCCACGTTGTGAAGAAAGAAGATGGCACCTACACCGTGCTCAACACCCTGGGCTACGACTATGCGCAGGCCGGCAACCACGTAGGAGCCTTCTTGGGCAACTTCCTCGTCATTGTGCGTGCACTCACTTACCTGCTCAGCCTGGGCAAGGAGAACGTCAAGATGGTTGGTCCGCTGGCCACGCTCAACGCCAACTACATCAAGGAATGCCTGAAAGATGCCTACGAACTGCCCATCGAGGGCCTGTGCAAGCACGAGTTTGTGTTCAACGGACTGAAGGATAAGTCTACCCATATCACTACGATGGACGTGGCAAAGCGCCTGCTCGACTATGGCTATCACGCTCCTACCATCTACTTCCCGTTGCTTTTCCACGAGGCAATGATGATAGAACCCACCGAGAACGAGAGCAAAGAGACCATCGACGGCTTTATCGACGTGATGCACAAGATAGCCCGCGAGGCTGCCGAAACGCCCGACGTGGTGAGCAGCGCGCCTCATAACACGCCGATAGGCAGGGTAGATGATGTGCTGGCAGCCAAGGAGCCGGTGCTCACTTATCGTCAAATGAAAGAAAAGAAACAGCAATGAACAGCTTCGATCTTATCATCATAGGCAGCGGACCGGGCGGATATGCCACGGCGGGATATGCTGCCAAGAAGGGCATGAAGGTGTGCGTCATAGAGCGGCAAGAAGTGGGCGGCACCTGCCTCAACCGTGGTTGCATACCCACCAAGTGCCTGGTGCACGATGCCGAGCTGATGCGCAACCCCTTGCTCACTCAGGATGACCGCCTAAAATTCAGTCTTAGCGCGGTCATGGAGCGCAAAGACGCTGTGGTGGAGCAGCTCAGGCAGGGCGTTGAGTCGTTGCTCTCTGCGCCGGGCATCACGCTCGTCAGAGGCAACGCCAGCTTTGCTGATGCCCACACCGTAAGGGTTGGCAACGAAAGCTACACCGCAACCAACATCATTATAGCCACCGGCTCACGCTCAAAATTGCCTCCCGTTGAGGGCATAACGCCCGAAACGGTGAACGCCGAAGGCTCTCACGTCGTCACAAGCAGCGCATTGCTCAACACCAAGAGCCTGCCCCGCAGGCTGTGCATCATAGGAGCGGGCGTCATAGGCATGGAGTTTGCCTCGGCCTTCCAAGCCTTTGGCTGCGAAGTAACCGTGGTAGAGTTTCTCAAGGAATGTCTGCCAGCACTTGATGCCGACATTGCCAAGCGCTTGCGCAAGTGCATGGAGAAGCGCGGCGTGACGTTCTATCTGCAGAGCGCCGTGGCTTCGGTTGCCCAACACGATGGCGAGTGCGCCGTAACCTTCAACCGGAAAGGAAAAGAAACTGTGGTAAACGCCGACCTGGTGCTGGTTGCCACGGGGCGCGCAGTGAACGTAGAGGGCCTCAATCTGGAGGCTGCCGGAGTGGAATACAGCCGCAAAGGCATTGTCGTAGACGATGATATGCGCACCCAAGTGCCGGGCATCTACGCCATAGGCGACGTAAACGGCCGCATGATGCTGGCTCACGCCGCTACCTTCCAAGGCCGGCGGGCTGTTAACAACATGCTGCACGAGGCCGACGGGTTGCGCCTCGACATTATGCCGGCAGCCATCTTCACTTATCCCGAGGCAGCCAGCGTAGGCCCAAGTGAGGATGTCTGCAAGGCTGGAGGCCACAGCTATAAGGCCCACAAAGCCTTCTATCGTGCCAACGGCAAGGCTCTGGCCATGCAAGAACCCGAAGGTATGGTGAAGCTGCTCACCGACGAGCAAGGCAAAATCATCTCTTGTCATGCCTACGGAGCACATGCTGCCGACATCATACAAGAGGTTTCGGTCCTCATGTGCCGCGACACCACGTTCGCGCAACTGCAAGAAATGATACACATACACCCAACACTGGGTGAGCTTCTTGTGAGTTTCGCTGACTGACAAGATTGTTTACATAACATCTATCATAGGATATGGCCATGCGCCATATCCTTTTTTTTATCCTAAAATGCTAAGAACGAATGCGCTTATCATCCTCACTCCCTATCAGAGAAGCCTCTACTCGTTGTAAAGAAAAATCAAGTTCACTCATTATCTAATCGAAACGAGAAAGCCATCTCAGTAAATTCGGCTAACAGTAAGACTATCAGGCAGTTGCGAAAGCATCCTTTTAAAGAAAGAAAACGCCCCTTTTTGCCACGCAAAACCTATGCTTTTACAACGTGAAAAGAGTACTTTTGCGAGTTGAAAGAGGCCATATTGCATAAGGAAGGGGCCGCAGACGTTGTCCGCAGCCCCTAATTGTAAAGAATCATCCTAACCCGTTCGGCTTGTAAGGACTATTATTTCAGTATCACCTTACGCACGCTTCCGTCAGACATACGCACCAGGTTGAGCCCTTTTGCAGGCCCTGCCGTCCGGCGTCCGTCAGCAGTGTAGAAAGCCACTGCCACCACCTTGCCGGCAGCCTTGCCCGTCTGGCTGATGCCCGAAGCCACGTTCGGTCGGCGCACAACCACCTCATCGAGGAAGAAGCGCTTGCCCGGCGTGAAGGTAATGCGCGTGGCGCCCGTTCCGTTCAGCTTGGTTGTAAAGGCTGTCCATTTCCCTTTCACCATGCTGAAGTCGGTCTGCGCCAATGTAGCGTTGCCGCTTGCACTGAGCGTGAGAGCTGTATCGTCGTTGCCCCATGGCGCGGCATAGAAGGTGAGTTCCAGCTCCTGCCCGTCCAGCTGCAGCTGTGGCGTAGTGGCAACACCCTCATGCGTAGCGTTGCCCAGCTTCACACAGCGGGCCGCCCCGCCAACATAGAGAGCCTGCCAGCCCCCGTTGTCAGGCAGGAAGTCGGCCGAAGCCACTTGGCTGTTGCCGCTGAACACACCGTCGTTACCGCCGGTACCGAGGCAATCGTCAAACGGCAAGCATAATAACACATGTTCAACAATTAACAAATTACTGTATGAGGAATTTTACTTTTTATGCTATTGCATGGCTAAGCCTATCAGCTCTGACGGCATCGGCACAGTCCTTACACTTGGAGAAAGCACGTTCGGTGGCGCAACAAACCTCACGACACATGACCGAAGGCACTGCTTTGAAGCTCAGCGGCAACACGGCCCAACTGCTGAAAAAGGCTGCCAAGCACCCCGTAACAGAAACTCCAGACGGCGAGCTGAAGGAGTTTTCGCTGAACACGGAATATTATGACCCAAATATGGACGAATGGATAACACGCGACGGCATCAAGTCGTATGCGGTTATCGACGGCTCTACGGTATGGATAAAGGACATCGGCACAACATATAAGTATGGTACGTGGATTAAAGGTGAGATTTCGGAAGACAAGAAGCATGTGGTGTTCGACAATATGCAGCCCTACTATGAGGACGCCGACGGCAACCTTTATTATATAAGCCACTCTTACACCAACGCAAATCAGGACGTGATAGCCGACACAGAGAGTGATTCGTTCAGCTTTGACTATGATGAGCAAACAGGCACTATATCTAACGACACGCTGGAACTGAGCATTGTGAATGGCGACGGAGGTGTGTTCAGCTATAGCGTGGGCTATGCCTACACGCCGTTCACCGACAAGCTGGTAGAGGTTCCTGCCGGGCTGACGTTTCAAAACTATTCGCTACGCTATGACAATGCATATAAATATTATGTTCCTACACTCATCAGCGTGGCCTGGCAGGGCAACGACTTCTACTTTAAAGGGCTGAGCACAAAGACTCCCAACAGCGTGCTCAAGGGCACACTGCAGGGCGACAGTATCGTGATAAACAACGGTCAGTACGTGGGATTGTATGACGACCAGTACTATCTCTACTTTAAAGGCGCTAAATATACGAGTCTTGACTCGGACGGCTGGCCCATCTATAAGTCGAAAGACCACGCCGCGCTGACCGTAAGCAAGAATGCGGCAGGCGAATATCAGTTTGACGGCAAAGACGGAATACTCTTCTGCCTGGGCAAGAAGGCCAACGCATCTTACAGCCAGTCATATCCCGCACAAACCATGCGTATCTTCCACGGTGCTCCGGCCACGCCTAAGACGCCTGATATAAGCGGCTGGGATATAGACAACACGTATAAGACAACCACAACCATGTCGTATATAGTACCCGTGGAAGACGTAGACGGCAACTATATCAACCCCGACTCGCTCTTCTACCGCGTCTTTGTGAACGGCAAACCATGGGTGTTCGACAAAGACTGGTACCCTGCTTTCAAGGACACATTGCTCGTCAACTCGCTGTTCTCTGACAGAGGCATCACCCCTAAACAGCGCACCGACTGCAACGGAAGCTACCACGTGCTGGCCTTCGATCACGACAAGAGCCTGACAATAGACAGCATCTCACTGCAAAGCGTGTACTTCTGGAACGGTGAGGCACGCTACTCCGGCAAATGCACATACATCACTGCAACGGGCAACAAGTATACCGATGGCATACAGGCTGCAGCAATAAACAATGCCAACAAGAAGGTGGTTCGCGTTAGCTACTATGACTTGAGCGGACGGGAAATTGCCGAACCAAGGCAGGGAGCCTACATACGCAGCATTGTTTATGACGATGGCACACGCCAGACTGGCAAGTTTATCAAGTAAACAAACACAAACAAAACGTAAAGACAACGCTGGTTGCCCCGTCATCCCAGGGCAACCGGCGCTTAACATAGGGTCAACTAATCTAAAATTTATTGAGTATGGTAAGAAGAATTTACGCATTATGGGCTTTGCTCATATTCTTTCTATGTGCAGCAAACGGCAATGCCGCTGAGTTGTGGTGGGGCAATTACTCTGATCAAGCACAGTCACTGACGGGTAACAGCCAGCTGGGCACCTACGAAGCTGCCATGTTTGTGAGTGGAACAGGCGACTTTCAGGGCATCAAGATTTCTGGTCTGCGCTTCCGCTCGCGTCTCTACTCAAACGCCACTGACGTGAAGGTGTGGGTGCGCTCGGCACTCGACGGTTCCAATCTGGCCGAAGCAACAGTGTCAACCCCCGGCAAGAGCTCTACCGAATGGTCGCAGGCCACCTTTGACCAGCCCGTTGACGTGCCGGCAGAAGGCGCTTACGTAGGCTATAGCTTCACGCTCTCAAGCTGGTACAGCGACTACGACTACACGCCGGTGGTGTATGCCAAGAAGGTAACCGAAAAGAGTTTCTACCTGAAACAGCCCACCGAGACGGCCTTTACCGATAAGTCGGCAACGGGATGTCTTGCCGCTCAGGTGAGCATATCAGGTGAATCGCTTAAGAACAATGCCGCCAGCATAGCCGATGACATGGATGACGTGATGGCAAAAGTGGGCGACGAGGTGACCGTGACGGCCAACCTGAAGAACCTGGGTGCCAATGGTGTAAAAAGCATAGGCTATACTTATGACATGAACGGCACTACAAAGGAAGGCAGTGTGACCCTTGACACTCCTATACAGAACATCTATAACGGTGACGGAACAGCAACCTTGTCGCTGGGTAAGCCTGAAACGGAGGGCACACAAGAGATTACCATCAAGCTGACTAAGGTGAACGGCGTGGCCAACGAAAACACATCGAAGGTGAAAGCCACCGTTAACGTAGTAGCATTGGCACAGAGCGCCAACAGAAAAACGCTTATGGAGGTTTACAACGACAAGCAAAAACCCAACTCACCACGTGCCTTCGTGGGCATGGAGAAGCTTAAAGAAGCTCTTGGTGACTCTGTAGTGATACTCAACATACACATGAGCGATTCGTTCGCCGTGGCCTCTTATAAGGACCGTGCCAGCGATTCGAGATACTATTCGGCTCCGATAGCTGAGGTAGATCGCATGACCTTGACCGACCCATACTATGGCAATGCTAAGGCAGCACCCTACCACTTTACGGCAGACAAGGTGGTTTCTCCTTACCTGAAGCGCATCTCTGAGGCTGAGCTGGGCGTAAAAGCCAATTGGACTGACGATAACGAAGACAGCGTAAGCATCACTGCTACCACCAAGTTCCTGATGAGTAGCAGCAGTGCCTACTACAGATTAGGCTTCGCAGTGATAAAAGACTCTATCACTGCAGGGCAGTACAATTACATAACATATTATAAATCGAGCTACCCCGACGATGATATGGCTTACTGGTGTGCGCAACCTTACTCTACAACTGCCGTAAACAACAACCTGGTTGTGGCGTCTAGCGATGCCAGCGGCATAGAGAAGAGCGTGCCAAGAAAGGTGGTTAAGGATGAGGAACTGACGTATAACTACGGTCTGAAAGTGCCGGTGGTGAACGGACAGAAAGGCGTTAACGCCCGCATAGTGGTATTCTTGGTGAACACCAACACACGCGAAGTGGTGAATGCCAATGTTGCTGAGATACAATCGGCAGCAGCCACAGGCATTAAGCAGGCTATAGCAGCAACCGACAACGGCCTTACCAGAGTCTACTCTATGGGTGGCAGCCTGGTGGCTACGGGCAAAGACCTCAGCAGTCTGCGCCTACAGCCGGGCCTGTATATTGTACAGCAAGGCGGCAAGACAAGCAAGATGCTTGTGAAATAAGATCTTATTAACTTAAAAAGTCACTCACACAGGGCATAAGCAACAGCGTTTTGCTGCAATATGCCCTGTGTTTTTGTATCATAAAAAGCGGATTGCATTGATTGATTTAGCTTTTTAGTGGATTTTTAATAAGAATAGTTTGCGTTTCTAACAAATGTTTTTTAACTTTGCCGATTGTAAATGAGAGATGCGAACAAATAATTTAAGATGAATGCAAATACATTTCTGGTCGGAGTCCTGGTACCATTTTTGACCTCTGTGTTGCTGGTATTCCTTATTCATCCCATTATAGACGGAATAGCCAAGAAATACGGATTGGTGGACAATCCCAACACGCGCAAACTGCAAAAGACACCTGTTCCGGTGATGGGAGGCATCGCTGTGTTTTGGGGAATTGTGATAGGCATGGGCGTAACAAGCATGTTTTTCGACTCGTTTGCCCTCTTCACATGTATCATGGTCATCATGGTAATGCTTTATGTGGGCTGTATAGACGATCTGCATGGCCTGTCACCCCAAGTAAGACTGCTCAGTGAGGTGCTCGTCGTGCTGTTTATCGTGCGCATGGATCATGTCAGCATGAACGATTTTCAGGGCATCTTCGGCATTGGCATGCTGCCTTCATGGGCGGCTTTGATACTGAGTTGCGTTGCCGGAGCGGGCATCATCAACTCCATCAACATGATAGATGGCGTGAACGGACTAAGTACCGGCTTCTGCATATTGGCCTGCCTGGTGCTGGGATGCTTCTTCCTAACCTCTTTCGACGGCACGATGACGGTGCTGGCCGCCGTTACTGCTGGCTCATTGGTGCCTTTCTTCCTGCACAACGTGTTCGGCAAGTCGTCTAAGATGTTCATCGGCGACGGCGGAACTATGATGATGGGCATCATCATGACCGTGTTTTGCATGCACCTTATATCGCATCGCAGCATCGTAGCTTATAACTATCCCAACGTGTCTATGGTGAGTTTGTGCCTCTCTATGCTCAGTGTGCCCATCTTCGACACGCTGCGTGTGATGACAGGACGCATCATGAAAGGCATCAGTCCCTTCCATCCTGACAAGAGCCACCTACACCATTTGTTCATAGAAATAGGGTTCTCGCATCTGGGAACCACCTGCATGGTGCTCAGCGCAGAGTGCTTCAATCTGCTTTGCTGGGGCATAACAGCCAAGCTTGACGCCAGTGCCACAGTGCAATTTGTGGTGGTTTGCTTTGTAGGAATAATGACAACAACGGGGTTCTACTACATTGTTCGCAAGCTAAACAAGAACCGTATCTTCTACAAGATACTTCACCGAATGGCTATTGCCAGCAATATTAAGCGCGGACCGCTGTTCAATAAGATGCAAAGGTTGATGGACAAGCTATAGAAAAGCATCAACAAAAGAGGCTGTGGCCCGTGCTCTGCAAAGGGAGCAACAAGCCACAGCCCATATAACCTATTTATATATACAACTTAACCGAGACTATTCTGCTGTCTGTAAGGGATATGCCAAACGCTTCATAGCATGTCCTCCCCACTCCGTATCGCTGACATATACAAAGCCCAAACGCCGATATAAGGCCTCAGCCTTGGGGTTGCCCTTATCAACAAGCAACGTTGCGGGAAGCCCCTTAGCACGTCCTTGCTCTATGGCATGCCTGAGCAGAGTCGTGGCTATGCCCTTATGCCGATGGTCTGGTGCCACACAGAGCGAGTCAAGATAATACTCGCCGGGCTGTGTCTCGGCCTTCATGCCAGAGTGATCTATGCCGAACGCCTTTCTGGCACCGTCGATGAAAGCCTGCCGAAGCTCCAGAAGCCTACTGCCATCATAAGCCACCAACATGCCCATGATGCTGTTGTCAGCATCTGTCGCCACGATGGTGTTGAGGTAAGAGTATTGCGAATGGCTGCTGGCCACCAGCTTTGTCATCAGCACATGAAAGTCTTCCAGCGTATGACCGGGGCCTGCCAGGTTGAGACAACACTCGCTGTTCATGGCCGTCATGATGAGTTTGGCAATGACAGAAGCCTCTTGTGGGCGCGCCTGACGTATGTGATAATCCATCAGAATTCAGATGTAAAGTGGAACTTAATGTGCTTAAAATCTTGCTGAGCCATGCTGAGCACATAGCTAGAATCGGCCAGAAACACATCGCGACCCTCTGTATCCTTAGCCATGTACTGGTATTTGCGCTTCTTGAAGTTTTCCAGTTCCTGGTCGTTATCAGCTTCTATCCAGCAAGCCTTGTATAGATGGACGGGCTCCCAACGGCACTTGGCATTGTATTCGTGCTCCAAACGATATTGAATAACCTCAAACTGCAGCTGTCCTACGGTGCCTATGATGCGTCTGTTGTTGAACTGATTGATGAAGAGTTGGGCTACTCCCTCGTCCATAAGCTGCGTGATGCCCTTCTGGAACTGCTTGCTCTTCATGGGATCATCATTCTCTATATACTTGAAAAGCTCTGGCGAGAAGCTGGGAAGGCCGCGGAAATGCAGGTTCTCACCCTCTGTCAGCGTGTCACCTATCTTGAATATGCCGTTGTCAGGCAGGCCCACTATGTCGCCGGGATAAGCCTCATCGATGGTGCTCTTGCGCTGAGCCATGAACTGAGTGGGCGATGAGAAGCGCACCGTTTTGCCCAATCTAACGTGCAGATAGGGCTGGTTGCGCACGAACTTGCCTGAGCACACCTTGCAAAAAGCAATGCACGAGCGGTGGTTAGGGTCGATATTGGCCGTTATCTTGAAGATGAAGCCGGTGAACTTAGGCTCTTCCGGGTTCACCATACGCTCTTCGGCTTGGGTGGGTTTGGGCGAAGGAGCAATCTCAACAAAGCAGTCGAGCAACTCCTGAACACCGAAATTGTTGAGCGCCGAGCCAAAAAACACGGGGGCAACCTCGGCTTTCCGGTAGCTCTCCACGTCGAATTCGGGATACACACCGTTCACCAATTCAAGGTCATCACGCAGCTGTTGGGCATCGTCTTCGCCCACATGCTTCTCCAACTCGGCCGAGTGAACGTCTACCTCCACCTTTTCTGTAACCCGTTGCTTATTGGGCGTGAAGAGGTTTAGCTTGTTTTCGTAGATATTATATACCCCTTTGAACTTCTGTCCTTGGTTGATAGGCCATGAGAGGGGGCGCACATGGATGTGCAATTCCTCCTCAAGTTCATCGAGAAGATCGAATGGATCGCGTCCCTCACGGTCCATCTTATTGACGAAGATGATGACGGGCGTGTTGCGCATACGGCACACTTCCATGAGTTTTCGCGTTTGTGCCTCCACACCTTTGGCCGAATCCACCACTATGATGGCCGAATCCACGGCAGTAAGAGTGCGGTAAGTGTCCTCGGCAAAGTCCTGGTGACCGGGTGTATCAAGGATATTCACCTTGTAACCCTCGTAGTCGAACTCCATCACAGAGGTAGACACAGATATTCCGCGCTGCTTTTCTATGTCCATCCAGTCGGAAGTTGCCGTCTTGCGAATCTTGTTATTCTTCACTGCACCGGCCACTTGTATCTGCCCACCAAAGAGCAGAAACTTCTCCGTAAGGGTTGTTTTACCGGCATCCGGGTGAGAGATGATGGCAAAGGTGCGCCTGCGTTGTATCTCGTTCATATTGCTTTATGCTTGCATTTTCAGCTCTCCCATGTTTCTCAGACATGTTTTGAGCGAGTCTATCCAATAAGGTATGTTGGTGTTGAATGTTTCTTTTATCTTTGTTTTGTCTAAAACCGAATAGGCAGGACGGGTCACGGGCGATGGAAACTCGTCGCTGTGGCACGGCTGAATGTCGCAGTTGGTGTGTCCGCTGAGCCATGCTATCATCTTGGTAAAGTCAAACCATGAGCAAACGCCTTCGTTTGAGAAGTTGTAAATGCCCTCGTGACCGTCCATTTTTCGGTTTTCCACGATGTCGAATATGGCAGCTGCCAAGTCACCGGCATACGTCGGCGTGCCTGCCTGGTCGAAGACAACCTTCAGCTGGGGCTTAGTGGCAGTGAGATTGAGCATTGTCTTCACGAAGTTATGGCCAAACTCGCTGTATAGCCACGATGTGCGGAAGATGATATAATGAGCTCCTGAGGCCTGAATATTCTGCTCGCCATGCAGCTTAGTGAGCCCGTACACGCCCGTGGGCGTACCTTTCTGGTCTTCGCGGCACGGTTTATTGTATGGATCACCGCCAAAAACATAGTCTGTGCTCACGTGTATGAGCCAGCCATCTACCTCTTTCATGGCCCTGGCAAGGTTTTCCGGAGCCTTGGCATTGAGCGTTTCCACGATGTCACCGGCCGTTTCGGCCTTATCCACGTTGGTCCAAGCGGCGCAGTTGATAATGCACTGCACGTTGTTTTGGCTCACCATGCGACGCACATCGTCCATATTCGTGATGTCGAGCTTGTCATATCCCTCGCACACATCCGTGAAGATGTAATGGTCTTTGCTGTTTTTTGCCACACGCTGTATCTCGTTTCCGAGCTGTCCGTTGGCACCTGTGATAAGTATATTCATCGTTACAATTAGTTTAAAAGTATCATAAGGCTAAACTTCCTCGTCGTCGTCAAACTTCAGTCCCTCCGTTCTGTCCTTCTCATAATAGTCAGACAGCATGCCCACAAAGGTGGTAATCTCCTTGATGGCGTGCTCGGTTTCGGGGCTGATCGTCTTTTTTTGCAAGCGCAGCATCATCACGCCATAGAGCGCGTTGAGGCAAGTCTCCACCTCATTCTCTTGCTTATTGGCCCCCTTGCTGCGCAGTTCCACTATATAAGGCAGCACTCTGTAGTACTCAGCGTTATAAAAAGGAAACTTGTTACTGGCCAAAAGACGTGCGTGAAGGTCGGAAACGTCTTGCAAAAGCACCTTGTTTATCTGCAGATGTCCCTGCTCCCGGCATCCTTCCTGGTTCATCATACGCACCAAGTCGCCAAACCAGTCGGCCTCTTCAGCCTTCTGCTCATCGGTATATTGAAACTTGCTGATGTATTCGTTACGTATACGTTGCAACGAACAGCCGTAAGCTCTGATCAAATCCTCCACTTGCCACATATAAAGCAAGTACTCGGCTATCGACTTCTTCCTTAATTCTCTTGCTACAAACATGATGATGAAAAAATAAATAGTTAATGCAGGGGCAGATGATAGAGGTTAAACACCGTGCCCAAGAGGATGATCACGGAGAAGATAACCACTATAGAGCCTATCGCCTTGTTGATGATGGCAATGCCATTGACATCAAATTTGGCGCCAATCTTGTCTACCAGCCACGTCAGACCATACCACCAGAGCAGCGCTCCCAAGGGTATGCACAGGAAACCAACGGCCATATTGAACTCCTCATCAGGCCTAATGAAGGCGAACTGCGCGAAGACGGCCATGAAGAGAAAGATGATAAGGGGATTGGAAAAGGTAACCAAGAAGGCCGTCAGCCCGTTGTGCAGCAGCGTGCCCTTGGTTTTTCCGCTCTTGTGCATCTTCTTCTTAGGGTCAGAGCGAAAGCAATAAAGACCGAAGAGCAGCAGAATGACCGAACCGGATATTTGTAAAACAAACTGATAGCGGGGATCTTCGAGCGGCTTCATGATGAAGCTCATGCCCAAACCCACCATCAGGGCGTATATAAAATCGCTTATAGCAGCTCCCACACCTGTAATAAAGCCATACCAGCGACCCTTGTTCAGCGTGCGCTGAATACACAAGATGCCCACCGGCCCCATGGGAGCCGAGGCTATGATACCTATGAGAAGCCCTTTAAAGATAAAGTCAATAATATCTAAATGTATCGGAAGAGGCAAATTCATATCGGATGCAAAAGAACGAAAAAAAGGCGAGATAAGCAAATTTACATAGCAAAAGTTTGTTTAATGACGTAATTTTCATAACTTTGCAGAACACAACTTAATTATCAAAATTCACAGTAGAATGGAAATGCAGCAACAAAAACCTTACGTAATCGGCTTAGACTTAGGAGGCACCAACTCCGTTTTCGGCATCGTAGACCAGCGCGGACTCATCCTCGCAACAACGGCTATCAAGACTCAAGCCTACGACAAGGTAGAGAATTATGTACGTGCTTCGGTTGAAGCACTCACCCCTATCATCGAAGAAGTGGGTGGTATCGAAAAGATAAAAGCCATGGGCATTGGCGCGCCTAACGCCAATTTCTACACAGGTTCCATCGAATATGCGCCTAACATCCATTGGGCACACAAAGGCATTGTGCCTTTGGCAGAGATGTTTTCCAAGGCTTTGGGCATACCGGTGGGCATGACCAACGACGCCAATGCGGCTGCCTTGGGCGAGATGACCTACGGTGTGGCACGCGGCATGAAGAACTTCATTGTGCTGACTTTGGGCACCGGAGTAGGCTCAGGCATTGTTGTCAACGGACAGCTGGTTTATGGCAGCGACGGATTTGCCGGCGAGCTGGGCCACATAACCATGGTGCACGGCGACAAAGCGCGCACATGTGGCTGTGGACGTAAGGGCTGCCTGGAGGCTTACTGCTCTGCTACAGGCGTGGCACGCACGGCAAGAGAATTCCTAAAAGAGAGCAATGAGCCATCGCTCATGCGCGACATTGACCCCGAAAAGATTACATCGCTCGACGTGAGCATGGCAGCATCAAAGGGCGATGCCCTCGCCAAACGCGTGTATGAGTTTACGGGTGAGATGCTCGGAGAGGCTTGCGCCAACTTCACTTTGTTCTCTAGTCCGGAGGCATACGTGTTCTTCGGCGGGCTCACCAAGGCCGGCGAACTGCTCATGAAGCCCATTCGCAACAGCTATGAAAAGCACGTTATGGACACCTTCAAAGGAAAGGCAAAGTTTCTTGTCAGCTCTCTCGAAGGTTCATCGGCAGCCGTTCTCGGCGCGTCGGGCGTGGCTTGGGAACTTTAAAACCATACGCTTTCTCTACAAACGGGGCCATTGCACCCCACAAATGAGAAAGTGCCCAGCAATCAAAACGGCGGCTTAGGTCGCCGTTTTTGTTTTTTTACAAAGTCGGAATGGCAATAATGAAAAAGCCTCATTAACAAGATTCGACATCCAGGCAGACAACAGAGGTCCGTGACAGAGGCCTTGCGCTAGCGCAAAACATGGTATATAACCTTTGCAGGTGCGGAGTACGCATGCATGTTTCCGCCCTCTGCAGGCAGCGATAAGCATGGACGAAGACCGGCAAAAGCATCGTTCACCTAAATCACTGAATATCAATTACTTTTCAAAACCCCTGTTTTTAGCTTGCAAAACCATGCTTTTTACGCTGCAAAATAGGCATTTTTACAAGCCCAAATAGGCCTTTTTGGAAAACAAGGAGCACCAGGTGCCAGGGCAAATAGTGAATAATCGTCTAACAAGTGATATATTCTTCTATCTCAAACAAACGTTTTGGGGTGCGAAGAGTATATCATTCTTTATTGTTATATAACAATCGCACGGATTGCATCTCCATAACAAAAGACCGCAATCCGTGCGAAAACATCAGTTAATGTGAAGTTACTTTACCAGCACTTTGCGGCCTCCCACGATATATAATCCCTTAGGAAGCCCTGCGAGTGAGGTAGCCTGACGGCGCAACAGTATGCCATTCGCACTGTAAACATCGAATGCCGACTGACGCGTCTCGGTCATTCTGTCTTCTATGCCGCTCACTTCTACAAGCTTAAGCTGCACGTTGTCAACAAACACATAGTAGCTGTTGGCCTCCTCACTGAAGTCATGGAAGCCAAACATATAGGTACCGTCAGCCTGCGGAGTGACGTTGAAGGTGTATTTGGTAGCCTCTTTCTTCGTTCCGGCAAGGGTGTCGGGGTTGAACACTTCAGACAGGCTGGCGTAAAGACTGGGGTCATAACCCTCGCCGTAAGCCACCTGCAGCTTCTCATTATATTTCTTGTTCACCCTCCAAGAAGTGAAAGACAGCTCATAAGTTTTGTCTTTCTTCAGATTGAAGCGTGGCGTGAGCACCCAATCGTCAGCACTGTTCGGACTATTGGGAATATACTGCAGAGCCTTCTCGTAAGATGCATAATCCCAGAAACCATACTTTAGAACGAAGCCATAATCAGAGTAATCTTCTATCTTCTTGTCACCATTTGCGTCGATACTGGTATATGCATCAAATGAGCTTTCGTCATCAAACGTCTCGTTATATGGTTTGTCTTCCGTTACATCTATAGCAGGTCCGCAAGCCAAGTCAGCCGACTTGCTCTCTGCAGACAAGTGCATGCCGTTCACAGCCACCACACCAAACTGATACTTCGCATAGCTGTCAGCAGTTATATTATACTCTGCCTGCAGGCCCTCTACGTTTTCAGCCACCAGCTGCTTGCTGCTTCCACGATAAGCATAAACATTATACTTCAGTGCGTCGGCATCGAAGTAGCCCTGATGCATGGCAGAGTCGGGAGCCTGCCAAGTAACAGTAACCTTATCGTTGTCAACACTTATCTTCACATTCTTCGGTGCCGATGTCTCATCATAACCAATATAGCTGCGCCATACAGCAGGTTCGCCCTTGCCCGCATCGTTGCTTACGGTGATTTCAAAGCGTGTCATGCCCTCCTTAGCAACAGTTACAGGAGCCGACACCTGAGCCCCGGGCGTGGTGGTGCCTGAAGCAAGCACAGAGCCGTCTGCGGCCACCTCATAAGTAAGATTGCCACTCAACTGGGTTCCGCCATAAGTAGTAGTAGGTGCAGTGAAGAGGATGTTGCCCTTGAGCGAGCCGCCCTCAAACTGCTTACTAATATTAGTTGCCGCACCTGGAGCATCGTCGCTGGCCTTGGGCTTAGGTATGTAGAGCGACACGATTTGTGCGTTCTCCGGGAAGTCTACTATCTTCTTAAGCTCCAAGGTGCTCACATTCAGTGAATAGAGCGCGCTCACCAACTTGATGTTCTTGCTGTCCCAAAGCTGTGCGGCCCAGTACATCAGGCCAGAAGCAGGGTCGAACGTAGCACTCTGCACCCTGTTGTAGAGTTCCAGGTTCTGCTTGTCCAGACCCAGAGAGCCCACGTATGTAGGCACTCCGGCCTTGCTTAGCTTCACCAAGTTGCCCTTGGCACTGATGGAATAGAGGTCACCCTTGGCGTCAGCAGCCAGTGTGTAGTAAGTAGAATCCACCTTTCCGAGCGACTTACGTTCGGGTGTTGTAAAGTCCATCTCACAGAGTTCGAACTTTCCGCTCCAGCTTGTGCAGAGTCCATAAGTCTTGCCTGAGGTGGGATCAATGGTGAAGTCGGCCGCGCACATGGTGTTGTCTACGTCGATAGGCTTGCGTGTTATCTTCCATGTTTCCATATCATAGGTGTAAAGCTGCGTATAGTCTTCGCCGTCATAAGAGTCGCTCATAAGGAAGTTATACGTCTTTCCATCCATCACTCCGTTGCCCGTGGCGTTGAAATTAACACTCGTTGCGACGGGAGTCAGGGCAAAGTTGTTACTCGAAGCCGGGAAGGTGTAAACGCCTAACCTGGTGTCGTAAGTGTTCTGAAAGCTGTTCATATAGATAAGGTTGCCATAAAGCGTGGGCACCTTTTCCTGAGCAGACAATGCTTGCAACGGCATGGCAGCGGCCATTGCCATAAGTAAGAGTTTGTTCATAAATAATAATTTTAATATGGTAAGATATTCATTAACTCATCGCAAAGGTAGTTTTTTCTTTCAAAAAAGAAGAGCTAATGTGCCAATTTCTTCTAAAAAAAGCAGTTATTCATCGGAATTGTGGCACATAGTGGCACGTTATTATTCTCTCGGTTGCACTTTTGGGGGTGCCTGACCAAGCGCAAGCACCACGCAAGGAGGTCATTGTAACACGAATGTAATATGTGTTTAAACATGCTGTAACATGCTTACTGTAACTTTGCAGCCGTAAAATGGGAGCCTTATCCCCTTTTGTCAGCAAACAAGAAATGAACAATTAATATATGGAATCGATTTATTTGTGCATCGTGATCTTTCTGCTCTGCCTGGCAGTATTCGATCTTTTTGTTGGTGTCAGCAACGATGCGGTGAACTTCTTACAGTCGGCCATAGGCGCAAAGGTGGCCAAATTCAGAACGGTACTCATCATTGCCTCCGTGGGAGTTGTGCTGGGTGCCGTCATGTCATCGGGCATGATGGACGTTGCGCGCCACGGTATTATGAACCCGGCGCGATACAACTTCTATGAGGTGATGACCATCTTCCTGGCCGTTATGGTGACCGACGTGATTGTGCTAGACGTGTTCAACACGCTGGGAATGCCTACCTCAACCACCGTTTCGCTGGTGTTCGAGTTGTTGGGCGGCACATTTATTCTGGCTTGCATGAAGATGGGAGCCGACCATAATCTCACGCTGAACGACCTGCTCAACTCTAGCGAGGCCCTGAAAGTGATAGGTGCCATCTTCATATCGGTGGCGGTGGCCTTCGTAGTGGGCATGATTGTGATGTGGTTGTCACGTATCGTGTTCACGTTTAACTATCACAAGCACTCGCGTTGGAGCATTGCCATCTTCGGAGGTATCGCATTCACGGCCTTGGCCTACTTCATTTTCCTCAAGGGATTGGGCAAGAGCCCCTACCTGCCCGGCCATGTGCGCGACTATATAGACGACAATGTGAACATGCTCATTGCCATTACGTTCGTCATTTCGTCTGTTATCGCCGAGATACTCCACCTTCTCAAGGTGAACATCTTCAAGATTACGGTGCTCTTAGGCACCTTTGCACTGGCCATGGCCTTTGCAGGTAACGACCTGGTTAACTTCATCGGAGTACCTTTGGCCGGCCTTAGCTCATGGCAAGACTATTCAGCCAACGCCGCCGGACAAAGCGACACGCAGTTCATGATGACATCCTTGCTGTCCAGCGCCAAGACTCCTCCCTTCTATCTCTTTGCTGCCGGCGTTGTCATGATAGTGGCAATGGGCACTTCAAAGAAGGCTCGCAACGTGGTAAAAACCAGTGTTGACCTTTCACGCCAAGACGAAGGCAGCGAGATGTTCGGCTCTTCGGCAGCCGCTCGCGGCATTGTGCGCATGACAA
Organism: uncultured Prevotella sp.; assembly: GCA_902496445.1. Taxonomy (GTDB): domain Bacteria; phylum Bacteroidota; class Bacteroidia; order Bacteroidales; family Bacteroidaceae; genus Prevotella. The sequence continues at coordinate 53,184 of CABVAZ010000001.1, read as the reverse complement.
GAAACAGCTCTGAGTGGCTCGCCATGCATCTTCCCAAGAGTTTACTCAACTGGATAGACAGCCGATTCAATAAGAATGAGGTGGAACTAGACAACGGCGCAGCCTTTGATGTGGTGCGCGCAGCCGTGAACTTGGTGATTTCGTCTATGCTCATTACCTTTGGTACGAACCACGGGCTACCCCTCTCAACCACCTACGTGACCTTTATGGTGGCCATGGGTTCGTCACTTGCCGACCGCGCATGGAGCCGCGAGAGCGCCGTGTTCCGCGTTACGGGTGTACTGTCTGTCATTGGTGGCTGGTTCATCACGGCCGGTGTGGCCTTCATCACCTGTGCCACGGTATGCCTGATCATGTATTTTGGAGGCATCATAGCCAAGGTAATCTTTATGGTTATGGTAGTGGTGATGCTCGTACGCTCCGATCGCAAGTACGCGAAGAAGGCTGCCGACGCCGGCAAACTGAGTGCTTTCGACGTCATGATGCGCACCCGCGACCCTCAGCTGGTGTGGGACATGCTGCAAAAGCACGTGCGCCGCACGCAAACATGGGTGTGCAAGTTTGCCTTGGAAGAGTTTAATAAGGTGATAGATGGCTTTGCCAATGCCAGCGTGAGCGAGCTCAGACACAGCAACAAGGAGCTTCGCAACGAGGTAGACGAACTGAAGAAGTATCGCAGACAAGAGATTCTGGGCCTCAAGAAGAGCCCTGCCGACCTCGCCTTGGAGCGTAACACATGGTTCCATCTGGGTGCCAACAGCAACCAACAGCTCATATACAGTCTGCGGCGTATGCTGGAGCCTATCAAGGAGCATGTAGACAACAACTTCACACCCGTGCCACAACAATACATAGAAGAGTTTGACGGGGTGCGCAAGCAGGTGAACAAGCTGATGAATGAAAGCAGCCGATGCATAGAAACGAGCCACTTCGACAACTATCGCGACATACTTGCCGATGCCGATAACCTGAAAGACGAGCTCTCTGTGATAAGAAAGAAGCAGATAGACCGTATGCAGAAGAACAACGACGGCACCTCGTTCCAGGTAGACATCGTCTATTTGAACGTGCTGCAAGAGTGCCAGCAGTTCATCAGCGCTATGCGCCATCAGCTCAGAGCGGCCAAGAAGTTTGCCGAATAAGGGCTGACAAAGGCTCTGCCGAGACTTATCCGGCATCAGAAGGAAGCTTAGACTGACTAATGATATCCTTTCAGACGGGAATGCTCAACGGGCATTCCCGTTTGTCGCTACCACTTCAGATAACCGTATCTGTCCTTATACCACAACTGCAGAGCATTGATGATGTTCTGCCATATCACGTAAACACACGGCGCAATAGAGGCATAAGGATTGAGGAACGACAGAGTGAGCCAAATACCCACCACCGTATTCTTCTGTCCCAGAGCCTGTCCGGCGCCTATGCTTTCGCCATAATGCCGGCCCACAGCCTTGCCCAAGGAGAACTGAAACACCGAGAGCACCAGCGGAATGATGCACAACGTAACCAGAACGCCACCCGATACGGGAGCATGCAGCAGGCTACGAGCCGTCACGCCCATGATGATGGAGAGGTTGACACTCCATATATAAAGTGCCAGATTAGACCTTCCCTTGAGCCATCTCACCACACCGGGCAGATAGCGTCGGCTCAGGAAGGCGCACACCAGCGGCACAACAAGCACCGTGAGCACCCGTCTGAGCACCTGACCGAAGGCCATGAGGAAGGTTATGTCGGCTCCTTTCTCCACCATAGGGAAGAAAAGCGGTATGATGACAGCCGTAAAGCAGTTGGCTATAAGCAGATAGATGGTGAGCGACCCGATGCTTCCGCCCAACTTCTCAACGATGACGGGAGCAGCGGCTGCCGTAGGACAAATCACGCAAATAAACACTCCTTCGAGCAGAAGCTTTGTCACGGCATCATGAGTAAGGTTAACCGCTATCACGGCAAGCAAGGCCAGAAGGGTTCGGATGCCCTGAAGAATGAAGTGCCAGCGGCGGGGCCGAAGGTCGTGCACCTTTATCTTGCAAAAGGTGATGTACAACATCAGGAAGATGTTGACGGGCAACAAGCCTACCAACTTAGGGCCCACAGCATCGCCGACAGGCACTAATAAGCTGATATGGGTGAAAAGAAGGTATACCACAAAGCCCACGGCGAGCCCCACAAGTAGGCTCCATTGCTTGAGAAACTTGATAAATGCACTCATCTTTATCCAAACTTTTAACCTTGAAACCGCCGCAAAGTTACTGCTTTTTTATGCCAATGAGCACATATCGGCGGGATTTTCACGTTTCGGCGCTCCTCTTTAAACGTATATCAAGAGCCTAAACCATAGTCTGACAACCGAAGAATAAGATGCTCGGAAGGGCAGGAAAAAACATTACAATCAGCTGAATCATCTCGCAAAACCCTGCTTTTTGCTTTGCGAAAGTGCCCTTTTCGGCTTGCAAGAAAGGCCTTTTAGCGAGTCAAAAACGGGGTTTTCAGGACGCTGAAAAGGCATTTTTACAACGTGCTGACCATCAAACAGATGCGCAACAAGGACGAAGATCTGTCATAAAAAATAACATGAAGATCAGGATAGGAAATATATTTACATAACACTTTCGGCCAAAAGGCCTGAAGGAAGCATCGCAAACGAACCGGAAAAGAGCCATGCCGGGCAAGCGACTGCCATGCCGTGAAAAAGCTACATGATAGAGGGGCATCGGTCACATGGTCATGATGATGATGCAAGGAGTGAAATACATTTTTCGGGTTATATTTGTCTGATTGCGTGAAATTTAGTAATTTTGCACGAATTTAGAACCGAAATATAATTCATCATAATGAAGATTTCATACAAATGGCTTAAAGAATACGTGGATTTCGACCTCACACCGCAGCAGACGTGTGACGCTCTTACATCCACAGGTCTTGAGGTTGACGCGCTGGATGAGGTGCAAAGCATTCGCGGAGGGCTCAAAGGGCTCTACGTGGGCAAGGTGCTTACCTGCGAGGCACACCCTAATTCCGACCATCTGCACATCACTACGGTAGACTTAGGCAAGGCCGAGCCTCAGCAAATAGTGTGCGGCGCGCCCAACGTAGCGGCCGGACAGAAGGTCATCGTGGCCGACCTGGGCTGCGTGCTCTACGACGGCGACAAGGAATTCACCATCAAGAAGTCGCGCCTGCGCGGCGTAGACTCCTACGGAATGATATGCGCTGAAGACGAGATAGGCGTGGGTACCGACCATGCCGGCATCATCGTGCTGCCGGAAGACGCCCCCGTGGGCCAGCCGGCTGCAGAATATTATCATCTGGAAAGCGACTGGGTGATAGACATAGACATCACCGCCAACCGCGCAGACGCCCTGTCACACTACGGCGTGGCACGCGACTTATACGCCTGGCTGCTGCAAAACGGCTACAAGACAAGCCTGCATCGCCCCGACTGCTCGAAGTTTCACGTAGACAATCACGACCTGCCCATAGACGTAACCATAGAGAACAGCGACGCTTGCCGACGTTACGCCTGCCTGAGCATAACGGATTGTGACGTGAAGGAAAGTCCGAAATGGCTGCGCGACAAGCTGACGGTGATTGGCCTGAGGCCCATCAACAACATCGTAGACATCACCAATTACATCATGATGGCCTACGGACAGCCCATGCACTGCTTCGATGCCGACATGGTGAAGGGCCATCACATCATTGTGAAAGACAACAACGCGGGCAAGAAATTCGTAACGCTCGACGGACAAGAACACACGCTGGGCGAGCACGACCTGGCCATCTGCAACGCCGAAGAACCCATGTGCATAGCCGGAGTGTTCGGCGGCAAAGGCTCAGGAACCTATGAGACAACACGCAACGTGGTGCTCGAGAGCGCTTACTTCCACCCCACATGGATAAGGAAGAGCGCACGCAAGCACGGACTGAGCACCGATGCCAGCTTCCGCTTTGAGCGCGGCGTAGACCCCAACGGAACCATCTACGCCCTGAAGCAGGCCGCCATACTGTGCCAAGAGCTGGCCGGCGGCAAGGTGAGCATGGAGATACGCGACGAATATCCCACCAAGATGGAAGACTTCCCCGTGCGTCTGAACTACGAATATGCCTCACGACTCATCGGCAAAGACTTGGGGACAGACACCATCAAGCACATTGCCGAAAGCCTGGAGATGAAGATTGTGAAGGAAGATGCCGAAGGCTTAGACCTGATGGTGCCTGCCTACAGGGTTGACGTGAAGCGTCCGTGCGACGTGGTGGAGGATATTCTGCGCATATATGGATATAATAATGTGGAGATACCCACACAGCTGAAGAGCTCACTCACCATTGCGGGCGACACCGACAAGCAATATCATCTTGAAAACCTCGTTGGCGAGCAGCTCGTGGGCTGCGGCTTCAACGAGATACTGAACAATTCGCTTACAAAGACGGCCTATTATGAGGGCACAGAGCTGAACGAATATCCTTGGGAAAAGACAGTTAAGGTGATGAATCCGCTGTCGGCAGACCTCGGAGTGATGCGTCAGACACTGCTCTTCGGCGGACTTGAGAGCATCGTGCGCAACGTTAACAGGAAGAACGCCAACCTGCGCTTCTTTGAATTCGGCAACTGCTATCGCTTTGATGCCGACAAACGCACCGCCGAAAGCCCCATCAAGGGCTACACGCAAGAGTATCATCTCGCCCTATGGGTGACAGGTAAGCGCGTGCAAGGCTCGTGGGCACACCCCGACGAAGACTCTAGCTTCTTTGAACTGAAGGCTTATGTGCAGAACATACTGCGCAGACTGGGCGTGCAGCCGGGCACCATCGTAACGGAAGCAGGCCAGAACAACATCTTCGACAAGAGCCTCGTGCTGAAGAACCGCGGCGGAAAGGTGATGGCAGAGATGGGCATCTTGAGCCACAAACTGCTGAAAACATTCGACCTGCAGCAGCCTGTTTACTATGCCGACCTGGACTGGCAGGCTCTGATGAAGGCCATACGCAAGAACACGCTCACGTTTACTGATATTTCAAAATATCCTGCCGTGAGCCGCGACCTGGCTCTGCTGGTAGACAACAACGTGGAGTTCGCGCAGATAGAGCATGTGGCCAAGCAGACCGAAAAGAAACTGCTGAAGCGCGTGGAGCTCTTCGATGTTTACCAAGGCAAGAACCTTCCGGCCGGAAAGAAGAGCTATGCAGTGAACTTCATACTGCAAGACGAGAACAAGACGCTTAACGACAAGGCCATAGACGCCATCATGCAGAAGCTCATCAAGCAGCTCACCACACAGCTGGGAGCCGAACTGAGATAAGCAGATAAAGGGTCTGAAAGAAATAAAACAACAAAAATAAACAATAAATTTCACATTATCCAATGGGTAGAGCATTTGAATACCGTAAAGCAACAAAGCTGAAGAGATGGGGCCACATGGCTCGTACGTTCACAAAACTGGGCAAGGAGATTGCCATTGCAGTGAAAGCCGGCGGACCGGAGCCTGAGAATAATCCTCGCCTCCGCGCCATCATAGCTACCTGCAAGCGCGAGAACATGCCGAAGGATAACATCACAAGGGCCATCAAAAACGCTATGGGCAAAGACCAGAGCGAATATAAAGAGGTGCCCTATGAGGGATACGGCCCTCACGGAATAGCCATCTTCGTAGACGCGCTTACCGACAATACCACACGTACCGTAGCCGACGTACGCTCAGTGTTCAACAAGTTCAACGGCAATCTGGGCACTCAGGGCTCGCTGAGCTTTCTCTTCGACCATAAATGCGTGTTCACCTTCAAGAAGAAAGAGGGCATGGACATGGAGGAACTGATACTCAATCTCATCGACTACGGAGTAGACGACGAGTATGATGAGGACGAGGAAGAAGGCGAAATAACCATCTACGGCGATCCGAAGAGCTTCGGCGACATACAGAAATATCTTGAGGAAAACGGCTTCGAGATTACCTCGGCCGAGTTTACTCGCATTCCTACCGATCTGAAAGACGTTACGCCCGAACAGCGCGAGACGATAGACAAGATGGTAGAAAAGCTAGAAGACTTCGACGACGTGCAGAACGTCTACACCAATATGAAGCCTCTTGAAGAAGAAGCTGGCAACGAATAATGAGTTATGGGGAGCATCCGGCAAGGGTGCTCCCCATGATTTGCTAGCGCATAAGGCTGCGAGCCCTTGGCTCTATGGCCTCGGCTAGCGATAGTCTTTAGGCGTGAAGCGGGCCTCGAAGAGTATCTTCCCAGGATGACCGGACGAATAATAGGTATAGCAAAACGAGAAACCAGCGTCCTTATAAGCCTTTATCTGAGGAGAATTCTTCACCGATTGCAAGAGCGACTCATGCAGTTCTTTCCGCTTGGCTGATACGATACGAGGGTCGTCGGCACGGTTGCAAAGCGAATAATAGTAATGCAGCGTGCGCGTTTGCGGCTCAAAAGCCAGACTGTCTGTGCGCACATTGTCTACAACAGGAGTGGGACAGCTCTTCTGAGTGAACTCTCTGGCCTCGCGCGCGGCACGCTTCTCAAGGCTCTCATGGCAGCCCGTAAACAGGGGCAACATAATAAGAATGAATAAAAATCTTTTCATATCCTAAGCAATTAACCTATGCAAAGATAACAGTTTTTCGTAAAATTAAGAATGAATGGTAGGGAAATATGGAATAAAAGCATTAACTTTGCAAAGTAAAAAAGACTAATTACTGATGGATCATATTAGAAACTTCTGCATCATAGCCCACATTGACCATGGCAAATCGACCTTGGCCGACCGACTTTTGGAGTATACCAACACCATAAAGATAACGGAAGGACAGATGCTAGACGACATGGATCTGGAGAGAGAGCGCGGTATCACCATCAAAAGCCACGCTATACAGATGGAATATAAGCAAGACGGCACGCTATATATACTCAATCTGATAGACACTCCGGGGCATGTTGACTTCTCTTATGAGGTAAGCCGCAGCATAGCAGCGTGCGAAGGAGCTTTGCTCGTGGTGGATGCAACGCAGGGAGTGCAGGCTCAAACCATATCAAATCTGTATATGGCGATAGACCACGACCTGAGTATCATACCCGTAATAAATAAAATCGACATGCCCAACGCCATGCCCGACGAGGTGGAAGACGAGATAGTAGACCTCTTGGGATGCGAGCGTGACGAGATAATCAGAGCTTCTGGCAAGACGGGAGAGGGCGTTCCGGCCATCCTCGAGGCCATCGTGAAACGCATACCGGCGCCTTCGGGCAACCCAAAGGCACCTTTGCAGGCTCTCATCTTCGACTCGCTGTTCAACTCTTTCCGCGGTATCATCACCTTATGTAAGGTAGAAAACGGAAGTATTCGCAAAGGCGACAAGGTGAAATTCGTGCAAACAGACATGGAATATACCGCAGATGAGGTCGGCGTATTGAAGATGGAGATGATACCAACAAAGGAATTGGCCACCGGAGAGGTGGGTTACATCATCAGCGGCATTAAAAACGCCACCGAAGTAAAGGTAGGCGACACCATCACACACGTGGACCAACCATGCGAAAAGGCCATAGAGGGCTTCCAAGAGGTCAAGCCGATGGTCTTTGCAGGCGTTTATCCCATCGATCCCAACGATTATGAGAACCTCAGAGCGTCACTCGAAAAGCTTCAACTCAACGATGCTTCACTCACATTCCAGCCCGAATCGTCTGTAGCATTGGGCTTTGGTTTCCGCTGCGGCTTCTTGGGACTGCTCCATATGGAGATTGTGCAGGAGCGACTAGACCGCGAATTCAACATGGATGTCATCACCACAGTGCCCAACGTGTCGTATATGGTATACGACAAGCAAGGCAATGTGAAGGAGGTTCACAACCCTTCGGGCCTTCCGGAGCCCACTCTGATAGACCATATAGAAGAGCCTTACATCAAGGCCAGCATCATAACGGCAGCTGACTATATCGGTCCTATCATGAAACTGTGCCTGGACAAGCGCGGCGAACTGGTCAGTCAGAACTACGTTTCGGGCAATCGGCTTGAGCTGATATTCATGTTGCCGCTCGGAGAGATAGTCATTGACTTCTACGACAAGCTGAAAAGCATCTCAAAAGGCTATGCTTCGTTCGACTATCACATCGACAGCTACCGTCCGTCCAAGCTGGCCAAGCTAGACATATTGCTCAACGGAGAGCCTGTCGACGCGCTTTCAACGCTCACACACGAAAGCAATGCCGTGGCGTTTGGCCGCAGAATGTGCGAGAAGCTAAAGGAGCTTATACCGCGACAACAATTTGATATAGCCATTCAAGCGGCAATAGGAGCCAAGATAGTGGCCAGAGAGACGGTGAAGCAAGTGCGCAAAGACGTGACCGCCAAGTGCTACGGAGGCGACGTAAGCCGTAAGCGCAAGTTGCTGGAGAAGCAGAAGCGGGGCAAGAAACGAATGAAACAGATAGGCAACGTTCAGGTTCCGCAGAAAGCATTTCTTGCCGTTCTGAAGTTAGACTGATTTATTACGACACATAAAAAGAGAAAGAGAGGAATTATGAAAGAACCCGTAAAGACCACAAGAGATATAGCCCGTGAGCTCGCCCGCAAATATAGCACGATGACACACGACGAACTTGACGTGCTGGAAAGCATACTGGTGCCCCGCAAATATGCCAAGGGCGAGATGATACTCACCGAAGGTGATGTTTGCAAAGACATCGGCTATGTTGAAAGAGGGCTGGTGCGCCAGTTCTATCAAAAGAATGGCAAGGAGCTTACAGAGCACATTGGCGTAGAAAAAACCATCGTCATGTGCATTCAGAGCTTGTTCAAGGAAGAGCCATCACACCTGCAAATGGAGGCGCTTGAGCCCACTCTGATCTATGCCCTGCCCAAACACAGGCTGGAAGAAGTGGCACTACACAATGTGAACATACAGATATTGTATCGCAAGATACTGGAAGAGAGCCTCATCATCAGCCAGATAAAGGCCGACATGTTGCGCTTTGAGTCTGCCCAAAACCGCTATCGCAGACTATGCAAGCTAAATCCTCAGGTGGTGCTGAGAACGCCGTTGGTGTACATAGCCAGTTACTTGCAGATGACGCCAGAGACTCTTTCGCGCGTTAGATCATCTACATTGCTAGACGACTAAGCCCTTGGCCAGCATCACCAAGAGGCACCTGGCCTACAAAAAGGTATATAATACTTACGATTATCCTGCATCTCGCAGCGCTTAAAAGGCATGCAAGATGCAGGATAATTGTTATTTGGTATAAAGGAAACGCTTGATGCTGCGCTTAGGAGTCTTGGCAAACTCCTCTTCGTGAATGGTTATGGCAGAGAGTCTGCAATATGCCGGCAACTCCTCATTGAGCTGCTTGCGGTTTTCTTCCATGACATTCTCTATGTCAGAATCCGACAGATTAAGGCTCCGGGCCTCATCATAATCAGGGTGAACAAGGCCGATGAGCTTATCGCCTCGCTGCATCACGATGCACTCATTGACCAGAGCCATCGAGCTGAGCTTGTTTTCTATCTCCTCCGGATAGATATTCTGTCCGTTAGAACCCAGCAGCATGTTCTTTGAACGGCCTTTGATGAACACGTTGCCGTCTGCGTCCATCAGGCCCAGATCGCCCGTATGGAACCATCCGTCCTTGTCTATTGCCTTTCGGGTGGCCTCCTCGTTCTTATAATAACCCAGCATAACGTTGGGCCCCTTGGTGAGAATCTCACCCGCAACATGCTCAGGATCGCTGCTGTCTACCCTCACCTGCTGGTGATAGGCAGCCTGTCCGCACGACCCTTTCACAAAGGTATGCCAGTCGCGATAGCATATAATGGGGGCACACTCCGTTGCTCCGTAACCCACGGTGAATGGAAAGTCGATGCGTTTAAGGAACGATTCCACCTCGCTATTGAGCGCCGCGCCGCCTATAATGAGCTCATACAGATGTCCGCCAAAGGCTTCGTACACCTGCTGGCAAATCTTTTCTTTCACTTTCTTGCTGATAACCGGCATGTTGAGAAGCAATCTCACTCGGTTGTTCTGTACCTTTGGGAATACGCGTTTGCGAATAATCTTCTCTATAACCAGCGGAACGGCAATCATAATAATGGGCTTTACATCGGCCAAAGCCTGTGCAATGATGGCCGGAGAGGGCACACGGGTGAGGTAAAACACGTGCACGCCCTTGAGAAACTCGAAGATAAACTCGTACGACATGCCATACATGTGAGCCATAGGCAAGATGCTTATCACGTTCTCACCCTCTTTCACAACATCACCCAGCACGTGCTGGGCAAAGTCGGCATTGCTCCAAAGCGCGCGATAAGGTATCATCACGCCCTTAGAAAATCCTGTTGTGCCGCTGGTATAGTTTATCAGAGCCAGCTCGTCGGGGCTTTGCTCTTTATAATAAGACACATGCTGCTTTCTGAAGTATTTGGGATAACGCTGCCCGAACATCTCGTTGAGGTGCTCGCGGGCGTATGTGAGCTTTTCTGTGCGTGACACCACGAGCGAGTAATCAGGTATATAGATGATACCCTCCAGCTTTTCCATCTTCGTGGCATCTATAACCGTAGCCACGACATCGCCTACAAACAAGAGCTTAGCGTCTGAATGGTTAACGATGTTGTGTATTTGGTCGGCTGTAAACTCATGCAGAATGGGCACCGCTATGGCACCATAGGTAAGTGTAGCCAGGAAAGCTACGGCCCAGTTGCTGCTGTTGCGTCCGGCCAGTGCCACCTTGTCGCCCTTTTGCAGGCCGCAATTCTCAAAGAGAATGTGCAGTTTTTCTATTTTCCGGGCCACGTCATGATATTGCAACGTCTTGCCCTTGTAATCTGTAAGTGCATCAAGATCCCAATGATCTATGATACTTTTCTCTATTAACGCGTTGAAACTCGGTATTGATTCCATTGCACAGTTTTTCTTATAATGTGCAAAGATAACTACTTCTTTGCTCAAATCAAAATTATTTGTGCAATTTTTAGTTATCCTTACACGTTTTACTCAGGATATAGTCATATAATTGTTCGCTTACACTGCGTCCTGATACAGAAAACGTTTGATGCTCTTCTTAGGAGTCTTTTGGAACTCCTCATCATGTATCTTGATGGCCGACAGCTTGCAGAAAGAGGGAAGTATGTTGTTGAGCTCCTTCCTGTTCTGCTCCATAATGCTCTCCAGGTCCTCTGAAGTGAAGCCCAGCGAGTGTGCCTCTTCAATGTCCGGATGAACAAGTCCCACCAGTTTTTCGCCTTTTTGTATCACGATGCTCTCGTTGACCATGGCCATCGAGTTGAGCTTATCCTCTATTTCCTCCGGATAAACATTTTGTCCGTTGGCGCCGAGCAGCATGTTCTTGATGCGTCCGCGTATATATACGTTGCCCTCGCTGTCCATTGTGGCGAGGTCGCCGGTGTGAAACCAGCCTTCGTCATCCAGCACTTTATGCGTGGCCTGCGGGTTCTTGTAGTAGCCCGTCATCACGTTTTGGCCCTTGGTGATAATCTCTCCGGGTATGGTGAGGGGGTCCGGACTGGCTATTTTCACCTCCATGCCTGTCACGGCGCGCCCGCATGAGCGCAGCTTATAGTCGTGCCAGTCGGCATACGAAATCATAGGAGCCGTTTCGGTTGTGCCATATCCCACGGTGAAGGGGAAGCCAATGCTGGCCAGGAAGTCTTGTATCTCGACGTTGAGTCCTGCTCCTCCCACAACCACTTCGTATATCTTGCCTCCAAACTCGTTCATCACCTGCTCGCAGATGCGCTCCTTCACCTTCTTGCTGATAACGGGCATGTTGAGCAAAAGGCGCACCGGCTTGTTCTGAATGAGCGGGAATATCTTCTTACGTATAATTTTTTCCATCACCATAGGCACGGCAAAGATGATGGCCGGCTTGATGTCGGCGCACGCCTGCGTGATAACCGTAGGGCTGGGCATACGGTTGAGGAAGTAGATATGGCTGCCGTAGCTGAACTCGAAGAAGAATTCGCAGAGCAAGCCATACATATGTGCCATGGGCAGAATGCTCAGCGCGTTGCTGTCTTTAGGCACATGGGGGCCCACTTCGGCCAATATCCACTGCAAGTTGCCCATCAGTGCCCTGTAAGGAAGCATCACACCCTTGGAAAATCCTGTTGTTCCGCTGGTGTAATTGATAAGAGCCAGCTCCTCAGGATCGTCCTGATGATAGCTCACATCTTTCTGCCTGAAGCTTTCAGGATATTTATGCCCGTAGATGGCATTCAGATTTTCGCGCGCGTAAGTAAGTTTGTCTGAGCGGCTCTCCACGATAGACAGATCGGGCAAATAGATTATTCCGGTGAGCTGTGGCATCTTGTCAGCCTCCAGCGTGGTGGCCACTACATCGCCCACCATGAGCAGCTTGGCCTCAGAATGCTCTACAATATTATACACTTGTTCGGGTGTGAACTCGTGCTGTATAGGTACTGCCACTGCCCCATAGGTGAGAGTGGCCAGCAAAGCCACGGCCCACATAGAGCTGTTGCGCCCGCAAAGGGCTATCTTATCGCCTTTCTTAATGCCGCTATATTCAAAAAGTATATGCAACTTTTCTATTTTCCGGGCCACATCATGATATTGAAGCGTTGCCCCTTTATAGTCTGTGAGGGCGTTTTTATCCCAATTTCCTGTAATGGCCTTCTGTATATATGCATTAAAACAAACTGTACTTTCCATTGCACAAAAATGAATTTTGTGTGCAAAGGTAATATCATTGATGCACAAATCCAAAAGTTTTGTGCATTATTTTCGTTCAGTCGGCAACAAAATTGTCATTTCAACGAAAAACAGTTCTAAACTTCCTTAAAAATGATATATAATTCCTCACACCTCTGCAGATATTGTCTCGCAAGCCCCAACCGCACAATTCAGAAACCGCATAAGTATTATAATGAGCGTCACTCGCCCTTCCGGCTGAAGCAGAAAGAAGAAGTGAGTGAGATGAGCACAACAGCTTAAGGCATCAGGCAAGAGCACATGAGCTGATAAAATAATGTTACAAATCGGGCCATCAAAACCTTTCTGCCATACACTCTTAGGCATCTCGCTAACTCACTGATACTCAACAGCGTTGCAATATAGTCCTTTTGGCGCGCTCAAAATGCCCATTTCGCAAGCCGAAACAGGCACTTTCGTGCTGTAAAAACGGCCGTTTGAGATGCCAAAAAACATGACATGACTCACAGCCGTAGGGCAAATGGCTCTGAAAATTTTACATTATGCGACGATAGAAAAAGCAAGATGATGACTTGAATATTTTGCTGATAAAAATTAAATTCTTATCTTTGCACGTTAAATATACAAGCTATTTCATGGTATCAGTAGAAGGCCTTACAGTAGAATTCGGCGTGAAGCCGCTTTTTAAGGATGTTAGTTACGTCATCAACGAGCACGACAGGATAGCGTTGGTGGGCAAGAACGGAGCAGGAAAATCAACGATGCTCAAGATTCTCTGCGGACTGCAGAAGCCCACATCGGGCACCGTGTCATGCCCATCGGGCACAACCATAGGCTATTTGCCGCAGGTTATGAAGCTCAGCGACGACACCACCGTGCTGGAAGAAGCACGCAAAGCCTTTGCCGACCACACCAAGATGAAGTCGCAGCTGGAGCAGATGCAGCAGGAAATGGCCGACCGCACCGACTACGAGTCGGCCGGTTACGCGCATCTGGTGGAGCAATTCACCCAGCAGCACGAGCTCTACATGATGATGGGCGGCGAGAACTATGAGGCCGAAATAGAGCGCACGCTTGTCGGACTGGGCTTTGCCAGAGAAGATTTCGACCGCCCCACCAAAGAGTTTTCGGGCGGTTGGCGCATGCGCATAGAGCTTGCCAAGATACTGTTGCGCAAGCCTGACGTGCTCCTTCTGGACGAGCCCACCAACCATCTTGATATAGAGAGCATACAATGGCTTGAACAATTCTTGCAGCAATCGGCCAAAGCAGTGGTCTTGGTGAGCCATGACAGGGCCTTCATCAACAACGTTACCAACCGCACATTGGAGATTACGTGCGGCCATGTAGAAGATTACAAAGTGAAATACGACCAGTATGTGGTGCTGCGCAAGGAGCGCCGCGAGCAGCAGATGAGGGCTTACGAAAACCAGCAAAAAGAGATTGCCGACACCAAAGCCTTTATAGAGCGATTTCGCTATCAGGCCACCAAGGCCGTACAAGTGCAGCAACGCATCAGGCAACTGGAGAAGATTGTGCCCATAGAGGTGGATGAGGTGGACAACGCGCACATGCATCTGAAGTTTCCACCTTGCCTTCGCAGTGGCGACTATCCCGTTATCTGTCAGGATGTGCGCAAAGACTATGGCAGCCACACTGTCTTCAGCAACGTCAACCTGACCATCAAGCGCGGCGAGAAAGTGGCCTTTGTGGGCAAGAACGGCGAGGGTAAGTCTACGCTGGTGAAATGCATCATGGGCGAAATACCCTTCACGGGCAAGCTGAAGATAGGCCATAACGTGCAGATAGGCTACTTCGCGCAGAACCAAGCCCAACTGCTAGACGAGGATCTGACCATATACGACACCATAGACCGTGTGGCAACGGGCGAGATGCGGCTCAAGATAAACGACCTGCTGGGCGCCTTTATGTTCGGTGGCGAGACATCCGAAAAGAAAGTTAAGGTGCTCTCGGGCGGTGAGAGGTCGCGTCTGGCTATGATAAGGCTGCTGCTCGAGCCCGTCAACCTGCTCATTCTGGACGAGCCCACCAACCATCTCGACATGCCCTCTAAGGATGTTCTGAAAGAAGCCATCAAGGCTTTCGACGGCACGGCCATCATTGTGAGCCACGACAGAGAGTTTCTAGACGGACTGGTGAGCAAGGTGTATGAGTTTGGAGGCGGGCAGGTGCGCGAGCACATCGGCGGCATATACGACTGGCTGCAGAGCAAGAATGCCGACAGCATCAACGAGGCCATCAGCCGGCAACAGCCCGCCACACAGGCACAACCCGCCACCAGCGACGACGAAAAGCCATCGGCAGGCAAGCAAAACTATCTGGAGCACAAGGCACAACAAAAGAAGTTGCGCAAGGCGCAGCGCGATGTGCAGGAGTGCGAACGCAAGATAGCCTCCATGGAGAAGCGCGTAAAGGAGCTCGACGCACTGTTTATGAAGCCCGAAAACGCCGCCAACATGGAGCTGGTAACCGAATATACCACCCTCAAGCAGGCACTTGACGCCGAAAACGACAAGTGGCTCACGCTCTCGGAGCGCGTAGAGGACATACAGAAAGAGCAAGAGTGACGACACGACATATAAGAACAACATATCTAAACTATAAAATATGCACATGAAGAAAATTATTCCCGTTGTAATGATGGCCGCATTACCAATAGCCGGTATCGCTCAGAGCAAATCGGGATTGCTCGACAAGAACTTCGACAAGAGCGTGCGCCCACAAGACGACTTCTACCAGTTCGCCACCGGCGGATGGCAGAAACTCAATCCATTGCCCGCAGCCTACAGCCGCTTCGGCAGCTTCGACCAGCTGGGAGAAGACAACAACAAGCGCATCAACAGCATTCTTACCGACCTTAAGAAGAAGAAGTACGCAAAGGGAACACTTGAGCAGAAGCTCTCAGACTTCTACAAAATGGCACTGGATGTGGATGCCCGCAACAAGGCCGGCATTGCTCCTGTAAAGCCATTGCTGGATGAGATAGAGGCCGCAAAGACTAAGGACGACCTCAGGAAGATACAGCTCAAGTATCAGAAGATGGAATATGGCGTGCCCTTTGGCTACGGTTTCGGCGCCGACGAGAAGAATGTCACCATGAATATCCTTAACTTGATGCAGGGCGGACTGACACTCGGACAGCGCGACTACTATGTAAACAACGACTCAGCCACCGTTGCCATACGCGAGGCTTACCACAAGCACATTGCCAGAATGTTTAAGCTCTACGGCTTCAGCGACGAGCAGGCACGCCAAAAGAGTGATGCCATCATGCGCATGGAGACCGAGCTGGCGCTCATATCCAAGTCTAACACCGAGCTGCGCGACCCTCAAGCCAACTACAACAAGATGACTCTGCAGGAGTTCAACGCCAAATATCCCAACATCAAACTGGCAGATATGGCTCAGGCAGAGGGCATTAACAAGGCTTACATACAAGAGATGGTTGTGGGACAGCCTAAGTTCTTTGAGGGCCTCAACGCTCTGATGAGCCTGCAAACCGTTGACGAGATGCGCGCGCAGATGGAGTGGGACGTGCTGATGAGCTCGGCCTCATACCTCACAGACGAGATAAGGGAGGCCAACTTCGACTTCTTTGGACGCACCATGTCGGGCCGTAAAGAAGACTATCCGCTGTGGAGACGCGCCACAAGTCAGGTGCAGAACCAGATGGGCGAGGCCCTCGGACGCATATACGCACAGCGTTACTTCCCCGAATCGTCTAAGAAGATGATGGAGAAGCTGGTGCGCAACCTGCAAATATCACTGGGCGAGCGCATCGACGCGCAAACATGGATGAGCGACAGCACCAAGCTCAACGCTCACAAGAAGCTGGACAAGTTCTACGTAAAGATAGGTTATCCCAACAAATGGAAGGACTACAGCAAGCTGAGCATCGATCCCAGCAAGTCATATTATGACAATGTGCTGGCATGCAGGGAGTTTGCGACAGACTATGAGATAGAGCACAAGGCCGGAAAGCCAGTAGACAAGGACGAATGGTTTATGACTCCACAAACCGTTAACGCCTACTACAACCCCACCACCAACGAGATTTGCTTCCCCGCAGGCATCCTGCAGTATCCTTTCTTCGACCCTCAGGCCGACGAAGCCTTCAACTATGGTGCCATAGGTGTGGTGATAGGCCACGAGATGACGCACGGATTTGACGACCAGGGCAGACAATATGACGCCGACGGAAACCTGAGAGACTGGTGGACACCCAGCGATGCCAAGGGCTTTGAGAAGCGTGCCAAACTCTATGCCAACTACTTTGACAGCATAGAAGTGCTGCCCGGACTGCATGCCAACGGTGAGTTTACCCTGGGTGAGAACCTTGCCGACCACGGAGGACTGCAAGTGGCCTTCTACGCCTACAAGCATGCCACAGAGGGAAAGAAGCTGGGCAACAAGAACGGATTTACCCCCGACCAGCGCTTCTTCCTCGCTTATGCCGGCGTATGGGCATCTAATATCACCGACAAGGAGATACGCAACCGCGTGAAGAGCGACCCACACTCTCTGGGCAAATGGCGTGTAGACGGAGCGCTGCCACACATCGACGCATGGTATGACGCCTACAACGTGAAGCCTTCAGACAAGATGTATCTGCCAAAAGACAAGCGTCTGCAACTGTGGTAATAGCATCATAAAATGAAGAAATCTTAATATAATGTTCACAAACCGCCACAAAATCAAACTTTTGTGGCGGTTTTTTCGTTATTACGCTGAAAATAATTAACTTTGCCAATGAATATAGAGTCACGCCAAAAGCGTGCCCCTACATCGTATTGATAAAGGAAAGGATATAATTAAATGCCATTAAGACTGCCGGATAAGCTGCCCGCCATCGACATTCTCAAGAATGAGAACATCTTTGTAATAGACAATTCGAGGGCAACAACGCAAGACATAAGGCCGCTGAAGATTGTCATTCTCAACCTCATGCCACTGAAGATAACAACCGAAACCGACTTGATAAGGTTGCTGTCTAATACTCCTTTGCAGATAGACATCAACTTTATGAAGCTCAAAAGCCACAAGCCTAAGAACACACCCATCAAGCATATGATGATGTTCTATAAGGATTTTGACACGCTGAAACGGCAGAACTTCGATGGAATGATTATTACCGGAGCCCCTATAGAGACGCTTGAATATGAGGATGTGGAATACTGGGACGAGATAACACGCATCTTCGACTGGGCGCACAGCCACGTTACCAGTACCTTATATATATGTTGGGCGGCGCAAGCCGGACTGTGGTATTTTCACCATGTGCCCAAGCATCCACTGCCCAAGAAGATGTTCGGCATCTTCAAGCAGATGCCCCTAAAGCCGCACCTGCCCCTGTTCAGAGGCTTCGACGACGTGTTCTGCATGCCGCAGAGCAGGCACACCGAGGTGAGAAGAGAGGACATCGTGAAGCATGAGGAGCTTGACATCATAGCAGAGTCACGTGAGAGTGGCGTGGGTATAGTGATGGCACGCGACGGACGCGACATCTTTGTGACCGGACACCTAGAGTATGCCCCCGAAACACTGGACAAAGAGTACAGAAGAGACAGGGGAAAGCGAGACGATGTAGAGATGCCCGTTAACTATTACAGGGACGACAACCCCGACAACCCGCCCCTGGTGACGTGGAGGGCACATGCCAATCTGCTCTTCAGCAACTGGATAAACTACTATGTTTACCAGGAAACACCTTATAATATAGACGACATTAGATAACCATAACCCATCGACATGCGAACCATCGAACTACTTGCGCCAGCCAAGAACCTGGAGTGCGGCATAGCAGCCATAGACCATGGAGCCGATGCCGTGTACATAGGAGCGGCTCATTATGGCGCACGCGCGGCAGCCGGTAACTCCATCGACGACATCAAGGCGCTGTGCGAATATGCTCACCGGTATGGTGCCGGCGTGCATGTCACCGTGAACACCATTATATATAATAATGAGCTGGCCGACACGCTCAAGCTGATAAGCCAACTGCAAGAGGCAGGAGCCGACGCACTGCTCATACAAGACATGGGCTTGCTGGCCTCGCTCAAGGACATGAAGCACCCCGCGCTGCACGCCTCTACACAATGTGACACACGCACAGCCGACAAAGTGAAGTGGCTCAAGGCCCTCGGCTTTAGCAGAGTGGTATTGGCAAGAGAGCTGTCGGCAGAAGAAATAGCCGACATACACAGCCAAGTGCCCGACATAGAGCTGGAGGTGTTTGTGCACGGAGCGCTGTGCGTGAGCTACTCAGGCGTGTGCTATGCCTCACAACATTGCTTCAAACGCTCGGCAAACAGAGGAGAGTGCGCGCAGTTCTGCCGTCTGAAGTTTGATCTGAAAGATGCCGACGGCAAGGTGATTGCACACGACAAGCATCTGCTATCGCTGAAAGACATGTGCCAGATAGAGCACCTGGAAGAGCTGATGGATGCCGGAGCATCGGCTTTCAAGATAGAGGGAAGGCTGAAAGATGCCGACTACGTGAAGAATGTGGTGGCAGCCTACAGCCAAAAAATAGACGATATCATACGCAAACGGCCCGACGAATACCGCCGCGCCAGCCTGGGCAGAACAACATATAGCTTTACGCCCAACCTGCAGAAGACCTTCAACAGAGGCTATACCAACTATTTCTTGAACGGAAGAAGGCCCGACATCTTCTCACCCAACACTCCCAAGGCCATGGGAGAGTTCGTGGGACACGTCAAGGAGGTGCATCCCGACTATCTGACAGTGGCCGGTACCGCTGCATTTGCCAATGGCGACGGGCTCTGCCTCATCAACTCGCATCAGGAGCTGGAGGGCTTCAGAGTAAATAAAGCCATAGGCAACAAGCTGTTCCCATTTAAGATGCCCGAAAACCTGCGGCATGGCATGGCGCTCTACCGCAACAACGACCAGGCCTTTGAGAAGATTCTGGCAGGCAAGACGGCCGTCAGGAAGATGCGCGTGAACCTCTCTTTGCAGGCCACCGCAACCGGCATATCGCTCACCATGGCCCTGGCGGAGAACATGCCAAAGTCAGTCATCACCACTGTAGGTATGGAGTTGCCCCACCAGATAGCACAGAAGCCCCAGCATGACAACATCATCCGGCAGCTGTCTAAGCTCGGCAACACGGCGTTTGAGGCGTCAGAAATTAATATAAGTGAGCAAGCCGAAGCTCTATTTATACCCAGCAGCAAGCTCGCCGAACTGAGAAGGCAAGTAGCAGAGGAGTTACAAGATGCTATAAGCAGTTTGCTTCCTGATGTGAGGGAAATGCAAACAACACCTGCCCAGTTGCCAAAGGCGCAGGCATGGCAGGCTGAATATGAGCAATATCCCTATTTATACAATATTGCCAACACGGCAGCCGTAAAGTTCTATGAAGGGGCCGGGCTAGAGCACATCACTCCCTCGTTTGAGGAAAAGCCCGTCAGCTCACCGCTCATCATGCAATGCAGACATTGTCTGCGCTACTCGTTGGGCTACTGTGTACGCCGCGGAGGCAAGCGTCCCACATGGCATGAGCCACTGTTCCTCACTCTGCCCGACGGCAGAAAATTCCGTCTGAGCTTCCAATGCAACGAATGCCAAATGAATATATATGCTGAGAAGTAAACACCTGCTGTCGCTCTTGACGCTCATCATCAGCATGGTGCTGCTAGGCTCATGCTACAACGGTCACACGGGCAGCCATCTTAGGCTGAGCGACACGTTACGCTTGCGCGACACTATACCCATGGAGCTAACCCAGCAACAGCAAGACTCCATCAGATTTGCGCAGACGCACCACTACACCATCAACTTCAACTTTGTTGTAAAAGGCGATTCGCTCATGCTCTATAAACAACAGCCGGAGGAGATAGTGAGCCAAATGCACATCGACTCGTTTGCCGTACACAAGGGACAGAGGCTCGTGGTGGCCGACATACGTATCATGCCGGCAGACAGCATAGACTCGGTATGGGTGCAAGTGGCCAGCGACCAGTATGACTTCGGGTGGACACACGAGTCGAAACTGCTGAAGAAGGTAGACCCCGACGACCCCATCTCACAGTTCATATCCACCTTCTCCAACCAGCACCTGCTCATCTTCCTCATCATCATCAGCTTGGTAGCTGTGGGATATATCTTCAGGAAGATACTGAAAGGCAATGCCCGAATCGTACATTTCAACGATATTCACTCCTTCTACCCCACCCTGCTCACGCTCATCGTGGCCACCTCGGCCACCTTCTATGCCAGCATACAGATGTTCGCACCCGATGCTTGGCAAGAATTCTACTTTCATCCGTCGCTCAACCCCTTCTCGCAAACACTGCTGCTCAAGGTGTTTCTCATCCTGGTATGGGCCATGCTCATCGTAGCTCTGGCCGCCATCGACGACACGCGCCATCAGCTCAAGGCCAACGACACCCTGCTCTATCTGTGCGGACTAGCCGGCATGTGCGCCGTAGATTATATCGTGTTCTCCATCAGCACGCTCTATTACGTGGGCTACTTGCTGCTCATCATATATATATGGTATGCCATGAAGAGCTATTATCGCCACTCGCGCAACGTGTACTTCTGTGGTAACTGCGGGGCCGAACTACATCGCAAAGGGCGATGCCCCTATTGTGGAAAGATGAACGAGTAGCAACGAGAGGCATGAACAAGCAAGAATATCGCAAAAAAGCACCGCAACCACTTTTCAACATCTATTTCTTGCACACACTGTTATTATTGAGTAACTTTGCACCGAGAATTAAGTGATTAGGATAAACAAATGATGAAAGCAGCTTTATTTGACCTAGACGGTGTGGTGTTTAACACTGAACCGCAGTACACCGTGTTCTGGAAAAGCATCGCAAAAGAGTATCGTCCTGACATAGAACACTTCGAGCAGAAGATTAAAGGACAGACGCTCGTACAGATATACGACAGATATTTCGCCGACGACAAGGCCGAGCAGGATGACATTACCCGCCAACTTAACGAGTTCGAGGAGCACATGCACTTCGATTACATACCCGGATTTAAAGATTACATCCGGTATCTCAAGGCACAGGGAGTGAAGACTGCCGTAGTGACCAGCAGCAACAAGGCCAAAATGGCCGTAGTATATAAGCAACGGCCAGACTTCAAACAGCTCTTCGACGCCATACTCACAAGCGAGGACTTTGACAAGAGCAAGCCCGACCCCGACTGTTATCTGAAAGGCGCGGCACGCTTCAACGCTTCGCCCAAAGAATGTGTGGTGTTTGAAGACAGCTTCAACGGTCTGAAAGCAGGACGAGCCTCAGGAGCTAAGGTCATAGGTCTGGCCACAACCAACAAGGCCAGTGACATTGCGCCCTACTGCGATGAGGTGATAAGCAACTATACGCACATGGCCGACAACAACGACCGTAACTAAGCATAAAAACAACAGGAGCCCTTCACCGACAGCCCTCACGCCTGCCCTGAAAGTTTATCATCAGGCAGAAGACAACGCTTATGGCTGCCAGGCTACTCCATAAATATATCATCATGGCATATTTATCAACTGACAAAAAAAAGATTACAGTAAAGACACTACATGAAATGAAGCTCGCAGGCGAGAAGATAGCACAGGTTACAGCCTATGACTTTACTACGGCAAGCCTGTTCGACGAGGCTGGAATAGACTCTATCCACGTGGGCGACTCTGCCTCTAACGTTATGCAGGGAAACGACAGCACACTGCCCATATCGGTGGATGAGATGATTGTCTATGCACGCTCTGTGGCCAAAGCCTGCAAACATAGCTTCGTGGTGTGCGACATGCCCTTCGGCAGCTATCAGGTTTCTACAGAGGATGCCGTACGCAATGCCGTAAGAATCATGAAGGAAACGGGTGTTGACGCCGTGAAGCTGGAAGGCGGACTGGAGATTGTAGACACCGTAAAGGCTATCATCAACGCTGGCATACCCGTTGAGGGGCACCTGGGGCTCACCCCGCAAAGCATACATAAGTTTGGCGGCTATGGCGTAAGAGCTAAAGAAGATGATGAGGCCGAGAGACTCATGGCCAGCGCAAAGGCTCTTGACGAGGCTGGCGCGTTCGGCATCACGCTCGAGAAGGTGCCCGCTGAGCTGGCACGTAAGGTTACGCAGCAGATAAAAGGCATCACCATAGGCATAGGCGCCGGACCTTATACCGACGGACAAGTGCTGGTATATACCGACGCTCTGGGCATGACAGAAGGCTTCAAGCCCAAGTTCCTACGCCACTTCGCCGAAGTAGGACAGTGCATGAAAGACGGCATCAGCCAATATGTGAAGTGCGTAAAGGAAGGCTCTTTCCCTAACGAAACAGAAAGTTATTAATGGACACGCAAAACACACCCGTGCACATCAAGCTGTGGAACCACAGCTTCTGGCATCTTGCCCTGGCCAATATGTTCCTAACCAGCGCCATGACAGCGTTCATACCCATCTTTGCCATGTGGTTTCTGCAAAGATTTGGCAGCGATAAAGAAGTCATGGTGGGCTACTGCATGTTGGCCATGGCACTGGGCATGCCCCTGTTATGCGGCTTCAACTCGTGGCTCATACAACGCTACAGACGCAACAAGGTGTGTCTCACAACCATCGCCCTGCAGCTCGCCACCCTGCTCGTGATGTATGAAGTGGGCGTATGCCTGCCCGAAGGAATATTACCCATAGACCATGAGGTGGCCCTCATCTGCCTCGCAGCCTTGCTGGGCGCGTTTTACGGTTTGGCGCAAGTCATCCTGTCATGCACGCTTATCATAGACGTATGCGAGAGCAACCAACGCACCGAGGCCAACTATGCTGCCTCATGGTTTCGCCGCTTCGGCTTCGTGATAGGGCCTGTCGCGGCCATCTTGATGTATGGTCATTTTGGCCCGTTGGGAGCCATTGGCACTTCGGCTGCGGCCACTATAATAGCTTTCTTGCTCATCTCTAGCGTAAGATTCCCCTTCCGCACGCCGGACGATGATGTACCCCTCTACACGCTCGACCGCTTCTTCATGCCTCAAAGCTGGCCCATGGTGCTCAATCTCATGCTCATCATAGCCACTTTCGGCATCGTGCTGTCACATGCCACCGGCTTGGGCTTCTACCTCTTCCTGGCCCTTGGCTTCGTCATAGCCATACTGGCCGAGCGCTTTGCCTTTCCCGATGCCGAGCTGAAGAGTGAAGTGGTAACAGGACTTATCGTCATCATGGCCGCGTCACTCATTGAGGTGGCACATCCTCAGGAAAACGTCCATCACCTGGTGCCCACTCTGCTAGGGTTCGGCTATGGACTCATCTGCACACGCTTTCAGCTTTTCTTCATCAAGTTGGCCAAACATTGCAAACGCAGCTCGGCACAAAGCTCCTTCGTGCTTGCTGTGGCTATGGGCACATGCGTGGGGCTCTATTGCGCTTACACATGGTTACCAGACTCTTATGAATTTACTTTTCTGGCTGTACTCCTGCTGTCACTCTTTTCCCTGCTGATGTATAACTTCATCATACATCCTTGGTACGTGAAGCATAAAAACAGATAAGGCAAAAGCTGTTTCTTAAATAACATAACTCTTAAAAACCGAAAAACAATGAGAAAAATCATCTTATCTGCCCTGCTCCTGCTCGCAGCAACAAGCATGGGCGCACAAACCTACACTCGGAAGTCAACTCCCAAGCAGTTGCAAAAAGCCCTGAAATGGGAGGAAAGCGGCAAATGGCGCAACGGATTTACAAAGGCCTGTCCCGACACTACTGTCAACGTTGTTGACTTCCGCGAGCAATATAAGCGCAACAAGAAACAATGGCAGGCTCTCTTCAGATGGCTTCAACAAACAGATCTGCTCGCGCTGACGCCCGGGAAACATCCCATACCGGGATCAACACTCGTGGCTTCCGTGCAAGATGATTATAACAAGCCCGTGAGTAAACGAGGATCTGAAAGTCACAGAAAGAAGATAGACTTTCAGTATGTAGTGAAAGGCACTGAAGGATTTGCCCTACTCGACCATGAAAGTTCAACGCCCAACTGCGAGTATAACGCCCAGAAAGACGTGATACACTATGATTATGACAGTGCCAAACTGCGCAAGATAACCAACAACGAGGATTGCTTCAACATCTTCTTTCCTTCTGACTGGCACATAGCCAAAGCATCTGACACACAGCTCAACGAGCCCTTCCGCGTGATAGTGGTGAAGGTTGATTATAAGGAGAAATAAATATTTCGCAAGGAAATCATCTATTTGCAGGGTGCTGACAGTCTACGTGGGCGGGCACCCGGCAATTATCAACTAACCAAGAAGACCTACCAAGGACACAAGCGTTTGCCTATTCAACATGTTTTCAAGCAAGCAGCATCTTATCATCTTAATTGACACTCAACTGAATTTTACTGCAAATGCTATTCCACCCATTCCACCCAAATAGTTAAATCATTATATATCAAGCTGTCACAGCACCCTATAATGTATTAAACATCTCACCCACATATCACCCATATCCAACCCTAAGAATTTCTTTTTTCCCATCTTACCAGGCATTATATAAATATGCGCTTTTTTTATCATTGCCTTTTTACTTTCATCCAGGCCAATCATATTGCACATCATAGGCATTCATGCTCATGATTTTAAAACTTACGGAAAGATAGCCACAGGCAGATGGAGACCCCTTCTTATGGCTTGAAATGAGAAAGATGAGCTGGGTTGAATATCAAAATAGGAACTCTTCTCACGAAGAATTCCTATTTTACATACTTACTAAAACTAAATTAACCACTAAAAAAACTAATCTATTTATATTTCTGCTATGAAATGTTCCTTTTTCCAAAAGCGTTGCAAAGGTATAGCATTTTCCTTGAACCCGCAAGAGAAAACAATGAAAACTTCTTGGATTTTGTATTTTTTATAATTCCGTGGCAATTAGTGAAAAGTTATGCTGAGAATATTAACAAATAGCTGTCCTAGAAATGCTTCCTTTCGGCATTTGCCCCATTGTTTCCTACGCCCCGGCCTCCCCTCTCACCAGGATGGGATGAGAGAATTACATGCCACCTTGCGCTGAACAGAAAGATTGTGCAGAGCAGTTATTCAGCATATTCTGTGGGGTCAGGCACGCCGGCCAGCATGAATGCTTCCTTGCGTTCACGGCATGTACCACATTTCCCGCAGTGCTTTTCGCCACCCTTATAACAGCTCCATGTGTGTGAGTAGTCAACGCCCAGTTGTACGCCCCGCCTCACTATTTCGGCCTTAGTGATGTTGGTATAGGGTGCCACTACGCTTACACCCGCATAAGTGCCGGCCTCTGTGGCAGCTGTCATGGCCTTGATAAACTCCGGCCTGCAGTCGGGGTAGATGGCATGATCGCCGGCATGATTAGCTATAAGCACCTTCTTCAAGCCGTTGCTCTCGGCAATGCCTGCTGCCAGGGCTAGCATAATACCGTTGCGGAAAGGCACAACCGTAGACTTCATGTTGCTCTCGTCATAGTTGCCCTCGGGTATGGCATTGGCTCCGTCAAGCAGCGAGCTCTTGAAATAATCGTGCATAAAGGCCAGAGGCACAACGATGTGCTTAATGTCTAAGCGCTCGCAATGCCACTTGGCGAAAGGCAGTTCACGACTTGCGTGGTTCTGCCCATAGTCAAAACTCACTGCCAAAGCTATTTCTTCTTTTTTCTCATAAAGGAGGGTCACCGAGTCTAACCCCCCACTCAAAATAATTACAGAATCTTTCATGTCGTCTTCTTTTTTATCATTCACCGGCTATAGCCCATGAGTTTCGCGCCTTGGGCAGCCATGACACCATGCAAAGGTAGCGTAATTTGTTGGAACAAACAAGTTTTTCAGGCTTCTATGTTCCATCCTGCTCTACCATGCTTCAGCCCTCTGCCACGCTCAGCAAACAGAGGAGCGCAATTAGGAATTGTGGAATTAGCCCTAAACGCAAATAGGAGGTAAACGCCATGTGATGTACGCTTACCTCCTACCTGAGAATATTTTCTAATGAACTATTAGAAGTGATAACCTATCGTAAAGAGCATCTGGCTCCTGTCGTTTTTCACTTCAACAGCTCCTGCGTAGTTATCCTCGCTTTCATACTTCGGGTCTATATAAGTAGCGAAGGGATGGAAGTCGCCCTTGGTGGCACTATATTGATAGGCCATGTCGAAGTTCCACTTTCCCAGCTGATAACCCAGACCGAAGGTAAAACGGTTGGTTGCCTTCCAGTTGGTATAGTCGGCTGTGCTGGCATAGTATGTACCGTTAGAGAACACATAGCCACCATTATTGTAAACACCCTTCACACCACTCTCGTCATACATAGGCGATACGTAGTTGTAACCGCAACGAATGGAGAAGTTCTCAACAGGCTTCACCTCCAAGCCCAACTTCAGAGTGCTGACACCCTTGAGCACCTCGCTGGTATGATCGTCCATGGCTCCGTCTTTATGGCTGCTCTCATAGCTATCCGGGCCGTAAAATGGATCCCAGGTATTTATCACGCCGTCGTTGACACGTGTGTGCGAGCTACCATAGTCAGCATACTCATAGGTAGCGCCCAAGGCCAGATAGTTGCCTATGGTGTGTCCTAACGAGAAGCCGAACTTCCATGGCGTGGTGATCTTGTAATCGTAAGACTCGCTCACCGAGCCGTTGTTCACCGCACCGTTGATGGTTGAGTAGTTCTTTGTGGTAAGGTCATACCATGTAGGGCTCTGAACGTAAGCGCCAAAGCGGAAAGGAGAGTCGGCTATGGGACGCACGATGAAGCCCAACTTCACGTCAAATCCTGTTCCGTCTATCTCTCTGCGGTCGGTATATCTCACGGGTGTGGTGCCGGTGGTAGACACTATCTGCTCCTGATAGTAGCCGTCGTGCCTGTAGTTAACGTCCTTTACGCCCACCGTAACGCCCCAAAAGAATCTGTCGTTAACGTTGCCGCTGAGGTTGAAGTCGTAGTCGCCGATATATCCCTTATGCTCTCTGTTGAGCACATATCCGTTGGCTACATAGTTGGCTGAGTCTTGAGCCATGTTGAAGCCATTCACATTGAGGTGGTCCATCTGCGAGTAAGCGCCGTCGCTCTTATCGAACAGGCCGTTGCGCCACTTCTGATAAGTGAGCTTATTAGCCGATGCGTTGCTCAGCGCGTCAGCCGCATGAAGGATGAAATCAAAGTTGGTGCTCTTATGATAGTTGAACGCGAAGTTCATATACGACTTTGCATCCGTCCTCACGCTGTAAACAAAGCCAGCCTGATCAAAGCTCATCTTGGTCTTGTCGCCCTCTGCTCCGGAGTTCAGACCGCTCTGCGAGACAAATCCGCCCGATACAGTAGCCGTGCTGTGACGAAAAAGTCCGATGCCGGCAGGGTTGGTGCTGATTGTAGAGATGTCGGCTCCTAAGGCCTCCATGGCTCCACCCATGCCCACATAGCGGGCAGTACCGTTCAGGTCGCCCTTCATGAGCTTGGCGTTTTCATACGTCTCTTGTGCTGCAAGTGGCATAGTTGCTGCCACCGTTGCAGCTAATAATATATATTTTGCTTTCATATTCGATTGAATTAAAAAGTCATCATTAACGTTGAATCATGCAGGAGGCATTATCTGTGTCCGCCGAAGCTGTGACTTCCGCCACCGCCAAACGAACCGCCGCCGCCACCAAAGCTGTGGCCGCCTCCGCTGAAGGAGCCGCCTCCACCAAACGAACCACCGCCGAAGGAGCGTGAGCCTCCGAAGGAGCTGTTGTTGGAGCGAGAGGGCTGATAGGTGCGTGAGGGCATGTTGGTTGATATGTTGTCTCTGTTGTTGTTGAACACCCTGGTGCCCTTGAAGCCATTAGAGCTGTCGTAACCGGTTGACGTACGGTTGCCGAAAGTACGGTTGCTGCCCGCAGTGCTGCTGCCTCTCAGGCCACCCTGGCCAAACGAATAGTAGCCGCTGCGCGTGCTGCCAGTGCCTGTTGATGGCGTTCTGCCACTGCTATACGAACCTTCGGGGAAGGAGTGACGTGCCGTTCCGGTGTGGCCATAATAGGCATAGCCGCCGCCGTAAGGCCAGCCCCAATAGTTGCCCCAGCCATATCTGTAAGGCCAACCCCAGCCATATCTGTAGGGCCAGCCCCAGCCATAGCCCCAGTAGCCGTCATACCAAGGGTTATACCAGCCGCTATAATAGCCGCCGCCCCAGTACCAATCGTCATAGAGCCATGGGTCATACCAGCCGTAATAGCCGCGCCACGGACCCCAATAGCTGTAGAAATAGGGATTGTACCAACCATAAAAACCGTCGAAGCGACCCATCTCACGGCTGAAACGATAGTCGTCATCATCGTTATAATAGGAGTTGGCCATGCCCTGATAGATGGTATCGGTCTTCACCGTGCCATAAGAACCTGTGCCAGTCTGAAACTGGATGATGTCGTTACCCAATGAGTCTTCACCTATTTTCTGGTAAGTACTACCGTAAGCACCTCTCCTATTATATTCGTCATCACTTTTGTTGATGCCACTGTAATAGGTAGGTCTTTCGTTAACGCGCCCTTGCTTGCTAGCCTCGACATTATCCTTGGGATTAAAGTAGAGGTCGTCCTGTGCGCTTGCTGCAAGCGGCATTGCTCCGATCAGGACTGCAAGAAGAATCAACTTTTTCATGATTATATCTCCTTATATTTTATTTTTCTACTGATTACATTGCAAAAATAATGCTACTTTTCATGCAAATGTACGGAAAATCCCTAATCCATGGTAGGTTTTTCCCTATTTTTTATAAATTTGCATCCAAAAATTAACAATAATATGAAGTATTTAAAGGCTAACTTTTATATAACTCCTGTCAGCCAGCCTGCACGTGACGTTGTGGCAGCCCTTGCGGGCGAGGCCGGATTTGAGTCGTTTGAGGAAACCGACTTCGGCATGACTGGATATGTACAGGCAGAATTGTTTGACAAATCAAAGTTGGATGAGGACCTTCTGAACCTGCCTTTTCCCGATACGAAGGTTAAGTACGACATTCAGGAAATGGAGGATAAAGACTGGAATGAGGAATGGGAGCGCGAGGGATTTGAGCCCATACACATTGGCAAACGCGTGGTGATAGAAGACGCGCGCAAGGGTGAAGCGGCACCTGCTACGGCCGATGACGGCTTGCTGCACATACAGATAGATGCCCGCAAGGCTTTTGGCTCAGGCACTCATGCCACCACGCAGATGATGGTTGAGGCACTGCTAGACATGAACCTCAAGGGCAAGAGGGTGCTCGACTGTGGCTGCGGCACCGGCATTCTGGGCATCGTAGCGGCTAAGCGCGGCGCTTCAGGTGTGGTGAGCTTCGACGTAGACGATTGGTGCGTGCGCAATACTGCCCACAACGCCATGCTCAACGACGTAGACATAGAGGCCCTTGAGGGTGGCAGTGAGGTGCTGTCACATGTCAGTGGCCTCTTTGATGTGGTGCTGGCTAATATCAATCGTAATATCTTATTGGCCGACATGCCCCGCTATGTAGACGTTATGTCGCTGCCTTCTTATCTTCTGCTCAGCGGCTTTTATGAGTCTGACGTAGAGCTACTCTTAAAGAAAGCTTCCGAACTGGGCTTAGAGGAGGTAACCAAAAAGCAGAACGGCGACTGGAGATGTCTGGTGCTGGCTCGCCATTAGCCTGACACCTTCATGCAACATCGTAGGTACATATATCCTTAACAGGGCAAAGGCTTATGGCAATGAGCCAGGCCAAGCAAACAAGCCACAGGCAATGAGCATCCTTATTGCTTAGAAAGCACTCATAGCCTGCCCCCGATTGCGAACCCATTCTATGACCGCGCCCTGCTGGGGATGTTGTTCTTACTCTCCCAAAACTAAAAGGCGACAGTGCAAAAAAATGTTTACACAAAGCTGATATGCACCTTTTTAGCTTGCAAAAGCACCGTTCTTGCACGCCCAAAAGCCTATTATCGCGCGATGAAATGGGCATTTTCTGAAGGTCAAATTGCCGGTCTGCAGAAATCATTGTGTATCAACCAGTTGCAAGAAGCAGGCTGATGGCTTCCCTAAAGTATAATTCCTTACAATCCGAACCCTCCATCCAACCATTCGTTGCCTTTGTTTCCGGCATCCATTCACTAGCCTGACAAAGAGGCAGAGAGAGGGAAACGGATGATGAAACAAAATAAATGGGGCTGGCGAATACAGTGTTTCTTTATTTTTTATATCTTTGTAGCATCAAGCTCAACTAACAGCTTGAGCAGACAGCAACTAACCCTTGATGCCTGACATTAATTTCTTGACTTAATAACAATCATTATGAAGGAAAGAACGATTTTATTACTTATCGCCTTAACTGCCCTTTGTGCATTTTCTGGAAGTTTGGATGCTGATGCGCAAATCATAGACTCTTACTCTTCCAGTGACAGACCATACAGTGTTGTATTTGATGTCGAAGACATGAACCAGTATGAAATCAAAGGATATAATCAGTTGCTCAGAAGCGGAGCTACTCCTAACCAAGCACTTCTTTGTATTAATTCAAGCAGAGCGATGGATAATCTAAAAGCCGCTCCTCCTGTTATTATAGACTATAGCTTTAGCATAGCTAATGAGGATGACAGTGTAGGTGAGCCCGGCCAAGTACTCATAGGTCTGTGCTTGATCAATTCTACTGTAAAAACTATTAAGAATGCGGTCCTTACATTTAGTTTCTTCAATGACGTAGATTGTCAAATGTATGACATTCACACGGGTAATCCCAACTGCGTAATATCCTATAAAAACCTTGTTGGAAGGAAAAACACAGACTATTATGAAGATATGTTTGATGCATCGTATATTGCGTTACATGTATTTGGAGCTAACGAAGGTCAATACATACAAAAGTTTATCAACAAGAAAGTGACGCAGTGCAGATTGGTAAAGGCGGATATTACCTTTACAGATGGCAGTAAGCCCAAACAGATTGCAATATTTCATAATGTGCTTGATGAAGATTTATTGTCAAATGGACCATTAGAGCCAATAGTAAGTTGCGTAAACAAGATAAAGATAAGCAAGGAGATTGAGGATGAAAATCATTCTGAAGAAAAAATATATGATGTTGTTGAATCAATGCCATCATTCCCTGGAGGAAGCGGAGCAATGTTGGCTTGGATTTCAAAGAACCTTTGTTATCCGGCGTCAGCAGCTTTAGAAAATGTTCAAGGCCGCGTGATAGTAAGCTTTGTCGTAGAGCGCGACGGCTCTTTAACCGACATTCATACGGTTCGTTCTGTTGATCCGGCATTGGATCGGGAGGCCGAAAAAGTTGTCAGCAAGATGCCTCGCTGGACTCCAGGGGTTCAGAATGGCCAGCGTGTACGTGTAAGATATAATATACCGGTGACTTTTAGATAATAGTAATAACCGAGAATTACATTGCAGTCATTCAAATACAGTTTAACTTTCATCAACAAACAACAATCAGAAAAATATTTGATACAGCGGCTAAGTAGATTCTTTTCGTCTCAACTCATATTAAGTATGAAAGGCAGAAGGCTCTATTAGGTAGCTGAAAAAGGGGCGGAATAGCTTCCACCCCTTTTATATGATGCGTTGTTTGTGATTATTTCACCACTACATTCTTCACCTCCCATGTAGCAGCTGCATCTGCGCTGCTGGTGTAGACAAAGGCAATGCGAACCGCGCTCTTGCCTGCAAAAGCCGACAGATCGGCAGTTGCCGTGACAAAATTCCATGACGCTCCGTCGGGCCATGTGCTTATGGTGACGGGAGTCCACGTCGTTCCGCCGTCAGCCGAGGCCATTACTTTCAGCTCATCAGGTGCCGACTTGAAGTATTTGGCCGTATGCTCAAAGGTAAGCGTGGCCTTGGTGAGTCCCTTCAGGCTGAAGGCTGGAGACACAAGACGGCTCTCGGCGGGCACGTTGGTCTTGTTGATATAGGCCGAAGCCTTCATAAAGCCATTCGATGCATCGTGTTTCCACACGTAGGTGAGCGGTGACGGCATAGAAACATTGTCGATGGTGAAGCCTCCGTCGTCACTCTTGAAGGTGGCGTTCAGACCAACTTGTTCCTGGCTGCCGCCCTGTCCGTTGAGGCTAACTATCTTGCTGCCGGCTGTCATCTCAAGAGTCTTGCCGTTGAAGTTGACCAGTGTGCCCAGCACGGTGACCTTGTCGCCCACCTTGATTTGGTCGGCAGAGGTAAACTTATCGCCATTGAGATAGTAGCCACGATGTATCTCAAACTGGTTATCAGTCTTTCCGTCGTCTGAGATGTAATAAGTTGCGTTGCCGTAACTTGTGCTTACCTCGCCCATTTCTGAGATGATGCCCGACACATAGACGTTCTCTACCTTTCCGCTGGCATCAAGAGCCGATGCTGCCTTGATGGCTGCTGAAACATTATAAGGGTCAGCCTCGGTACCTTTTCCCTTGGGTTCGGCTGCCGGAGTAACGGTTTTTGTGATGCCGTTGATGGAGTAGATCTGCGAGCCAGTGCCTACCTGAGTAGATGTCAGCGTGCCATACACAACCACTTCATCGCCCACCTTGAGCTCGTCTGTGCTCTTAAACTTGGCTCCGTTGTAGGTATAGCCCCTGTAAACCTCAAGCGCTCCGGTGGCTGTTTTGCTGTCGTTAATGTAATAAGTAGCGTTGCCATAGCTTGTGTCAATGCTTACTGACACCACCTTACCCTTAATATATACTGGCTGTGCGGTGAAAGTCTTGTTGCTGATGAGCTGCTGAGCTGCTGCCACGTTGTAGGGGTCGGCCTGCGTTCCGGTGCCGCTGGGAGCAACGGTTTGAGTCTGGTCTGCGCCATTAGGGTCGTTGTAAGGCATTGGCACATCCTCGCAGCTGGTGAGGGTGAGTGCCGCAATGGCAGTAAGTGATAACAATAACTTTTTCATATCTGATCTTTTATTTATTCTTTATTATATATATAATGTGTAGTTATTTAACGGTGATGTTGCGAACTTCCCATGTGGGCGCCGTTGAGGCAGAGCTTACGTAGCGCAAGGCTATGCGTATCTTCTTTCCGGCGTAGCTTGCCAGGCTGGCGTTTCCGGTCACCATGTCCCACTTAGTGTCGGCTGTTGGCACGTTAGAAGGCTTCAGTGCCGTCCATGTAGCGGTAGAAGGCAGGCCTGACTTATAGTTGGTGCTTACCATGATGTTGCAGTTATCGTAGAAGTCGCTGCCCAGGAAGTTGGCTGCCTGAGTGATAACAAGCTGCGGACTAGTAGCCTTTGAGAGGTCTATCTCGGGAGAGATGAGCCAGCTCTCGGCCTCATAGTTCTTGCTGTTGAGATAAGCTGAGGCTTTGGCACCGTAGGAAGAGCCGCCCCAAACATACTTCAAAGCCTCGTCTAACTTCACGTCTACGATGCTGAACGAGCCCGTACCGGTATCAAAATTGTCTTCGAATAAGGCAGTGGCGGCGGGCTTTATATCATCCAGCGAGCGGATGATGACCTCCCACTTGTTGTTATACCGTTTCATGATACCTGTAATGTCTACCTTTCCGCTTGGCATCTTGGCATTGGCAAAGTCGGCATACGGGCTGTTGTAAAGCATCACGTTGCTGCCTTGCTCGTTAAGATATATCTCTCCCCCATTCAGGGTTGAATAGTAGGTAGAGTCGATAGAGTTGAACTTGATGCTCACATTGCGTATCACACCCAGCTTTCCATCGTCTTTGTTGATATCCCATTTGGTGGCTGTAGAGCCGTTTGCGAACTCCTCAGGTTCAGGCACATCGGTCTTGCCCAGCACCTTGAAGTGCTGGTTCCATGTAGCGCGGCTGATGCGTCCCAGCTCGGTTGCGCCATTGCTGTTGATGGAAGGCACGCCTATGGAAGCCTGCATTCTGTAGTTGCCCACACACAGGCCCTTCAGATCTACAAGCACTTCGGTGCCCGGAGGCAATATACTGTACAGACCACCTTGAGCAATAGAGATGATAATGGCGCCTGTTTCGTCTTGCAGGGCCAACTCGTTATAGATGTTGCCCTGTATGTCTGAGCTTGTCACAACGCCTTTTATCTTCACGTCAGTGTCTACCTTGGTGAAGCTGGCGCCGTCGCGGTAGTCTGTAGTGATGTAGGAGTTGAAGTTGTTGCGCAGCTGCGCGATGCTGATGACATTGGTTTCGGCAATCTCGTTATTGCCTACGGGCGTGTTGTCGTAGCCTGCTTCGGCATAGTCGTCGCCCATGCATGAAGCCAGGAGCAGGGGCGTAAGAGCCATTAAGATATATATAATCTTTTTCATGTCGTTGTTGTTAGAATTTATAAGCTATGTTCAACATTCCGTTAATGCCCATTGCATAATACTTCTTGGGGTTGAGCGAGAACCTGTAAGCCCTGTAGTTGCGGGTTCCGTCGTTGCGCAGGGTGTAGTCAGAACGGCTCTGCTCGTAGCCACCGCTCACCATCTTCTGGTTGTTAAGAATGTTGTTCACCATCAAGTTGATAGAGAGGCTGCCCTTATGCAGGCGGATGTTGCGGCCTATAGAGCCGTCGAGCATAAAGCCGCCCTTGCCCTCTGCTTGGGCCGGAGCAGGCGCTATGATGCTGTTGCCCTGATTGTCTACGGTGGCTAATGTGCTACCGTAGCGTGCGCTGGGGGCATAAGAGAGGTATATGCGGTCGTAGTAGGTTCCGCTAAAATCAATGAACCAGCCGCCCTGATGGAAGTCGATGATGGCGCTATAAGCCGAGAGGGGCGTACCACTCTCGTGCATACCTTTATTATATACAACGTCGTCAACATACGTAGCGGTTGTAGAATTGAGGTATCTCACATTGGCGTTGTTGGTGTTCTTGGCGTTAGAGAGCGTTCCGAGCGTCTTGAAGTTGAGGTAACTGGTCAACTTAAAGTCGAGACCGAGCTCCAATCCGTAGTAGTCCTTGGTCATGTTGGTCATGCTGACATACGAGAAGCTGTTGATATCATCAAAGTAATAGTTCTGCCACTCCGTGCCGTGGGTGAGGTGATTGTAGTAAGCATTGAGGTTGGCATGCAACCAACTGCCGTTATACTGATAGCTTATCTCGCTTGAGAAGAGGCGCTCGTTGCGCAGGTTGGTCACAAAGTCGTTGTTCATCTCGGGCGAAGCGAAAGCCGTGCTGGCCTGTGGCGCGCGATGTTCGTAACCCAAACCGAGTGAGAGAGCGTTGCCTCCGCCAATGGTCCATATCACATTGCCCTTCATGCCGCCGGAGAAGAACTCCGCATGGCGGCTCTTTCCGAATGAGTTGTTGGCGAACATGCCGTTCAGCATGTGACCGTAGCGATACATATTGTCATAGTTCAGACGTCCGGCCAAGGTGTAGCGTATGCTTCCCACCGTCTCGGTATAGTTGGCCCATAGGCCCGCCTTGCGCACGTTGATGTTGTAGTCGTAGCCGAACTTATCGCCTTCGTACACCAGCTTGCCTTTGCCCAGTGTTCCCTGAGTGTTCAGGTCATACTGCACTCTGGGGTCGTTTTCAGCATAAGTGCCCAGAGCATAGGTGTTGATGTTATGAAACGACTTGGCTCCCAGCAAGTCCTCCATGGTCTGATAATGATGTCCCAGGTTCTGCCCCAGCACGAAGCCGGCATTGAGCACCTGCTTCTTGCCCAGATAACTAGTAAGGGTGGATGACATCAAAGCCATCATATTGTTGTTGTGCTTAGCCTGCACATAGTAGAGAGCATCCTGTCCTGCGGCTGCTGCCTGGCGGTTGGCATAATAGAGTCTGTCCCAGTCTATCTGCCTGTTATACTTGTTCTGCCACCACAGAGTTGCCGTATTCCAGTCGCTCAGCGCCTGGTCAGAACGGTAGCGCGTGTCGGTTGCGTCCCACACGTCATAATAGCTGCTTGGCAAGTTCTTCCAGTAGTCTGGCTGAGGATTGTCTGTGTTGTTATAATTGAGCTTGGTACTCTTGTAGATAGAGTATTTTGTGAAGAGGCTCGTGGTGAGTTTGTTGTTCTTGTTGATGTCCCAGTCCCATGTCAGAATGGCACTCGGAGCAAAATCGTTCACCACGCGCGAGTTGCGCTTGTGGCCGTTCTGATAGCCCCAATAGGGGTTATACTGATAGTCATTTGCCAGCCAGTAAGCCTCATCAGTAGATGCTCCCTGCGTAGAACGCTCGGTGGGGTTGCCCCAGGTAGAGAGGCTCAGCGAGTGACCGTTGCGCCATTTCTTCTGAACAGCGAAGTAATAAGACAGCGCGTTGTAGAATGTTCCCTCTACATATCCGCGGTTGGCCCACCTGTAAGTGAGGTTGGCCGCCACGGCCCAGCCTTTGCTGTTGAAGCCAGAGGCATAGGTATACATACCCCTGAGTGTATAGTTGCGGTTGGCCGCGCTCAAGGTGAGCCTGTTGCCTGCCGCCATAGAGCCGGCCCTGAAGTCATAGTTGTTGCTTCCGGCCATGCCCGTCATGGAGAAGTTGTTGGCCTCGAAAGGCAACGAGAAGTCTACATTGCGCGTCTGCTGGTTCAGTCCGCCCACCATAGAGTAGCGGAACTGGCCCGTCTCCATGTCGTTCATGGCAGCTCCGTTGATGTAGACATCGTTATACTTCTGATTGAGTGCCCTGTAACGGAAGCGCATGGGAGAATAAAGGTAACCCACTTCCGAAGCATAGACATTGCTGTTTGAGTTTAGAATAGTGATGTTTTCACTCACGTCGTTATCCTCTCCCAGCTGTGCTTCTGTAAATGTGAAAGCCGACTCATCCAACATATTGGCAGTCTGCTCTTTGTCTTTCTGCGTTGTTGCGCCGTTCTGCGCAAAAGCCAAAGATGATGAGCAAAGGGCTATCACTACAAGTTTCAGCTTTTTCTGCATAATGATAGAAAATGTATTAAGAAAATATATAGCTGCAAAGTAACGAACTTTTTTTTAATAAAGAAAACTTTTTTAGATTAATTTTCAGTGAAAAAGAATGTTATTTAGAATATATTAGCGATATTTGCATCTTGAAAAAGCAACATAAAAGTGCTCATCTCACTTGATTATACAACAAAATCGTCATAACAAAATGAAAAAACAACTATTCGTCTTACTGGCTCTTGTCCTTGTAAGCCTCACTGTGTCAGCCCAAAAACGATTCTCCGTCTATGCCATTGGCTTCTATAATCTGGAGAATTTATTTGATTACACGCATGATGAGGGAAAGAACGACTATGAGTTTCTGCCCGAAGGAAGCTACAAATGGAACGCAATGAAGTATGAGCACAAGCTGGCCAA
The DNA here is from genome assembly GCA_902496445.1 of uncultured Prevotella sp. Classification (GTDB taxonomy): domain Bacteria; phylum Bacteroidota; class Bacteroidia; order Bacteroidales; family Bacteroidaceae; genus Prevotella. The sequence continues at coordinate 15,248 of CABVAZ010000001.1, read as the reverse complement.
TATGTCGAGGGTGCTGTCTGAGATGGGCACCGACGTGCTGCCCAACGTGGGATGTGCGGCTATCGGCGTGAGCGAAGTGGAGAACGACCACGTGCTCACCGACCTTGTCAACCAGCCTTCGCTGCAGAAGAGGGGCTTCAAGTTCTGCCACATAGAGGGTCCGGACCGCCGCGGCGTAGACTGTGCGCTGCTGTATAACCCCAAGCTCTTCACCGTAAAGAGCGTCAAGCTGGTGCCTTACGTGCCCGAGCTGGCCAAGGACAGCCTCTTCCGCACGCGCGGTTTCCTCACTGTGAACGGCTTGCTGGCCAACGAGAAGCTAACCATCATTGTGTGCCACTGGCCCAGCCGCTTCAACGGTTCGCCCTATCGTGAGGCTGCCGGAAAGCAAGTAAGGGCGCTGAAAGACTCATTGCAGCGCGAAGACCCCACCATGAAGGTCATCGTGATGGGCGATATGAACGACGATCCTACCAGCAAGAGCATAAGCGAAGGGCTGTCGGCCAAGGGCGACATCAACAAGGTGGGCCCGCAAGACATGTATAATCCATGGTACAACCTGCTTGTCAAGGAGGGCACGGGAACGTTACGTTATAACGGATCATGGAATCTGTTTGACCAAATCATACTGACACCCAACTTGTTAGAGCATAAAGACGGCAACAATCCCGGCTCGCTGACATTCTGGAAGAATCAGATTTTCCGTCGCGACTATCTCTTCCAGGAGAGCGGAAAGTATCGTGGCGAGCCCAAGCGCACCACGGCCGGAGGGGTGTGGCTGGATGGTTACAGCGACCACCTGCCCGTTGTTGTTTACCTGAAAAAGGCAGTAGACTAAGCCATGAGCCCTGACAGAGTGAATCAGAAAGCAGCGGCCACGCGCGGCAAGAACGATACGCACCCGATAGAGGTGCATCCCTTCGAGCCCTTTCTGCCCGCCAACGCGCGGCTGCTGATGCTGGGCACCTTTCCGCCATCGCCCAAGAGATGGTGCATGCCATGGTATTATCCCAACTTTCAGAACGACATGTGGCGCATCTTCGGCCTGTGCTTCTTCGGCGATAAGAACCACTTTGTGTTGCCCGATGAGCGTAAGTTCGACCTGCCGGCCATACAGCTGTTTCTCAAAGAAAAAGGTGTGGCCATCTTCGACACGGCATTGCGCATACGCCGCACTACGGGAAGCGCTTCAGACAAAGACTTGGAGATAGTGACGCAAGCCGACATCGACGGTATGCTGACAGCCTTGCCACAGTGCAAAGCCGTGCTGGCTGCCGGACAGCTGGCCACCTCTGTGCTGAAGAAACACTTCAACATCACCGGCAATCAACGCATGGGCAGCCATGTGGAATTTGCCTTTCAAGGCCGGCAGCTGAGCCTTTATCGCGAGCCAAGCTCGTCGCGCGCCTACCCAATGAGGGTGGAAAGCAAGGCCGAATACTACAGGCAGATGTTCAGCGACTTAGGTATGCTCTGACAAAAGCGTGCTTTTGCAACGCAAAAGTGCCTGTTTTGGCTTGCCAAAGTGCCTATTTCGCAACGCAAAAAGGCCTTTCTTGGAAATCCAAACGAAACGATAACTCTTTTTAGCACAATAATCAATGAATCAGAAAACAACTATCATAGGCATCGCCGGGGGCACCGGCTCGGGCAAAACCACCGTAGTGAAGAAGATTGTTGAGGCTCTGCCGCCCCATTATGTGGCCGTAGTGCCGCTCGATTCTTATTACAACGACACCACCGGCATGACCGACGAAGAGCGCAAGGCCATCAACTTCGACCACCCCGACGCCTTCGACTGGAAGCTGCTCATACGCCACGTAACCGACCTGAGACGAGGCATCGCCGTGGAGCAACCTACCTACAGCTACATACTCTCCAACCGCCTGCCGGAAACTATACACATTGAGCCCAAGCCCGTCATCATCATCGAGGGCATCATGACGCTCATCAACAAGCGCCTGCGCGACATGATGGACTTGAAAATCTTCGTAGACTGCGACTCCGACGAGCGCCTCATACGCAACATCCAGCGCGACACCATAGACCGAGGCCGCACCGTGTCGATGGTGGTAGAGAGATACCTGAACGTGCTCAAGCCCATGCACGAGCAGTTTATAGAGCCCACCAAGCGCTATGCCGACCTGATTATACCACAAGGAGGCGAGAACATCAAGGGCATCGGCATACTGTGCAAATACATCGAAGGACTGGTGCCGCACGACAAATAACCCAAGCGCCGTGGGCAAACCGTTGCCGGATAGGTTAATTAACGTTAAGCACATCTTAAAAAGCCCGTCCGAAAATCGGCATGTGCATCATATTTTGTAACTTTGCATCCGATTTATGCCGTTTAGGCTAGTATAAGTGCATGCCAAGGGCGTGCCGCCTGGCGGTAAAACCCGTTTTACAATCATAAAATAATGTACGCAATTGTAGAAATTAACGGTCAACAGTTCAAGGCAGAGGAGGGCAAGAAGCTCTTCGTTAATCACATGCGTGATGCAAAAGAGGGCCAGTCTGTTGAGTTTGACAAAGTGCTGCTCGTAGACAAAGACGGAGCAGTGACCGTAGGCGCACCTACAGTAGAGGGCGCTAAAGTAGTGGCAGAGGTAACCAATCCCCTCGTAAAAGGTGATAAGGTTATCGTTTTCAAGATGAAGCGTCGCAAGGACTACCGCAAGAAGCAGGGCCATCGCACACACTTCACACAAGTAACAATCAAATCAATTAACGCTTAAAACAGGAGGAATTAGAAATGGCACATAAGAAAGGTGTAGGTAGTTCTAAGAACGGACGTGAGTCAGCTTCAAAGCGTTTAGGCGTTAAAATCTGGGGCGGACAGAAAATCGTAGCCGGCAACATCATCGTTCGCCAGCGTGGCAATCAGCACTTCCCAGGCGCAAACGTTGCTCAGGGCAAAGACGATACGCTCTATGCTCTTACCGACGGCATTGTTTACTTCCACAAAGGCAAGTACAACAAGAGCAAGGTTTCTGTGCTTTCTGAAGAGGAGTACGCCCAGAAAACCGCTAAGCCTGAAGCTTAAGGCTCATTAATAAACAAAACTATTCCAAACAAACCATATAAGCCTGTCTCCCAACACGGAGGCAGGCTTTTGGCGTTTTAGGCAAAAAAGGTCGAACGTTTTTGCGGTATTGCGGTTTTTTTTATTAACTTTGCTCTCAGAAAATTACAAATTAAATTTTACTTAGATTATGCTTACATTAAAGCTTATCAGTGAAGAGACTGAACGCGTGGTGAAAGGTTTGGAGAAGAAACACTTTCAGGGTGCGCGCGAAGCTGTGGAGAAAGTATTGGAATATGACAAACTACGCCGCGAGGCTCAGCAGAAGCTCGATGCCAACAAGCAGCAGCAAAAGCAGCTGTCTGCCCAAATTGGCGGCCTGATGAAGCAAGGCAAGAAAGACGAAGCCGAGGGCATCAAAGCCCAGGTAGCCGAGCTGAAGTCGGCCGACAAGGCTGTTCAGGAAATAATGGACAAAGCCCAGAAGGACATGACAGATGTTTTGCTCACCATACCTAACATTCCTAACGAGGACGTTCCAGAAGGCAAGGACGCCAACGACAACGTTGTGGTGAAGGAAGGCGGCGTAAAGCCCGACCTGCCTGCCGACGCTCTGTGCCATTGGGATATATGCAAGAAGTTCAACCTGGTTGATTTCGATCTCGGCGTAAAAGTTACGGGAGCCGGATTTCCTATCTATATAGGCAAGATGGCACGCTTTCAGCGCGCTCTGGAGGCCTTCTTCCTTGAGGAGGCACGCAAGAGCGGCTATCTGGAGGTGCAGCCGCCCTATCTCGTAAACCAGGCATCGGGTCTGGGTACGGGTCAGTTGCCTGACAAAGAGGGCCAGATGTATCATGCCAACCTCGACGATCTCTACCTCATTCCTACGGCAGAGGTGCCCGTTACCAATATCTTCCGCGATGTGATACTCGATGAGGCTGACCTGCCCATCAAGCGTTGCGCCTACTCAGCTTGCTTCCGTCGCGAGGCCGGCAGCTATGGCAAAGACGTGAGAGGGCTCAACCGCCTGCACCAGTTTGACAAGGTAGAGCTGGTGCGCATCGACACTCCGCAGCACTCTTACGAGAGTCTGAAGGAGATGCTCAACCATGTAGAGGGTCTTTGCCAAAAGCTTGAGCTTCCTTACCACATCCTCAGGCTCTGCGGAGGCGATATGAGCTTCACATCATCTATATGCTATGACTTTGAGGTATGGAGCGCCGCACAGAAGCGTTGGCTTGAAGTGTCGTCGGTTTCTAACTTCGAGAGCTACCAGGCCAACCGCCTGCACTGCCGCTATCGCCACACAGGCGACAAGAAGATAGAGCTATGCCACACGCTCAACGGCTCTGCACTGGCTCTGCCGCGCATCGTTGCCGCCATACTGGAGAACAACCAGACACCTGACGGAGTGAGAGTGCCGAAGGCATTGGTGCCTTATTGTGGCTTCGAGATGCTCGATGGCAATAACTTCTAGACGGATGCCACTGCCCGAACCACCTGACAGGGTGCGGGCAGTGACAACCTTTAATACATCTATACCATACTAAAGCCGGTGCAAGGACATGCCCTTGGAGCGAGCTGAATAACCTTTACTAAATACTGAAACATGTACAAAATCCTAAACAAGCAACAATTTTCTGAAAAAGTATACTGCATTGAGGTGGAAGCTCCGCTCATTGCAAGAAGCTGCAAGCCAGGCAACTTCATCATCATACGTGTAGACGAGCGCAGCGAGCGGGTGCCTTACACCATAGCCAAGCACGATGCTGAACGCGGCACACTCACCCTCGTGGTGCAGGAGGTGGGACTCTCGTCTACCAAGCTGTGCAGGCTGAACCCCGGCGACAGCGTACATGATATTGTAGGGCCGCTGGGCAATGCCTCGCGCATAGAGAAGTATGGCACCGTGGTGTGCGCCGGAGGAGGCATAGGCATAGCTGCCATTCTGCCCATTCTCACGGCTCTTCACCAGGCAGGCAACCGTGTGGTGTCTGTTTTGGCAGGACGGACAAAGGACTTGGTCATCATGATAGACGATGTGAAAGCCAACTCTGACGAGGTGGTTATCATGACAGACGATGGCTCGCTGGGCGAAAAGGGCATGGTGACTGCCGGCGTTGAGAAAGTGATAAAACGCGAGCATGTAGACAAGGTGCTGGCTATCGGACCTCCCATCATGATGAAGTTCACCTCATTGCTGGCCAAGAAATATGGCATTCCCAATGATGTCAGCCTGAATACCATCATGGTAGACGGCACCGGCATGTGTGGAGCGTGCCGCCTGACAATAGGTGGCAAGACGCGCTTCGTGTGCATCGACGGACCGGAATTTAATGGTGACGAGGTGGACTGGGACGAGATGTTCAAGCGCATGGGCACCTTCAAACGCGTGGAGAAAGACGAGATGGAGCATTACGTCGAGCATGTGGGCAACGTGCAGAAGCCTTCTGCTGAGCCTCAAAGCACGTCGGCGCCAGCAGCAGAGACCTGTCAGGCCGTCCAGCCAGACGACCTTACACACCGCGATGCCCCATGGCGTGTCGCTCTGCGCAAGGCTATGAAACCCAAGGACCGCATGGCCATAGAGCGAGTGGTGATGCCTGAGCTAGACGCGGAGTATCGTTCACACTCGCGTCTGGAAGAGGTGAACCAAGGACTGACCCCTGAGATGGCCGTCAGAGAATCGCACCGCTGCCTGGACTGTGCCAAGCCCACCTGCATGGAAGGCTGCCCCGTGAGCATCAACATACCCTCGTTTGTGAAGAACATAGAGCGCGGCAACTTCCTCGGAGCAGCCAAAGTGCTCAAAATGACGTCTGCCCTGCCCGCTGTGTGCGGCCGCGTCTGCCCGCAGGAAAAACAATGCGAGAGCAAGTGCATACACCTGAAGATGAACGAGCCGGCCGTGGCCATAGGCTATCTGGAGCGTTTTGCTGCCGACTATGAGCGCGAGAGCGGCAAGGCCGAGCTGCCGGAGATGGCGCCGGGCAATGGCATGAAGATAGCCGTTGTGGGGTCAGGACCCTCCGGACTGAGCTTTGCCGGCGACATGGTGCGCCAAGGTTTCGAGGTGTATGTGTTTGAGGCCCTGCATGAGATAGGCGGCGTGCTGAAGTATGGCATACCAGAGTTCAGGCTGCCTAACCGCATCGTGGATTATGAGATAGACAATCTCAGACGCGCGGGCGTGCACTTCCAGACCGACACCATCATCGGAAAGACCATCACCATAGACGAGCTCGAAGCTCGGGGATTCAAGGGAATCTTCGTAGGTTCGGGTGCCGGACTGCCCAACTTCATGGGCATACCAGGCGAAAACGCCATTAACATACTATCCAGCAATGAATATCTCACCCGTGTAAACCTCATGGACGCGGCTAACCCAGACACTGACACACCTATTAATATAGGCAAGCATGTGCTTGTAGTGGGCGGTGGCAACACGGCTATGGACTCTTGCCGTACGGCACGCAGGCTCGGAGCAGAGGTGACGCTGGTTTACCGCCGGTCGGAAAAGGAGATGCCGGCAAGACTGGAAGAGGTGAAGCATGCCAAGGAAGAGGGCATACGATTCCTCACCCTGCACAACCCCAAGGAATATCTTGTTGACGAAGAGGGGCGCGTGAAGGGGGCCGTACTGGATGTGATGCGCCTCGGCGAGCCCGACCAGAGTGGCCGACGTCGTCCCGAAGTGACAGGCAAAACGGTTGAAGTGCCCTGCGATCAGGTCATCGTGGCTATTGGCGTGAGCCCCAACCCCTTGGTACCCAAGAGCGTTGCGGGGCTTGAGCTGGGCCGTAAGAACACCATCATGGTGAACGACGACATGCAAAGCTCGCGCCCCGACCTCTATGCAGGCGGCGATATAGTGCGCGGCGGAGCCACCGTCATACTGGCCATGGGCGACGGAAGGCGAGCTGCTGCCAACATGAGCAAGAAGTTGCTGCAGCGATAGCCCTCATAGCCTGAGGCGGAACATACGCCATGACATGACGCCCCAGCCTTTTCTTGAAGTATAAGCCTAAAGAAGGATACACACAGAGTGCCCTCTCAGCGAGCAAAACTACTTGCGAAAATTGCAGAACGATATAGGAGATAAGAGTTTCGTGATGAACTCTTATCTCCTCTTTTTCTATCTTGTCTTGAGCATAACGGCTCTTTCCTTGTTATTCTAAAAAGGGTTGCATCCGTTCTAGCGCAACTCGTCATGTGCCTATCTGCACGCACCCTTATGAGGGCAAAGCCGTGTTTCAACCCGTGCCACATGCTCATACGAGAAAGAACCGGCAGACCCAGAATTTAGTAAAACCGCCGTTTTCGTTGTCAATATGCGAACTATATTTGTTTATTCCATAAAATTCTGTTTACTTTGCACCGGAAATCATTTTTACTGACAGATGACTACAATACTCACCATAACAGGTTCTGACGGCACAGGGGGCTCTGGCATACAGGCAGACATCAAGACCATAACGGCCTTGGGAGGTTATGCCGTGTCGGCCATCACCACCATAACCACTCAGAACACGCTGGGTATTCAGGACTTCTTCGATCTTCCTTCGGCTACGGTAGGTGAGCAGATAGACGCCATCATGAACGATATGCAGCCCACAATAGTAAAGGTGGGCATGCTGCGCACAACCGACACCGTTGCTGTTGTGGTGGATGCCTTGTCACGTTATCGCCCTCAATTTGTGATTTACGACCCCATTGTGACAGCCAGCAACGGCGACAGACTGATGACAGACGACATCATCTCACAGATAAGGTGCAGGTTGCTGCCCTTGTGCTCGCTCATCGTGTTGCGTGACGAGCATGTGAGAAGCGCGCTCAAATTAGGCGAAGCGGATAAGGAACGTGCCGTAATGGTTACCGACTTGGCACATCATGGCTTTGCAAACGGGTTTTCGTCGGCTGTAGCCGTATATCTTTCGCAGGGTGAGGCTATGGAAGAGGCCATTGCCAAGGCCCGTGAGTATGTGCGCACAGTGATTTCACGGAGCATGAACCTGCAAAGTAGGAGCAGTCAGCTCTATGACGATTTTCTGGAGATAGTGCGCAGCCACTGCCGCACCAACCGCGATGTGGCCTTTTATGCCGACTGCCTGAACGTGTCGGCACGCTATCTGGCACAGGTAACCCACCGCATTTGCGGTCTCACGCCCAAACGCATCATCGACCAGAACATAATAGACAGCATCAGGCGCGAGCTCTCTACAACACGCCGTAATATTCAGGAAATAGCTTACGACATGGGCTTTGCCACGCAGGCACAGTTCTCAAAGTTTTTTAAAAAAGAAACGGGCATCTCGCCGTCAGCCTTCAGGGCAGGCCATAAGAATGGTGTTCAGGACAGAGAATAAATATCGTTGAAGTAAGAAAGAACTTAATTATAACAATAAATATGACAACAGAAAGACAAGAATTGAACCGCAATTTGGCACAGATGCTCAAAGGCGGTGTTATCATGGACGTCACTACGCCCGAACAGGCAAAGATAGCTGAGGCTGCAGGTGCCTGCGCCGTTATGGCTCTTGAGCGCATTCCGGCCGACATACGTGCGGCAGGAGGAGTGTCGAGAATGAGTGACCCAAAGATGATTAAAGGCATTCAGGCTGCTGTTACGATACCGGTCATGGCAAAATGCCGCATCGGACACATCGCCGAAGCACAGATACTACAGGCCATCAACATTGATTATATAGACGAGAGTGAGGTGCTTTCACCAGCCGATGATGTATATCATATAGACAAGACCAAGTTCGACGTGCCCTTCGTATGCGGCGCACGCAATCTGAGCGAGGCTCTCAGGCGCATTGCCGAAGGGGCTACCATGATCAGGACAAAGGGCGAGCCGGGCACAGGTGATGTGGTTCAGGCCGTGAGCCACATGAGACTGATGCAGAGTCAGATACGCGATTTGGTGAGCAAGCGCGAAGACGAGCTCTTTGAGGCTGCCAAAACACTTCAGGCTCCTTACGACTTGGTGAAGTATGTACATGACAACGGCAAACTGCCCGTGGTGAACTTTGCTGCCGGTGGCGTGGCTACTCCTGCTGATGCTGCCCTGATGATGCAGCTGGGAGCCGAGGGCGTGTTTGTTGGCTCAGGCATCTTCAAGAGTGGCAATCCCGCTAAGCGCGCTGCTGCTATCGTGCAGGCCGTAACCAACTACAACGACCCCAAGAAACTGGCCGAGCTATCAGAAGACTTAGGCGAGGCCATGGTGGGCATCAACGAAGACGAGATAAAGGTGCTAATGGCTGAGAGAGGCAAATGAGAATAGCTGTACTGGCTCTGCAAGGAGCGTTTCTAGAACATGAGAAGATGCTGGGCCGGCTGGGCGTAGACTTCATCGAAGTGCGCCAGAAAGCTGACTGGGACGTGGCTAAAGACGGGCTCATCATACCCGGAGGCGAGAGCACTACGCAAGGCAAGCTGCTCAACGACCTGCAACTCATGCCTCTCGTGCGCGATGACATACAGAAAGGTCTGCCTGTCTTCGGCACATGCGCCGGGCTTATTTTGCTGGCCAAGCACATTCAGGGCACCAGCAAGGCTGCCAAAGCTCTTTACAACATAGGCACAATGGACATCACCGCACAGCGCAATGCCTATGGCAGACAACTGGGCAGTTTTGCCACTGAAGCTTCTTTGCAGGGCATAGAAGATCCTGTCAAGATGGTGTTTATCCGTGCGCCCTATATCACTGAGGTGGGCAAGAACGTACAGGTACTGGCCAGAGTGGATGGCAACATCGTAGCAGCCCGACAAGGCAATCAACTGGTTACCGCCTTCCACCCCGAGCTGACCACAGACCTTAGCGTGCACAGATATTTCATTGAGCAGGTGGTAAGGCGTCAGAACGCTTGACGCACAGCGAGGCAGACAAAGAAACTGAGGGACAGCTACGCCACCAGCAGGCAGATCACTCCCCCCCCCGCAAGGTAGCTCACGCGAGGATCATCTGCCAACAATGAAAGGAGATGGTCCCAGAATAGAACATTCGGCTACGCACATAGCTCGATTTTGTATATATATAATGTAGGGTGAGAACTTCTCTAGCTGTTCTCACCCTGCATGTTTTTATCTTCAATAAGGTTTAATTCTCATTCTCCGGCACCTGGTTTCCCACTCATCAGGGCGACTGCTCACCAGAATATAGTAACAAGCCCATCATATTCAGATGATTCCCGACTTCGTATTCGCTTGATATTCTTCGTTCTTATAGACGTAAGCTAAGCAAACGCAATGTGCGCCAAGCAACATATCTATGCCAAACCCTACAACATGCAGAAAGGTACGCCCCATGCAGAGCACACCCTCCGTGGCCGTCGGCAAGCGAAGTAATTTATTATCGGCGAACCCATCATAGCAGCTTCCTCACAAGATGATGAATGATTTTATAGGCCAATAAACTCACGGAAAATATTCACAGCACAAAAAAAACAGACATGAAGAGAGCATCCCCTACAGCTGATAAGCATCAGCCCGCACCAATAGAGGGGACTTTTTAAAAAAAAGCTGCACTGGCAAACTACGTGCCGGCACAGCTCTTACGGATTGTTTTATAAATATATTATGCTCGAAAGTTCAAAATAATAGCTTAGTTGTTCTCCAACGGAACGGCAAAGTATGACTTCTTGCCGGTTGGATAGATGCCTTGGATATAAAGCACCGGATCCTTGCTGGTAGAGGCTTTCTTAACCACCTTCTGCAAGTCATCTATCGTGTTCATATTCTCATCGTTCACCTTTTGGATGATGAAACCGCGAGAAATGCCGGCATCCTTCATAGCACCGTTGTTCACCTTGAGCACCTCAAGACCATAGCTGATGCTGAGCTGCTTCTTCATGCTCTCAGTAACAGGGCGGAACTGTCCGCCAAGCACGTCTATGTCTGCCTGCTCTATAGGTTTGGTGTTGCCTTGAGCGTTCTTCAGGGTGATGGTCTTGGTAATCTCCTTCTTGTCGCGCATATAGGTTATCGATGCCTTGTCGCCTGGGCGCTTAGCGTTGATAGCTTGTTGCAACTCCGACATCTTGTTGACTGGCTTGCCGTCTATCTTCACGATGACATCACCCTTCTTCAGTCCGGCAGCTGCTCCATTGCCATCCTCATCTACGGAATTGATGTAAACACCATCATTTGTGCCGAGGTTAACGTCCTTGCCCTGATCTTTCTGACTGTTGATGTAGTTGATGACATCCTGTCCGGTAACGCTCAGCATGACGCGCTGCACACTGCCATACTTCTTGATATCGTCAACCACCTTGGTCATAATAGCCGTAGGAATGGCAAAACCATAGCCGGCATAAGAACCTGTCTGTGAATAGAGCATGGCATTGATGCCCACCAATTCGCCACGAGTGTTGACAAGTGCGCCACCAGAGTTACCGGGGTTGATGGCGGCATCGGTCTGTATGAAGCTTTCAATGCCGTTAGGTGTGGCACCCAAGCCACGAGCCTTGGCACTCACAATGCCCGCCGTGACGGTTGAGTTGAGGTTATAGGGATTTCCAACGGCAAGCACCCACTCGCCCACTTTCAGATCATCAGAATTGCCGATGGGCAGTGTGGGCAGGTTCTTGGCATTCACCTTGATAAGAGCCAAGTCGGTCTGCTTGTCTGTTCCAATGATTCTGGCAGAGAACTCACGGTTGTCGTTCAGCGTCACAGTGAGTTCATCGGCTCCATCCACCACGTGATTATTGGTCACGATGTAACCATCAGATGATATGATGACACCTGAGCCTGTAGCCTCTCTCTTAGGTGTCTGTACCTGTTGTTTGCGCGAACCGCCATTGCCTGGGTTGCCGAAGAAGCCGAAGGGATCGAAGAAGTCGCCCCAAGGATCTTCCTGCACATCAACAGTTTTCACCTTTGAGTTCTGTACATATTTAATATGCACCACAGCGGGTAAGGCCTTTTCGGCCGCATAAGTCAAATCAACAGGCTGACCGGGAGTGTTAACCTGAGTCTGCGCGGCATTCACGTTGAGGAATGCTCCGGCTGACATGGTAAGCGCAAGAACACATGCGCCACCCATAAGATACTTTGATAGATTTTTCATACTCTTTTTATCTTATCATTAAATATTTTTCTTTACTTGCCCAATGTGCTGAAAACACGTTGGCTTTCTTCGTTTTTGCACATGCAAATATAAAGGCAAAATATGTAAAAGTGCCATTTTGTCTTATAGTTTTATTCCCTTTTAACAGTCTAAATTAACTTTTTAAACAATCTAAAGCCAAAGCTAGCAGCAATTTACATTCATTTACCTACCTAGAGATAAGCCAATAGATGACAGACCGAACTTGGGACGGCAGACCGAACTGCCATCTGACAATGGGAGGCTGAAAGGCATATCAGAACATAAACTAGCCTCTCAGGCTGATGTTGTGGCTTCCTAAACATCTTTTATGAGACATCCTACACGCAAAAGGCCTACTTCCGGCCGAGAATACGCCACAGTAGAGAATGAGGCAAGGAAAGAAATGTAAAAAAACACTAACAACAAAACACTTTCCATATTTATTTATTATCTTTGCAAACGAATGCAGTGCCCTGGTACTGTCGCTTGCCACTACACGTGGCAAGAGGAAAGTCCGGGCAGCATAGGGTATCCTGCTTCCGAAAATAGAAGCTATTGGCAACAGTAGGTACAAGCAGAAGAGAATGACCACCGTTGATACCAGCCTCAGTAACAACTGAAGCCGGGTCGCGGCAAGGGTGAGAAGGTGGTGTAAGAGACCACCAGCGGGCGGGTGACCGTCTGGCTGTGCTGACCAGGAGCTGCAAGTTCATGTAAACCATCGGCTGAGGGTTGCCCGCCCGAACGACGCAAAAGTCTCTGATGGAGGGTAGAATGCTTGAGCTGGGGGGTGATCCTCAGACTAGATAAATGACAGACACTGCTGTATTATCGAGAGATGACAGCAGGACAGAACCCGGCTTACAGGGGCACTGCTTTCAATTTTCTTAAACAACGCTTCTTATGAAAGACTTACAAGAATATGCCACTGTCATTGATGACTTTCAGCATCAGATAGAGGCGAAAATAAGGAACCATCACACAGAAGAGGGGTTCCCGCAATTCAACGACTTTCAGACTACCCAGCAAGAGCTGGACGACTATCTCTTTGACCATCAGGCTGCTCTGGACAGCGAGGGTACAGAGAAGACACGCTACACCGTAGCTGGTATTCTGTTGGTGCTGCCCATCATCGTCATTTCTGCTTTCCCAGACGGCAGTCTGCCCGTTTCGGGCGTTATGAGCGTGCTCTTTGCCGTAGGCATAGGCTGCGTGCTCTTCGCCATCTATCGCGTCATCATGAAGATGGTGGTACGCAACGGCGTAAGGAAGGCTGGACTTAACTATCCTAATGCAAGGGACTACGTAGAAGCTGTAAGAAAATTCAATATAACCAAATAAAGGAAATGGAACTACCCGATCTGCAAAAATATAAGGATATCTTCACCGACCAACGGTTCACGGAGAAAATATCAAGAATAGCCAAACGTGCGGGGGCTAAGTTGGTGTATGCTGCGCTGATACTCTATTACACCCTCAAAAGCGACAAAGTGTCAATAAAAGACAAGGCCATCATACTTGGCGCACTGGGCTATCTTATCAGTCCATTAGACGTAGTGCCCGATGCCATTCCCATCGCGGGACTGTCTGACGACCTTGCTGTGCTCATCTATGTGCTGCATAAGGTGTGGGGAGAGGTTTCTGAAGACGTGAAACAAAAGGCTAAGGACAAACTTTATACGTGGTTTGACGAGGATGAGCTGCAAGGAGCCGAGAACCTTTTCCAGGAAGATCCCTCAGACAATCCCGTCTGAACCTTTACTTATCAGACTTTAACAACAAGTAAATCGAGTAAGAGGTAAACACTATCATAGTTTCAGACCTGTACAATGGTAAAACGCCCCACTTATATCCGTAATACTTTCAGGAAGTTTTACTGTTGCAAGGCCTGAGCAGTCTGCAAAGCAAGGTGCTCCTAACTTTGTCACGGAGTTCGAGATGGTGATGCTCGTCAGGCTCTCGTACACGCTGAAAAAGATTCTCCTAGCGAAGTCACACGGTAAGCAACCCCTTTCACCGTAATGCTTGGGGATGGTAATTTCTGTCATGTTTTTGTAATTACCATAGGTAGCCACCATAGCCGTACTGTCATCTGTGTTGACGGCATAGCGTATGTTGTCCGACACATAATACTGCGTGCTGGCCTTGGCCGCCGACACCAACATCAGCAGTATCAGGGAGAAGATAATGCGTAAATGTTTTGTCATAATCATCTATACTTTTGTGGGCTAAACTTATAAAATAATATACGAAAAACCTTTCATCTTGGGCATCGGCTGCCAGTTTATTGTATAGGTGCAATCAATTTGGAAGTTAGGATGTTTTTTGGCCACGCTGACACCGTTCTGCAACAACATGTTGCGGTTCTGCAGTTGTAAGACTGTTCTTCCGTCCTTGTGGGAGAAATTTGCATAACCCACATTGGGATTTGTAAGATTGCTCTGATAAGAAGGGGCGTTGTTCACCATCTAGTCTTACACGCATTTAGCCGAGCGACAAATGTAGCCCGAGTCAACTGCTGCAAGACTGGACGCAGCGATATTTCATTTACTAAGAGGAAGAGCTGTCTCATCACTTTCAACCCGACACAACAGCAAAGGGTGTATTGTAAACTTAGTGTAATCCACAGACACCACCAAACGTTGGTTTAGGCTATCAGCGATGTTTGCGTTACAAAGATAGTAAAAATAGTTATGCCCTGCAACCCCCAGGTAAAAAAGTTAACATAATAAAATTGTCATTGTTGTATAACTTGACAGGCGTACAAAAATGATTGGAGTGAACTCTAACCAACAGCATAAAATATAAAAAACAGCGCACCTAATCCGTTGTTTTGCAGGCTTAGTAATGCGAGAAAAGAAGACGAGCCTACTCTAAGATAAGGGACATGGTGTAAACAACAACACTAATTATTTAAAACCGTAAAAGTATCAGCATCAGCATTCCAATCATTAGACTTGCTTCAGGCATCAATCAATAAGAGAAACTGAAAAAATGAAAACGAAGAGAGAAAGAAAAAGCAACAGGGTGAGAAACCAATAGGTTATAACAAAGTAAGGAGCAAGAAAAAAGCCCCTGCCATATTACTGACAGGGGCTCTTGCTTTAAAAGGTGGCAGCC